>NZ_JBJJBQ010000009.1:0-150715 GCF_045446075.1 Flavisericum labens | reverse complement strand
GTTTGATATACCCATCGTTTTCTGGTAATTCCATTACACTAAGGTTTTAGTGTATCGCTATTTCAGGACGGGACATAATATTTAAATTAAAAGCGTTAAGTATTCTCTTAATGCTTTTTTTGTTAAAACTAATTTAAAACCAAATAATTAAAAATTAGTTTTTGTAAATTTAAGCTAAGTAAACCCATTCGCTAAACCATATTAATGGTTCACTCATTATCGGTTTTATAAGATTCAACCCGTCGTTACATTTGATAAAACCATAATTATAAAACTGATGAAAAAACTAATTTACATAATCATTCTTTCTGTATTTATCTTCAATTGCAATACTTCAAAACAAACTACTAAAGCTAATAAAAATGAGCGTTTAGAAAATTTAAAGAAGAACGATACGGTTGTAATTTCCAGCGATGAAACAGAATACCAAATTATTATAATCGAACCTGGGTTTAATTTTTGGTTAGCCAGCAGAGCCAGGCCAGAAGGGTTTTACTCGCAGCAGTATTTAGAAAACCGAAATTATCAATATGTCCTTGAATGGAACCAGCGCGTGCTTCAACCCCAACGCTTCAACCCTAATTTGTACGAAATGCAAATCAATTATCAGCAGGGCATTGATTATGGTTACGAGGTTAACTATAAACTTTACAACTATTTTATTTATTTCCAATTAACCAACAAGCAAAGATTAGGACCATGGGTTCCACGAATTTAAATCCGTTTTCATTATTTTTGCATTCAAACTGCAAATTTTGGAAAAATTAAAAGAACGTTGGGACATAGAACATAACTGGCAAATTATCGTTATTTTTTTTGTCTTCGCTGTAACAGGATCTACGGCATCATACATTGGCAAACCCATTTTAGGTTTTTTAGAGATATCTACTGAAAGCTTAGGAACATTTGGCTATTGGGCTATCCGAATTGTTTTACTGTTCATTATGTACCAATTTCTATTGGTCTTTTTTGGATGGCTATTCGGTCAACATAAATTCTTTTGGAATTTTGAAAAAAAGATGCTTTGCAGAATTGGTTTAAAAAGATTTGTTGATTAATTGAACGATTTAAAAAAACATATCATCTTTAGAGCATTTGCACTTTTTGTTGTTGCCATTTTAATGTTACCGGCTTCAGTTAAGGTGATACATATTTTTGAGCACCATGAACATAAAGTTTGTAATGGCGATAGTTCTACACACTTTCACCAAGTTGATTTAGATTGCGAGTTTCAAAAGTTCCAACTGAATCACAATTTTAATTTACCAGACCAACATATTGAAATTTTTTCATGTCAAGAAATTTCATTAAAAAGTGTTTCGCAATACTTCTTCATAAGTGAATACCAACGCTTACCCTTTTCTTTACGAGGCCCTCCTGCCTTAATTTAATAATGACTTTTGTTGAACGTTTTTCAGCAATCCTAATTTAATTTTGCCACTTAAAATGATGGCAAAACACATTTTATATAGCCTCAGAAAAACAGAGGCTTTACATTATTAAATAAAAAAAATAATATGAAATTATTCATAAATACATTTCTATTGTTAGCTATGACCAGTAGCTATAGCCAAAATACTTTACAGGGCAACATAAAGAACAAAGAAACTCAAGAACCTTTAGCCTTTGTAAATATTTACGTTTCAGATCTGGAGAAAGGCACAACCACCAATAAAAACGGTTTTTTTAAACTAGAAAATTTACCATCCGGTCAACACGACTTGGTTATTTCCATAATGGGTTACGAAACACAATCCATTAAAATTATCATTCCAACTGCCGATGCCCTCAATATCGAGTTGGCGCCTTCTGCCATTGAGATGGAAAGCATTATTATATCTACGCCGTTCCATAAACTGCAGAGTGATAACGTTATGAAAGTGGAGCAACAAACCGTTAAAGATTTGCAAAACAGCGGTGCCACTACCCTAGCAGAAGGTATTACAAATATAGCTGGTGTTGAAAGCATTTCTACAGGAATGAGCATTGGTAAACCTGTAATCAGAGGACTGAGCTCCAACCGTGTTTTAGTTTATACCCAAGGGATTCGCTTAGAAAACCAACAATTTGGCGACGAACATGGTTTAGGGGTAAATGCCGCCGGGATTGAAAGTGTTGAGGTGATAAAAGGCCCAGCATCATTGCTGTACGGGAGTGATGCCCTTGGTGGTGTTTTATATTTGAACCCAGAACGATTTGCTGATGACAACTCTTCTGCAGCCGACCTTAGCGTTAATTATTTCAGCAATACCACAGGAATTAACTCAAATGCAGGTTATAAAACCTCTGAAGGGCATTTTAAATTTATGTTCAGAGGAAGTTTTACTGAACATGCCGATTATAAAACCAATGCCTATAGAGTAACCAACACCCGTTTTAAGGAACAAGATTTTAAAGCCGGGATAGGCTATCAAATTAACAGTTTTAAAACCGAATTTCGCTATAACCTCAACCATTCAAAATTAGGTATACCCGAAGAAATCGGTGAACAATCGCTATACAAAATACCGCTGCTGCCCTACCAAGATATTACTAACCACGTTTTCAGTTCAAAATCAACGGTATTTTTCAATAATTCAAAATTAGATATCAACCTCGGTTATATTTATAACGATAGAAAAGAATTTGAAGACCATCACCTTCATGAACATGCCGACGAAGAACATGACGATGAAGAAGAAGAGCATGAACACGATGAAGAACACGGTGAACATAACGAAGAAGCGTTGGAAGCTACACTTCATATGAAGCTAAAAACAGCCAATTACGACGTTAAATACCATCTACCAGAATTAGGAAAATTTGAAACTATTGTTGGTGTTCAAGGCATGCACCAAACCAATTCAAACTACGGGGAAGAGCAATTAATTCCTGATGCCACCACCAACGATTTTGGAATTTTGGCCACCTCTCACATCCATTTTGAAAAAGCCGATGTGCAATTGGGTACGCGTTTCGACAACCGAAAAATAGAGGTTGTAAATGGTATCAATAAAACCTTCAATAGTTTTAATGGTGCTTTGGGTCTGAAAACCGATATTTTAAACAATATTACAGCAAGAATCAATTTAGCCACTGGATTTCGAGCACCCAATTTATCAGAGTTAACTTCTGATGGTTCACACGAAGGCACCAACCGCTATGAAATAGGAAATTCAGACTTAAAAAGTGAGCAAAATTTCCAAACCGATGTAGCTCTGGAATATAAAAGTGAACACATCGAAATTTTTGTTAACGGCTTTTACAATCTAGTAAACAACTATGTCTTTCTTTCTCCAAATGGAGAGTTTATAGATGAAGACCCCATATTTCTTTATTTACAAGAGGATGCACAATTGTACGGCGGTGAATTCGGGTTTCACCTGCATCCCCATCCGTTAGATTGGCTGCATTTTGAAAGCAGTTTTGAAACCGTAACCGGAAAACAAGGTGCCAGTAATACACATTTACCCTTAATTCCGGCCAACCAATTGAGCAATATAATCCGGATTGAATTCAATAACACTAGGCTTAAAAGGGGGTATGCTTTCGTAAAATTGAAAACAGCCTTCAATCAAAATAAGGTTAGTAATTTTGAAACTCCAACAAGTGGCTACAACCTACTAAGTGCAGGTATTGGTGGTAGTTTTACGGTGTTTAAAAATGAAATGAACATAAAACTTTCAGGTAGCAACCTTACCAACAAAACCTATATCAATCACCTGTCGCGCTTAAAACCCGATGGTATTTTCAATATGGGCAGAAACATAAATATTGGGGTTACCTACCATCCTTAAAATTTAAAAGAACTGGCTTTAGAGCCTGCTCTTTTTTTATTGTTCAACCTGTAATCCGCTCGTCGCTTTAGGTTTACTTCACATTATTTTATTTTTGTTTAATTTTTTTATATATTTGTTAAACAATTTAACTTGATATGGGTAAGCAAAAAATACGATACATAACGGTTGACCCGTTTGGGGCTATTATTGGCATACTTATCGTAATTTTCTGGTTTATCAGTTTGTACGTATTACTGAATTGGAACATAAGTTACTCGAATCCTTTGCTATATTTTGCCATTTTTATACAAACCCATTTATACACTGGGCTTTTTATAACCGCTCATGATGCCATGCATGGATCTATTTCCAAAAATAGAACGGTTAACAATGTATTGGGCTGGGTAACTTCAATTCTATTCGCATTTAATTTTTACGACCGATTAATAATTAAGCACCATGAACATCACCAATTTGTTGCTACAGAAAAAGACCCTGATTATCATGAATCGGGCAAATTATGGCTATGGTACTGGACCTTTATAAAGCGCTACATCACTATCAAGCAATTAATTCTTATTACCATTACCCTACAATTATTAAGACTGCTGTTTCCGCTAGAGAATTTAATTCTATTTTGGTTATTTCCCAGTATTTTATCTACGCTTCAATTATTCTACTTTGGAACTTATATTCCACACAAAGATGGTCACAAACATAATAATAAGCATAACTCTACAACCCAAAAGAAAAACCACATTTGGGCTTTTGTAAGTTGTTATTTCTTTGGTTACCATTACGAGCATCATGATGCACCCGGTGTGCCTTGGTGGCGTTTATGGCAAACAAAATAACGGTTTAATGAAACTAAATTGTTTTCTTTACATTGCTTTATTCTGAAAATATTCAATTTGACTTTGTAAAAATTTGAAATGAAACTCCAAAAATGCACTGCTAGTCAAAGAAAAAGCCTCTCATTAAACTAATAAGAGGCTTTTAAATTTTTTTAAAGTATGTTATAACTATCTAGAATAATTAGGAGATTCGTTGGTAATCGCTACATCGTGTGGGTGGCTTTCGTTTATACCACTAGATGTTATTTTTACAAACTGCCCAGTTTCCTTTAGTGCTTCAATATCATTTGCTCCACAATAACCCATTCCGGCTCGTAAACCACCAATAAACTGGTGGATACTTTCAAATAATTCTCCTTTGTATGGTACACGGCCTACAATACCTTCAGGAACTAATTTTTTAATATCGTCTTCTACATCTTGAAAGTAACGATCTTTACTACCTTCTTTCATAGCTTCAACAGACCCCATTCCACGATAAGATTTAAACTTTCTTCCTTCGTAAATAATGGTTTCTCCGGGTGACTCCTTTGTTCCCGCCAATAACGAACCTAACATAACTGTATCGGCTCCTGCTGCAATCGCTTTTGGTATATCACCTGTATAACGGATACCGCCATCAGCAATTACGGGAACACCTGTACCTTTAATCGCTGCAGAGACCTCTAACACGGCAGAGAACTGAGGAAAACCAACTCCAGCAACCACGCGTGTAGTACAAATAGACCCTGGACCAATACCCACTTTTACGGCATCAGCACCAGCCTCAACCAAATATTTTGCAGCTGCCCCCGTAGCTATGTTCCCAACAATGACATCCAGTTCTGGGAATTTTGCTTTTACTTCTTTCAGTACGGTAACCACACCTTTGGTATGCCCATGTGCCGTATCAATAACCACAGCATCAACACCTGCATTTACTAGAGCTTCGGCACGTTCAACGGCATCGGCGGTTACACCTAAGGCTGCCGCCACACGTAAACGTCCGTATTGATCTTTGTTCGCATTGGGCTTTTGGCTCACTTTAGTAATATCCCTAAAAGTAATTAAGCCAGATAATTTATAATTGTCGTCTACTATAAGTAGCTTTTCAATTTTATGTTCTTGAAGAATAATCTCTGCATCCCTTAATGACGTTCCAATAGGTGCGGTCACCAGGTTTTCACCAGTCATCACTTCAACAATTGGCTTTTTGTTTTTATGCTCAAAACGCAAGTCACGGTTGGTAACAATACCTTTTAGTGTTCCGTTTTCATCAACAATAGGAATACCACCAATGCTATGCTCTGCCATTGAGGCTTTTGCATCGCGCACCGTTGCCGTAAGTGGCAAAGTTACCGGATCGATAATCATACCACTTTCTGCACGTTTTACACGTCTTACTTTTAGTGCCTGTTGCTCAATGGTCATATTTTTGTGCAACACACCAATACCGCCCTCCTGCGCCATGGCGATTGCCATTTTGCTCTCTGTAACCGTATCCATCGCTGCCGAAATAATAGGTACATTAATGGTAATGTTGCGTGTGAATTTTGATTGGATATTGACTTCTCTTGGAAGTACTTCAGAATATGCTGGAACTAAAAGGACGTCGTCGTAAGTTAGACCCTCTCCTAAAATTTTGTTTTGATGTGCAGTCATGATGCAATTACGATTATAATTGCGTGCAAATATACAACTAATATCTAAGATATTAAGCGAAGTTTTCTAACTGTTTTGTTAAAAAACCTCGCTTAGTTTTTTTAGGTTTAACTCTAAAACACACTGGTTATTACAACAACTTAATCATTTATAAATCAAATTATTAAAAACCAACTACCTTCTTCCTCTACCGCCACGGCCACCTCTTCGGCCTCTACCTCGACCGGCGTCCATTTCTTGTCCGGCAAACTTCCCAAACTTATATACAAAAGTAAGCATGAAATATTGCTCCAGAATTTGGTTTTCAACATCGCGAATGGCCGTTTCGGTAACTGATCTACTAAAACCATTGTTCATACCAAGCATATCGTAACCTACTATTGTTAAGGTGCCCTTTTGCTTGAACAGCTGCACCCCTAAACCGGCATTCCAAAACACGGCATCGCCATCAAAATCGTCACCCACCCTACTGTTGTATCGGTAAGATACTTTGTTGTTAAAAAAAACATTCTTTAAAAAGAAAAAAGTAGATTCGAACCTAAGGTTCTGAACAAAATAATCGTTATCGTTAAAGGCATCGGTATTGTAACTGGTGTTGGTTATACTATAACTGTAAGAGGTATTGATTTCTATCTTTTTATCGTAAGAGTAACTGAACGACACAGAAGGCCGTAACGTACTAGTCTTTGCTGTGAACTCAACACCGTTTTGTATGGATCTGATATTGTCATAATTTCCAGAAAACCGAACACCCATATTGTAATTGGTTTTTTGATTTAAAAATGATTTGTTGACTCCTAAATTTCCAGACAGCCTATAATCGCCATCTATGTTTTCGAAAGTTGTATATCGAATTAAATCGGCATCAGTTATGGTTGAATTTATAATTTTATCGTTTACAAAAGTGGCTCTAGCCCTTCCGTTTAAGCTAAGTTTATTGGCAGCCAAATTGTTCTGGTACCTAAAATTGAAATTATGACTAACACCAGGCTCCAAATCTGGATTTCCGGTTATAATATTTGTAATGTTACTTACGTTAGCTACGGGTTGTAACTGACTTATGGATGGTAAATCTACATTCTGTCTATAATCCAAAGAAATATTTTTATAGCCTTTTTCGTCTCTATAGCGTATTCTACCCGAATAGGTCAGGTACTTAAAATCGTTCTTAAAATTACGATCTTCTATAATATCATCTACATATTTTCTGAACGTATTGGTATAAGCTCCTTCTACTTCAAAACGGATATCGTTAAACTCGTAACGCAAACGCAATGACGGACGCACTGTGGTCGCAATATATCGGCTATCGGTACTTATCTGTGTATTGAAGTTGTCGTAGTCCCCCGTGGCTTCATTATAATCGTAAATACTTTTTTCGTTATTGTTGGTGCTTATAGTAGCTCTATACCCTGGCATAATCCTAAAACCTTCAAAAACTTCTTTGCTCAATCTACTATATAAGTTAATTCTCGACGAATTGTTTTTGGTATCAGTTATTTGGTCTTGTACCACAATATTTCCACTATTTGCCAGTTCATTACTCGAATAATTGGAGCTTTCACCTTCTTCTTTATCAAAGGAAGTATTTACTCTTGTAAATAAATAATCTCTTCGACCTCCAAGACGGGCTGCCACTTCAAATTCATTATCAAACGAGTAATCTGAATTAGATGATTGGTTTTCTGAAAAATATTGACTTACCAGGTCGCCATTGGTGTATTCAGATATACGATCTACAGTTGAAAACGCATCATTATGCCTCACATCAAAATCCATTTCATTGGAAATTCTAACCTGTCTTTTTGACCGCTTGTTCTTAGGATCGGTTAGGAATTTAACCTCGGCACCAGCATCGTGCCTTTCAGAATTGTTGTAACTCGCGCTATTAGAATTAGTGATATAATTAATATTTGGTAGAAAGTTTTCAGCATAGCTTTTTTGACCTCTATCGGTATCCTGTGAGCTATACCTGTAGTCGCCCTTAATTTGGGTTTCGTCCCATTTTCCTTTTGAAAAATTAGTGCCAATAAAATCAGATTCAATCAGTCCATTACTTGAAGTGGCATCAGGCAGCGCATTAAACCCCCTTCCCATATTTATATTGTTGGTGCCCATAATGACACCAAGCTGCTTCCCTTCTATTAACTGGAACAAATTGGCATTGGCTTGATACCTTTCGTCGGTTCCATAACCCAGATTTACGTCTCCGAAATAGGCTTTGTTCTTACCTTTTTTGATCTTTAGGTTGATTTCTTTAGTACCAGAATCTGATTCTTCACCAGTGAATTTTTGGGTTTCGGTTTTATAATCGGTCACCTGCACTTTGCTCACGGCACTACTAGGTATGTTCTTAAGTGCCACATCGCCTTTTTGGTCACCAAAAAACTCCATGCCATCAACGTTAATAGCCTCTACCTCAACGCCATTTACGGTAATCGCACCCTCTGTATCAATTTCAATGCCTGGGATTTTTCTTAGTAAATCTTCAACCATAGCGTTGGGCATGGTTTTAAAACTTCCCGCATTATATTCTATGGTATCTTTTTTTATAACTACTGGCGGCGCTTTTCCTATAACAGAAACTTCATTCAAGGTTTCCAGCTGATCTTCCAATACAAGAACACCCAAATTCAAGATTTTGCCGTCTGGCACGTCGATATTCTTCTTAGAGGGTTTATAGCCTAAATAGGCGATATTGAAAATCACTTTTTTATCGTCTTCAGCATTAACCTGTAATGAAAACTCGCCATTTTTATTGGTTATACCATAAGATATAGGCACACTATCGGTCACACTTTGAAGGTAAACTGTTGCACCTTCTAGGGCAATAGAATCTTGATCTTTTACAATACCTTCTAAAGAAAATTTTTGAGCCTGCAAGGTGGATGTAAGAAGCAGAAGCATTAATTGTATATACGTTTTCAATACGGTAAAAGATCAATTGGTTAACTCAAACTTAGACTACATGAAACACGAAAAGTTTAATACAACAACCTTTAAAAAAAAGTTTACCTTTTTTGGAACAACTGAATAAAAACGATAAGAACTGAAATGGTGTAAGTTAGCGTCATTAAAACACCTGATAGCATAACAATGTATTTCATCCAAAGGACTCCCGACCATAATAAATAGAGACCTCCAAAAGTTAAGATAACCGATAAAAAAGGCTCAACAATTAAGAACAATTTGAGCTTCTTCCCCAGTTGGGTTATGGATACTAGTATGCCGACTAAAAAGAAAATAATAGACATGGATAACATATGGTTGTGCACAAGTGTAAGCATTTCTTGACCACTTTTTTTAAAGCGCATAACCTGGGCATCTGCATCACCTTCATTGCCCAAATATTGTTCTTCAATGCCATTTGGATTTGTTGCCGATGTTTCCCCAACAAACAACAAGCCAGTAAAAAAGCCAAAACTTAACACGATTAAAAACGAGCCGATCAAAAGTTTAATTTCCTTGGGAAGCGCCAATATCAATCCGTTAAACTGCATTTATAGAATGTTTTTTGAGTGAAGTGTTTTTAAAGACTTTAGTAAATTATTAACCGCGTTTGTCATTGAACGTACCGAAATGGTTGCACCAGAAATAGCCATGATGTCATCGCCGTACTTCAAATCATCATTTTGTGTTTTACCTATAAACTGCTTAAGCCAACGCTTGCTTCCTATTTCTCCACCATACTCTTCTCGGTAAACCAAAACCTTCGATTTTAAAATCACTAAATCTGTGTCCAATAATACCAAATAATCAAACTCGGCCGTTTTACTAGGTGCTTTCCCTAAATAGGCATAGCCTTTCAATGTATCATTGGCTTTAATGGACAGTAAATTATTATCCGAAAAATTCACATGCAACTCAGTGATGACATCCTTTGGAATAGCAGTAAAACTATAAGAGTATTTTTCAACATTATAGGTTTCTTTAATCTGCTTGTCTAATTTTTTACTTAGCGCTTTTTGCGAAACAAAAGACATGGCTAAAGGAGCTAGCAATAAAATTAAAACGTGTTGTATTCTCATGGTACAAAAGTATTGTTTTTACAATTAAAACGGCAATAGGCAATCATCAAAAAACTAGATGACTGCCTAAGCCTAAATTTTAGTCATGACTTTAATTTTAAAATGAAAGCCTGAGCAACAATTGAAGCGTGATATATTCTTGCTTGTCGCATTAGAACCATACACCAATACCAAAATTAAGTCTATCGGCAACAGCGCCACCTGAAACGGCATTATCCCTAAATTGATAATCAGCTTTAAAAACCACACCTGGTGCTATGTGATAGCTTAATCCAGTTGTTAAATCGTTTCGGTTAAAGGCATCGTTTCGTTCTATTCCTTCGGTTTTTGCATGGGTGTCGTATTGTTCATAACGAGCAAATGCGAACAAACGTTGTTCTTTTTCTTGAGGTAACAAATTGTATGCCGCTTCTAAATACCAACCTTGCAAAGCACTTCCTAAATCCCTGCCTGTTAAGCTATTATAGGCTTCAGAACCCGATAAGCTTCCATGAACAAATTGTCCTCTGGCGGTAAAACGTTGGTAAGCATACCTCGCATCCAAACCAATCATTGAAATACCTATGTTTGCTCCAGAAATATCCTCTACATCATCTTCAGCTTGAGTATCTCCAAAATATCCTGATAGCCCTAAACGTAATCCTGGAATACCATAATAATCCAATTTCGCTGAAAATGTTGGACTATCTATTGTTGATTGTATGGCCTTTTGTCGACCTCCGCGTAACCCATTAGAACCTTTTAAAACTCCATTAACACCGCCTTCACCGTCAAAAGAAGTAGATTTAAACCCGTTAAAAATATAGGCTTGGTACCCTAATGAAATTTCATTTAATCGACCTGTTACACCAAAACCGATTTCACGCCAAGTCGTTGGAATAATAACGTTGTCTATAGCCGGGCGCTCCACGCCATTAAAAGTAGTTGGTTCGTGAAATTCGTTTATAATACCAAAAGGCACTAGCATTAATCCTCCACGTAAACTTACGCTTGGTGCTACATTGTAATTCACAAAAGCCTGTTCTATAAATACTTCTTCAACATGCTCAAACTCAACCTCAGTAACAAATTGGGTTTTGTCGTTAAATTTATAACCAAAAAGCAGCACTAAACGTTGTACATCCAGTTCGCCATTTTGTGATTCTGGTTGGTTATAGGTCAACTCACCATAAGCCCCAACAGTTACCGCTTTTCCGTAGTTACCGGAGAGTATTCTTTGAGCAGCATTAAGTTGTTTTTGGGGATCGAATGTAATTGAATCTTGAACTGTTTGGGAATAACTAATTGAATATAAAAATATTACAGCAAGTAAGGATAATTTTTTCATTTGTCTGTTTGATTTGTTTTTATTTAGACTTATTATAAATAATGAATTAATTCTTGGGCAAAAATAAAAACCAAAATCACTTTCACAAAGTTTATTTAGATTAATTTTAAATAAAAAAATACACTAGTTTTTAAACCTCTGTTTTTCAACAATTTATTTATGACCCAAATTGAAAAATTAACGTTTAGGTAAACTGACGATTATTCCTAATGATAATTATTGAAGATTTTTGAAGCCTCATTGTGGGCACTTTCAAAACTCAATGCATTTAAATCATTTATATTTTTTGAAGTAAAATAGGACAGTAACTTTTCAGTGGGCATATTGCCCGTGAGCTCGTCTTTAGCCATGGGGCAACCACCAAAACCTTGAATGGCACCATCAAAACGAAGGCACCCCGCATTGTACGCTGCATCCACTTTCTCGAACCATAAACTCGGTGTAGTGTGCAGATGTGCGCCAAATTCTATATCAGGATATTTAGGAATTAAATTTGAAAACAAATAATCAATACTTTCTGGGCTAGAGGTTCCCACAGTATCACTTAGCGATAAAATTTTAACGCCCATGCCTGCCAATTTCTCAGTCCACTGGCCTACTATATCTACATCCCAAGGATCGCCATAAGGATTACCAAAACCCATGGAAACGTATACCACCACCTCTTTATTGGATTTATTCGCAATCTCTAAAATTTCGGAAAGTATCACCACCGATTGTACAATAGTTTTATGAGTATTTCGCATTTGAAAATTTTCGGAAATGGAAAACGGATAGCCCAAATAATCTATTTCTGGGTGTTTACATGCATCATTTGCCCCTCTCGTATTGGCGATAATAGCCAACAATTTACTTGTGGTTTTCGATAAATCGAGCTTCGATAGTACCTCAGCAGTATCAACCATTTGAGGAATGGCTTTGGGCGACACAAAACTTCCAAAATCTATAGTATCAAAACCAACTCGCAATAACGACTGAATGTACTGCACCTTCTTTTCCGTAGGAATAAAGGTTTTTATGCCTTGCATGGCATCACGAGGACACTCAATTATTTTAACGGATTTTGACATTATATTTTGAAAATAACGTGATAAAAATACTATTAATTTAACAAAGCTTCTCCATAATAAAAGTAACTTTTTCAAATAGCCCTGTAAGCCTAGTTACTACAAGTCGACTATTTAACCTAAAGTAATTTCCTATGAAAAAAATCACCATATTACTTTGTTTATCGGCCATTTTAGCAACACATCTGGCACCAAGCCAAAGTATAGCGGTTTACGATATTGTTTTCGAAAGTGTTTGGGAGTCTGTTGAAGACAACCCCGCGGATGGAATCAGCACTATTGATTTACCAAGCAGTGCCCACTGGTCGCCTTTAGCACTTGTTACCCACAAAACGGCAAACACCTTTATGATGATGGGCACCCAGGCTTCCCCTGGAATAGAATCGATTGCAGAAACAGGAGCTACCAGTATTTTTGAAAATGAAGTCAACTCCAATACAGACGCTAATCAAATCATTGTTGGAGGCGGCTTAAATTCTGCGAAAGGCACCATTGCTATTAATAATGTTGAAGTAAGCGAAGATTTTCCTTTGATTACCTTGGCTTCGATGATTGCCCCTAGCCCCGATTGGTTTATTGCCGTATATAGTGAAAATTTAAGGTCTGGAAGTAGTAATACAAATAACGGTTGGAAAAGTACTTTCACTTTAGATTTATACCCCTACGATGCAGGTACTGAAGATGGAGACATGTATTCGCTTGACAACCCTGCCACCAATCCATTGGGTGTAATTTCATTATTATCAAATGTTTCTCCCTTTAACGATAAAAAAATTGGAACAGTTACCTTCACTTATAACTCTTCAACGTTAAGCGCAAAAAATGCGACTTCGTTAAAAGAATTAAAAATATATCCAAACCCCGTTTCTAACAATTTATTATATATTAAAAATAACCTCCCAAGTGAAGTGGCGACATTCAAAATTACCAATTTATTGGGACAAACACTTTTAACAGGTCATATAAAGAACAACCAACCTGTTGAAATAAGCAGTTTATCGTCAGGGAATTACATACTTAGCATCTTTAACGAAAAATCAAAAATCTCAAAACGGTTTATAAAGTAGAATTATTTCTTCAATAAAGCTTTATTGATGCGCTTTATCAAACTCGGTCCCTCATAAATAAATCCGGTATAAATTTGAACCAAATCCGCACCAGCTTCTATTTTCTCCAAAGCATCTTTTGCCGAATGGATACCACCAACACCAATTATCGGGAAAGCTTTATTACTTTTTTCAGAAAGGTATTTAATAACGCGCGTACTTTTTGCTTTAATCGGTTGCCCACTTAACCCACCGTTGCCGATTTCGTCTAATCGTTCTTGTGACGCTTTTAATCCGCTTCGGTCTGTTGATGTATTACTGGCAATTACCCCATCCAATTTAGTAGCTGTAACTAAATCAATAATTTCATTCAATTGCGTATCATTCAAATCAGGTGCAATTTTCAATAAAATGGGCTTTTGCTTTTCAAAAGTGTTGTTGGTTTTTTGCACAGCGCCAATCAATTCTTCTAAATAATCTTTGTCGTTCAATTTAGCATGGCTACCCACGTTGGGACAACTTACATTCAGCACAAAATAATCCACGTAAGGATGCAGTGCATTAAAACATTCTAAATAGTCTTTGGTATAATCTTCAGGTTTGGTCTGGGTGTTTTTCCCAATATTTCCGCCAATAATCAAATTACCCTTACGCTTTTTCAACTGTAAAATGGCAGGCTCAATTCCTTCATTATTAAACCCCATTCGGTTTATAATGCCTCGGTCGTCTTTCAGCCTAAATAATCGTTTTTTAGGATTTCCTTGTTGGGCTTTTGGAGTTACCGTACCTATTTCAATAAAACCGAAACCGAAATTTCCCAACTCATTGTACAGCATTGCATTTTTATCAAATCCAGCAGCTAAACCAACTGGGTTTTTAAAGGTTAAACCGAAAAGTTGACGCTCTAATTTTTTATTCTCAACCGCATATAGACTTCTAAAAAGGCCTTTAATTCCAGGAATTTTCGAAGTGAATTTAATCAATGAAAATGTAACGTGATGAATCTTTTCTGGGTCGAACGAAAAGAATAGCGGGCGAAGTAAAAATTTGTACATCGGAATGATTTATGCAAAAATACACCTAATTAAAAAATCAACCAATTTCGAAGCCGAAAAATACAGAATTAAATTTTGCGAAATTTAATTCTGTATTTAGATTCCCGCTTTCACGGGAATGACAACATAAAAGGTAATCTCAATAAATTGAGAACTTTATTTTCAATTATAATTGTATTTTAGAGGACAATAAAAGGCTATTAATTTTTCATTTCAATGATTTCAAAAGAACATATAATAAAACGGTTTATAAGCTACGTTACAGTTGACACCGAGTCTGACCCTAAATCGGAAACCACACCAAGCACAAAAAAACAATGGGATTTAGCGATTAAACTCACGGAAGAACTTAAGGCCATTGGCATGCACGATGTTTCTATTGATAAAAACGCATACATCATCGCTACCTTGCCCAGCAATGTGGAGCACGATGTGCCGACCATTGGATTTATTTCGCATTTTGATACATCGCCCGATTTCACAGGTGCCAACGTTAAGCCGAAAATTATAGAAAAATACGATGGCAATGACATTGTTTTAAACCGTGAAGGCAACATTGTATTATCGCCCGATTATTTTGAAGATTTGCTGCAATATAAAGGGCAAACCTTGATTACTACAGACGGAAATACACTTTTAGGAGCCGACGATAAAGCCGGTATTTGCGAAATTGTTTCGGCAATGGAATATTTAATCAATCATCCAGAAATTAAACACGGGAAAATCAGGGTAGGCTTTACCCCGGATGAAGAAATTGGCCGTGGTGCGCATAAATTTGATGTTGAAAAATTCGGTGCCGATTGGGCCTATACTATGGATGGCAGTCAGATTGGCGAACTAGAATATGAAAATTTTAACGCTGCTAGTGCAGTGGTAAAAATAAAAGGAAAAATTGTACACCCTGGTTATGCCAAGGGTAAAATGGTGAATTCCATGTACATTGCCACCGAGTTTATTAATTCGCTGCCACGTATGGAAACCCCAGAGCATACTGAAGGTTATCAAGGTTTTTTTCATTTGCACGATATGGAAGGAAATGTTGAGGAAACCACACTACAATACATTATCCGCGACCACGACAAAAAACATTTTGAGGCCCGAAAAGAAGTCATGACCAAACTGACTAATGAACTCAATTCGCAATATGGCCGTGAAGTGATTACGACAGAAATTAAAGACCAATACTTTAATATGCAGGAAAAAATAGAATCCGTAATGCATATTGTTGATATTGCTGAAGAAGCCATGAAAGCAGTTGATGTTGAGCCCATTATTAAAGCTATTCGTGGTGGCACAGATGGTTCGCAACTTAGTTATATGGGTCTGCCCTGCCCCAATATTTTTGCAGGTGGCCATAATTTTCATGGTCGTTATGAATATGTACCTATAGAAAGCATGATTAAAGCCACGGAAGTGATTTGTAAAATTGCGGAGTTGACGGCGAAAAGAGAAATCGAAGATTAATGAATCTAATAACTTCCTTTTAGACTATTCCACATCCTGATGCTTGGCATAATTCCGCCATTTTTCAATACATTCCTTAATATCCTCGGGGATGGGGGTATCAAAACTCATAAACTTGTTGGTTTTGGGATGGGTAAAACCTAAGGTTTTGGCATGTAATGCTTGTCGCGGCAACACTTTAAAACAGTTATCTACAAATTGTTTGTATTTAGTAAACGTGGTTCCTTTCAAAATTTTATCACCACCGTAGCGTTCGTCGTTAAAAAGTGTGTGGCCAATGTGTTTCATGTGCACCCTTATTTGGTGGGTGCGGCCTGTTTCCAATTTACAGGACACTAGCGTAACATAACCCAATCGTTCCAATACTTTAAAATGGGTAACAGCCGGTTTTCCTTTTTCGGCTTCATCGTCTAAATACACCGTATTTTGCAATCGGTTTTTAGGATGTCGGCCAATATTACCTTCAACGGTGCCTTCATCATCTACCACATTACCCCAAACCAAAGCCACGTACTCGCGTTCGCTGGTTTTTTCAGCAAATTGTAACGAAAGATGTGCCATGGCTTCTTCGGTTTTCGCAACCACTAAAAGTCCACTGGTATCTTTATCAATACGATGCACCAAACCAGGGCGTTCACTGGAATTATTGGGTAAATTATCAAAACGGTAAATTAATGCATTTATTAAAGTGCCAGAATAATTACCATGGCCTGGATGCACCACCATGCCTGCAGGTTTATTAACCACCAAAAGTTGGTCGTCCTCATAAACCACATCGATATCAATATTTTCGCCCACCAATAAATTTTCGTGTGGTGGATGTGCAAATAACACCTTAATTAGGTCGTTTGGTTTTACCTTGTAATTTGATTTTACGGGTGCTCCGTTTACAAAAATGCTTCCGTTTTTTGCTGCAGCCTGAATTTTGTTTCGGGTAGCATTTTCAACAAAATTCATTAAATATTTGTCTATCCGAAGTGGCGATTGTCCTTTTTCAACGGTAAATGCATAATGTTCGTAGAGGTCGTTATCCTCATCTGGCATTTGTGGTGTGTAGTCATTCATGATTATGGTCTGTTTCCGTTACCCAGCACCAAATCTATTACAGACGTTTTAGCCAATTTATCACCGATATCAATCCTCTTTCCGTCATGAGAAAGTTTCAAAACCATATCTTTTGCAATATTGTCTTCGTAAGTGATATTCCCAACTTTAAAACCCAAAGCTTCTAAGGTGGGTTTTACTTGCCTATATGTTTTATCAATCAATCCGTCAGGTACTCTAATTTTACGATATCCCGATGGATTTAAGGTTATATATATTTTACGGTTTTCCTTTACCTGTGTTCCCGCCTTTGGTTCTTGCTCAATAACCGAAAACCTTGGATAATCAGGATTATAATTGGCTGAATCTTGAATTTTCATCACCAAATCATTCTGTTGCAATTCAATTTCGGCCACATCAATAGACTTGCCAGTTAAATCTGGAACAGTTTCAAAAGTACCATGATTAGTCGTGATATTCAACCATTTCAACATAATAAAACAGATAACCACTATGGCCACCACCGCCAATAAAATTTGTTTTAAAAAGGTTTTACTGGTAAGGAATTTTAGTGCGCTCATTTATAGAATTTTCGATTAGGCAAATATATAAAAACCGAACTGTTTTTTCTTTTGCAATTTATATGATATTTTAGCTCGACCTATTATTAACTATAAACAAATACGTTTTATTGTTAGTTCTAGATTTTTCAAACTGTAACAACATATTTTCGCTTTCGCGGAAGCAATAAAAAAATGACCATGAAGCATATTGCCATAATTATGGGCGGTTATTCCAGTGAATATCAAATATCGTTGAAAAGCGGAAACGTTGTTTACGAAACGCTTGACACCTCAAAATACAAAGCCTATCGCATTCATATTTTTGAAAACAGGTGGGTTTATGTAGATGATAATGATGAGGAATATTCTATTGACAAAAACGATTTTTCAATTAATGTGAGCAACTATAAAGTCACCTTCGACTGCGTATTCAATGCTATACACGGTTCGCCAGGCGAAGATGGTTTTATGCAAGCATATTTTAAACTTTTGAACATTCCGCAGACCAGCTGCAGTATGTATCAGGCGGGATTAACATTTAACAAACGTGATTTGTTAAGCGTGTTGAAACCTTACGGTATAAAAACAGCTGAATCGTTTTATATAAACTTGGGCGATTCTATTAATGAGGATGATATTGTCGCAAAAGTAGGTTTGCCATGTTTTGTTAAGGCCAACAAAGCCGGAAGCAGTTTTGGAGTTTCAAAAGTGCATAAAAAAGAAGATTTGCAAAATGCCATAAATGTGGCTTTTCGTGAAGACGACGAAATTATAATTGAATCCTTTTTAGATGGTACGGAAGTATCTGTGGGCGTTATTACATATAGAGGTGAAACCAAAGTATTGCCCATTACTGAAATTGTATCAGAAAATGATTTTTTTGATTACGAGGCAAAGTATCAGGGCAAATCACAGGAAATCACTCCTGCCCGACTCACCAAAGAGCAAGAGGACAAAGTAACAGTCGAAGCAAAAAAAGTTTACGAAATATTAAAAATGTCCGGCTTTAGCCGAAGTGAATTCATATTTAAAAACAACGAACCCCATTTATTGGAAGTCAACACGGTCCCAGGTTTGACAAAAGAAAGCATATTACCACAACAGGCAGCGGCGGCGGGTATAAGCTTAAGTGATTTATTCAGCAATGCCATTGAAGAGGCTTTGAAATAATTATCGTAATTTTAATATTGAAATTTTAAAAAAGATGAAAAGAGCATTATTTCCAGGATCTTTTGACCCAATTACATTGGGGCATTACGATATTATTAAACGTGGCATTACGGTTTTTGATGAAATAATTATCGCCATTGGTGTCAATGCTGAAAAAAAATACATGTTTTCACTTGAGGAACGTCAAGAGTTTATAAAAGAAGCCTTTAAAGGCGAGCCTAAGGTAAAAGTAGTAACCTACAAGGGGCTAACCGTCGATTTTTGCAAAGAAATTGGTGTGGAATTTATTTTACGTGGACTACGAAACCCAGCCGATTTTGAGTTTGAGAAAGCCATTGCCCATACCAATAGAAGCCTTTCGGAAATTGAAACCGTGTTTTTATTGACATCGGCAAAAACGTCCTATATCGCATCCTCTATTGTACGTGATGTAATTAGAAACAATGGCGATTATACCAAGCTGGTTCCCGATAGCGTTAAAATAGATAAATAACTAAGACAAATAAAAAAAGAACACTTGCGTGTTCTTTTTTTATTTGTCTTAACCTTTAAAAGAATTTATATTCTGAAAGTGGCTTTGGGAATTCCTCTGGGTTTTCGGCCAAGTGATAGCGCGGATCATCCACATCTTCTAAAATCACTTCTCTAAACTTAGGGCTTGATTTATACAATAAAACTTTACAATCTTTACTAAGGTGCTTCAGCCTTATGGTTTTCCCTTCCTCTTCATATTTGCCAACCAAATTAAAAATAGCTTCTAAAGCAGAATGATCACTTATACGTGCCTCAACAAAATCTATTACCACGTTGTCTGGATCATTTTTTACATCAAACTTTTCATTGAAAGCCAGTATTGAACCGAAAAATAGCGGGCCCCAAATCTCGTATGTTTTGGTTTTTCCATCTTCAGAGAAACGTTTTCTGGCTCTAATTTTCTTGGCGTTTTCCCAAGCAAAAACCAAAGCAGAAATAATAACTCCAACAAACACCGCAATAGCCAAATCGTAAATTACCGTTACTGCAGATACTATTACGAGTACTATAGCATCAGCAAGAGGAATCTTTCTAATAATTCTAAAACTAGACCATGCAAACGTTTCAATAACCATCATAAACATAACACCTACAAGAGCAGCAATAGGCACTTGTTCAATATATTTATCGGTAAACAAAATGAAGGTTAACAAGGTAACAGCCATCATAATACCAGATAATCTGCCTCGTCCTCCTGCATTAATATTTATTACGGTCTGGCCAATCATACCACAACCTCCAGTTCCACCTAAGAATCCGCTAAGAATATTTCCAGCACCCTGTGCAACACATTCACGGTTTCCATTACCACGGGTTTCAGTTAACTCATCAACCAAATTCATGGTCATCAACGACTCAATCAATCCTACAGATGCTGCTAAGAAAGCATAAGGTAATATAAACTTAAGCGTATCTAAATTTATTGGTAAGTTTTGCCATAATTCTAAATTAGGCGTTGGAAATTCCCCCTTAAGTCCAGTACCACCACCTTCAATAATATACGAACCTACGGTACTTACGTCTAAACCTCCGAACACCACGACAGCAGTTGTTACAAGGATGGCTGTTAAGGCTGCAGGTAGTTTTGTGGTTATTTTTGGCAGCAACCATATTATCCCCATGGTGAGCAAAACGAGCCCTAGCATAACGTAAAGCTCTGTTCCTTGCATTGGAATATTGATATACTCTTTAACACCTTCAGCAGTAATATTTAACTCTTTATGCGAAAACATACGAACCTGAGCCATAAAAATGACAATCGCCAATCCGTTAACAAAGCCTAGCATTACTGGGTGAGGAATTAAACGAACAAATCGTCCCAACTTAAAAACACCAGCAAGTATCTGGAAAACACCCATCAAAATAACCGCCGCCAAAAGGTAAAAATAACCCATGTTTTCAATGGGCTGGTCAAACAACATGCCTTTTGTGTGTCCTTCGGAAATTAAATGTACAAATATGACAGCCACAGCTCCAGCAGCACCCGATATTAAACCTGGTCTACCACCGAAAACAGCGGTAATTAATCCAATTATAAATGCCCCAGAAAGTGCCACTAACGGATCAATTTGAGCGACAAAGGCAAAGGCCACAACTTCAGGAATCATAGCCAAAGAAGTTGTAACACCAGCTAAAACATCATCTTTAACGTTTGGAGTAATCTTTCTTACAAAATCTGTCATGGTTACTTTTTTGAAGGTGCAAATTTACGTTTAAAATGCACATAAACAATGGAAAGCATCCAGATTTTACTAAAACGATTTAGAAAGATTTAATAATCAATCCTGAAAGGTCTATATGTTTGATTAAGGGAATTTTTGATTAAAAGGCAAGGGCACTAAACCAAAGCCCTGATGTTGGCATAGGAGTTTTGAAGGGCTTCTTCTATTTGTGAACCGCTAAGCCATTCCACTTTTGTGATACCCTCATCTTCCTGCCCATCAAGTTTACCTTCAAAGTTGGTTTTCATTTCAAACCAATAGGTTATTTTTATTTTGTAACGCCCGTTGCGCTTAAAAATATGGTAAGTTGTATCTAAAGGTTTAGTGATTTCCAACCCATCAACACCTGTTTCCTCAGAGACTTCACGAATAGCAGTTTCTTCAATAGATTCCTTTTTTTCAGCCTTTCCTTTTGGCAAATCCCATTTGTCATTTCTATAAATGAACAGTACATCACCGTTTTTGTTAAAAACCTTACCTCCGCCAGCAACCACGTTGGGTAACTTTTTTAAAAACTTCTTCAGTAGTCTATCTTCATTTTTATGAATTAGGCGCACCTCTTCCAATTGACCTTTATTAAGTTTCCTGATAATTTTACTAAGATTTACGGTTTTAAGCAAATAGTTTTTAAAGTTAGTTTCTTGTTCAACTACATTGGTTAAAATTATAGGTTTATCTCCAACAAAAACTTTGATCATATAGTTTGACTATTATCTATTTCACTTGGGTAAAAATATCATTTTTTAAAAGCAATTTAGTCAATGTTGAAAAAAAAATATTTTATTCAACATTGGTCTTACGGTTAAATTAAATTTATGTTTAATTTTGCTGTTATGATTTTTAATAAAGAAACCGCCAAGAAAACAGCCGAGGTTTTATTGCAAGTAAACGCCATAAAACTGAACCCTAAAAAGCCTTTTAATTGGGCATCGGGCTGGAAATCCCCTATCTATTGCGATAACAGAATTGTTCTTTCATTCCCACCCATTCGCAATTACATTCGCGAAACCATGGGTAAGCACATTGAAAAACATTACGGCAAACCCGATGTTATTGCAGGTGTTGCCACTG
Source organism: Flavisericum labens (assembly GCF_045446075.1). NCBI lineage: Bacteria > Pseudomonadati > Bacteroidota > Flavobacteriia > Flavobacteriales > Flavobacteriaceae > Flavisericum > Flavisericum labens. The sequence goes on along the minus strand of NZ_JBJJBQ010000009.1, from coordinate 128,372 downwards.
GTGCAATTGGCATTGGTATGTTAGTTGCCGAATATTTAGGACTACCCTTTATTTATGTTCGTCCAGAAGCTAAAGGACACGGACGCAAAAACCAAATTGAAGGGTTTGTTGAGAGTGGGCAAAATGTAGTGGTAGTTGAAGATTTAATTAGCACCGGAAAAAGCAGTTTAAATGCTGTAAAAGCTCTGAAAGAAGCTGGCATTAACGTTAAGGGCATGGTGGCCATTTTTACCTATGGTTTTAATGTAGCCGCCGAAAATTTTGAAAAAGAACACGTTTTATTGCATACCTTGAGTAATTACGAAAATTTGCTTGAACAAGCGTTGGAAACCAATTATATATCTGAAAAAGAATTAAAAACCTTATCAGAATGGAACGCCAACCCTAGTGAATGGAACGCTAATTGATATAAAATGTTATGAGGTTTAGTTGAAAACTCGTTTAGACTTAACAATAAAATTTCTTAAAAAACAATGCCTTAACCATATTTATGAATTTAGAATCACCAAAAGTTAGTGTTGACAAGTCTCCAGAAGAAGTGTTTAATTTTCTTGAGGAAGTAAAAAATTTCGAATCATTAATGCCTGAAAACATCAGTAAATTTGAAGTTTTAAGTGACGACACTTTTATTTTCGCATTATCGGGCATGCCAGAGATTACATTGAAAAAAAAGGAAGTTATTGCTCCTAACAAAATTGTTTTTGGTGCTGCTGGCGGAAAAATAGACTTTTCTCTCATTGGCCACATTGTTAAAAAAGATGAAACTTCAAGTGAAGTTCTATTGGAATTTTTGGGCGACTTCAACCCCATGATGGCCATGATGATAAAAAAACCGATTACCAAATTTATTGAAACTTTGGCTACCAGTATCCCAAATGCCATTTAGTACATTAATGTGATTTCCTTTAGGTTAAATTCCTTGAGCACATTATCCTCAAGCAAAACCTGAAGACTTCCAGAATCGGCAACACCTTTTATAAAACCAGAAAACATTACGCCTTCAGCACTTTTAAATGTTGAAGGTTTATTTTTTCTGAATAAATAGCTTTCATACTCATCCTTTATAGTTTTATAGTCACCTTTTTCTAAATGAGTGAAATACTCTTTAAAATTTTGTATAATGCTTAACGCTATTTCATCGGTATTGTAAACTTGGCCAGAAATGAGTTTTAAGGAAGTAGCTTGCGGCAAATTTTTAAATTTGGTTTGGTTTACATTCAAACCTATGCCAACAATTGAAGCACCAATTTTATTTTGTTTTATGACATTTTCGATTAAAATGCCACAAACCTTCTTGCGTTCTGACAAAATGTCGTTAGGCCATTTTATTTTTAAACGGGGTATAGATAGCGTAGATAAGGCTTTAACAACTGCTAAAGACACAACCATACTTATAACAAAAGGCTCCTTTAATAGGTAACAAGAAACATCCTTAAACACACTAAACGTTAGGTTTTTATCAGATTCAGAATCCCATACGGTTCCCATTTGCCCTCGTCCCTTGGTTTGATTTCGTGTAATTACAGCGGTATAATCATCAACTTTTTCGGTACTTAGCAAATGCCTTAAATAGCTATTTGTAGAATCGGTGGCACTAAGTTTGACTATATGCATTTGCAGGTTATTAATTAAGTATTAAATCTTATGATTATTTTAAAGTATAAAGAACCAAAAAAATAATAACTTTGCACAAATTAAATAAAATTAATGGCGAAAGAAAAAATAGGCGCAGACCAACTCATTTCAGTAATAATAAGCGGTATTGAAGACGTTAAAGGAAAAGAAATTAGCATTCTTGATTTAAGAGAAATTGAAAACACGGTTTGTGATTACTTTATAATATGCGAAGGTACTTCAAACACGCAGGTAAACGCCATTGTTAACTCCGTCCAAAAAAAAGTAAGCAAAGAATTAAAAGATAACCCTTGGCATACCGAAGGAGCCGACAATGCCGAATGGGTATTAATCGATTATGTAAATGTTGTTGTACATGTATTCCAGAAGCACATCAGAGAATTTTACGACATTGAGAGCCTATGGGGCGACGCAAAAACAACAGTTATAGAAACGAGTTACTAAAAAATTGCAATGGCAAACGACAAAAAAAACACCAATGACAAAAAACCTAAATTCAGCCCTTACTGGATTTACGGTATCCTTATAGCTATTTTCCTAGGCTTTCAACTTTTCAGTAGCAGTGGTTACCAAGATGGTAACGCTACAACTCCCTCAGATTTCTTTAAATATTTAGAAGCTGGAGACGTAGCAAAGGTTGATATTGTTAAAAACACGCGAGTAGCGAAAGTATATTTAACCAAAGAAGCCGAGACCATGCAAGAACATAGTGGGTCTAAACCTCAAACGTTTATTCCTTCGGCGACAGAACTACCCAATTACAAGTTTGAATTTGGCGACCTTCAAAATTTTGAAAATAGATTAAACGACATTGTAAAAGACCTTGACAGTAAACCTATTATAAAGTTTAATACCGAAACCAATGATTGGGGCAACCTCCTTATGGGCATTTTACCTTTTATACTTTTAATTGCTGTTTGGATATTTATTATGCGTCGTATGTCTGGTGGTGCTGGCGGTGGTGCTGGCGGGCAGATTTTTAATATTGGAAAATCTAAGGCCAAATTGTTCGACCAAAACACTGAAGTTAAAACTAGTTTCAAAGATGTGGCTGGGCTTGAAGGGGCAAAAGAAGAAGTACAAGAAATTGTAGACTTTCTTAAATTCCCTGAAAAATATACCACTTTAGGTGGTAAAATTCCAAAAGGAGCCTTGTTAGTAGGACCTCCGGGAACAGGTAAAACCCTATTAGCCAAAGCTGTTGCAGGTGAAGCCAAAGTACCGTTCTTTTCTCTGTCGGGTTCTGATTTCGTTGAAATGTTTGTGGGTGTTGGCGCCTCTCGTGTTCGAGATTTGTTCAAACAAGCCAAAGAAAAATCGCCTTCCATTATTTTTATTGATGAAATTGATGCCATTGGCCGTGCCCGAGGAAAAAATGCCATGTCTGGCAGTAATGACGAACGCGAAAATACGTTGAATCAGTTGTTAACAGAAATGGATGGCTTCGGCACAAACACCAACGTAATTGTATTGGCAGCCACTAACAGAGCTGATATTTTGGATAAAGCCTTAATGCGTGCTGGACGTTTCGACCGACAAATCTTTGTTGATTTACCTGATGTTCGAGAGCGAAAGGAAATTTTTGAAGTGCATTTAAGACCACTGAAAAAAGCGAAAGATTTAGATTTGGATTTCCTTTCCAAACAAACACCAGGTTTTTCTGGTGCTGATATAGCAAATGTTTGTAACGAAGCCGCGTTAATTGCCGCCCGAAATGGAAAAAAAGCAGTAGACAAACAAGATTTCTTAGATGCCGTAGATCGAATTATTGGCGGATTGGAAAAGAAAAATAAAATAATTACCCCAAGCGAGAAAAAAGCAGTGGCATATCATGAAGCTGGTCATGCTACCGTAAGTTGGATGCTAGAACATGCCGCTCCGCTTGTAAAAGTAACCATTGTACCACGAGGACGCTCTTTGGGTGCAGCTTGGTATTTGCCAGAAGAACGCTTAATCGTTCACCCTGAACAAATGCTCGACGAAATGTGCGCTGCCCTAGGTGGCCGTGCCGCGGAGAAAGTGATTTTTAACAAAATATCTACGGGTGCTTTGAGTGACCTTGAAAAAGTAACCAAGCAAGCTAGAGCAATGGTAACCGTGTACGGATTGAGTGATAAAATTGGAAATTTAACCTACTACGATTCTTCAGGACAAAATGAATACGGTTTTACCAAACCATATAGTGAGGAAACCGCAGAACTTATTGACAAAGAGATTTCTAGAATTATTGAAGAACAATACGAGCGTGCTATTAAATTGTTAGAGGAAAACAAAGATAAATTAACCGAATTGGCCGAAGTGCTGCTTGAGAAAGAAGTTATTTTTAAAGATAACCTAGAGAAGATATTTGGTAAACGTGCTTTTGAAAAAGAAGAAACCATAGTTGCCAAAACAGAAAGAGAAATTAATGAAAATGAAGAAGAGGAATAGGCCAAAAACCTATTAATTTTGTTAAGTATCTAGTAAAAATCTTAAATTAGCCACAGGGTTAGTTTAAGATTTTCTATATTTGATAAACCTCATGTTAATCAAGATTAATAGCAAGTTATTAAATGAGTCTTTTTAGAAAACTTTTTGGTTCTAAATCAGGACGGTCAGAGGATGAAATAAAATCTGATGACCGGGGCAAATACATGCCTGAAGTAAAACTTCCAATAGACGAAAGGTTTACCATAAACTTTAAAGCTAACGGTGGTAAGTTTCTTTATTGTGAAGATTTGAATGAAATATACCGTAATTTAGAAAATATCATAACAGAAAATAATTGGGAAGAAAAAAAGGTTTTAATGGTTGATGAAAGCTTAGAAAATAAGTTTAAAAACTCCCATTTAAACCTTACAACCAAGTTAAGCGAATCTACATTCTTCCTAACTACCTGCGAAAACCTTATAGCCAATGACGGATCGTTATTGATTTCTTCCAAACAAATTTTTGAAAAAAAACTTATCGAATTACCAGCAAACTTTGTAGTTTTTGCAACTACCAGTCAAATAGTTGAAAATATTGGGGAAGGCCTTCGTGGTATAAAATCTAAAAACAAGCAAAAAATACCCACCAATATTACCACCATTAAACACTTTAAATCGAACGACGATAAGGATTTCATGAGTTATGGTAGTAGCGCTAAAGATTTATACCTGCTCCTTTTAGAAGATTTATAGTATGAAAGAACTTCTAGTTAGATCACTTTCTGGCGCACTATATATTTCATTGCTCCTCATTTGTCTGTTTTTTGAAAATGCTCTAATGCTACTGTTCTTTATTTTCGGACTGATTTGTTTAAGAGAGTTCAAAAAACTTATAGAACTAAAAAGTTATATTCCCTACATTATTTTTGTTATACTTTATTGCATTTTTGGATATTGGCAAGCCGTCTTAAACTCCAATATGGGTTTAAGCGAGGCCACGCAAATCCTTACGGTACTTTCAATATTTATAAATCTGTTTTTAATCAAGGATTTGTTTTCAGAAAAAACTATTCCTCTTTTTAGTTCTAAACGATATTTGCTCACTACATTTTACTTATCGAGTGCATTTGTTTTCTTAGTTTTAATTGCAAATTTTTTCGAAAATTACAACCCAAATATTTTACTCGGTTCTTTCATTTTAGTTTGGGTAAACGATTCATTCGCCTTTTTAGTTGGAAAGAATTTTGGAAAGCAAAAACTTTTCGAAAAAATTTCACCCAAAAAGACCGTTGAAGGCTTTTTAGGAGGCCTATTTTTCTCTTGTGTTGCAAGTTATTTTATTGCTACCTTTACAAACACCTTGAACTTTACCAGTTGGCTGGTATTGGGTATTATAGTAAGTGTATTCGGTACGTTAGGTGACCTGATAGAATCTAAATTTAAAAGACAAGCCAAAGTAAAAGATAGTGGTATTATTATGCCCGGACATGGCGGATTGCTCGATAGGCTAGACAGCATCATTTTTGCAGCCCCCTTTATTTATTTATTTTTAAGAATTTTACATTATGTTTCATAAAGAAGGCCATAAAATAATTTTTATAACACTTGTTGTTGTTGTTGCCGGGTTTTTATTGGCCGATAGTTATATAAACATAAATTGGTTACGTACCCTAACCATGTTAGTTTTATTGGGGCTATTAATTGCCATTCTTCAATTTTTTAGAAATCCAAAACGCTCAACCAAATTAAACGATAAGCACGTTGTAGCACCGGTTGATGGTAAAGTGGTAGTTATTGAAGAGGTTTTCGAAAAAGAATATTTTAAGGAAAAGCGCTTACAGGTTAGTATATTTATGTCACCCATAAACGTGCACGTTACCCGTTACCCTATTGGGGGAAATGTTATTTTTAGCAAATACCACCCAGGTAAATATTTGGTAGCGTGGCACCCAAAAGCTAGTGAGGAAAACGAACGCACAACTGTTGTTGTAGAAAACGAAACCTATGGCAAAGTGCTGTACAGGCAAATTGCTGGAGCTATGGCCAAACGTATTGTTAATTATGCCAAACTGAACGATAAGGCCATACAGGGTCGCGATTCTGGCTTTATAAAATTTGGATCGCGGGTGGATTTGTTTTTACCGCTCGATGCCAATATTAATGTAACATTGAACCAAAAAGTACGTGGTGGTGAAACCATTGTTGCCGAAATGTAATGGGCAAAAGTAAATTGGACATAGAATTCGAAGAAGCTGTAGAACGTGTAAATAAACACAAACAGCCCTTTCCTGCCGATACCCTATTAAAACTTTATGCCTATTATAAAAAAGCCACCAACGATTATGGTAAGCCACGAAGCAAAAAACCCATAATCAACGCTTTTAAAACCAATGCTCTCTTTCAAGCCAAGGGTCTTACCGAAAAACAGGCCAAAAAAAAGTATATTGAATTGGTGAATAATTACTTTTTATACCGAGGGTAAGTGATTGCTCTTTTCCATTTTGTGAAAATTTTCAACTACCTTCGTTTACCTGTGCAGAACTCGTTTAAGTAGCGACGCATATAAAACATTAATACGATTTCATATTTCAAGTTATCGTCAATTAAATAACAATCGAAGACTCAATAAATGGGTAATACTTCTCAAAATCATAACATAAACCTGGCTAATCTGGTATTAAAACTATTTTTGCTTGTTCCCCATTACCCTAGAATAATTAAGCACATAAAGAAGGCCAAAGCGATAAACTCAAATAGCAATGAATCTATAGGAACGATTATAGGGTCTAACGCCTTTAAAAACAGAAATGTCGTTGCTCTTAAATACGAAGACCAAGTTATACCTATTTTGAATTCAATGCAATAATTAACAGGTATGCGAATTACCTTCTTCATGAAGGCGTAAAAAATGGTGAAACGGTTATCACTTTTTTAGAAAATAGACCAGAACTTTTATTTCTAATAGCAGCTTGCGCAAAAATAGGCGCTATTATTTCGTTGATCAATCCAAATCAAAGAGAAAAGACTTTAGTGCACTCATTAAAGCTTGCAAAATCGAAGTACTTTATCATAGGTGAGGAACTGGTCCCTTTTTTTGAAAATGTTGCCGATACACTAACAGAAACATCTGACAACAAATACTTTTGGATCAGTGATCAACAAATTGCAGATTGTCCAACCAACTAAGTAAATCTGAAGAAAAAACTAGAGGAAACTGACACCGGAAACCCAATTACAACCAAGCAAATAAAAGCAGGTCAAGTTTATGCCAACGTTTTTACATCTGGCACAACAGGTTTACCAAAAGCATCCCGGCAAACAAACAGAAAGTGGTTATCAACCTACTACTGGTTTGGTAAAGTTAACATGAATCTCAATGCTAAAGACGTCATGTATGTTCCACTTCCTTTTTATCATACGAATGCACTTATTGTTGGTTGGCCTACAACCCTAGCTGCTTCTTGCACTATGGTCATGAGAAGAAAATTTTCAGTCACTGAGTTTTGGAATGATGTTCAAAAATATAATGTCTCTTCATTCATATATATAGGTGAATTATGTCGCTATTTACTGAATGCCCCTGCATCAAATATGGATAAAAGTCATCGAATAAAAAAAATTATGGGCAATGGTCTAAGACCTGATATTTGGTCTAAATTTAAAGAGCGTTTTCAAATTAAAAACGTGTTTGAGTTTTATGGTGCTGCCGATGGCAATGTTGGGTTTACCAATACGTTTAATTTTGATTGTACTATTGGTTGGTGTCCTACAAATTTCAAAATTATCAAATACAATATTGAGAACGATTCACCTGTAAAAGATGCCAATGGTTTTCTTATTCCTGTGGAAAAAGGAGAAACTGGTTTACTTATTTCTGAAATAAGCGAGAAATCTGAATTTGACGGCTATGTTAATAAGGAACGAAATGAAGACAAAATTCTTCGTAATGTGTTTAAATCAGAAGATTGTTGGTTTAATAGTGGTGACCTTTTACAAGACATTGGATTTAAACATGCAAGATTTATTGATAGAATTGGAGATACTTTTAGATGGAAGGGTGAAAATGTTGCCACTGCAGAAGTAGAAGGAATTGTGGGACAAATCAGCTGCGTTGAAATGTGTGCTGCCTATGGTGTGAAAATTCCAAATAATGATGGCAGGGCGGGCATGATAACTATTGTAAAACGAAAAGGAGTAGTTTTTAACATTGATAAAGTTGCCGAACAACTTCATAAAGAACTTCCTAAATATGCAATTCCAATTTTTATTAGGTTAAAAGACGAAATTAATTTTACGCATACGCATAAAATAAAAAAATTCAATTTAAAAAAAGAAGGCTTTAATTGTGATAATGATGACGTATATGTAATGTTACCAAAAAGTAATACCTATACAATAATCAATAAAAGTATTCTAAATGAAATTAAAGAAGGCATCTATATTTTCTAATCAAAAAAAGACGACAACAACGTATCCTCATGAAAAGCCCTATTGAAATGCTAAAACGAAATAAAGTTTCTAATTTTAAAGTCAATGGCAACCTAAAATGTTAGTGCAAAAAATGTGCTACTTTCAATATACTTAATCGTTAAACGAATCTCCAAAAACAAACACTTATTCTACCCCAAACTCGCCAAACTCGTCTTTAGCGTTTCAATTTTAGCTAAGGCATCGGCTTCTTTTTTCTTTTCGGCATTGACTACTTGCTCGGGTGCTCCTGCCACAAAACGCTCGTTAGAAAGTTTCTTTTGCACCGACTTTAAAAAGCCTTCGGTATAATTTAGCTCTTCGGTAAGTTTTTTAATTTCAGCCTCTACATCAATAGCACCAGCCATAGGTATAAAGTATTCGTTGGATTTTACCCTAAACATCAATGCGCCGTCAATGGCTTCAGTTACATAATCAATATTTTCAAGATTGCCTAGTTTGGCTATCACGCCATCAAAAGTGGCATTGTTTTTTTCGTTATTGATTACTGAAAAACAAATAGCTTCCTTAAAGGCGATGTTTTTTTGTTTTCTGATATTTCTGATACCCGAAATCACTTCCGAAGCAAAATCAAACTCAGCAATCAACTTTTGATTCACTATCTCGTTTTCAGGCCATTGGGCTACTATCAAAGCTTCCTCTGGTGCTCTTTCCGAAATATATTGCCAAATTTCTTCCGTTAAAAATGGCATAAACGGATGCAATATTTTCAGGTTGTTCTCAAAAGCGTCGATTACCGCTTTATACGTTTTCGCATCAATAGGTTTTTGATAGGCCGGTTTAATAATTTCCAATAGCCAGGACGAAAAATCGTCCATGATTAATTTGTAAGTGGTCATTAAAGCATCGCTTAAACGGTATTTGTTAAAGTGGTCTTCAATTTCTGTTAATGCCTTTTGGAATTTGGCTTCGTACCACTCCAGCCCCACTTTTGCTGTTTCTGGCTGCGAGATGCTTCCATCAATTTCCCAACCTTTAATCAGTCTAAATGCATTCCATATCTTATTGGAAAATCCCTTACCTTGTTGGCAAAGGGCTTCATCGAACAATAAATCGTTACCTGCAGCCGAACTCAACAATAACCCCACACGAACGCCATCGGCACCATATTCTTCAATCAATTTTAAGGCATCGGGAGAATTACCCAGCGATTTACTCATTTTTCGGCGTTGCTTATCACGCACCAACCCTGTTAAATAAACATTACTGAATGGCTTTTCACCTTTATACTCGTATCCAGAAATAATCATTCGGGCTACCCAAAAGAATAAAATATCTGGTCCGGTAACCAAATCGTTGGTTGGGTAATAGTATTTAATATCATCGTTTTCAGGATATCTTATCCCATCAAAAACGCTCATAGGCCATAGCCAAGAAGAAAACCAAGTATCGAGCGCATCGTTGTCTTGACGCAAATCTTTATCAGTTAACGTTTGGGTTTTAGTTTTTTGTTTAGCCAGTTCCAAAGCTTTTTCCTTTGTTTCTGCCACAACAAAATCCTCTTTCCCATCACCATAATAATACGCCGGAATTTGTTGCCCCCACATAAGCTGACGTGAAATGTTCCAATCACGGATATTTTCCATCCAGTGCCTATAGGTGCTTTCAAACTTCTTTGGAAAAAGTTTAATGTCCTCAGTTTCTAATACTGCCTTTATGGCAGGTTTTACCAAATCTTCCATTTTAAGGAACCACTGGTCGCTCAATCGAGGTTCGATAACAGCTTTGGTTCTTTCAGAAGTTCCTACTTTATTATCGTGGGTTTCCGTTTTAACCAATTCACCGTTTGCTTCCAATTCAGCCACTACTTCCTTTCTAGCCACAAAACGGTCTTTACCCTCATAATGCAATCCGAAGCTATTTAACGAAGCATCATCGTTAAAAATATCAACTACTTCAAGATTATGCTTGTCTCCTAGTTTTTTATCATTTTCGTCGTGTGCCGGTGTTACTTTTAAGCAACCCGTCCCGAATTCGACATCTACATATTCATCTTCAATGATTGGAACTACCCGATTACAAATTGGTACAATTGCTTTTTTGCCATGTAAGTGTTTAAAACGATCGTCATTCGGGTTTATACAAATAGCCGTATCACCAAAAATGGTCTCTGGCCTTGTAGTGGCAATAGTTAAAGTATCTTTACTGCCATCAATTTTATACTTTAAATAATAAAGATTGCCTTGACGTTCTTCATAGATAACCTCTTCGTCAGAGAGGGTTGTTTTCGCCTCAGGATCCCAGTTTACCATACGATATCCACGATAAATCAGTCCTTTATTAAATAAATCAACAAAAACTTTGATAACCGACTCACTCATGTCATCATCCATGGTGAATTTTGTTCGGTCCCAATCGCAAGAACAACCCAGTTTTTTTAGTTGCTCTAAAATTACACCACCGTACTCGTGAGTCCAATCCCATGCATGTTTTAAAAATTCTTCGCGCGTTAAATCATTTTTATCAATGCCTTGTTCCTTTAATTTTGCCACTACTTTGGCTTCTGTCGCAATTGAGGCGTGATCAGTACCAGGTACCCAGCAAGCATTTTTTCCTAATAATCGCGCACGGCGCACCAATACATCCTGAATAGTGTTATTCAGCATATGCCCCATGTGCAAAACACCAGTAACGTTTGGCGGCGGAATAACTATGGTATATGGCTCTCTTTCATCTGGTTCCGAATGAAAATAATTGTGGTCCATCCAGTAGTTATACCACTTGTTTTCTACCTGACTTGCATCATATTTTGATGGAATTTGCATGCTTTGGAATAGTTTTTGAACATTAGTTTGCAAAAGTACTTATATTTCTTTTTTTACAAAAACTATATATGCTTTATCATACGCCAAACATTGGGTGTATTTTGAAGTAAATGATTAGTTAAAGTGGCAGATTAAGGTACTTGAACTTGTTAAATAACATGCATTTCATCCATTATTTTTGATGATTGTAGAAAAAGTAAGTATGTTTGACTTGAATTAAAGTAGAAAGCAAAGTGGATTTTGGTGCCAAATAAAACCATGCTGAAGTCCAATATTGAACAATAAAAAACGAAACCATGAAACAATTAATCACAATTTTATTTATCGGTTTAATCAGTTTTGCTGTTAATGCTCAAGCTAAAATTGAATTTAAATCTGAAACTATTGACTACGGTACAATTGAAAAGGGATCAAACGGAATTAGAACCTTTGAATTTACTAATACTGGTGATGAGCCATTAATTATTTCGAAGGTAAGTTCTAGTTGCGGATGTACTATTCCTAAAAAACCAGATGAACCTATTTTACCAGGAAAAACTGGTCAAATAGAGGTTAAATACGATACGAACAGAGTAAACCCAATTAGAAAAACAATCACTGTAATTTCCAACGCCGTTACCCCTACGGTAGCCTTAAAAATTAAAGGAGAAGTTATTGACCCAAGCAAAGAAAGTGTATTGGATAAAAAAGGAAAAAGTATTGTGCAGCAATAAATAACAAATAATCTTAGAAGGCTTGAAAACATTTTCAAGCCTTTTTTATTTTAGCAAACTAATCGAACAAATCCTTTAAAATAAAACTAAAGTTCAGCAGCCTGCCTTTTCGTTCTACCTTTAATTTAATTTTCTTTCCGGCATCGTCATAAAACATTTGCATAATTCCCTGTAATGTATTTTGATAAGTTAGTTTTCCATTTACACTTACCAAAATATCACCAACCTTTAAACCTGCTTCTTTTGCGGGTGAGCCTTCTCTTAGTTCGACAATTGTATATGCTGGTTTTAGAGATAATTTGTATTGGATGTCAATTATAACCTTAGTTTTGTTCTCTGCACCTTCTCGAGGTCTTATAACGTTATTTTGTTTTTCTTTAACCAGTCTTACTCCATCGTGAGACAGCTCAATACCAGATTTATTATAAGTGAATTCTTGTCTAAAGTATTTGTTTTTCTTGAGCCTTACCATAGCTTTTTGATAATGAAAAACGACATTAAAGCGCTTTAAAATATTTCCAGCCAAACTACCACTTCTATTGCTGATTTGTTGAGCAAAAAATACGGAAGACGAGTCGGGATAAGCCACATTGAGATTCTTCAACTCAAAACTTTTTAAAGAAAACCTACTGATTTTAGAGCGTTTTCCGTAAACGCTACCATTAAGTCCGTACCCTAAAAAATCATAAAAGAACTTACCATCAGACTTTATACCTAATTCATCATTCTCGAATAGCCACAATGCATCACTCCCTCCAGAATCAATAAGGAGCTTTACAGGGATTTCTTTTTCTTCAATTTCAACTTTGGCATTTACATAAGGTTTTCCGTTGTAAAACTCTAGATTAAAGATTTCACACATTCGGCATTTTTTACTATTATACTTTTCTGGGTCGGTCAATATAATTCTTTGGGAAGAATAATTGATTTGAACCACCAAATCACGGAACAAATCAAAACCAATGATACCATGAATAGGGACACCCAAACGGGGCGACAAATCTAAATTAGCATTAAAAATAGCGTACAGGTCTTGATTTAACTTAATAGCATCCCCAATTTTAAATACGTTATTTTGGGACTTTAGTGCTTCAACCATTTTTCCTTCCCCCAAACCCCTTAAATAAATCGTTTCAGTTTCTTTTATATTTAAAGTTTCTGAAACGTTTAAGAAATTAAAAATGATGGGCTTGCTCACTCCTGTATCTAGTAAAAATGACAACTCAACTCCATTAACCTCCACAGGCAAAACAATCAAATTATTTATGAGCTTAAATCTTATTTTATCCTTCCCCTTTTTATTCTCAATAACAAACTTGCTTTGGGAAAAGCCAAACAAGCTAAATCCGAAAAAACAAAGGAAGCCGATTAATCGTAAGATCATGAATACATTATAAATTGTTACATGAATTTACAAATCTTTGAGGTAGCTATTTAATTTAGGGCTGTATTTTAAAAAAAATTTAAGATAATTTTCTCAACTTTGCAGCTTAAAAACAGTTTTTTAATGCCATCGATTTCACAAAAAGGCCATGACATGCCAGCTTCCCCTATCCGAAAACTTGTTCCGTATGCCGAACAAGCTATCGAAAACGGGAAACACATCTATTATCTTAATATTGGACAACCCGACATTAAAACTCCTGAAGTAGCTTTAAATGCTGTTAAACAAAACGATATAGAAATCCTTTCGTACTCCAGATCTGAAGGCTCTGATGAGTACAGAAAAAAACTGGCTAATTATTATAATAAGCACGACATTAAAGTGTCGTATAATGATATTATTGTAACTACAGGAGCCAGTGAGGCTTTACTTTTTTTGTTTAGTAGTATAATGGACCCCGATGATCAAGTGATTATTTCTGAGCCATTCTATGCTAATTATATTGCTTTTTCAACGGCATCAGGTGTAAAAGTAGTTCCTGCAATATGTGATATTGATGACAATTTTGCACTACCTCCTATTGAAACTTTCGAAAAATTAATCACACCAAAAACCAAGGCTATTTTAATATGTAATCCGGGAAACCCAACCGGATATTTATATTCCAAGGAGGAAATTGAACAATTGGCCGCTTTATCAATAAAGCATGATTTGTTTTTGGTAGCCGATGAAGTATATCGCGAATTTGTTTACGACGGTAAGGAGCACTATTCCATTATGCAAGTTGAAGGTATAGAACAACATGCCGTAATTATAGACTCCGTTTCCAAACGTTATAGCATGTGCGGTGCACGTGTTGGATGCCTGGTTTCAAAAAACAAAACACTTTTACAAACAACCCTTAAGTTTGCCCAAGCCCGATTGAGCCCGCCAACTTATGCTCAAATAGCTAGCGAGGCAGCTTTAGACACGCCCCAAAGTTATTTTGATGATGTAATTAAAGAATACGTTGAACGCCGAGACACTTTAATTGAAGAATTAAAGAAAGTTGAAGGTGTTAAAGTGGCTAAACCGCAAGGCGCCTTTTATTGCATAGTTGAATTACCCATTAAAAATTCTGATGATTTTGCCCAATGGCTTTTAGAGTATTTTGAGATTGACGGAGAAACCATTATGGTGGCACCGGCAAATGGTTTTTATTCAACTCCAGGTGTAGGTTTAAACCAAATACGTATTGCATACGTACTTAACAAAGAAAGCTTGATAAGAGCCGTCCATATTTTAAAACAAGCTTTAAAAGTTTACCCTAACTAGTGCAAATTAACCAGAACATATCTTTAAAGCCCTTCAATACATTTGGAATAGATGTTCTATCGAAGCATTTTGTTTCTGTACAAAGCATAGATGAACTTAAAGTAGTTTTAAATTTAGATAACCATTCAGAAAAATTGATTTTGGGCGGTGGCAGTAATATGCTGCTCACCAAAAATTTTAACGGACTGGTCGTCCATATTGATTTAAAAGGTATCGACATCATTTCTGAAAATGATGAGCACGTATTTGTCAAGGCTCGAGCTGGAGAAAACTGGCATGAATTTGTTGTTTGGTGCATTAACAATAATTTTGGTGGTGTTGAAAATCTATCGCTCATTCCCGGTAATGTTGGCACGGCACCCATTCAAAATATTGGAGCGTATGGAGTTGAACTTAAAGATGTTTTTGATTCGTGCGAAGCCATATCTTTAGACACAATAAAGGCAAAAACCTTTACTAAAGCCGAATGTAAATTTGGCTATCGAAATTCCATTTTCAAACAAGAAGCCAAAGGAAAATATATTATTACAAGCGTTATTTTTAAACTGACCAAACACAATCATAACCTTAACGTAAATTATGGCACCATAACTACTGAATTGGCAAAACGAGGAATTGACCAACCTTCTATTAAAGACATTTCAAAAGCGGTTATAGCCATTCGCGAAAGTAAATTACCCAACCCCAAAGAAATAGGAAACAGTGGCAGTTTTTTCAAAAACCCGGTGATTTCAAAAAAGCATTTTGAAAAAATACTAGAAAACTTTGAGGATGCACCATCATATGCCGTATCTGACAATGAAGTAAAAGTACCAGCCGGTTGGCTTATTGAAAAAGCAGGTTTTAAAGGGAAACGTTTTGGTAATTATGGCGTGCACAAAAAACAAGCTTTGGTACTTGTTAATTACGGAGGCGCTAACGGAACCGACATTCTGGAACTTTCCAAACTCATACAAAAAACCATCAAACGCATTTTTAATATTTCTATTGAGGCTGAAGTAAACATCTTATAATCTCAAAAGAAATGTCTAACTTTGGTTTTACAAATCGTAATTATCCATATTCACTAAACTAGTCGACATTGATTTCAGCAATTGAAAAAGAAATAGTTTCTCTACTACAAAATGGCGACAAAAAAGCCATAAAACTTTTGTACGAGTATTATGCTGACGCCCTTTTCGGTGTTATTCAAAAGGTTATTTCAGACGAAGATACGGCTCAAGACGTGCTTCAGGAAAGTTTTGTAAAAATATGGAGGTACTCCAAAAAATATGATGCATCCAAAGCTAAACTTTTTACCTGGCTTTATCGGATTGCCTACAATACTGCCATTGATAAGGTAAGATCGCAAAAAAACAAAAGCGGCAAGGAAGTCCAAATTGAAACTTCAAACGTATATAAATTAAACTCCAGTGAGTTAAATCAGGATGTTCTAGATATAAAAAAACACCTGAGTAGTTTAGATGAAAAATACCAAATAGTTTTAAATGCTCTCTTTTTTGAGGGCATGACACAACAAGAAGCCAGTGACGAACTGGATATACCGTTGGGAACTATTAAATCAAGATTAAAAATTGGATTGCGAGAATTAAAAAAAATCTACGATCCTCAATAAAAAAACGTCATGAATGCGAAAATAACTACTTTTTTAAATTCTGGCCTATTAGAAAAATATCTACTAGGAGAAACTTCTTCTGCCGAAACAGAAAAAGTGGAATCTTTTATTTCAAAATACCCAGAAGTACAGAATGCCTACAACACATTGCAACACAACCTAGAAGTGGTTGCAAAAGTCAATGCGGTTGAAGTTCCCAAAAGCATCTTAAATAATATTTTAGATGAACTTGATGATACACCTGTTGTAAGATTAAATACAAAAAGGTCCTATAAGTATAAAAAATGGTACAAATTCAGTATTGCTGCGAGTGTAGCCGCATTACTTTTTGCCGGTACGTCTTATATATTTTATAACCACGGCCAAAAACTGGCAAAAGAGAATCAGGTTGTTGTTGACGAACTTTTTGATTTAAGAAGCGATATAGCAAAAAACAACGAAATGTTAGACAATGTTATGCGTCAGCTTTTAAAGCTCAACAACCCTGAAACCGAAAAATACATTATTAAAGGAAACGAACGGGCAAAAGACCTTAAAACCGTTGCATATATTAATGCCAAAGAAAAAACATCGATGATTGATGTGGTGTCTTTACCCGAACTGCCAGAAGAGCATTGTTACCAAATTTGGGCAGAATTACAAGGTAAGATGGTAAGTTTGGGGATTTTAAATAAAGCCGATCGCAAACTTAGAAATATCCCTTATATGGAAGACGTCCTTGGTTTAAATATTACCATAGAACCAAAAGGCGGTAATAATGTAGCATCAACCGAAAATTCGGTTGCAGAAATTGATTTACAATAGATTAATAGCAATAATCTCAATAAGCCTCATTTTAATTTAAAATGAGGCTTTTTTTATTTAGGCAATAAGACATTTATGCTTTAGAAAATAAAGCCTTATGGATAAATCCAGCCACAATCGCTCCCGCTATAGGAGCCAACCAAAACAGCCATAATTGTGCAGTAAACTCTCCACCTGCAAACAACGCTTGGCTAGTAGAGCGCGCAGGATTCACTGATGTATTTGAAATAGGAATACTTATTAAATGAATTAACGTTAAGGCCAAACCAATAGCTACGCCCGCAAAACCTTCCGGCGCTTTTACATAGGTACTTCCTAAAATAATCAATAGAAAAAACATGGTCAACAAAAACTCGGTAATTAATACCGATGTCATACTAAAACCTCCGGGAGACAATTCACCATAGCCATTGGCTGCAAAACCGCCAATATCAACAAAATCTGACTTTCCTGAAACGATAACATACAACACCCCTGCAGCCGCTATAGCTCCTATAACCTGGGCGATAATGTAACCAATCAAATCCTTGCCCGAGAATTTTCCACCAGCCCATAAACCGAATGACACAGCAGGATTAAAATGCGCTCCAGAAATGTGTCCCACAGCATAAGCCATAGTTAATACGGTAAGACCAAATGCTAAAGCTACACCCACAAAGCCAATACCTAAACCCGGGTAGCCTGCCGCAAAAATAGCGCTTCCACAACCCCCAAAAACAAGCCAAAATGTTCCGAAAAACTCTGCAAATAATTTTTTCATGATTAAATAGTTTTTTATTAGTTAGTATTGCATAAATGTAATCAATTAACTATTAGACACCTATATAAAAATCGGTCACAATTTCTATTTAGCTATGTTCTTCTAAAAATTTATCTGTAAAACTCTTATCTTTGCATAAATAAACAAGAATAGATGAAACTTCTTTTAATAACCATAGCTTTATTAGCATTAGGTGTAGCGGGAATTGCTATTAAAATTTGGGCAAAAAAAGACGGTAAATTTGCCGGTACTTGCGCAAGCCAAAACCCAATGTTAAATAAGGACGGGGATGCATGTGGTTTTTGTGGAAAAACACCCGACCAGTTTAGTGAATGTAATGAACCACAACATTCGTAACTAGCTCATGGGCCTTCTTGGTTTTGTTTACTGCGCATTTATTGTTGTAGTTGTAATTCAAATTATTTTTTACGTCTTTATTTCTGGGAAATTCGCGTTTTCCAAACTGAAAAAAGCACGTTTTAAAAATGTACCTGTTTCAATCATTATTTGCGCCAAAAATGAAGCAGAAAACCTAAAACGTTTTCTGCCTTCTGTAATCGAACAAGATTTTCCTAATTTTGAAATTGTTTTGATTAACGACTCATCAAAAGATGAAACTTTAGATGTTATGCAAGCATTTTCAAAACTTCATGACAATATAAAAATTGTTGATGTTAAAAGTATTGAGGCCTTTTGGGGTAATAAAAAATATGCGCTCACTTTAGGTATAAAAGCTTCAAAATACGAACATTTAGTTTTCACTGATGCCGATTGCAAACCTGTATCGAACCTTTGGTTAAAAGAAATGGCTTCGCACTTCAGCAATAAAAAAACACTTGTTTTAGGCTACGGTGCCTATGCGAAAATTAAAAATTCCTTCCTCAATAAAGTCATTCGGTTTGAAACCCTAATTACAGCGGTAAATTATTTTTCGTTTGCACTCAATGGCATGCCTTACATGGGTGTTGGGCGTAACTTGGCGTATGTAAAAAATGAGTTTTTTAAGGTCAATGGGTTTATTAAACACATTAAAGTACAATCTGGTGATGACGATTTATTTATAAACCACGTAGCTACAAACGACAATACAACGATATGCGTTTCCAAGGAAAGCTTTACGGAATCGACGCCAAAAACCACGTTCAAAGCATGGTTTTTTCAAAAAAGACGCCATGTCTCCACAGCGCATCATTACAAAACAAAACATAAAATAATATTGGCGCTTCAGTACGTTTCAAACCTTTCGTTTTGGTTGTTTACTTTTTTTTTACTCACAACTCTATACAATTGGCCAATTGTTTTAGGGCTCTTCTTAACCCGAATTATGGTTCAATACCTCGTTTTGGGTTTATCTTTCAAAAAGCTTAACGAAATTGATTTGCTATTTTTATTGCCTTTTCTTGAAATTTTTCTAATTATCGCGCAAATGGCTATATTTATAAACAATCTCATCTCAAAACCCAACCATTGGAAATAACCGAAGCCATTAAACGTGCCAAAAAAAACGACCAGAAAGCGTTCAACTTTTTATTGGATTTATATTGGGACGATGTTTATGGTTTTCAACTAAAACGCACCCAAAATGAGAACGATGCCGAAGATATTACCATTCAAACCTTCTCGAAAGCATTCGATAGAATTGAGACTTTCAAAGAAAAATACACCTTTAAAACTTGGCTGATTACCATCTCAAAAAACATTCATATTGATTTACTTCGGAAAGAAAAGAATACGATTGACCAGGTTATTTCGCAAGATGACCGCGAGGTTTTTCAAGTTTTAGACGAGTCACCTTCACCTGAAGACAAATTAATAACCGAACAACATTTAGCCAAACTGTTGCGCGACATAAAGCAGTTAAAACCGCATTATCAAGAAATAATCAACTTGCGATATTTTCAAGAATTGAGCTATAAGGAAATTTCAAAAGAATTGGACGAACCAATAAATAATGTTAAAGTAAAACTGCTTCGTGCAAAAAAGCTACTTGCAGAAATTATTAGAAACAAATAATGATTGCTAAACTAAAAAATCTCGGCCCAGGGTTGTTATTTGCTGGTGCAGCAATAGGTGTTTCACATTTAGTGCAATCTACCCGATCTGGCGCCGATTTTGGTCTTGGGTTACTTTGGGCACTGCTTTTGGTGCACCTGTTTAAATATCCGTTCTTTCAGTTCGGCCCTCGGTATGCAACGGCAACAGGGGAAAGCTTATTGGACGGTTACAAAAAATTGGGTAAAGGCATTTTAATGCTATACTTTATACTCAACTTGGCCACTATTTTTACTATTCAGGCCGGTGTAACGATTGTTACTGCAGGTCTTGCTTCTACACTATTTGGTAATTTTATTGGTATAAAAACTTGGACCGTCGTCATTATTATAATCTGTTTATTGCTTTTAGTAATGGGAAAATATAAGCTATTAGACAGGCTAATGAAAATCATAATCATAACGCTAACCATAAGTACTATTGCCGCAGTAAGTATTGCATTACTTAACAATTCCGAACCTATTTCGTTGCAACAAGTACTCCCTGAAAATGCTTTGGAAATAGGCTTTTTAATTGCTTTTATGGGGTGGATGCCCGCTCCACTCGATGTGTCCGTATGGCAATCGCTATGGGCGATAGAAAAGAATAAAGATACCAAAAACTATACCACCACATCAGCATTATTCGATTTTAACGTGGGTTACTTTGGCACTATTCTTTTGGGTATCGGGTTTGTCCTTTTGGGCTCTTTAGTTATGTTCAACAGCGGTGAAACATTTAGTGTATCTGCTACCGTGTTTTCTAAGCAACTAATTAGCATGTACACGACTAATCTTGGCGATTGGGCTTACATTGTTATTGGTATTGCTGCTTTTACAACCATGTTTAGCACGACACTTACTACATTAGATGCCTCGCCTCGCGCCATGGAAAAAACCACAGAACTGCTTTTTAAAAACGCATCAAAGTTCAACTACACCTTTTGGATTGCTTTACTTTCTACAGGAACCATTTGCATTTTTGTTTTTTTAGCTTCAGAAATGGGATTCCTGATCCAAATAGCGACTATACTCTCGTTTATTACGGCTCCTTTTTACGCTATAATCAATTACAAATTAATTTCCAGCAAGCATACGCCCAAAGCTTGGCGACCATCAAAACAAATGCATCTTTTAAGCATAATGGGCATTGTTTTTTTAATAGGTTTCAGCATTTGGTATCTTAGCATCCTATAGGTTCATTTAAAAGAATACTTCGTATCTTTGCTTCCTATTTTTCTTAAAGATATGAATACAGATACTGCTTCAAATATATTGCCAGAAGAACGTAAAACAAAACCCAAATGGCTCCGAGTAAAACTTCCAACGGGAAAAAAGTATACCGAATTACGTGGATTGGTTGATAAATACAAGCTAAATACGATTTGCACTTCTGGAAGCTGCCCCAATATGGGCGAATGCTGGGGAGAAGGAACGGCCACGTTTATGATTTTGGGAAATGTTTGCACGCGATCTTGCGGATTTTGCGGTGTAAAAACAGGACGCCCAGAAACTGTTGATTGGGATGAACCCGAAAAAGTAGCACGTTCCATAAAAATAATGAAAATAAAACATGCCGTTCTAACCAGTGTAGACCGTGATGACTTAAAAGATATGGGTAGTATCATGTGGGCCGAAACAGTTAAAGCGGTTAGGCGAATGAATCATGAAACAACTCTAGAAACTTTAGTTCCTGATTTTCAAGGCATAGAAAAACATATTGACCGAATTATTGATGTGGCTCCCGAAGTCGTATCGCACAATATTGAAACTGTACGCCGATTAACCCGTGAAGTTAGAATACAAGCTCAGTACGATCGTAGTATGGGCGTGTTAAAATATTTAAAAGCTCAAGGGCAACGACGCACAAAATCTGGTATCATGCTAGGTTTGGGCGAAACTCGTGAAGAAGTTATTGAAACCCTTCACGACCTAAAGGAAAATGATGTGGATGTGGTAACTATTGGCCAATACCTCCAACCAAGTAAAAAGCACTTGCCCGTAAAACAATTTATTACACCCGACCAATTTAAGGAATACGAAGAAATTGGGTTAGATTTAGGTTTTCGTCATGTAGAAAGCAGTGCTTTGGTACGTTCATCTTACAAAGCTCAAAAACATATTAATTAGCCATGATCAAGGTTGCCATTAGCGGATTTGGTAGAATTGGCAGACGTGTCTTTAGGATTCTTCAAAATTACGACAACATAAAAGTTGTTGCAATTAACGATTTGGCCGACACCAAAACACTAAGCCATCTATTAAAATACGACAGTGTACATGGGATTTTTAACGGTGATGTTTCGTACGATGGTAAGCATATTTTGGTTAACAATGAAAATATACCCTTATTAAACCACTCGCATCCAAAAGACATCAATTGGAAGCCTTACGATGTAGATTTCGTTATAGAATCTACCGGAAAGTTTAAAACATCTTCCATTTTAACACACCATATTAAAAATGGAGCTAAGCAGGTTATATTAAG
Organism: Flavisericum labens; assembly: GCF_045446075.1. Classification (NCBI taxonomy): domain Bacteria; kingdom Pseudomonadati; phylum Bacteroidota; class Flavobacteriia; order Flavobacteriales; family Flavobacteriaceae; genus Flavisericum; species Flavisericum labens. The sequence continues at coordinate 105,968 of NZ_JBJJBQ010000009.1, read as the reverse complement.
TGTACCTCCAGTTGAAGACGATATAAAAACCATTGTTATGGGTGTCAACGACCATTTAATTGAGGGCACTGAAACCATCATATCTAATGCATCGTGCACCACAAACAACGCCGCCCCAATGATTGATATTATCAATAAATTTTGCGGTATTGACCAAGCCTATATTACAACTGTGCATTCCTATACTACGGATCAAAGTCTTCACGACCAGCCCCATCGTGATTTGCGGCGTTCAAGAGCAGCCGGACAATCTATTGTGCCCACTACTACTGGAGCAGCAAAAGCACTAACGAAAATTTTCCCTAATCTATCTGATGTAATCGGGGGCTGTGGTATTCGTGTTCCGGTTATTAATGGCTCTTTAACAGATATAACCTTTAATGTAAAAAAGCCCGTTACAATTGAAGGCATTAACGGAGCCTTTAAAGAGGCTTCAAATGACCATTACAAGAATATTATTGAGTACACAGAGGCGCCCATAGTTTCAGTTGATATTGTTGGAAATAGGCACTCCTGCATTTTTGATGCAGAAATGACGTCGGTCATCGGAAACATGGTGAAAATCATAGGATGGTACGACAACGAAACTGGCTATTCAAGTCGAATAATTGATTTAATACGCAATTTATCGGAAAAAAAGTGCTTTTTATCGATAAAATAATTATATTTGTCGCTATAGTTTCGAATAAAGCCCCAAATGAAGAACTACATTTATATAATAGCTTTACTGTTTAGTGTGAGCGGATTATCTCAACAAACGATTGATAATGACCCTGAACTGGCACTAAATAACATTAACTATCGCATTGCTGAATCGCAAGCCGAGTTAGAGAACTTCAACTATTTTAAAGCACAGAAAAACTTAGACGAGGCTTTAAAATTAGCCATAGAAGCAGATAACAAGGTGAGTATTGGAATGGTCTATGCTTTAAAAGGTCGAATCCAACTCATTATTAATGAAAAAGAGAAAGCTGTTAAGTCTTTGAATAAAGCCATTGAAATTCAAAGAATAATAAACGATAATAGGAATCTAGGTCATTCTTATAAAACATTTGGTGATGTATATTTAGCAAAAAAAAAATATTACTCTGCACTCGACTCTTATACGGCTGCAAAATCCAAGTTTGAAGAAGAAGGGCTTAATGAATATCTGGCCGAAACACTATTACAAGAAGGAAAGACTTACGAAGATCTGAAAAATTATAAAATGGCTCGCAATGTTATTGAACAGTCTATTGCTACAGCCAAAAACTATGGCTACAAAAAAACATTAAGTGAGGCCCTTATTCACCAAGCCACAGTATTAGAAAAAATAGGCTACAATGACAGAGCTCTAGAAATAGCTCATGAAGGTGTTCAAATTGCTAAGGACAATCAATATACAAGCGTTCTTAACCAAGGGTATTTTGTGTTAAGTAAACTTTATAAGAATACCGCAAATTTTAAAACATCTATAGATTATTTAAGTGCTTATATAACACTTTCAGACTCAATAAGAAGTTTAACCCGCATTAGCTCGCCACGTAATTTAGAAGCTCAATATCTTTTAAGTGAAGAAATTGAAAAAAACAAATTGGCGAACGAAAAACTTGAAAAGGCTGAAGACAGCAATAACTTACAAACGCTTACGTCTATTCTGAGTGTAGCCTTAATTACTATTTTATCGCTTTTAACATTATCTCTTTATAAAAACAATAATATTAGGTTAAAAACCAATAATATGCTCCATAAAAAAAATGCGGAGCTAATTGTTGCCAAAGAAAAAGCAGAACTCGCTTCAAAGACTAAAGCGAATTTCCTTTCAACGGTAACCCACGAGCTGCGAACGCCGCTTTATGCCGTAACCGGTTTAAGTAATATGCTTTTGGATGAAAACCCAAAACCAGAACAGGTACAACACCTAAAATCGTTAAAATTTTCTGGTGATTATTTACTCACCTTTATTAATGACATCCTTCAAATCAATAAAATTGAAGCCAACAAAGTAGATGTTGAACCAGAAGTATTCAACCTGAACAAAAAGATAAACAATATTATTTTAGCACTAAATAATTCGGCTGAAGACAACAATATTAAGATTCATTTTGAATACGATAAAGATTTACCTGAAAACTTTATTGCAGACCAATTAAAAATATCTCAAATCCTTATTAATTTGGTAGGTAACTCCATAAAATTCACAAAAGATGGTGATATCTGGATAAGGGTTTACAAAATAGAAGAAATAGGCAAAATTTACACCCTACGATTTGAAATTGAAGATAACGGTATTGGTATTAGCCAAGAGAAACAAGACCACATGTTTGAAAGCTTCTCACAAGGTTCCATTCAAATCAACCGTAAATATGGCGGTACAGGTCTAGGCCTATCAATTGTAAAAGGTTTAATCGATATTTTAAAAGGAAAAATTTACGTGAAAAGTGAATTAAACGTCGGCACTACCTTCTACTTTGAAATACCTCTTGAAAAAACAACGATTAAAGAAGCCAAAGAAAACAAGGTCAATTATTTTGATGGCAACAAAGACGAAATAGATTTAAGTAATGTTAAAATTTTGGTGGTTGAAGACAATAAAATTAACCAAATGATTACCAAGAAGATTTTAACTAAAATGGAACTTAAATGTGATATTGTTGACAACGGTGAGGATGCCGTTGAGCAAATTAAGGCCAATGATTACAATATTATTTTAATGGACATCCATATGCCAGGAATCAGCGGTATTGAAGCTACTAAAATAGTGCGGTCATTTGACAAAGAACTTACCATTTTTGCACTCACAGCAGTTACCATTGAAGATAAAATGCACGAGTTTGAAGAGGCTGGTTTTACCGATATAATTCCAAAACCATTCAAACAAGAGGAATTTGAGAAAAAACTTTACAACGCTTTGGCTAGCAAGAAAGACAGTACTCCTAGCGCTTAACGAAATCAGTTATTAGTCGGTTGAACTTCTGGCAATTATCAATTTTTGCCTTAATCGGCAAATAAAAAAGTTTGTCATTTAAGATAGCAATCTGTTTTAGCCGCATGAAATCTTTTTCGGTAGTTATAATTATATCGCGTTCAACAAACTTTTCAATGTCTTGCAGACTAAAATCGTGATGATCTTTAAAATTTAAATGCTCAAAACTCATGCCCTTTTTCTTCAGATAATTTACCAATGGTTTGGCATTAGCTATTCCTGTGACCAAAGTGAACTTGCTTAATTTATCAAGATTTAAACTTTCTGTGTCGTTAACAACATTTTCAGAATAGGCAATAGAACTAAAAAAAACATGCTGATTTACATTTGGCGCTATGCTTTTTTCAAAATCTTTTTTTTCAGACTCACTTATACTTTCAGGGCATTTGGTTACTACAATAATATCGGCACGTTTGGCTCCAGCCCTTGGTTCCCGCAAATTGCCCGTTGGTAAAACTAAATCTTTAAAGTACGGATTGGTATAAGTAGTCAGTAAAATATTAAACCCAGCTTTTACTTTTCGGTGCTGAAAAGCGTCATCCAATAAAATAATATCTGAACCATTTTTAAAATTTTGCAATTGCTTTATGCCATTTTGCCTATCGGCATCAACACCTACTACAATGTCATCTTTAAATTTATTATAAAATTGAAAGGGTTCATCACCCAAAGTTTCGGCCGCTGCATGTTCATCTGCTAACTGAAACCCTTCCGATTTTCTTTTATACCCTCTACTTAACGTTGCCAAGTTAAAATCATCTTTCAAATAGTTGACTAAATACTCCACCATGGGTGTTTTTCCCGTGCCACCAACGCTTAAATTTCCAACGCAAATCACTGGAAAAGGATAAGAAACCGACTTTTTTACTCCCCAATCGTACAATTTGTTCCGCAACCAAGTCACCGCATAATAAACGGGAACAATAGGAAATAGTAAGTATCGTAATATTTTCATCATAGCGAAAGTAATTATTTTATCTTTGAAGTAAAACTTAATTTATTATGATTATACAAGACGTTGTAAACCATTTAGAAGCATTGGCGCCTTTGGCTTATGCCGAAGATTTTGATAACGTTGGCCTTTTAGTTGGAGATAAAAACATCGAGGTTACTGGCGTTTTAGTAACTTTAGACACCCTTGAAACGATAGTTGATGAAGCTATCGAAGAAAACTGCAATCTTATTGTAAGCTTTCACCCCATTATTTTTAAAGGATTAAAAAAACTTAACGGAAAATCGTATGTTGAGCGCGTTGTTATTAAAGCCATTAAACATGACATTTCCATTTACAGCATGCACACCGCGCTAGACAATGCCCAGCAAGGTGTAAACGATATGATTTGCAACAAACTTGAACTTGAGAACAAACGTATTTTAATTCCACAAAGTGAAACCATAAAAAAACTCACCACCTACGTACCAAAAGACGAAGCCGAAACCCTCAGAAATGCTCTATTTGAGACAGGTGCAGGAAGTATTGGCAACTATGATGATTGCAGCTTTAACGTTGAAGGTTATGGTACTTTTAATGGCAATGAGGCCTCCAACCCTTCAAAAGGACAAAAAGGGCAAATACACACCGAATCCGAAACGAAAATCACCATCACCTATTCCAAACACTTGGAGCAAAAATTACTTCAAACGCTATTTAAAACCCATACTTACGAAGAGGTTGCTTACGAAATAACCACGTTAGAAAACAAAAACCAAAATATTGGTATTGGTATGGTAGGGCTACTCGAAAAACCATTGAGTCAAACTGATTTTTTGAACCATTTAAAAGAAAAAATGGGCACACCTTGTATTCGGCATTCCGTGTTTTTAAACAAAAAAATAATGAAAGTGGCTGTTTTGGGTGGTTCGGGAAGTTTTGCTATATCGGCTGCCAAAGCCGCTGGTGCTGATGCCTTTGTAACGGCCGATTTAAAATATCACGACTTTTTTCAAGCTGAAAATAACATTCTTTTAGCCGATATTGGTCATTATGAAAGCGAACAGTTCACAAAAAATCTTTTAGTAGCTTATCTTACAAAAAAAATTCCTAATTTTGCAATCATTTTATCAAAGACAAATACCAATCCTGTTAAGTATTTTTAAAGTATGGCTAAAAAGAAAGAAGCAACTGTAGAAGAGCGTTTAAGAGCTTTATACGATTTACAACTCATCGATTCTCGCATAGACGAAATTAGAAATGTTCGAGGAGAACTGCCTTTAGAAGTTCGTGATTTGGAAGATGAAGTAGCTGGGTTAAACATAAGATTAGAAAAACTTGTTGCCAGTTTAGAAGTAATCGATAACGATATTGCAGGTAAAAAGAACTTAATTGAAGAGTCTAAGGCTTTAATTAAAAAATACGGCGAGCAACAAAAAAATGTTAGAAACAACAGAGAATACAACTCGTTGACCAAAGAGGTTGAATTCCAAGAGCTTGAAATAGAATTGGCCGAAAAACACATAAAAGAGTTTAAGGCACAAATAGAGCAGAAAAAAGAAGTTATTGCCGAAACCAAAGAGCGTTTAAAAGAACGTGAAACCCACCTAAAACATAAAAAAGGTGAGCTTGACGATATTTTGGCAGAAACTGAAAAAGAAGAACAAGCTTTATTGGATAAATCGGAAGAATACAAAAAACAAATTGAGGAGCGTTTGGTTTCTGCTTATACCAGAATAAGAACCAACGTAAAAAATGGCTTGGCCGTTGTACCTGTTGAAAGAGGTGCTTCTGGTGGATCTTTCTTTACCATTCCACCGCAAGTTCAAGTTGAGATTGCTTCACGTAAAAAAGTAATTACCGACGAGCACAGTGGTCGTATATTGGTTGATCCTGTTTTAGCCGAAGAAGAAAAAGAAAAAATGAAAAAACTGTTTGCTAAATTAAACTAGTCCCATTTTTAAACAATTTAAAAAAGCCTTCAAAATTAATTTTGAAGGCTTTTTTATTTAAGGTTTTCAAATTTTATTCGTCTATTTATAAAAGAATAAAAACATCCTATGAGAACTATAATTCCGTTAATTACACTAATCTTTTTATTTAGCTGCCGCAACTCGGCACAAAACTCCCCAAAACAAGATGCCGTTATCAATGCAGAACCCGTTGAAGTTCCCATGGAAAATGGTTTAGCCAAAGCCTATTTTGCTAGTGGCTGTTTTTGGTGTGTCGAAGCTATTTATGAAAGCGTTAAAGGCGTCAAAGAATCTGTTTCCGGATATTCCGGAGGACATAGCCAAAACCCAACTTATGCTGACAGTAACACTGGAATAACGGGCCATGCCGAAGCCGTTGAAATTATATATAACCCGAAAGTTGTTAGTTTTGAAACCTTGGTTGATGTGTATTTTGCATCGCAGAATGTTACACAGGTTAATGGACAAGGAAACGATAGAGGCTCACAGTACCGTTCTATAATTTTTTATCAAAATGATGAGCAAAAGCAAATCATCTTAAAGAAAAAAGAAGCCTTGGCTAAAAAGTTAAATGCCAAAATTGCCGCCGAAGTATATCCCTTCCAAAAGTTTTGGCTAGCGGAAGATTATCATCAAGATTATGAAAAGAAGCACCCCAACCACCCTTATATTAAAAATGTATCCATCCCAAGGCTGAATCGGTTTAAAGCTAAAATGCCTGAGGTTATAAAAGATAAGCACTGAGCATTGTCATTCTGAACTTGTTTCAGAATCTCATTAATCTTGCATTCATAATGGATAATGAAACATTACGAAGCATTTCATGGTCTAAAATTAGATTATGGGATTTCTATAATTTGACTTTGTGAAAAATTCCAACTACCTTCGTTTACCTGTGCTGAACTCGTTTCAGTAACGACGGATGTAAAACATTGAAGCGTTTTTCATATCCTTAAGTCGTATGTCTTTAACATAATCACAAAATGAATAAAACTCTATTAATCTGCTGTATTGCTCTTGTAATATTTAGTTGCATAGAAGTAAATAAAGAGAGTTCAAATGTTGAATACAAAAATGAGTACAGAACAATTGAAGAAAATACAATAATTAATCTATATGATGCATTTGGAGATGATTATAATGGTTTAATTAAAGACTTTGGATTTTCATGTATCGTTAATTATAAAGGGAAAATCATATTATTTGATAGTGGTACAAATGCAGATATTTTTAAAAACAATGTGGAATCATTGAATATAGATTTAAGGCAGGTTGATTTCGCTATTGCTTCACACTCTCATTTTGACCATATTAATGGTTTTGATTACCTATTAAAAGTTAATCCAGATGTTAAAATTTACTTTCCATTTGATATATTCTGGGGAGCAAATATTCCTTTTGATATTTCAGGAACTGATTCTTCTATAGTGGATTCACTTGAAAAACGAATGCAATATTTTGGCGGAAATTATAAGGACTTTCAATTCAATCAGACTGGGAGATTTTGGAAAGCTAACGTGGAATTCATAAAAGAAAGTACAGAAATCGATTCTGGAATAAAATTAATTGCAACAACATCTCCTAACATGGGTTATTTCAACAAATACCCAAGTCTTGATGCTTATGAAAACGGTGAGTCACCCAATACAAGGTTCAATGGGCTTAATGAAATCTCCTTATCACTTGAATCTGATGAAGGGGAAGTACTATTCGTAGGCTGCTCTCATAGTACAGTTGAAAAAATCATTATCGAAACTAAGAGATATACTGAAAACAATATTAAATTGGTTTACGGTGGCTACCATTTATTACCCTATGACAGAACTGCATTAACTGAATTAACCATAAGGTTAAAAAAAGACTTAAAGGTTAAAAAGGTTGCTCCAACACATTGCACGGGACATTTGGCTTACAAAATATTACAAGACCATTTTGGAAAAGACTATGTTTTTGCAGGACTAGGAGAAATATTAGAATTTTGAAACGAACACACAACAATTTATAAGAGGCAATGGAACGACTGCTTATACCGAACCCTTAAACGAAAGATTGCCTTTTCGTCGCCTTCAAAGAAAAAATCAAAGGGTATAATTTATCCTTCAAAACAAACATACCATTTTCTGTTTCGGTTAAATTGGGCAACACATTGTATGGGCTTTCGTTATATTCATTTAAATACTCAATATGTAATCCGGCTTCGGTTAACGCATTAACGACTTCGCTCAATCCGTGGTTCCAGCCATATTCTTTACTTGTTATTTTAGCATCTTCGTTGGCATATGTACCTTCGTACTCTTCGTAAATCACCTCGTCTTGCATATAGCCGTATTTCATTTTCGGTGGTTCTTCTAAATTATCGAACATCCAAACTATGGGATGAAATTCAGCCATAAAAAACATACCACCTACCTTTAAACGTTCAGCAATCATTTTGCCCCAAGGTTTTAAATCGGGTAGCCAACCTATTACGCCATAACTGGTAAATACGATATCGAATTGGTCTTTTACATATTTTGAAGTTTCCAAAACATTACAGCAAACAAATCGGGTGTTCAATTGCAATTCATCGTTTAGATTTTTTGCCAACTTTATACCTTCGTTACTAATATCAACCCCTGTACAAATAGCTCCCATCCTACTCCAACTTAAGGTATCTTGTCCAAAATGGCATTGCAAATGCAACAACAATTTTCCATCAACATTGCCCAAAGCTTCCAACTCATACGGCATTAAGGAAGATTTTCCTTGTTTAAACGCTTCAAGGTTGTACATATCGCTTTCGGCATGCGCCTTTACCTTTTGGTTCCAGGTTTGTTTATTGGTTTCAAAATAAATCTTCTTGTTAGAATCCATTTCTAATCGTGTTATATACGAATTAAAATTACGCAAAAGGGACGGGAATATTGTTCTTTATGCAGTTACAAATTGCGCTTCAAAAAGATTTGAAAAATGTTTCAGTAGTTTTTCTTTAACCTCTCCTTCATCCACTTGCTTTTTCCCTAGTTCAACATTTAAAGAAGTAACAGCTTTACCGCGAATACCACAAGGAATAATATTATCGAAGTATCCCAAATCAGCATTAACATTTAGCGCAAAGCCATGCATAGTCACCCATCGACTGGCACGTACACCCATGGCACAAATTTTACGTGTAAAAGGAGTGCCCACATCTAGCCAAACACCAGTTTCGCCATCGCTACGTTCAGCTTTTAAGCCATATTCGGCCAAGGTTAAAATAATCATTTCTTCAAGTAAGCGAAGGTATTTATGTATATCGGTAAAAAAGTTATCGAGGTCTAAAATGGGATAGCCCACAATTTGTCCGGGCCCGTGATAGGTAATATCGCCCCCACGGTTTATTTTATAAAATGCGGCACCTTTTTCGGTAAGTTGCTGTTCATTTATTAATAAATTAGATAAATCGCCGCTTTTACCCAAAGTATAAACATGTGGGTGCTCAACAAACAAAAAATAGTTGTTGGTTTCGTAATTGGTATCCTCTCGCCTGTTTTTAATCTTGGCATCAACAATACCCCTAAACAATTGCTCTTGAAAATCCCAAGTTTGTTTGTAATCTTTAAAGCCTAAATCTTGCAGTTGAACATTTTTATTCATAGTCCGCAAAATTACGATAATTTTATGTTTTAGCGGTTCGGGTTATTAAGTATAACCAATGCCGCAATGACGCCTGGAACCCAACCACATAGCCAAAGCAGAAAAACAATAATAATGGAACCGCAACCTTTATCGATAACTGCAAGCGGTGGACAGATAATTGAAAGTATAACTCTCCAAAAACTCATTTTAATATTTAATTTTTATTGATTGATGATTTACTTATTTGACGTTGAGAAATTGGTTTTGTTACAAAAATATTGACTTAATTATTCGATATAATTTTAAATAATTTATTAGTAGTTTAGTGGCATGGCAAGAACACTGTTTATAGGCTTTTTAATGCTTGTTGGCTTTGCAGGTAATGCTCAATATAAATTTACTGGACATATTGACAACAACCAGTGGCACAATTATGTTTACCTTTCTGTAATTGAAGATTACCGAAAAATTTCTGGTGTGTACTTTGAACAAATTGTGGCCAGAACAAGCACCGATAGCTTAGGTTATTTTAGCTTTAAAGGGAATCAATTGGAAAGCAAAAACCGTATTTACAGAATACACGTAGATAACTGTTTTGAAAACGAACAAAACCAAAATCATTTTGATGGTCATTGCGATGACAGCAAGGAAGTTGTTTTCATAGCAAAAAATACAGATACCATTGTTTTGCCCGTTACTTTTGGGAATCAAATGTTTTGCGATATCAAATCAACAAACCAAAAATCGTCGGCATTTGTAAAAATTGATTCCTTAAAAGAAGAAATGAAATTTGCATTTAGTGAATTTCGAAGCGAGGCCAACCGCAAATTAAACACCAAAAAGTGGTTTGAAACACTTCAGGATTACGGAAAGAACCTTAACGAGCCCCTTGCAGAACTCTATGTTTATTCCTTTTTATCCAATAGAGGAAATAATTTTCATGAGCATTATTTAGAAGACCTTAAAAATAATGATTACTACGAAGGTTTGCTATTCCGGTTAGAAAAGCGTTATCCCAATTCCACCTATTCCTCACAATACAAGTCTGAACTAAATTCTGATAAATATATTATTAACAGCTCGTCGGAATCTGCTATCAACTGGAATTATTTACTTTATATTCTGCTAGCTGTTTCAGTAAGTTACAATCTTTGGTTTTGGCTTTCAAACCGAAAACACAAGATTAATTCGGTTATAAAAGCCAAGGAACAACTCACCAAGCAAGAACAAAATATTTTGGACCTTTTACTACTTGAAAAGACCAACAAAGAAATTGCCGATGCCCTTTTTGTAAGTATAAGCACCGTAAAAACTCATATAAACAACATTTACAAAAAGCTAAACGTGCAATCTCGAAAAGAGGTTAAATCACTGTTTAACAAAACCATATGAAATATCAACCTGGGTACTAGTACTCTTTTCAACCCATAAAAAACACTTTTTTCGAAAGTATTTTATGATGTTTGTGTTGATATAATCAAAAACAAAATCATTATGAACCAGATTATCAAATTACAACAAAACTTAAAATCTACTTTATTTCTGTTAGCCTTGCTATTTCTTTCTGCAACAAGTTTTTCTCAAGAAGAAACTAGCAAAGAAATAGTTGGGGTTTTATCATTTGAAACCGATGTAATTGATTACGGAACAATTCAGCAAAACGCCAATGGCGAACGCACCTTTACATTTACAAACACAGGTAATGCGCCTGTTGTAATTTCAAACGTAAAAACGTCTTGTGGCTGCACCGTTCCATCTTACGCCAAAGAACCTATTCTACCTGGTGACTCTAGCGAAATTAAGGTTAAATACGCGACTAACAGAATTGGCGCTTTCAAAAAAACCATCACTGTGGTTTCTAACGCCTCAGAAAGTACAAAAATCATCAGAATTAAAGGCACCGTTTTAAAACCAGAACCAGCGCCTGCTAATAAATAACTTCAAATTTTTATCTCCGTACAGTAAAAATCAATTAGATAGTTGTATGCTAATTTTTTGAAAATAACGTAATTTTGCACTCGTCTGTAAAAAGGCCGAATTCAAAATCAAAAATTAGCATGCAACTTTCAGAACAAGAATTAGTTAGAAGAGAGAAATTAAACAAACTTCGCGATTTAGGCATCAACCCTTATCCAGCGGAATTGTATCCGGTAAACCATACTTCAAAACAGGTGAAAGACCAATTTGAAGAAGGCAAACAAGTGATTATAGCCGGACGTTTGATGATGGTAAAAATTCAAGGGAAAGCTAGTTTTGCCCAACTACAGGATGCTGAAGGAAAAATTCAGGTGTATTTTAACCGTGATGAAATTTGCCCTAGTGAAGACAAAACCAAATACAACGAAGTTTTCAAAAAACTACTCGATTTTGGTGATTTTATAGGTATTGAAGGCGAATTGTTTAAAACCAAAGTAGGTGAAAAAACAATAAAGGTTAAAGACTTTACTCTTCTTAGTAAGGCTTTAAAACCGCTTCCCCTTCCAAAAGAGAAAGATGGCAAAGTATATGATGCGTTTACTGATGCGGAGCAACGTTATAGACAACGTTATGCCGATTTGGTTGTAAACCCACAAGTTAAAGACGTATTCGTAAAACGCACCAAATTATTTAACGCCATGCGCCAGTTTTTTAATGAAGCTGGTTATTTTGAAGTAGAAACCCCCATATTACAACCTATTCCAGGTGGTGCTGCGGCCCGCCCATTTGTTACGCATCATAACACATTAGACATTCCTTTATATATGCGAATTGCCAACGAATTGTATTTAAAAAGGCTAATTGTTGGTGGATTTGATGGTGTTTACGAATTTTCTAAAAACTTCCGTAACGAAGGCATGGACAGAACCCATAATCCAGAGTTTACAGCTATGGAAATTTATGTGGCTTACAAAGACTATAATTGGATGATGGATTTTTGCGAGCGACTGTTAGAATATTGTGCCAATGTAGTAAACGGCACAACAAAAGTGACTTTTGGTGAGCATGAAATAGATTTTAAGGCGCCATATGCACGCGTAACAATGGCCAATTCTATTAAACAATTTACTGGTTTCGACATTACGGGAAAAAGTGAAGCTGAAATACGCCAGGCCGCCAAAGATTTGGGTGTTGAAGTAGATGACACTATGGGTAAAGGGAAATTGATTGACGAAATTTTTGGCGAAAAATGCGAAGGCAACTACATACAGCCAACGTTCATTACAGACTACCCAAAAGAAATGAGTCCGCTATGTAAAGAACATCGAGACAATCCAGAACTAACAGAACGTTTTGAACTTATGGTTTGCGGTAAAGAAGTAGCCAACGCCTATTCTGAGCTTAACGACCCAATTGACCAGCGTGAGCGTTTTGAACATCAGTTGAAATTAGCTGCAAAAGGTGATGATGAAGCTACTGAATTTATAGACCATGATTTTCTTCGCGCACTAGAATACGGTATGCCTCCTACATCGGGGATGGGTATTGGGATGGACCGTTTAATTATGTTCTTAACCAATAACCAATCAATCCAAGAAGTATTGTTCTTCCCTCAAATGCGACCAGAAAAAAAGGCCGTTGCAGTTAGTGAAGATACCAAAGCTGTTTTTGAAATTTTGAAAAAATTAGAAAAAACTGAACTAGCAGATTTAAAAACGCAATCGGGACTTTCAAATAAAAAATGGGACAAATCCATAAAGGAACTCACCAAAAATAACCTAGCCAAGGTTGAAAAAACTGATGACGGCTTGTTTGTTGAGGTGATTTAATTCATCCAATAAAAAAAGCCAGTTACAAATAACTGGCTTTAATTAACAAACTAAACTTTAACTTTTTTGCATCTTACTAATGCACTAACTAAACTAACAGTACAAATAGACGAATTATTTCACATGTAAAAAATTAATTTTGAAATATTTAACACTCACATTTACAGTTTTATATGTTCATTAAGATTACATAGACGACATGTTAATTTTTTTAAGAAAGTCCTTAGCCAAATTCAAAGGTTTTTACTCTAATTCCTGTGCTATTTAAAACCCCGCTACTAATAAAAGCAACAGGGTTTTGGGTTAACTAACCAATCATCAAAACAAAAAAATCATATATATAATGATGCCTTCTGCAATTCCCGTAATGATGGACATCCCTAAAATATCCTTGATTTTACTTCTTAAAAAAAATACAGCACATAAAATAGCCATTATGGCCGCCAATAAAATTTCCAAAGCCCCAATTTTAGACATTAAAAAAGTAATGCCTGTAAAAGCCAAGGTAACACCTAGAGCCACTAAACAAAACTTAACCACCTCTTGTTTACTGTAATTTCCCTCGACAAACCCTTTTCGTAAGTCCCTTAAAATAGATAACACAAATAGCAAAGGCACCACTGATAAAAATGGAGCAAAAACAACCTTAATGCCTTTAATTATTGAAAGGTTATTGTAAAAGAAAAAGGCAATGGTGGTAAACACCAATAAACCAATTACAATTATAGATTGAAATGTAAATAACATTTCGCGTTTTGTAGAATTACTTTTTTCAGACTTGTTAAAAAACACTTGATTCATAATATTAAATTTTGATGATTATACTTATTAATTAGGACAAAAAGAACACATGAATGGCCAATGCCAGAAGTATGCCGCTTAAAATCCCATTGCCCCTTAAATTATTATATAAAATAAAGTTCAGCACATAAGAGCTCACAGCTGTAGAGTTTATTAGATGGGCGAAAATTAAGTTGTCTTCCAATTTTTGGTGGGTAAAAAACTCCAAAATTTGCATTGTACCAACCCCTAGTAAAACAGTTGTAAATAACAAAATGGTGGCAGGCTTTTGATTTTGAAGTTTATAAGCTTCAGTATTTTGTGGTATAAAATGTTCAATTAAAATGAAACGAACAAAAAACAACATGGGTATGGGAAACAAAATAGATGCTATTATTTTTACTACATCTTTAAAGGTTTTTATTTCATCATAACCTAAAAAAACGAGGTAAACAAAAATCACAACAGAGATTCCCGTTGTAACCACAAAGGCCATATTTAACTTTTTCAGCTGCATACTATAGGCCTACAATTTGATTACCAGCAATTACATTATTTACTAAATAGTAAATCCTATTATTATAGCCTGTCGATATCGCCCCTAACAATTCATCGAAATAACATATAGGAACTGATACCAATAAAACAATAAACACTGTTTTAAAAATAGGTTTCATAATTTTTTGTTTTAATGATTATGAGACAAAACTGCGAAATTCGTTTTTTATCCGAAACACAATTTTCAAAACTTACTTACGATATTTTTTAATAAAATACATTTATAAATATTATATTAACTATATTGTATAACACTTTTACTTACGATAAAATGATTGATTTAAAAGGCATAGTATTGTCGTTTTCGGTTGAAGAACAACGGAAGTTCCTTAATTATCTAGAAAAAAAGAATAAGCGAAACGACACAAAAAATACCGAATTATTTAAGCTCGTGCTAAAGCATGACCTCAGTTCAAAAGACATGTGTTTGAAGCTTTATAATGAAGATAAAAAAGGTGCATACCACGCTTTAAGGAAAAGACTGCATGAATCGATTATTGATTTTAAGGCCAATATCAGTTTACAGGAAGACACTACTACCGAAATGCAAATTATTAAGTACATTTTGGCTTCAAAATCATTTATGGCGCAGAAGCAATTCAAAGTAGGCTATAGCATTTTGGATAAAGCAGAAACTCTGGCTAAGACCAATGATTTGTTCACACTTTTAAACGAGGTTTACCACACCAAAATTGAATATGCCCATGCCATTCCTACAGGCAATCTAAATGCACTCATCTTAAAGTTTAAGGACAATCAAAAGGCCATCTTAATCGAAGAAGAACTCAATTTGGTATATGCAAAAATCAGAAGGCTATCAAATAAAATCACCTACCAAGGCGCCGTATTAGATTTTGAAACCCTATTAACCAACACGCTTAAAGAACATAATATAAAAACAGATGATTATCTGTCCTTCAAATCACTCTATCAACTAATAAGTATTGTAAGTTTTTCAGCCTTTATAAGCAAGGACTATTTAAATATAGAACCTTTTTTAATCCAGTCATACAAGGCTATTATCTCTCAAAAACATCATAAAAAACAACTCTTTTATCATATTCAAATCCTGCATGCCATTGCGAATGCTTTATTCAGAAATAAAAAATTTGATGAATCTATGAGCAACTTGGAGCAGATGCACAAACTCATGATTATGAACAAGAAACAATATTTTAATACTTTTAAATTAAAATACAACCTCTTATTATCACTCAACTTCAATTACAGCAACAACCAAGACCTAGCCATTAAAACCCTAGAACCCTTCACTAATCAAAAACATAACGACATAGAAGCTTTACTAGATATCCATTTAAGTTTAATCATGTTTTATTTTCAGAAAAATGACCTTAAAAAAGCACACAGCATATTTTCGAAATTTTACCATACCGATACTTGGTATACTGAAAAAGCAGGCAAAGAATGGGTGATAAAAAAGAACTTGATAGAAATACTTCTACACATAGAATTACAAAATATAGACTTAGTTGAATCTAGATTATTAAGCTTTAAGCGTTCATATTACCCCTATTTAAAAAGCATTAAACAAAAGCGCGTAATCACTTATATAACGTTTATTGAAGCCTATTATAAAAATCCTGAAACCATTACCAATGAAGCATTTAAAGAAAAACTCGAATATGCATTTGATTGGAAAGAAACCCACAAAGAAGATATTTTCGTGATGAGTTTTTACTGTTGGCTAAAAAGCAAAATGAATCAAACCAAACTATACGAAACCACCTTAAAATTGGTTGAGCAAGCCCAAGGCGAATTGAAAACCAAACCCATTATAGAGCGATAATTATATAATCTTTATTTATTTTTGCCCGATGATAAAAACCTCGTTTTTTTTATATCTATGCTTTTTGTGGCTTTATGCAGGTGGCCAAGATAAAGATAGTCTTTACTTTAAAAATGGCATTGACAAACCCAGTTTATTGGCAACGCACCACTTTGGTATTTTCAGTTCAAGAATAAACACCAATTTTCAAAATACACCCTCTAAAAAGCCCATATTCACTTTCGACTATATCAGTGGAAACAACTTCCAGCCCTATGTTGAGGCCTATTTCCCCAAGGACCCCGAAGTAAGAAAGCGTTTAAGCAATATAAAATGGCACGACCGCCCTTTTACTTTCATGGACCAAGAAAATACGCCAGCCGACTATATGAATATTGTGATTGATGCGATAATCAAGGAGTTTAGGCTAAAATTTGATTTCCCCATTAACAAACGGCACGAACTGAGCTTAAACCTTAGGCATTATTTTATCGCCAAAGGCAAATACCCTTTTTCTCTTTTTACGAGCGACGAAAGCATCGAATGGTTTCACAGCAACGTAGCTGGAGGGGAAGACCCATATGGAAGACGATACTACGGATTAAACCAGGTTAATTTCAGATATTTAGACCGAAACGGAAACACGATGGAATTACGCCAAAACAACTTTTTCCTTGGTGGTATCGAACTTAGCCATTATTATTACCCAGATTTCGGAATCAATAAAAACCTTAATATTTTTATCAATTTTGGAAGCCATTTAGGGTTAAACACCTCCAGGTTCAATTCGTCTGTTGATGCGGGGTTATCGGCAAATGCAGTAAAAAAATTCAACTTAAAAAACAACTATCAAATACATTTAGCTTTTGGTGCGAATGTCCTTAGAAAAAACCTAATCAACTTTAAGGAAGTAATAGATTTAGGAAACAACAACTATTTGGGTACTATTGAATCGCACATTGAAATAACCAAATACACAAAAAAAGGCAACTATAATGCTTTTGGAATAAACTTTCAAGCCCAAACTAGATATAACAGAAAAGAAGAATATGGTTATTTTAAGCTGTTGGGTAAATGGCGCGAAATAAATGGAGGTTGGCAAAATGGGGTCTACACATTATATAGCACCATGCAAACTTGGAATTTTATTTACACATACGGCCAGCCCAATTTTAAACTTTCCATTTATATAAAAGAAGATTTTGAAGTGAACAACGCCCCTGACTTCCAAACAGGCATTAGCTTAAAACTTCCTTTCCTAAAGTAACCTCCTCTTTCCAGAAAATCACCTAAATGTTAACTTGGAGTTAAAAAACGGCACTGATTAAACCTTTTTTATTTTGCAAGGTCTTATTAATAGAAAGAACCTAAAAAAGCAATAAAAATGAAAAAGCTAATTATCATCGCAATAGCCTTTGTTTCTGCGCAAGGTATTGCCTTTGCCCAAGACGCAATGAAGGTTGAAAAAAAGGACAAAATGCACTTAATGCAAACCCTTACCCCAGAAGAATCTGCTACTTTGAGAACAAAAAAAATGACCTTAAACTTAGATTTGACGAAATCCCAACAAGACGAGATTCATGAAATAAATCTTGAAAATGCTACAAAACGAAAAGAAATGGTTGAGGCTTGGAAAACTAATAAAGAAAGTGGAAACCTAGAAAGGCCATCCAAAGAAAAACGTTTAGAAATGATGAATGCCAAACTGGACCATCAAATTGCTATGAAGGCTAAAATGAAAAAGGTATTAAACGAAGAGCAGTACGCCAAATGGGAGAAATCTCAAGCAAGAAGAAGCTCAAAAGGCAACAAAAAAATGGCCATAAAAAAGAGAAGCCACAAAAAATAAATTTGATTGATTTTAGTTTAGTTTAGTTGTGAAAACGCATTTCCTACTTCTATGGAAATGCGTTTTCTTTTTTAGCTTTTTCAAAATATCTATAAACTTTTTGCCACATCGTTTACGGCGTTTATTGTAAAATCTAAATCATCATAAGTCAATGCGTCTGTAATAAACCAGGTTTCAAAAGCACTAGGGGCAATGTAAACACCTTGATTGAGCATCCCGTGGAAAAATTTCTTAAACGTGTCGTTGTTTCCATTTGATGCCGTATCAAAATCGACTACTGCTCCTTCATCAAAATGCACGGAAATCATAGACCCTGTTCTATTGATGGTGTGAACAATATTATTTATGTTTAGAACTTCAGCTATTCCTTTGTGCAAATACTCAGTTTTTTCAGCCAAGCGCTTAAAAATATCTGAATCATTATTCAATTCGGTTAACATGGCCAAACCTGCTGCCATGGCCAACGGGTTTCCACTTAAAGTCCCTGCTTGATAAACAGGGCCTAACGGCGCCAAATGGTTCATAATTTCATTTCTTGCGGCAAATGCACCAACCGGTAAACCGCCTCCTATTACTTTTCCAAAACAAACAATATCTGCTTGAATTCCTAAAAGCTCCTGAGCCCCTCCTTTGGCTAACCGAAAACCGGTCATCACTTCATCTAAAATCAGCAATACTTGGTGTTCATCACACAATTTTCTTAAGCCTTCTAAAAAACCAGATTTAGGAGGAATACAGCCCATGTTTCCGGCAACCGGTTCAATAATAATACAGGCGATTTCGTCCTTATTGGCTTCAATAATTTCCTTAACATTTTCAATATCATTATATTTAGCCAATAATGTATCTTTAGCTGTACCTTGGGTAACACCAGGACTGTTAGGCGTTCCGAAGGTACTAGCACCACTACCGGCTTGTATTAAAAACGAATCGGAATGACCATGGTAACACCCTGCAAATTTTATAATTTTATCTTTTCCCGTAAAACCACGAGCTAAACGTACCGCACTCATACAAGCCTCTGTACCAGAATTGACAAAACGAATTTTATCAATATTAGGCACCATCGACACAGCTAGCTGCGCAATTTCAGTTTCAATTTCTGTGGGCATCCCGAAAGATGTGCCTTTTTTTGCTTTATCAATCACAGAATTTACTACAGGCTCATAGGCATGACCTAAAATCATTGGCCCCCATGAATTGATATAATCAATCAACCTATTATCATCTTCATCATATAAATAAGCACCCTTTGCTTCTTTAACAAAAATGGGCGTTCCACCGACTCCTTTAAAAGCTCTAACTGGAGAATTCACACCACCCGGTATTACTTTTTCTGCTTCGGCAAATAATGCACTGCTTCGTTTATAAACCATAAATATTTTTTAATTTTTTGATATTGGCTTAACCAGTAAAACCTGACCAATACTCAGTGTCGTACTATTTAAACCATTTAAATTTTGAAGTTCTTCTACTGTTGTATTGTATCTTTTGGAAATAGAATATAATGTATCCCCTTTTGAAACCGTGTATGTGGTACGCTTATTTTCGACCAACTCGGGTTCGTACTTGGTATAAGATTTTCCTAAAACAGCTTTATCAAAATCATGCAAATTATACCGCTCTATTAAACTAATAAGTTTTTGAGGATATTTTCTATCGGTAGCATAACCGGCAGCCCTAAGTCCTCTTGCCCAGCCTTTGTAATCTTCCAATTTTAAATTGAAAAGCCCTGAATACCGCCTGCGTTCGGTTAAAAAAAGTGAATGGTCTCTAAAAGAATATTTGGCATCCTTATACTTTCTGAAGCACTCTTGTCTTTTATCGTCATCATGATAAATTTTAGCTCCAGTCCATTCATGGCATTTAATTCCGAAGTGGTTATTGGCTTCTACCGATAGCCTACCCCGCCCCGAAGCTGATTCTAAAATCCCCTGTGCCAATGTTATACTTGCGGGAATACCGTATAATTTCATTTCGTTTTGCGCCACATCTTTAAACTCATCAATATAACGCTCGGTATTATTGGCGTAAACCTTTGTGGTTGTAGAAGTTTGATTCGTTGATAACGGTTCAGAAGTTTCCGTTTTTCTTTCAATTTGATTTGTTCTTTTGGTGACGACGGCCTTTTTGGACTTACAACTAAACAGGAAAGTTGCAACGCAAAAAACTATAAATATCTTCTTCATTATTAAATAATTATTGGTAATTTTTTCTTTTTCAGCACAGCATTCATTCCGTCAATTCCTTGTAAACCTCCGGTATGAATGGCTAATATTTTAGAACCTTTTGGAAAATAGTTTTTATCAATTAAATCCAAAAGACCAAACATCATTTTACCCGTATAAACGGGGTCTAGCGGTATACTATAATTGGTCTTAAATTGATTAATAAATGTAATCAAATCTTCATTTATTTTGGCATACCCCCCAAAATGGTATTCGCTGATGAGTCCCCAATTGTTCTTGTTTGCAAATTTACTAATATCTTGTTGTAAAAAGTTACCTTTTAAAGCGGGAAAACCCAAAACTTGTTGACTAGGTTTTGAACAATTAATAAGTCCTGCAATTGTCCCGCCTGTACCAACGGCACAACAAACGTAATCAACCTGTTTATCCTGTTCATTTAAAATTTCTTCGCACCCCTTAACAGCCAAAGCATTTGTTCCACCTTCTGGAATTAAATAAAACTCTCCCAACCTTTCCTTTAAAATATTTTGAAAGGCTTCTGAATGTTTTTCTCGATAAATTTCGCGCGATACAAATTTAAGCTGCATGCCATTTTTCTTTGCAAAGTCCAACGTCGGGTTTTCTTCTATTTTATTTTGAAGTTCCTCACCACGAATAACACCAATGGTTTTAAACCCAAGGTTATTTCCTGCTGCAGCCACCGCCGATATATGGTTTGAAAAAGCACCGCCAAATGTCAACAAGGTCCCAGAACCTTGATTTTTGGCTTCAACTAAATTATATTTTAGCTTTCGGTATTTATTTCCTGAAACAAAGGGGTGAATGCGGTCTTCGCGCTTTACAAACAACTCAACACCCAATTCTTCGGGAAGTTTCACTTTTTGGTTAATACTATTTTGAAGCTTGAAATCCATCAACTGCGAAGATAATTCAAAAATGCCCAAAATGGTCGTTCGTCTAGATAATCTAATCGACTTTCGTTACGATAGGCTTCTCTTTCGAAAGACAAGTTACCGTAAGCTTTTTTCCAATTCCTATATTGAATTAAGCGAATTATAAACTCCAAAAAATAAATAATGTAAAACGGCACAATCAATAGTTCCAATTGTTGATTTAAGTGAATTTTTTCATGATTCAGTAAAACTCGGTCATCTATTAAATCTTTTGATTGTAAAAGCACAAAAGGAAATATGGCTATTCCTGTATAGCCTCGTGGAACTAAATATTTTGAAATAAAAATCACGTTTTACTCGTTTCAAAAATCAATCCAAATTACATTATCTTTGTATGAAATGAAAAAAATTGTTCCGATTGAAGATGGTGATTATTATTTAACGCCCGAAGGTTACCGTTGTTTTACAAAACAATACCACTTAAAACGTGGCTATTGCTGCCAAAGTGGATGCAGACATTGCCCATACGGTTATGACAATAAAACAAATACCATGAAAAATTAGCACTAAATATAAGCCTGCCCTTGGTATGATTATTGATGCTATATAATAAAGTATGCTAAAGCAGCTTTTTAAGAAATAATTCAATCTAAGAACCTTAAATTTTATTGTGCTATGAAAACATTACTAAAAACCATACCCCTTTTGGCCTTGCTTATTGTAATTAGTTCATGCAGTTCGATAAGAGTAGCTGCGGATTACGACAGAAAAGCAACGTTTACCGATTATAAGACCTTCGCTTTTTTTAAAACTGGTATAGATAAAGCCGAAATAAGTGATTTAGACAAACGTAGAATACTACGCGCCATCGAAGCCGAACTTTTAACCAAAGGCTTTACAAAATCTGATGATCCCGATTTATTAGTTAGTCTTTTTACCAAATCCCAACAGCGTGTTGATGTTTATAACAACGCATGGGGATACGGTGCCTGGGGATGGGGCGGATGGGGTCCTTGGGGCGGCTATGGACCCGGATGGGGATGGGGCTGGAACCAACCAAGCACATCGGTAAGTACCCAAGGCACACTTTATATAGACCTTATTGATGCCGACAAGAAGGAACTGGTTTGGCAAGGCATGGGCACAGGTTACCTAAGTAAAAACATGGATAAAAAAGAAGAACGTATAAAGGAGTTTGTTTCTGAAATTATGCAGAAATATCCGCCAGAAGCAAAAGAATAATAAATAAAAAAAAGGCAACTCAGTGAGTTGCCTTTTTTTTATTTAGCATTACTTGTAAGGTTAAAGGACATTATATTACAATCTTTAGTAATAACTCCTTGCAAAAATTAATTCCTTATAATATTTCGTATTTTTATGTAAGTCGATAAAAATGTGTTTATGTCCAATAATATAGAACCCAATCCTATTTTAAAACGTTTGCCCGAACACTTAAAACAGTTTATAAAACCTCAAAATTATGAGCAATATTCTGCTATAGATCAAGCGGTTTGGCGCTACGTGATGCGGAAAAATGTCAATTTTTTAAGTCAGGTTGCACATAAGTCTTATGTTGAAGGGCTCAAACAAACAGGTATTTCTGTTAACAGCATTCCTAACATGTATGGCATGAATCGTATTTTAAAAGATATTGGCTGGGCTGCTGTGGCTGTTGACGGTTTTATTCCTCCAAATGCCTTTATGGAATTTCAGGCTTATAATGTCTTGGTTATCGCCAGCGACATCAGGCAATTGGAGCATATTGAATATACGCCTGCTCCAGACATTATACACGAAGGTGCTGGCCACGCCCCCATTATCGCAAACCCAGAGTATGCCGAATATTTAAGGCGCTTTGGAGAAATTGGCTGCAAAGCCATTTCGTCGGCTAAAGATTATGAACTTTACGAGGCCGTACGGCACTTGTCCATTATAAAAGAAGCTCCAAATACGAAAGATGAGGATACCACTTCGGCGGAAAAAAAAGTAGAAGACCTTCAAAAAAACATGGGCAAACCCAGTGAAATGGCTTTGATAAGAAACCTACATTGGTGGACGGTAGAATACGGTCTGATTGGCACAATTGCAAACCCTAAAATTTATGGTGCCGGATTGCTTTCTTCCATTGGAGAAAGTGCTTGGTGTCTAACAGATGAAGTAAAGAAACAACGGTATACTATTGAAGCCGCTTACCAAGATTTTGATATTACCAAACCACAGCCACAGCTATACGTTACGCCAGATTTTGCACATTTAAGCTTGGTTTTAGAAGAATTTGCCAACACCATGGCGCTACGCAAAGGTGGACTAATGGGGGTTACCAAACTTATTGAATCTGAAGCTTTGGGGACTATTGAGTTAAGTACAGGTCTACAAATATCAAGTGTTTTTCAAAAAGTTATTGAGCATGAAGGAAATCCCATTTATGTTCAAACATATGAGAAAACAGCACTTTCTTACCGAGAAAAAGAACTGGTTGGTCACGGCACAGATACCCATAAAAAAGGGTTTGGGTTTCCCATTGGAAAACTTAAAGGCATTAATTTAGCCATTGAAGACATGAGCCCAAGAGATTTGAGTGCTTACAATATTTATGAAGAAGAAACAGTTAACTTAGAATTTGACGGAGGCATAACAGTATCGGGTGAAATTATTACCGGCAAACGTAATCTTCAAGGAAAAATCATATTAATAAGCTTTAAAAACTGCACGGTTATACACCACGACACAATTTTATTTAAGCCCGAATGGGGTGTTTACAATATGGCTATTGGCAAAGAAGTAGTTTCTGCATTTTCTGGTCCAGCGGACCAAAATAGTTTTGATTTGATAACGCACCAAACTTCTTCGGAAACCATTCATTTAAAAAAATCAAAGGAACGTATCGAGCTTGAACTCCTGTACCAACAGGTTAAAGATTACAGAGAAGAAAAAAACCAAACCATTTCCAGGACCAAAGTTTTGGAGCAACTTATTGAAAAACACCCAAACGATTGGTTGCTGCCCGTTGAACTTTATGAGTTGGCCTTTAAGGGCGGTGAAAAAAAATTATGTGCCAGTATTTTAAAGCACTTGGAGCTGATTAAACAAAATAGACCTGAAGTGGGGCACTTAATTGATGATGGGTTAGGGATTACACAGAATACAACTATTAGCCAATAGCTTTAAACCATAGTGCTATGTTACCTAAACCTTTCTAGCGTTTTTTTGGTAAACTTACTTAGCACCAGTTTACCACTAATTTCAGCTCTTTCGGGCAACAGTGTGCTCCAATTTTCGGTGCCTTTCCAAAACACTATTTTCATTTCTTTGAGAGCATCAGGATTATAAGTCGCCAATTTTTCGGCTAAACTTTTAACGGCTTCGTCTAAGGCTTCAGTAGTATCAAACACCTCACCAAACAATCCTTTTTCCCTTCCGAAGTCAGCAGAAAAAAACGTTTCGGCATTTATAGTCATTTGCGACAAGCAAGCACTTCCAATTTTTCTTGAAACTACAGGTTCAATAACAAAAGGACCAATACCAATGGTTAATTCACTCAACTTAATGGATGCGTATTTTGTGGCCAAACAATAATCTGTTGCTGCTGCCAAACCAACACCTCCTCCAACAGCTTTTCCTTGCACACGGCCGACAATTAGCTTTGGGCAATTCCGCATAGCGTTTAAAACGTTTGCAAAACCCATAAAAAAGTCTTTGCCTGTTTCGGCGTCTTCAATCAAAATAAGTTCTTTAAAACTTGCTCCAGCACAAAATGTTCTATCACCACCGCTTTTTAAAACAATGACTCTAATTTCATCATTGCTTCCCGCGCTAACTATGGATTGTTCCAATTCGTTCAAAACTTCACTGGGCATCGAATTTTTATTGGGATGGAAGAATTCAATATAACCAACATTGTTTTCAATTTTTAGGGTAACGTATGGGTTTTCCATATTTTTAACAGCAATTTATTTAAAAGTTGAATATACAAATTTCATTTTGTAATAATATTTAGCTAGTTTTAAAAAAAGTACAAATTATGGGATTTTTAGATTTTATTTTGGGTTCGAAAAAACGACAGGTACAACGCTATTTAGACAAAGGTGCCTTAATTTTAGATGTTAGGTCCAAAAAAGAATGGGATGCTGGACATATTGAGGGGGCTATGCACGTCCCTCTGGATAATTTAACCGAAAAGGTTGATAAAATTAAACGACTCAACAAACCCGTGATTGTTTGTTGCCAAAGTGGTGTGAGATCGGCTAAAGCTGCCAAATTTTTAAACCTGAATAATATTGATGCAACAAACGGTGGCGGATGGATTAGCCTGAAAAGTAAATTATAGCTCTATACTTTCAAGCATTTCGGGCGTGGAGATAGGCGTTTGATGGTATTGCATAGTCCACCCCAAAGAATTGGTGAGAATATAGAATTTAGAAAGTTCACTTATCAGTCTGTTTTTGGCATTCTTCTTTAAGTCGGAAGCTGCAATTTTTTTATTCAATGAAACCTTAACAATATTTTTTATGTCATTATAATCTTTGGCTTCAAAAGGATTTAAAAAATCGGCTTGAATGTCATAATATTCAAAATCGGGACTAATCTTAATTTCTTCATCAGGAATGCTCAAAATAGTTAACGTTTTGGTGTCTTCATCTATTTCAAACTCAATTTTACTTAAATCGTAGGCTATGGTAACGTCGGCATTAACAATCACCAAAGCTTTCTTTTCAACAGTAAAATAATCGCTAAAAATATCCTTTGAATTCTTATAATTGAATACTTCACTAAAATGGCCTTCGGTAACTATAAGTTTACCCACATTTTTTACTTGTTCTTGAATAAGTGCTGAATTTTCACGAAGTACTAACTTGTCTTCTCGTTTTTCATCACAATACTTAAAAGTAAAAAGGACCACTAAAGTGATAAAAACGCCAAACAGAATTTTTCTCATAAAGCTAAGTTATGAATAATTTAGAAAGAAACTCTACTTATTAGAAGAGCAATTTAAACCTTAAATATGAAGCAAAAAAAACATTAGTTTCCTTCGACATAAGAAGTCTAACTAATGTAAAAACTATTTTTTTTGTACGATGTAAAATTATTCTATTTGTCCTAAATAAGTTTTATCTTAAAGTTAAGAGATTATTAAGTTCTATTTAAAACTTTGAAAAATCATATCGATACTAGTAATTTCGGGTCTACAAGCGGTATTATCAAGAACAAATATTTCACAACAAAAAAACACCAATTTTAAAAATGGTTTGCCATTTTTAAAAATTGATGCCTTTTGATATGAACTGATTAATAGCGTAATAAATTTAACTTAATATATTGAATATCAACTAATTTTTCGACAAAATGTTATAATAAAAGGTTAAGCGTAATAGTGTCAATATTACACTTAATCATAAAAAATATCGACAACAAGATTTAGTTGTTTAAATCGAAAGCACTTATGTTGTTTCCTTTGTCCTTGTAATAAAGAAATCCTGCAATATCGTCAACCTCATACATAGGGTTTTTATCATTAATTACAACTTCACTTAATGTTTCTCCTGAGTCTTTATCAACTTTAATCAAGGCTACTCCTTCATCTACTTTAGTTAAAATAAAAGCTGAATTGGCTGTTGCCTTGGTTGCTTTAAAACGTTTTGCCATTTCTTGAAATCCCGCATCTGTAACATTTGCCCAGCTTTCTGCCTGTTGTTCATGGTATTGAACCGTGCTATTGTAAGATGGGACTCCTGCTCCTTTCATGTACCCAGCAGACGCTGAATGCGATATGGATGCAGTAGCAGATGCTAAGGTTAACACACCTACAACAGCAAGCCCGAATGCGCTTTTGCCAGGTGCGCGGTGGTAAACATGCCAATTTGAATTGCCTTGAAATTCTAACATTTCCATATTCTGCGAAGAAGTTAGCAAGATACCTTCATCCCTGACCTCAATATTTGTTGGGTCTTCTTTACCTTCAAAATTTGTATCATTGGCTATCAAATCATAAGCGCCACTATTGCCATCTACTTCATAAACGCCATCTTTACAAGTAATGAGAAATCGATTTCTAGATTTGTCATACGCTGAAGCTACTGCTACAGAACGCTTATATTTAATAGGTTTACCAAAAACCGACTCTCCAGTTGCCATATCTATAATATCGGCATCTGTTTCAGATATATAAAGAAGTCCTTTGGGAACTGTTGCCATAATTTGTATACTAGGACCTGTTTTTAAAGGTTTTTTCCACCGTGGAGTACCATCAAAACCCATTTTATTTATCCCTCCGTCAGAAACTCCGAAAAGAATACCATCATCCTCAATATAAAAGTGACTGATAATGCCTTTCGTTTTAGGCGACTTATCCCATAAATCGGCACCTGAATTCAAATCTAAAAGATAGACTTTTGAGGTTCCCGATCCTTTTAGTTTACTCATCAGTTTACTCCCACCACTCAAAATATTAGTTACGATTGCCAATCCGTGTTCGGTAAACTCTACGGTTGAAATAACACCTTTTATTTTATTGCCTTCTGACCACAATGATGCACCTGTATCAGAATTAATTTTATAAACAACCGTGTTATCACCTTTTGATCGGAATGCATAAACCTCCTTTGAATCTTCATTGGTAACAATACTTGTTGCATTTTTAATGTCTGCCGTCCATCTTACTACAGCCGAGCTTATTGAATAACATTCCACATTTTTCATTCCCGGTATAATAATATTATCACCCATAATATCAGGTTGTCCTATCATTGGGTTTGTAGGTTTCCGCTCAAAAATATTTACAAGCTTACCTGTTTTCAAATCATACAGACCAACCCCTGCAGTATACTTATTTCCTTCTTCCTTATGCATTCCATTGACTACAAACATCATTTCAGGGCCCAAAAAATGCCTGCTTGAAACTCCGTTTTGCCAATTTTCAGCTTTTGAATCGAATACAATTTTACCCTTAACCACATCTACCACTACTGTGTGCATGAAAATGCCTCGAGGTTTGATAATTACGTATGGGGTATTCGGAACAAACTCTAAGTGTTCCTCCTTAACCCGTTTAAGTCGCTCTAGTTTGAAGGAAACTTCATGGCTATTCGGCCTGATCCCAGTTAATGCTTCCCCTGTCGATGCTAATAGAGTACCAGATTCGTGTAGTATTAGCCATTTTACCTGTCCATCAAAAGCATATTGGTAGTCTGGTGCTGTTTTTTGAGACCATCCTGCATGGGCTAATAACAAAGCTACTACGAGCATCACTATTTTTTTTATATCTCTCATTGTTGAATGTTTTATTGGTTAATAGTTCCTCAAATCTACAACTTTAAACAAATAAAAGCAATTCGATGAATTAGGTATACTTTAAAATACAATGTCGGGAAATTGAGACTTAAGTTGTTTTGTTTTAACTTCTAAACCTTGAAGAAACTGGAGGTGGGCCTCAGAATTTGGATTGAATGGTTTATGCAAAAGTCCTTTTTGAATAGTATCAACCTCTTCCATAGTTTTAAAGGAATCTGAAGACATCCAAACCTGTTGAAACCTTTCCCAAATATAATTGATAGCCGTTTGATTGGGGTGTATCATATCGGCCTCATAAAATCGATAATCACGAAGTTCGTCCATCATAATTTCATAAGAAGGAAAGTACAGCCCTTTAGCATCCAAAATAACCTTTTGGATAGCAGAAATTAAATGTGCTTTGCTTTGGGTATTTTCAACAAAACCATCTTTTAAGTGGCGCACTGGTGACACAGTGAAAATTATTGCCGATTTGGGATTGACTTCATTAATTAGATTGATTATGTTTTTCACGGAAGTGAAAATCTCTTCAACCGACAACAGTTCTTTTTTAAACTGTTTTTGTGGCACTTTGTGGCAATTGGCAACCAAAATATCAGATTCTAAAAACCTATAAACCCAAGCTGTACCTATAGTAATTACAATATGGCTTGCATTTTTTATTTGTTCGTGGGTTGATTTAATTTTAGAATTTAATTGGTGTAACAAATCTTCTTTTGAAACCTCACTCAACTTAGAATGTGCATCAAAGCAATGCCATCGTTCATTGTGAAAAAACACATCTTGTTCTGAGTAATTGTAATTATTAACAGCTTTTTCAACCAAAGTTTCAATGGCTTTGGGCTGAAATAAAATACCGAACGGATTTTGAAGATTTTTAAACTTGAAATAGTTCAGTTTTTTTCCAATATTATCTGAAAAACATGAACCCAAAAGTAACATATTAGACTGGTAATCAATTAGATTATGAGGCTGTTTATTTAGCGGTATTTGGGTTTGAAGTTTCATTAATTCAGGCTGCTATATTTCAAAGACATAAAGTTACAAAGTTTAGAACTTAAAACTTTAGTCTTTGAAACTTTACACTTTCAGAACTAGCTATTCTATATATTTTTTTGCTTCACTTAAAGCAGCATTAATCCCATCAGGGTTTTTACCCCCAGCAGTAGCAAAAAATGGCTGTCCGCCGCCGCCACCTTGGATGAATTTTCCAAGCTCTCGTACTACATGCCCAGCATTTAAACCTTTTTCGGTCACCAATTCTTTTGAAATGTAACATGACAAGAGCGCTTTGCCATTTTGCTCAGTAGCTAGAAGCAGGAACAGATTGTTATGCTCGCAGCCCAACTCGAAAGCAACATCTTTTAATCCACCAGCATCTAAATCCAACTTTTTGGCTAAAAACTGAACGCCATTAACTTCTTGCAGTTCGTTTTTTAAATCACTCTTAATATTCTTGGCCTTATCCTTTAAAAGAGATTCTATTTGCTTTTTAAGCGCATTGTTTTCGTCCTGTAAATTTACAAGGGCTTTCACTGGTTCTTTAGTGTTGTTAAGCAAAGCTTTCATTTCAATAAATGCCTGATTATTATCAAAATAATAATTTTTAGTTGCATTATTGGTAATAGCCTCGATACGACGAATTCCTGCAGCCACTGCGCCTTCTGTAATAATTTTAAAGTGCCAAATATCGGCCGTATTATCAACATGTGTTCCTCCGCACAACTCAATGGATTTGCCAAAACGAACAGAACGGACTGTATCTCCGTATTTTTCACCAAACAAGCTCATTGCGCCTTCAGCTACAGCTTCCTCTATTGGCGCGTTTCGTTTTTCCTCTAAAGGCAATTTTCCATCGATTCTACGGTTTACAAAATCCTCTACATCCTGTAATTCTTCAGGTGTTAATTTTGAAAAATGTGAAAAATCGAAACGTAAATACTCCGCATTTACAGCACTACCCTTTTGTTCAACATGAGTACCCAAAACTTCTCTAAGTGCCTGGTGCAACAAGTGCGTTGCTGTATGGTTGCACTCGGTTTGGCTCCTATGGGTTTGATCAACAACGGCTTTAAACGACTCATTGATATGTTCTGGTAAGTTTTTTGCAAAATGGATAATCAGATTGTTTTCCTTTTTGGTATCTAAAATATAAACTACATCACCATGAGCTCCTTCCAAATAGCCTTTGTCTCCTACTTGTCCTCCACCTTCTGGGTAAAACGGTGTTATGTTGAACACCAATTGATACATATCCCCATCCTTCTTGGTACTTACTTTTCGGTATTGGGTAAGTTTTACTAGAGTTTCTAACATGTCATATCCCACAAATTCAGTTTCGGCATCGTCACGTAAAACAACCCAATCATCAGCATTAATTTCGCTTGCCGCACGCGAACGCTCTTTTTGCTTTTGAAGTTTTTCCTTAAAACCTTCTTCATCTAGCTTTAATCCTTTTTCAGAAAGAATCAATCCGGTTAAATCTATTGGAAAACCATATGTGTCATATAATTCAAAAGCTTTTTCACCCGAAACAGTATCACCTTTAGTTTCTTCAACAATTCTATTTAAAAGAACCAAACCTTGGTCTAAAGTGCGTAAAAACGACTGCTCTTCTTCCTTTATCACATTCTCCACCAGCCTTTTTTGATTTTTGATTTCTGGAAAAGCTTGCCCCATTTTTTCACTCAACACATCAACCAGCCTGTAAATAAATGGTTCCTTTTTATCTAGAAAGGTGAATCCGTAACGCACGGCACGGCGTAAAATTCTTCGAATAACATAACCGGCGCCCGTACTACTTGGCAACTGCCCATCGGCAATTGAAAATGCCACTGCTCGAACATGATCTGAAATCACGCGAATGGCAACATCGGTCATTTCATCTTTGCCATATTTTTTATCAGTAATGGTCTCCAACTCACGGATTATCGGCGTAAACACATCGGTGTCGTAATTTGATTGAACGCCTTGAAGCACCATACAAAGGCGCTCAAAACCCATTCCGGTATCAATATGTTTATTTGGTAACGTTTCTAGGCTTCCGCTGGCTTTTCGGTTGTACTGTATAAAAACCAAATTCCAAATTTCTACCACTTGCGGATGATCTTGGTTCACTAGGTCTTTTCCCGGAATTTTGGCTTTCTCTTCCGCAGAACGAATATCCACATGTATCTCACTACACGGTCCACACGGACCTTGATCGCCCATTTCCCAGAAATTGTCTTTTTTATTTCCTTTTAATATACGGTCCTCAGAAATGTGCTGTTTCCAAAGGTCGTATGCCTCAGTATCCATTCCCAGACCATCTTCTTCACTTCCTTCAAAAACAGTAACATATAAAATATCTTTGTCTATCCCAAAAACTTCGGTTAACAATTCCCAAGACCATGCAATCGCTTCATTCTTAAAATAATCGCCAAAACTCCAATTGCCCAACATTTCAAAAAGGGTATGGTGATAGGTATCGTAGCCTACCTCATCTAAATCGTTATGCTTACCAGAAACACGTAAACACTTTTGACTATCGGTTAGTCGAGCATTCTTTGGTGTGGCATTCCCTAAAAAGTATTCTTTAAAGGGCACCATACCTGCATTTACGAACATTAAAGTAGGATCGTTTTTTAGTACCATTGGAGCCGATGGCACAATGCTATGCTTTTTTTCTTCAAAAAAACTTAAAAACTTAGAACGGATGTCTTGAGACTTCATATATAAATTATTCTCTTTTCGGTTATTTGGCTTTAATTACAAAACTATTTTTATCTTTACTTTCCCTAATTTTGAGTAACCAAACCAATTTGCTAATAATATTTTATTGGTTTGTTCGTTTTTTTTAAAATTTGCGTCTTGTAATTAAAGTTTATAAAGCGCAAAAATAGTATAATTTAAGAAATGAGTAAGGTAAAATATTACTACGATCCAGAATCGCTTTCTTACCGAAAGATAGAGCGTAAAAAAAGAACCACGTTTAAGTACGCTTCTTTATTTATCTTAGCTTCTGGTTTTTTTGCTTTTATATTTGTTTTTATCGCCAGCCAGTACATTGAATCGCCTAAAGAACGTGCTTTTAAACGCGAACTTGAAAACACAAAGCTACAGTTTGAATTACTGAACAAAAAAATGGGACAGGCCGAAGCTGTTTTGGCCAATGTCGCTGAAAGGGACAACAATATTTACCGCGTATATTTTGAAGCCAACCCCATTCCGGAAGAGCAGCGTAAAGCTGGTTTTGGAGGTATTAACCGATACAAAAGTTTGGAAGGCTTTGATAATTCTGAATTAATTATAGAAAGTAACAAACGATTAGACATTCTCCAAAAACAAATTGTTGTGCAATCTAAATCGCTTGACGAAATTGCAGTACTTGCTAAAGAAAAAGAAAAACTATTAGCGGCTATTCCTGCTATTCAGCCGGTAAGCAACGAAGACCTAACACGAATGGCATCAGGATATGGTATGCGTTCGGATCCTTTCACCAAGGTAAGAAAAATGCATTGGGGGATGGATTTTACTGCGCCTAGAGGCACACCTGTTTATGCCACTGGTGATGGTATTGTTAAAAGAGCCGACAGTAACTCATCAGGGTATGGCAGACATATAAGAATAGACCACGGCTATGGCTATACCAGTCTTTACGCCCACCTTTACAAATACAACGTTAGAAGAAACCAAAAAGTAAAACGTGGTGATTTAATAGGGTTCGTAGGCAGTACCGGACGCTCTGAGGCACCACATTTACACTATGAAATATTCAAAGACGACAACCGCATTAACCCCATAAACTTTTATTATGGTAGTTTAACGGCGGAAGAATTTAATAAACTACTGGAGCACGCTTCTTTAGAAAACCAATCTTTAGACTAATGCATATAGAACTACCCGAAAAACGATATTATGGAATTGGTGAAGTAGCAAAGGCCTTTGACGTTAACACCTCTTTAATCCGTTTTTGGGAAAAGGAGTTTGATGTACTAAAGCCCAAGAAAAATGCAAAGGGCAACCGTAAATTTACTCCAGAAGACATTAAAAATCTCAAATTTATTTACCACTTAGTAAAAGAACGTGGTTTCACTTTAGAAGGCGCAAAAACTCACCTAAAAGAAGAAAAAAAGCAAGCTTTAAGTAATTTTGAAATAGTTAGCAAACTTGAAGATATCAAAAATCAATTGACAAAAATAAAGGAACATTTGTAACAATTGCTCCATATCCTTACTAACATTATAGTACATACAATTCAATAAAAAACTTTAACACTAAAATCATTCAATATGAAAAAATGGCTAATTCCTGTTATTATAATTGCTGTTGTAATTTTCGGTATTTATAGATGGGCCGTTGGATTCAACAACGATGCTGTAAGACTAAACGAAAACGTAAGCGAAGCTTGGGGTAATGTACAAACTTCATATCAACGTCGTAACGATTTAATAGGTAACCTCGTTAACACTGTAAAAGGAGCTGCGGATTTTGAACGTAAAACACTTACTGATGTTATTGAAGCACGTGCTAAAGCAACATCAATTAGTATAGACCCTAACAATATTACACCAGAACAATTAGCACAATACAATCAAGTTCAAGGCGGGCTAAGTGGAGCTTTAAAAAGTTTGTTGGTAACCGTAGAACGATATCCTGAATTAAAAGCTAATCAAAATTTCTTGAAGCTACAAGATGAATTAACCAGTACCGAAAATACTATTCAAACGGCTAGGACACGATTCAATGAAGCCATTAAGCCTTACAACAACCATGTGAAAACATTCCCAAATTCAATCTTAGCTGGTCTATTCAATTTTGAAGGTAAACCTTATTTTGATGCTGAAGCTGGCTCTGAAAAACCTGTAGATGTTGAATTTGATTTTAACTAAAACCATATGTCACAAGTAGAAGATTTCTTGTCAAAAAACGACGAACAAGAAATCATTGAAGCCATTAGAACTGCTGAATTAAACACCTCTGGTGAAATTCGTGTACACATAGAAAAAAAGTCTAAAACAGACTCATTTAACCGTGCTTTGGAAGTATTTCATTATTTAAAAATGGACAATACCAAGGAGCAAAATGGGGTACTTATTTATGTGGCAGTTGAAGACAAAACCTTTGTGATTTATGGCGACAGAGGAATTAACGAAGTGGTTCCTGTAGATTTTTGGGACAGCACAAAAAACATTATGCAATCACACTTTAAGTCTGGAGAATTTAAGCAAGGACTTGTTGAAGGCATTTTAAGAGCAGGTAAAGAACTTGAAAAACATTTTCCTTGGGAGCAAGGTGATATCAACGAACTCTCTGATGAAATTTCAAAAGGCTAATGCACAAACTTAAAAACACTACATTTTTTCTTTCTTTTCTGTTCTGCTTATGTTTTACACAAATAACAAAAGCACAGTTTGACATACCTAAAATACCCGAAGAGCAGACTAGTGTTTACGATTATATTAAGCTTCTATCTAGTTCTGAAAAAAACACCCTTGAAAATAAACTCATCAAGTATTCAGACACTACTTCAACTCAAATCGTAATTGCTATTATAAGCACTACAAAAGGAGAAAACATTGGTCTTTTAGCGCCTCGGTGGGCGCAAAAATGGGGCATCGGACAAGCCAAAGAAGATAATGGTGTGTTTATTTTATTAGCTAGAGATGACCGCAAAATCTGGATTTCACCAGGCTATGGCGTCGAAGATAGGCTTACGGCCGGTATTGTTGGCGAACTTACTCGAAATATCATTATTCCTGAATTTAAAAAGGGCAATTATTACCAAGGGCTTAATAATGGCGTTGACGCTATTTTTGAAGTTTTAACGGGAGCTTATCAAGGAACTCGAAAAGCTAATGATTCTAATTCTTTCCCTCCTAAGTTAATTTTTATCCTCATTGTCATTTTTATCTTCATTCTTTTATCCATTTCCAAAAATAAACGTGGAGGCGGACGTGGAGGAAATAGACATAAAGGCTTTGATATTTGGGACGCCATAATCCTAAGCAATATGGGGCGTGGTAGCTACGGTGGTCGCTCAAGTGGCAGTGGTTGGGGCGGAAGTTCCGGTGGTGGCTTCGGTGGTGGTTTCGGTGGTGGTTTTGGCGGCGGCGGTTTCTCTGGAGGCGGTGCAGGAGGAAGCTGGTAAAGCCCTGTAATAAAACACTTACTCCTAAATCAATTTTTAAAACCTAAGATTAACTACCTATTAAACCTTCCTGTAACATTTCCATCTAAAATTCTAGTAACCTCTTCCGTAGTAGCATAATTAACATCACCAACATAGGTGTGTTTTAATGCACATGCGGCACTTGCAAATTGCATGGATTTAAAATCGTCGTAATGTTGTAAGCCATAAATTAAACCCGCTGCAAAGGCATCGCCCGTACCAATTCTATCGACAATATGCGTGATATCGAAATCCTCGGTTTCCCTGAATTCTTTCCCGTTCCACATTCGCGCTCTAATTTTATGCCATGATGAGTTAATAGAAGTTCTTATCTTATCGAATACTTTATTAATGGTCGGGAATTCTTCCATTAGTTTTTTACTGGCTTCAATAAACTCTTCGTTACTATAGCCATAATCAGTATCTAAAACTTCATTTATCTCATTTATACCCCCAATAAAAACCGTAGAGCAATGTAACAATTCAGTTAACGTCTCTTTAGGGTCTGTACCGTATTTCCATAAGCCACTCCTATAAGTGGGGTCTGCCGAAACCTGCATACCTTTGTCTTTGGCCAATTTCAATCCTTCCTTTAATGTATCGAAAGCACCTTGCGTTAGCGCCGGCGTAATACCTGTCCAGTGAAACCAACTGCCTTTTCGCAGTGCCTTTTCCCAGTCTACCATATGTGGTTGGATTCCGGAAAATGCCGAATGCGACCGATTATAAGAAATGGAACTAGGTCGCATAACCGCACCCACTTCAAGAAAATATACGCCCAATGGTCTGTTGGAGCGAACTATAGCCGTGGTATCTAAATCAAATTTGTTGAGATATGCGATAGCCGTATCACCTATAAAATCATCTGAAATGGCCGTAATATGTTTTACGTTTCCTCCAAAATGTGCAATAGATAATCCTACATTGACTTCAGTGCCCCCAAAATAAAACTCTAAAGTATTGGCTTGAATAAATTTCTTGTTTCCAAAAGGCGATAAGCGCATTAGCACTTCACCAAAGGTTATAATTTGACTCATAGGTTGATTAGTTTTAGTATTTAAAAATAATCAATCCGTAGTTAATTAGCCCATAGTTAAGCAACGATTTTGCGAAAAAACTTTACTTCTTTCGCATATAAACACTAATAGGTACCCCATGGAAACCAAAGTTTTCACGGAGTTTATTTTCCAAATAGCGTTTGTAAGGCTCTTTGATGTACTGTGGCAGGTTACAGAAAAATGCAAATTGCGGCTGTGGGGTTGGCAATTGCATGATGTACTTTATTTTTACAAATTTACCTTTGTATGCAGGTGGCGGGTAGTTTTCAATTATAGGAAGTAATACTTCATTGAGCTTACTGGTCTTTATTTTTTTAGCTCGGTTTTTATAAACCTCAACAGCGGTTTCAATGGCTTTAAAAATACGTTGTTTAGTCAATGCAGAAATAAACACTACAGGTACATCAGTAAAAGGTTCCATTTGCTTTTTTATCGCCTTTTCGTATTCCTTAACAGATTTATGGTCTTTCTCTACCAAATCCCATTTATTTACCAAAACCACTATACCTTTTCGGTTGCGCTCGGCCAACCAAAAAATGTTCTGTACTTGACCGTCAAAACCTCTATTAGCATCCAATACAAGTAAGCACACATCTGCATGTTCAATCGCTCGAACGCTACGCATTACTGAGTAAAATTCTAAATCTTCCTTAACTTTAGATTTTCTACGGATTCCTGCCGTATCAACCAAATTAAATTCAAACCCAAAACGGTTGTATTTAGTATCTATGGCATCACGTGTTGTTCCGGCTATATCGGTTACAATATATCTATCTTCACCTATAAGCGCATTGATGAAAGATGATTTTCCCGCATTTGGTCGACCCACCACGGCGAAACGCGGCAATTCTTCCTCTTCAACTTCCTCTTTTTCTGGAAGCACATCAATCAAAGCATCCAATAAATCGCCTGTACCGCTACCATTTATGCTAGCAATGGTATAATAATCACCCAATCCTAACGAATAAAACTCTACTGCATCTTCAGAGCGTTTGGAATTATCGACCTTATTCACCACTAAAAAAACGGGTTTTTTGACCTTTCTTAGTAATTTAGCCACGTCCTCATCCATTCCGGTTACACCAGTTTCGACATCTACCATAAAAATAATGGCATCGGCTTCATCAATGGCCAATTCCACCTGCTTATCGATTTCAGCTTCAAAAACATCCTCACTACCAACTACATATCCTCCAGTATCAATTAGAGAAAACTCTTTTCCATTCCAATCACTTTTACCATAGTGGCGATCTCTAGTAACGCCGCTTACGGCATCAACTATAGCCTCCCTTCGTTGAATCAATCGATTAAAAAACGTTGATTTACCAACATTTGGTCTTCCTACTATAGCTACGATATTGCTCATAATGAATTTTTAATAATAATTTCAGGCAGACTTTTACTTTACACAGATGCTACCTGAAAACTTTTGCAAAAATAGCAAATATCCTGACGCCCAATTCTTTTTTGACAAAGAATAAATTATATTAAATTGAATAAAAAATAGTAAATTACCTTACCAATAACTAATCTTATGGCATTACCCAATGATATTGTTTTAAGGCCACGCTTTAAATTTGAAATATCCAGAAGCAATGAAGCGGTTTTAAAGGATTTTGAAAGCGCTAAAACTACCCAGTCAGAATTTATTGTAAATCGAATTGATGACCATGTTTTTATAAAATACCCGAAGGAAAAACAACATTTTTGGTCGCCACAACTACATTTGGAGATTAATGAAATAACCGAAGATTCTTGCATGTTACATGGGTTATTCGGCCCTAACCCAACGGTGTGGACCTTATTCTTGTTTCTTCACTTTATGGTAGCGGTTATATTTGTTGCCTTTGGCATTTGGGCATACTCAAACTGGTCGTTAAAACAAAGCTATGCCCTGCAATTAAGCATCATGTTTTTAATGGTTCTTATTTGGACAGCCTTATACTTTGCGGGAAGTATCGGTAAAGCTTCGAGCAAAAAAGATATGATTGCTTTGAATGATTTTATGAATGGGGTCTTAGGCACTAAGTAAAACTTGCTATAAAGCAATGGCAAATGCACTTTAATTAATTCTTGTTAATCAACAATTTATCTCTAGTTATTATATCCAAAACGTTTAAGCTGGTTTTGGTTGCTACGCCAGTTTTTATTAACCTTAACATAAAGTTCTATATGGATTTGTTTTCCGAAAAATGTTTCCAAATCTTTTCTAGCTTCAACTCCAACGCGTTTTAAAGCACTGCCTTTATGGCCAATAATAATCCCCTTTTGGGTTTCTCGCTCCACCATGATGACCGAACGAACCCTAATGATTCTTTCTTCTTCAAAAAACTCTTCTGTTTCTACCTCAACAGCGTACGGGATTTCCTTTTTATAATGCAGAAGAATTTTTTCGCGAATGGTTTCGTTTATAAAAAAGCGCTCTGGCTTATCGGTAAGTTGGTCTTTAGGATAAAACGGCGGTGATTCTGGAAGCAAATCAATTATTCGATTGAATACTTCCTTTACATTAAAACCTTCAAGCGCCGAAATTGGAAAAATCTCAGCATTAGGAACTTTCTCAGCCCAAACCTGTACTTGTGTTTCCAGTTGCTCTTGGTTCGATTTATCGATTTTATTCAGTAACAGTAAAACCGGGATTTTAGAATTGGTGATTTTTTTAAAAAATGCTTCATCCTTTAAGGTCTGCTCACCAATTTCAACCATGTAAATCAAAACATCGGCATCTTCAAAGGCAGATTTTACAAAATCCATCATCGATGCCTGCAACTCATAAGCTGGTTTTATAATACCCGGTGTATCACTAAGAACAACCTGAAAATTATCGCCGTTTACAATACCTAAAATCCGATGTCGTGTGGTTTGCGCTTTTGAGGTAATAATAGAAAGCTTTTCTCCAACAAAGGCATTCATCAAGGTGGACTTGCCCACATTGGGATTTCCAATAATATTTACAAAACCTGCTTTATGGCTCATGTATGCTGTTTTTAAGTTGATGCAAATTTACAACTTGAAAATGATTGAACCCTATAGTATGAGAAACAAAAAAAGCAGAAAGATTAACTTTCTGCTTTTAATTTTTATTTTGTGAAGTAGGTTCGTTTACTTAACCTCTAATAATTCAACATCAAAAACTAATGTTGCATAAGGTTTAATTGGCCCACCTTGTCTAGGGTTAGCACCATATGCTAAATTTTGAGGAATAAAGAACTTATATTTAGCTCCTTCATTCATTAATTGTAAACCTTCAGTCCATCCTTTTATTACTTGAGTTACACCGAATTCCGTTGGCTCACCTCTATCAACAGAGCTGTCAAATACTGTTCCGTCTAACAAAGTACCATGATAGTGTACTTTTACTTTAGAAGAAGTAGTTGGTTTTTCACCTGTTCCCTCTTTTAAAACAATGTATTGCAAACCGCTTTCGGTAGTTTGCACACCTTCTTTATTCTTGTTTTCTGCTAAGAATTTTTCACCTTCAGCTTTATTTTTTTCACCTTCTTCTTTTCTTTTGGCCATTTCTTCCTGTTGTTTCTTTTGGAAATATGCTCTAACTAATTGTTGTGCTTTGGCTTCATCAATCTGAAGATTAGTTGAATCTGAACCATTTAAAAAACCTTGAATGAATAAATCGTTATCAAACTCATCAAAGCTCTTTTTTACGTTGTTAGCCACATCAATTCCAATAGCATAACTTACAGAATCCAACTCGGTTTTTAATGGTTTGTTTGATACGCCGTTTTTGTTGCAAGATACCATTAGTAAAACGAACGTTAATAGACTTAAAAATTTCATTATTTTCATTTTGTTTGTTGTTTGTTACGTGGTTGATTTTTATGCGATGCCAAATGTAACAAATTTAAAGTGAGTAAAAAAAAGAAAACCTTCCCGAATCCCGAGAAGGTTTTAAGTTTAACAAGTTTTTAAGAAGGAATAGTATTAAAACCCTCTAACCTTTTTAACAATGGCTAAAGCATCTTTTACATCCTGCTCTAATTTTGCATAATCTTTATTGGCAATGATGTCTTTTGAAATTAATTGAGACCCCATGCCCACACATGTTGCACCGGCATCAAACCAACCTTTTAAATTTTCTTCGTTTGGAGACACACCACCTGTTGGCATAATGCTCGTCCACGGTTGAGGGCCTTTAATTCCTTTAATAAATTTTGGACCGTATAAATCGCCTGGGAATAATTTTACAATTTCGCAACCCATTTCCTCAGCTCTAGCTATTTCGGTTAAACTTCCGCAACCTGGAGACCAAAGTACTTTTTTACGATTACATGCTATAGCGATATCTTCACGTAAAACCGGAGTTACAATAAAGTTGGCGCCCAAAGCCATATAAAGAGAAGCTGCTGCCCCGTCAGTAACAGAACCAACGCCCATGATCATACCTGGAAGTTCTTTAATGGCATATTTTGTTAATTCACCAAAAACTTCGTGAGCAAAATCACCCCTTGCGGTAAACTCCATTAAGCGAGCACCACCATCATAACATGCTTTTAATACTTTTTTACTTAATTCTATATCACCGTGAAAAAACAAAGGAATCATCCCGGTGTCTTTCATTGCTTGTGCTACTTCTAATCTTGAAAATTGTGCCATTTTATTGCTTAGTTATTAAATTTTTAATTCCAGTTTAATATTTTCTTAAAGTCGTATGCCTCTGGATTGGGCACATACTTTTTAGCTTGATCATAATCTTTTTCTTGAATGTAGAATAAATTATTAAAGAACAATTGCGCCATATCTGAATTTATATCTACCAATCTTGGAGGAATCTTTCCGTTTTCATCCTCAAAATCCTTTAAAAACAAAGGTGTAATATCTCCTTTTGAATTTGCACTAACTATACACCCCGATATGCCTTGATCAAACAGCTTCTTAACACCAATTCCTAATAGCGTACATAATGTTAAATCGAAGGCAATGGGATTACAACATCTTAATTCATAACCCAATTCCACTGGTCTGGTTTTCACCGTTAACCCAATTTCTTTCAATTTAACCTGTAAAAGATAATTAAAAATATGTGATTTACTTACATTTCCAAGTTCGGGATGCCCGTGGTCGTCATAAGTGAAACTAATTCCAGAGTTTATAATTTCATCTTCATCCATAAAATGAAAAACACCTTCGCTTATCAAAGCTACACCATATTCAATACCTTGAATTTTACACTTTACAATTGAAGAAACAATTAAATTAATCAATTTCTCAAAAGTAATATTGGTTTTGTCGAACATTTCCGGAATAATCATCATTTGAAAATGACATGCAGAAGCAATTCCGAACGCTAAATGACCCGCTGAACGACCCATTGCTGACATAACAAACCAATTTTCGCTGGTTCTGGCATCTTCATAAACAGTATTGCCTATTCTAACCCCTTCGTCTTTCGCCGTATGAAAACCAAATGTTGGGTTTCTGTCCGGCAAAGGTAAATCGTTATCGATAGTTTTTGGAACGTGAACGTGAGCTACCGTTAAATCTTGAGTTTGAAGATATTTGGTCAACCTATTGGCGGTTGAAGCTGTATCGTCACCGCCAATAGTTACCAATAGTTTTACGTTGTTCTTTTTAAAAAAATCTGCTTTAAAATCGCTGTCTTTTGGCTTGAATCTACTCATAATTAAAGTAGAGCCACCTCGACTAAAAATACGATCGGCATGATGAAAATCAAAGATTTTTACCTCTGGATTTTCAGAGAGCAATCCTTTATAACCATGGTGCACACCAATAACTTTGAAACCGTCTTTCATGAAAGTTTTGGCAACAGTACTTATTACAGTATTAATACCTGGTGCAGGACCACCTCCGCACATAATCGCAATCGATTTTTCCATTTTACAATAACGTATTTTGAAATTATTCTAAGATTATCTGGCTACGCGACCTGAAGCATCACCACCCATAAGTTTTTCAACTTCGGACACGGTTACCAAGTTCGCATCACCTTTTATAGTGTGTTTCAAACAAGAAGCCGCCACTGCAAAATCAAGTGCATTTTGATCATCTTCTGGGTATTTAAGCAATCCGTAGATCAATCCACCCATAAAAGAGTCACCACCACCTACTCTATCAACAATATCGGTAATTTGATACTGACGTGTTTCGTACATTTTCTTACCATCATATAGAACACCAGCCCATGTATTATGAGACGCAGAAATAGAACCTCTTAATGTAGTAATTAC
This sequence comes from Flavisericum labens, assembly GCF_045446075.1. Classification (NCBI taxonomy): domain Bacteria; kingdom Pseudomonadati; phylum Bacteroidota; class Flavobacteriia; order Flavobacteriales; family Flavobacteriaceae; genus Flavisericum; species Flavisericum labens. The sequence goes on along the minus strand of NZ_JBJJBQ010000009.1, from coordinate 63,003 downwards.
TTTTTTAGCTCTTGGGAATTTTTCCATCATTTGTTGGCAAACAGATAAGAAAGCTTCCGCCTTAACATCATGTCCTTGAGTTTGAACGGTAATACCTTCTGGTTTGATACCAAAGTGCATTTCGGCATCTTCTTCGTTTCCTAAAACAACATCACAGTAAGAAGTTAATTCAGTCATTACTGCTTCTCTGTGCGCATCATCGCAGTAATTCCATAATTTTGCACGGTAGTTTAAATCTGTTGAAATAGTAACTCCTTTTGCGCTTGCAGCTTTTACAGCTTCTAAGCAAACATCAGCTGAGCCTTGCGAAATTGCAGGTGTAATACCTGTCCAGTGAAACCACTCAACACCCTCAAAAACAGCATCCCAATCAATCATTCCTGATTTGATTTCAGACATCGCAGAATGTGCTCGGTCATAAACCACTTTTGATCCTCTAGATACAGCTCCTGTCTCTAAAAAGTAAATACCTAAACGGTCTCCACCCCAAACAATTTTATCAACATTTACTCCTCTTTTTCTCATTTCCATCATAGCACATTCACCAATATCATTTTTTGGCAAACGCGTTACAAAATCTACTGGTACTCCATAATTAGCCAATGAAACGGCTACGTTAGATTCACCACCACCATAAACAACGTCGAAGCTACTAGCTTGTGAGAATCTTAAAAATCCTTGAGGTGCCAAACGCAGCATAATTTCCCCAAAAGTGACTACTTTTTTCATTTTTGAATTGTGTTTAGTTTTAATTAATAACTGGTTAAACGTTTAACCAAAACCCTTAAAAAGCGCATATAATCTACAACGTTATCTTATTCAGTTAAGTTTTGATTATAAAAATTATCGCACTATATTTGCTTAAACGATTAAGCAAAGGTATAAAAAAAATAATTATCAAAAGAAAAACTACCATAAAAGATATTGCGAATGTGCTAAACATATCTACTGCAGCAGTCTCAAAAGCGCTGCATAACGATTCGCGCATCAGTGAAAAAACTAAACAAGCGGTTAAGCAAGTAGCCAAAAACCTGAACTACCAGCCCAACCATTTGGCAAGTGCACTTCGTAAAGGAAAAAGTAACCTGGTGGGTGTTATTGTACCACGTACTAATAGTAACTTCTTCTCTTCGGTTATTCAAAACATAGAAGAAGTGCTTAATAAAGAGGGTTATAACATCATTATGACCCAATCTAACGAGTCCTATAAAAAAGAGTGCAATAATATTGACACCTTACTTTTTACCCAAGTTGACGGCATTATAGCATCAATGGCCAATGAAACTGTTGATTTGAATTATTACGAAAAAATAAAATCCAAAGGTATTCCTTTAATTTTGTTTGACCGTGGTGAAAACGATTTGAATGTCGATTATATTGGTATTAACGACTTCGATAGCAGCCATATGATTGTTGAACATTTGGTTGAACAAGGCTGTAAGCGCATAGCTCATATTGGTGGCTACAGACACACAAGAATTTTTAATAATAGAATTAAAGGGTATACAGATGCACTGAAAAAGCACAATTTACCTTTGGATAATGAATTATTAATTGAATGCCACTTAAATATTGAGGACGGACGGAAAAAAATGAGGCAACTCCTTAATTTAAAAAATAGACCCGATGCCGTTTATGTTGCTAGCGACCATGCCGCACTTGGTGCGCTTGAAGTTTTAAAAGAACAAAACATAAAAGTGCCGCAAGAAATGGCTTTAGTAGGTTTTGGAGACGAACCTTTTACAGCTATCGCTACCCCAAGTATTACCAGTGTAAAACAGCATAGTGAAGAAATTGGTAAGCAAGCGGCCAAACGGCTTTTGGAATACACCAAACAACCTTCAATAAAGCAAAGCTTAAATAAAATCATTCTTGACGCAGAATTGGTGATACGGGACTCTTCGAATATTAAAAGTGTTAAATAAATCTATTGATTTTCCAATAATACAATTTCATAGGGTGTATCAATTTCGACTTTACCACCTTTTACTGTTGAAATTGAATTGGAATATGCGTCGTAAAGCATTTGCCCATCCGCAAACGCTTGAGAAACATCAAGCACTTTGTTTCCTTTGGGCAATTCTAACCCCACTACCACAACATCTTTATACTCACCTTTTGAAAACTTCCTAGAAAAAACGTAAGGTTCTTGGGTTAACATTTGATGAACCCCAGCTCCTATTGCCGGATGGTTTGTGCGAAACCGACCCAATTTTTGCCAATGGTTTAAAATAGCGCTCGTCTCGGGGTTGTTTTTAACAGCATCCCAATTCATGAACGAACGCAAAGTGGCATCGCCGTGAGTGCCTTCTACCACTAAAGACCGCGCCGATTCATCTCCATAATACACCTGTGATGTACCTGGACACAACAACAGTTTGGTTGCTGTTTCAAACGGTTTTTCTCTGTTTTCATCAAAAGGTTGCCCGTCATCATGCGAACTTAAATAATTTAATATTCCGTAGCCCTTTAATTCTGAATTCAAAACATTTGCATATCTACTAAACATCAGCTCCATTGGTTGTTGAGCCGAATTCCATTTTAGTTCAAAATTTATCAAACTGTTGAAAGCATCATCAAAATAGTTTACTTTTTTATCACCAAAATCGAAAAATTTCCCTCCCGAAATACCATAATTGTAAACTTCCCCCACTAAATAAAAAGTACTGTCGTCCAATACTTTTTCCGGATTATTCTTTTTGAATTGTTCAAAAGCAAAATCACACTGATCTTTAAACTCTTGCCAAACATAGGGTTCGGTATGTTTAACCGTATCTACTCGATAGCCATCAATTCCAAATTCCCTAATATAATCGGTAAGCCATTTCATGATATAAAATCGCGGTGCTCTCATATAGTTTGTACGCTTAAAGAAAGCGTCCAGCTCTACAACTTCCTTTTCGTAACGCCCTTCCCTTTTCCATTTTTCAACCAATTGTTGTGGCAATTCAACCTCATGGTCACTTTCTGTCCTTATATCTGGAAGATTATTGACCAGCGTGCATGTAACAGTATTTTCAAAAGATTTATAATCACATTGCGGCTCAGTACGTACCCATGATTTTGGCCAAACTGGATCAATTTTAGTGACAGGCCCCGTGTGGTTTATAACGGCATCCAATAAAATACGGATACCATTCTTATGAGCTGTTTCCACTAATTCGTGCAAATCTTCTCTGGTTCCAAAATTCGGGTCGATGTTGGTCCAATCGCTGGTCCAATAACCGTGAAAAGCATAGGTGTTTCCTGTGCCTTCATTTGTAGCTCCATGAATTTGCTCAACAATAGGTGTCATCCAAATCGCATTGATTCCTAAATTTGTAAAATATCCATCCTTAATTTTTTGCGTTACCCCTTTAATATCACCGCCCTCAAAACCACGAAGTTTTCCTGTTTCAGCGATTCTATCAAAATTGATATCATTGGATGTATCACCATTATTAAAGCGGTCGGTCAATAGAAAGTACACGTTTGCTCCTTCCCAAATGAAAGGTATGTTCTCTTTAACTTCTAGTACTTTTTCCTCATTTTGTTTACAATTGAAAAAAGCTATAGCCACTAAAAGAAAGCTAATGATTTTTTTCATGTTATTCAACTTTTAATATGAACGATTCTAAGGGTTTCAACTTTATTTGAATGTTTCCGATATTATTTTCCACAAGCAATTTTTCTGAAAATTGATGGTATAGTTGATCTTTAATACTGTAAGCTCCATTTGATAATCCCCAAGCCTCAACAATGGCCTTAGGAACTTTTAAATTGAACTCCTGAATGCCTTCATCATCAAAATTCGAAACGATTATTAGCTTTTCATCTTCATTCCACCGCACAAAACTTAACACTTTGTCGGTATAATTATCGGTGTTTTTTCTATTATACAAATGAATGTCTCTGTATTCCCCCATTAAAGCTAAACTAGTTATGGTAAAATTCAACAACCTTTTGTAAAAGTCCCTTAAAACCTTTTCTGATTCAGTTAATTGCCCGCCATCAAATTGTTTGTTATTGATCCAACGTTGATGCGCTGGCACCCCAACATAATCGTAAATTGAAGTTCTGGTTGGATCTCCAAAACCGGGCGCTTCTGAACCATCTTCACCTACTTCCTGTCCAAAATAAATCATGGTGGGCGCTGTTGTTGATGTTGCCGAAACAACCATGGCCGGTTTGCCTTTTTCAGCACTATTAGCAAAATCCCGACTAGAGATACGCTGTTCATCATGATTTTCAAGAAAGTGCAGCATTTGGTGCTCGATATCTTTTAAATCTTCAAAAATAGCCGGGATATTATCGGTTTTTCCGTGGCCTTGCATGACATGCTTAATGGTATCATATAGTTGAACCTTGTCGTATAAATAATCCATTTTTCCTTTCTTGATATAATTGCGATATAGTGATGGATTATAAACTTCGGCCAATAAAAAAGCATCGGGCTTTTTCATTTTTATCGTTGAATTCATAAAACTCCAAAATTCAACAGGTACCATTTCGGCCATATCGTAACGAAAACCATCAACTCCTTTTTCAAGCCAGTAAAGTGCAATATCTCGGAATTTCACCCACGAATCTGGAACCGTTTTATCGCGCCAAAATTCAAAATGTTTTTTGTAGTTCTCGTTCTCAAATCCAACCGGTAGTTCATTAAAGTCTTTTTTACCATCAGGAGAAATACCGTAATTTATCTTAACGGTTTCGTACCAATCGTCCATTTTTGGCTGTGACAGACGAGATCCGTTACCTGTCCATTTTGCAGGATTTTCATAAAACTTTCCATCCTCGAGCACATGCTTTTCTTCGCCTAATGGTGAATAGCCGTTTACCCAAACGGGAACTTTGAATGCTTCGGTTGGATTGTAGTAAAAATTATTATTAACCTGGTAAGTCAAAGAAGTATCATCATCTTCTCCAAAATCCTTTATGGACTTTGGCTTAGAAATACTCTTGTAATTTCGAGCTACATGGTTTGGTACTATATCTATAATGACTTTTAAACCGACATTGTGTGTGCGGTTAATCAAGGCTTCAAATTCCTCTAGACGATTTTCAACGTAAACTGCCAAATCTGGGTTAACGTTATAATAATCCTTAACTGCGTAGGGTGAGCCTGCACGGCCTTTTACCACATCTGGGTCATCATTTGAAATGCCATATTTTGAGTAATCGGTAATCACATCATGATGAAGAACACCAGTGTACCAAATATGCGTGACTCCTAAATTCTTTATTTCGGTCAAAGCTTTATCGGTAAAATCATTAAACTTCCCAACACCGTTTTCCTCAATAGTGCCCCATGGTTTGTTTGTGGTATTTGTATTTCCGAATAAACGTGTAAATACTTGATAGACCACTTGCTTTTTTTTAACCTCAACCCTATTGGACTCCGAAGATTTAATGGCTTTTATGTCTTTTTTACACCCGAAAACCGTTATAAACAAAGCAAGCAGCATGAATGCCATGCTCTTGTCGACAAGGCTAATTTTAGAACGACTTTTCATCAGATTTTTGTAGTGAGAATTACAGGTCCCTTTTCTGAAAGCACCAAATTACCTTCCCATTTAAACTGGGCGCTGCTAGTAACGTTTCTCATGACTTTACCATTAAGCTGAAGCTCATCGAAACGACTTAAATCCAGTTCCACTTCATTTTCATTTTTATTCAAAATCAAAACAACAGTTTCATCATTAACAACTCTAAACAAAACATAAATACCGTTTTCTGGCACAAAATGCACCGTTTTACCCTCATGTATAGCTTGACTTGTTTTTCTGTAATTCAATATTTTCCGAAGAAAGAATTGCATCCCTTTTTGGGCATCACTCAAGCCATCACCCGTAAAGGCATTTATTTTGTCGTCGTCCCATCCACCAGGAAAATCACTTCTTACCAAACCGTGGTCTCCCGGCTTATCAAAATCTTCCATCAGGATTTCGGTGCCATAATAAATTTGTGGAATTCTAGGCATCATTAAAATGTAGCTTAATGCCATTTTGGTATTTTCTATATTACCGTGAAGTTGGGTAAAAATACGGCTCATATCATGGTTGTCTGGAAATACCATAATATCCTTTGGAGACACATATGCAAAATCGTTGGCAAGGCCTTTATAAATTTCAACAAAACCAGAGTCCCAAGATTCTCCATTATTCAAAGCCCTTACAATGATATCTTGCATGGCAAAATCCATGGGCGATTTTAAATTTGAATTATAGCCATCGCTATTCGGGTTTCCTTGCTGCCAATAGGCAATTAGCAACGGATTGGTTGTCCACTCCTCGCCCACAATACTGAAGTTTGGGTATTCATTCATGATTTCACCCGCCCATTTACTCATGAAATGTTTATCGGGATACGGATAAGTATCTTGCCGAATACCACCCAATTTTGCCGTTTCAATCCACCAAATACTGTTTTGAATGGTATATGTTGCCATGAAGGGATTCCGTTGATTCATATCGGGCATTACGGAAACAAACCAGCCTTCGCTCATATTATCTTTATCCACTTTCGATGCATAAATATCTTGGTTTGTGGTACGCCTATGATTTGTGGTTATGCTTTTGCTACCTTCCCAATTTTCTAAATTTTCCAAATAATTGTCTTGGTGGTTTATCCAATCTTTAAATGGTAAATCCTTTATCCACCAATGCTCTAGTCCACAATGGTTGGCCACCTGATCCATGATGAGTTTCATTCCTTTTGAAGCCATTTTTGAAGACAATTCAAGGTATTCTTCCATGGTTCCAAATCGCGGGTCTATTTGGTAAAAATCGGTCATTGCGTAACCATGGTAAGACCCTTGATACATATTGTTTGTAAGCAGCGGGGTTGGCCAAATAGCGGTAAAACCTAAATCTTCAATATAATCTAGGTGGTTTGTTATGCCCTGAATGTCGCCACCATGCCTGGCGTAGTTATCGTTTCTGTCAATACTTGCCTCATTAAGAGTTTCAATAATATCGTTATTTGGATTTCCATTGGAAAACCTATCAGGAGTAATTAAATAAATGGCATCACTACTATTAAAACCTATGTAATCTTCAGAGGGTTTTTCTCTGGATTTCAATTCATAGGAATGAATGAGTTCCTCTTTGTTTTTATGCTTAAAAACAATATTGAATTTCCCAGCAAAAGCTGTTTCAGAAATGCTTAAATCAAGAAACAAATAATTAGGGCTATCGGCTTTGTTCACTTTTAACAAAGAAACACCTTCGTAAGAAATTTCAGGACTATATTCTGAAATATTTGGATGTTTCACTAATAGCTGCAGGTCTCTATTTTTAAAACCGACCCACCAATTTAATGGCTCAATGCGCTCAATATCCTGTCTTTCGGTTGAAGTATTCATTTGGACTCCATCTGTTGCCATTTTGTCTTCCTTTTTACAAGATAAATTTAAAGTAAAAACAGATATCAAAACAATTAGAATGACATGTTTATTACTTTTTTGATTCTTTATATATCCTATCATGTTCTCATCTTATTTAATTTCCAAAATACTAATGGCATACCCTCCTCCAGGAACGGACAATTGCGACAATTTTGATTTGCTTGTTACCTTCTTGGATTTTATGGTATAGGCCTGCGGATTGGTTTTATAATGGGCATCTTTGGCATCAGAATAAATAGTTGCTAGGTACGTTTTACCTTTTTCCAAGAAATCAAATTCGATTTTGGAAGTTCTTGTTTCATTACCGTTTACATTGCCAATAAACCAATTATTAGTCCCTTTTTCTTTACGAGCCACCGTGATGTATTTACCAGGCTCGGCTTCCAAATAAACACTTTTGTCCCAATCTATTGCCACATCTTTAATAAACTGAAAGGCGTCCATAAATTGTTGGTAATGCTCTGGTAAATCGGCAGCCATTTGTAATGGGCTGCACATGGTAACGTACAAGGCCAATTGGTTGGCGATAGTGCTATTTACATGTGAATTATTTTCAGGATTTAACTTGCTAATGTCCATTTCGAAAATACCTGGAGTATAATCCATTGGGCCACCAATTAAACGTGTAAAGGGCAATACCGTAACATGGTTTGGTTTAGAGCCGCCAAATGCCTGAAACTCGGTACCCCTAGCCGATTCGTTACCAATTAAATTGGGGTAGGTTCTGCAAATTCCTGTTGGCCTCACCGCTTCATGGGCATTGACCATAATTTGATAATCGGCCGCTTTTTCAATAGCATATTGATAATGGTTTACAATCCATTGGCTATAATGGTGTTCTCCTCTTGGTAAAATGTTGCCTACGTAACCACTTTTTACTGCATCGTAACCGTTGTCTTTCATAAATTGGTATGCGCTATCCATGTGGCGTTCGTAGTTTCTTGTAGCCCCAGAAGTCTCGTGGTGCATTATCATTTTAACACCTTTCGATTTAGCGTATTCATGTACTTCATCAACATCGAAATCTGGATAAGGTGTCACAAAATCGAATACATAATCTTTCGATTTACCAAACCAATCTTCCCAACCTTCGTTCCATCCTTCAACTAATACACCATCAAAACCATGTTTTGAAGCAAAATCAATATAATATTTAACGTGGTCTGTGTTGGCAGCATGTTTTCCATTAGGTTCTAATTTTGAATAATCTGTAACTCCCAACTGAACAGAAGGCACATCATCAGTATAGGCCCATGAACTTTTTCCTGTAATCATTTCCCACCAAACCCCAATATATTTAACTGGTTTTATCCATGATGTATCTTCAATTTTACAAGGGTCATTTAAATTCAAAGTTATTTTTGATGCCAGAATATCACGGGCATCATCGCTTACCATTATGGTTCTCCAAGGTGAATTGCACGGCGCCTGCATATAACCTTTATCTCCAACAGCATCTGGTGTTAAATGCGATTCAAAAACAAAATTTTCGTCATCCAAATCAAGGTGCATACATGAATAATTTATGAGTGCCGCCTCATGTAAGTTAATGTACAAGCCGTCATCAGTTTTCATCATTAATGCGGTTTGCACCCCTGTTTTTGAAAACTGTTCTTGTGAAGCATTGTGAGTTACAGCAGTATCAAATTGTTCTCGCATTTCTGAAAGTTTAGATTCCGTGTAATCGTATTCTTGTGAATCGTAATCTCCAGGGATCCAAAAAGCGGTATGGTCGCCCGTCATAGCGAATTGTGTTTTTTCTTCCTTAATCACAAAATATATGAGTTCATTTTGCTGCGGAAATTCATAGCGAAACCCCAACCCATCATTAAATAAACGAAAACGAACAAGCACGGAACGATTGGTTTCGTTTTGTTTTAAGGTTACAGCCAACTCGTTGTATTGGTTTCTTATTTCACTTTCTTCACCCCAAACAGGCTTCCAGGTTTCATCAAAAACAATCGTTTCGGTATTTGAAATGGTAAAATCATCAAGTAATGATTTTTTATCACTCTTTAATTCAAAGCCCAATCTGCTCGTATTAACAACCACTTTGTTTTTGTAAAAGAGTTGGTACGTAGGTATTCCGTCATCTTTTAACTGAAATTTAAGAGTTATTTCTCCGTTTGGGGACTCGAGCTCTTGCGCACGAACGCAAGAGAACACCAAAAAGAATATGGCAATAGTTAAAATATATGTTTTCATATTTTTGCTTTTTTAATTGTCAAATTGAGTTTGAAGAGCACTGTCTTTCTTTATCATTACGGGACTCCCATTCACTAATACTTCTAAATCATCACCACTAATCAATTTAAAGATGGTCTTCTTTTTTGTTACATTAACCTTGATGATTTGGTTTCTAAAATTCACTTTAAAGGAAAAACCTTGCCATTGTTCTGGGATTTTAGGCTCGAAATGCAACGTATTATTCTTTACCCTCATACCGCCAAAACCTTCTACAATGCTCATCCATGTTCCTGCCATACTTGTAATGTGCAGTCCCTCGTGGACTTCCTTGTTATAATCGTCTAAATCTAAACGTGATGTACGCAAATAGAACGCATAGGCTTGTTCCATCCTATTCAATTTGGCCGCTTGAATACTGTGTACACAGGGTGAAAGTGAACTTTCGTGAACCGTAAAAGGCTCATAAAAATCGAAATGGCGCTGGAGTTCTTCATGGTTAAATCGATCTTCAAAAAAGTAAAAACCTTGAAGTACATCGGCCTGTTTTATGTATGGTGAGCGCAATATTCTATCCCAACTCCATTTTTGGTTTATTGGAAGTTGATTTTTATCTAAATCGGCAACAGTGATTAACTCTTTATCTAAAAACCCATCTTGTTGAAGATAAACATTGTGCTTTTCTGAATACGGGAAATACATATTATCTGCAACTGCTTTCCATTCGGCCAATTCCAAAGTTGAAAGCTTCACTTTGTTCATTATTCGAATAAAATCGGAAGCATATTCCGTTTCTATTTTACTAATGTTTTCAATAGCATAATTAATGCACCATTGAGCCAAGTAGTTGGTGTACCAATTGTTGTTCACGTTATTTTCATATTCATTTGGACCTGTAACTCCTAAAATGACATACTTATTTTTGTTGGTTGAAAAGTTGGCACGTTGGTGCCAAAATCGAGCTATACCAATTAAAACTTCAAGGCCTTTTTCAGGAATATAACTGTAATCGCCGGTGTAACGGTAATAGCTATAAATGGCAAAGGCAATGGCACCGTTTCGGTGTATTTCTTCAAAAGTAATTTCCCACTCGTTGTGACACTCTTCGCCATTCATGGTTACCATGGGGTAAAGTGCTGCTCCATTTTTAAAACCTAAATTTTCCGCATTTTCAATGGCCTTTTCTAAGTGATTGTAACGATACTCCAAAAGGTTTCGTGCTACATTTTGGTCTTTCGTAGCCATATAAAACGGGATGCAATAGGCCTCGGTGTCCCAATAGGTACTTCCGCCGTACTTTTCACCGGTAAATCCTTTGGGGCCTATGTTTAATCTGGAATCTTTCCCCAAATATGTTTGGTTTAACTGAAAAATATTAAAACGAATGCCTTGTTGAGCCTTAACATCACCGTCAATTGTGATATCTGACATATTCCAAATATCGCCCCATGCTTGTTTTTGACCTTCTAAAAGTGAGGTAAAGCCTAAACTATTTGCTTTGGCCAAAACGGTTTTTGCAGCATCCATAAGCTGCGATTTCTCGTGATTTCTACTAACCGTATATCCACCAAACTTAACCAGGCTTACTGTTTGGCCTTTTTTGACTTTTAAATTGTAATCGAAAGAAATTATGGTTTCCGTTTTAGACTGTTCTGGTTTAATATTTTGTTGAGTATCTTCAATAAAAACACTGGTTTCCATAAATGTGCAGGTATGGAAATCGGTTTTCATGGTGTGTGCCTCAATAAACGCTTGATTGCCATTGGCCTCTACGTTTGTTGTGTTCCAAAACTGATGGTCCCAATTGGTATCTTCATTTGTAATTCCACTATCCAAATAGGGTTTAAACTCAATTTCGGCATCAGCATTTAACGGCGTAACGTTATATTTTATAGCTCCCAGCTCATCTAAATTCAAACTTAAAAAGCGTAAAACCTCAACCTTAACTTTAGTATCGTTATAAAGGGTAGCAGTAAAACTTCTGGACAACCAGCCTTCTTTCATGTTCAATTCCCTGCGGAAATTTTCTATTTGTTCAACGCTGAATAAATCCAAAACCTCACCATTAACATTAACACTAACACCAATCCAATTGGGCGCATTCAGCACTTTGGCAAAGTATTCCGGATAGCCATTTTTCCACCACCCTACACGGGTTTTATCGGGATAATATACGCCCGCAATATAACTTCCTTGAAATGTTTCGCCAGAATATTGTTCTTCAAAATTGGCACGCTGTCCCATGGCTCCATTACCAATGCTGAACAGACTTTCGGAAGACTTTACACGCTTCGGGTCAAAACCTTCTTCTATGATAGACCAGTTGTCTGGTTTTATATAATCTTGATTCATCCTTTTTTAAGATATGACAGGTTAGATTTGAGAAAATAGCTGTTCTAATTAAGAACCTCCTTTTCCTTTTTCTAAACTTTTTGTTTCTTTTTTCCTTTAACTAACTCTCTTATAAAATCGGCGGTAATCTCCGTTAAACTTTCAATATTGAAATCCGCTTCTTCAAGTGTAGCTTTATCGCCAACACCAATTGAAATCATGTTTGCTGCATTGGCAGCTTCGATTCCTGCAATTGCATCTTCAAAAACGATGCACTGCTCTGGCTGTAGATGTAACTTTTCAGCTCCAATTAAAAACACCTCTGGGTCTGGCTTGGCTTTAGAGACACTATTGCCATCAACTATACCTGTGAATCGGTCAAAAAGACCAACTTGCTTTAAAATGAGTGGCGCATTTTTGCTTGCCGATCCAAGTACGTATTTTATGCCCAACTCATCCAAAGTATCGAGTAAATCCTGTACCCCAGGGAGAATTTCACTTGAATTCATTTTTTTTATGAACTCCAGATATTCTACATTTTTACTCACTAAAACGACTTGTCTCTTTTCTTCTGAAAGTTGAACTTTTCCTATGTTAAGTAATATTTCTAAAGACCTAACTCTACTCACGCCTTTTAGTAATTCATTGTGCTTTTCGGTAAATTCAAAACCTAAGTCGTCGGCAAGGCTTTTCCATGCCAAATAATGGTATTTTGCGGTATCGACAATAACACCATCTAAATCGAAAATGACTCCTATTTTACTATTCATTCTATTTTATATTCTATTGTACAACATCGTCAACATCCTTAACTTTAGACACTAAAGATGCTGCGATTAAAAAACTTAAACCACTCATAACCAGAGCAAATATGGCGTGGTTACCATAAGCATACTTTACAAGCGGACCACCAATTAAAGCATTGATAATTTGTGGCATCACGATGAAGAAATTAAAAATACCCATATAAACCCCCATCTTTTTGGGCGAAATAGAACCCGCCAAAATAGCGTAAGGCATGGCCAAAATACTGGCCCAGGCAATACCCACACCAACCATAGAGACAATGAGCCAATTTTTATCTGGCATTATGTAAATTGAAAGAAGTCCTATACCTCCTATAACAAGAGAAGCTGCATGTGTTTTTTTTCTTCCTATTTTTTTTGCGATATATGGTAATGCGAATGCATAAAATGCAGAAACTAAATTGTAAACACCAAACAATATCCCCACCCAATCACCAGCATCTTGATAGACAGTACTATTGCTATCGGTATAAGGCAAACCATAAGTATGCTGTGCAATGGCCGGCGTTGCAAATACCCACATACCAAAAAGACCGAACCATGAAAAGAATTGCACCCAACTCAATTGACGCATGGTGGTGGGCATTTTTTTAAAGTCTTCAAAAATATCCAGTAAACTAGACTCCTTCTCTTCAACGACTATCTGTATCTCATCAGATTGCGCTTTCCGTTCTTCAATTAGCGCCAACTCTTCTGGGGAATACTCTTTGGTCGTCAATACAGTAATTAAAATGGAAACAATTAAAATAATAGCTCCAATAATAAAAGACCAAATCAAGTTTGAAGGCACAGCTCCCGCAGTAGTTTCATTTGAAACACCGAACCAATTAGCCAAGGCATAAGGCAACCAAGAACCAATTACTGCTCCAAATCCAATTAACGCTGTTTGAACACTAAAGCCTAAAGTACGTTGGTCTGTCCTTAAATTATCACCTACTAAAGCGCGAAACGGCTCCATGGCAATATTGAAAGACGCATCCATAATCATTAGCATTCCTGCACCTACCCATAAGGCAGGTAAATAGGCAATAAACATATCGGCCTGTGGCATAAGCACCAAACCTACAGAAGCTAAAATGGCTCCAATTAAAAAATACGGCTTACGCCTGCCAAAACGTCCCCAAGTCTTATCGCTGTAATGCCCAATAACGGGTTGTACTATTAGCCCCATTAAGGGCGCAATTATCCAAAACCATGACAGTTCGTGAACGTCGGCTCCGAAAATTTGAAGAATTCTACTGGCATTGGCATTTTGAAGGGCGAAACCCATCTGTATTCCTAAAAATCCGAAACTCATGTTCCAAATTTCCAAGAAACTTAATCTACGCTTTTCCATTAAATAGTATGTTTAATTAATACTATTTGATAAGCGATATTTACTTATCAAAACTTACGTGAGAAGTGAAAATATAAGTTTTGATTTCGCATCAAAGATATAGAAAAGATTTTTATTCTTCCAAATAAATTTTTATTTAGTTGATTCTCTTTCAATAATTTCAGTCTCAATAACCACCTTTATAAAATCGCGCTTTTCATTGTTATTACTAAAATACTGTTCACTTTCGGCGTCTTCTGCTTCCAATCTGTCTATCAATAAATTTGCAGCTTGTTCCCCCATTTTTTGACCATGCTGACTTACCGTGGTTAAACTTGGCGTGGCATGTTTAGAAAGTACACCGTCGGTAAAACCAATGACTTGAATATCATCAGGAACATGAAACCCAAGCTTTTTGGCTACCTTCATAACCGTAACGGCATACAACTCGTTAACAGCAAAAACCCCATCAATTTTGGGATTCGTTTGTAAAAATTGAGCGATTTCGGTCTCCAGTATTTCCAAATGGTTTTCCACATTTAAACTGTCATCGATTTTTAAAATCATATTGGGGTCGGGAACTATGCTGTGATGTTCTAAAGCTTCAAGATACCCTTGAGTTCTAAGTTTGCCTACACTAATATAATCCATAGTAGTAACTAGGGCTATATTTTTACAATGGTTTTCAATAAGTTTCTTTACTGCTTTTACCGCTCCGTTAAAATCGTCAACTATCACTTTGTCGCAATCTACTTCATTTACCACTCTATCAAACATTACAATGGGCATACCTTGATTTATAGTGGCATGAAAATGGTGGTAATCTTGTTTTAGTAATGTTTCTTTTGAAATGGACAGAATAAACCCATCTATACTACCATTGGCCAACATTTCCATATTAATAATCTCCTTTGCAAACGACTCATTTGACAACCCCACAATAACATTATATCCACGCCTATTGGCTATCCTTTCTATCCCTCGAATTACGGTTGAAAAAAAATGATGTACAATCTCAGGAATTAAAATACCAATGGTTTTGGTCTTTCTGTTCTTTAAACTTAGAGCAATGTTATTAGGCTTGTAATTATACAACTTAGCAAAAGCTTGTATCTTTTGAGTAGTATCTTCACTAATCTCTTTGCTTCCACTCAAGGCCTTGGATACTGTAGATACCGAAACATCCAGTTCCTTTGCTATTTGCTTTAAAGTTATTTTTTTTTTCATGTCTTAGAATTCATTGAAAAGTAACAATTATTTACTTCTTTTTATAAAGTTATGAAAACATTTTTCTAAACAACCACTTATACGTTTTTATCATTTTTAAGCCCAATTAATGAAAAGTTGTCAACACGAAAACGTTTTCGCTAAAAATTTCGTAAACAAAAATTATTTCTTAACAGTTTCTTTACATAGGTTTGACATGAGAAGTGAAAATATAACTAAACTATTTAATTCATTATTTAACAAAATTATATGAAAACAACTACTAAAAGTTTGCTGTTTTTTATGCTAGCCTTGCCTGTATTTTTATTCGGGCAGAATAGTTTAAAAGGAACAGTAACTGAGCAATCAACTTCCCTTCCGCTTCCCGGAGTAAATGTTGTTGTAAAAGGCACCTCTAATGGTACAGCAACAGACTTTGACGGACTGTATGAAATTGAAGTTAACAACGGAGACGTTCTTGTATTTACCTTTGTAGGTTATCAAACTAAGGAAATAACCTATACAGGACAACCGACATTAGACGTTATTTTGGTGGAAGATGCCGCCCAACTTGAAGAAATAGTCATTATTGGTTACGGTAGCGTAAAAAAAGAAGACCTTACTGGATCAGTAGATGTGGTTTCTTCAGAGGACTTTAACAAAGGGGCAATAGTATCGGCTGATCAGCTCTTAAATGGTAAGGCACCTGGAGTTAGAATTACAAACGCCGGAGGTCAGCCCGATTCCGAACCAAATATTAGGATTAGGAGTGGTGCCTCATTAAGCGCCAACAGCAGCCCACTAATTGTTATTGACGGAATTGCTATTGACAACACAAACCCAGCAGGTGTTAAAAACCCATTGAGTCTGGTAAATCCTAATGACATTGAAAGTTTCAGTGTATTAAAGGATGCATCAGCAACAGCCATTTATGGATCCAGAGCATCAAATGGTGTTATCATCATTACAACCAAGAAAGGAACTTCTGGAGAAGCGAAATTTAATTTCTCCACAAGTATGTCGTCGAACACGGTAAGTAAAAAAATTGATGTCCTAAATGGGCCTGATTTTGTTCGTTTTATCAATGAGTTTGAAAATAAAGGCATTTTTGAGACCGGAGCATCAGATAGACTAGGCGTGCCAATTAATTCTGTAAATACGACCGAGCAAATTATTCAGACGTTTACAGATTCCAACGGACAAGAAAGAGCAATTTATAATACCGACTGGCAAGATGCAATTTATAGGACGGCCATTTCAACGAACCACAACTTTAGTGCACGAGCTAATCTGTTCCAAAAAATACCTTTTAGGGCTTCAGTAGGCTACAATAACACAGAGGGTGTTGTAAAAACTAGTGATTACGAACGTTTAACTGCTTCGTTGAAACTTACTCCTAAGTTCTTAGACGATCACTTAAAAGTTGATTTGAACTTAAAAGGTATCTCAGCCAAAAAGAACGCCATTGATGAAGGCGGCGCATTATTTGGAGCTGTAGTAATGGATCCTACCAAACCTCTTTACGATGAAGGTTCAGGTTTTGGCGGATTTTTTTCAACGACCTCTTCGACATCTAACCCTCCTGGAATGCTTATTGGGCAATCCAATCCACTTGCTCTTTTAAAACAGCGTTCAAGACCTGAAAAGACAGATAAAATTTTAGGAAATATTGAGTTGGATTACAAAATGCATTTTCTACCAGAACTTAGAGCTGTTGTAAACCTTGGTGTTGAAGCTTCAAGATCTGAAATATTAGAACGCTACAGCGAAAACTCCATTGCGACCTACCGATTAAGTAACACCTCCAACAGTTACATTTTTAATCCCGGGGTAAACTTTAAAGAAAACCAGCATATTACCAATACCACCCTAGAAGGCTATTTGGTATATAATAAAAATTTTGACGATTCTGTTATAAATAGTTTTGAAATTCAAGGAGGCTACGGGTACCAAAATTTCAAAAACGACGGTAACAAAGAACAGTATTTATACGATAACGAAACTGGGCTTAGAGAGCTTCAGGTAAACGAAAGCAACCCTAATTTCCGATACTATAACGTTCTTAATTTACAATCCTTTTTCGGACGAAGTAATATAAATATTTTGAACAAGTACTTATTGACCTTTTCTGTTAGAGCTGATGCCTCTTCCCTATTTGTTAAAGAAGACGTTTGGGCTGATGATGTATGGGGTATTTTTCCAGCAGCAGCATTGGCATGGAAAATCAACGAAGAAAGTTTCTTAGAAGACGTTGATTTTTTCCAAGAACTAAAGTTAAGAGTGGGTTATGGTAAAACCGGACAACAAGATATTACGGGATTAGCAGGTGGCTTTTTCCCTTCATCACCCCTATTTACCGTGGGCAATAGCACAACACAATATCTGCCAGGTGTTTCACTATACTCTGCTCGTGCGTTCAACGAGAATTTAACTTGGGAAAAAACAACCACGTACAACGCGGGTATTGATTTCAGATTGTTCGACAATAGTGCCGTTTCAGGTTCTTTCGACATATTTAAAAGAAAAACAAAAGATCTTTTAGTCCTAGCTCCTGTGGCACCTGGTCAAGGATTTACCAATTTATTCCCTCAAAATATTGGAGAAACAGAAAATGAAGGGTTTGAATTAAACCTAGGCATTACTCCTATTGAAAATGAAAATTTTACACTAAATCTTAATGGCAATATAGCTTACAGTAAAACCGAAGTAACCAACTTAAATGGGGTTAGCAATATTTCAGCCGATGAGTCGGACATTCCAACAGGAACCGGAGTGAAACTAGCAAGACATGTGGTTGGCGAGGAAGTTTATTCTGCTTGGGTATTCAAACAAGTTTATGATTTGGATGGTCGACCAATCCTTGGTTCTTTTGTAGACCTTAATGGTGACGGACAAATAACAAATGATGACCGTTATTATAAAGCATTAAGACCTAATTGGACTTTTGGATTCGGGTTTTCAACATACTACAAAAACTGGGATTTAAGCGCCAGCTTTAGAGGTCAATTAGACGGACAAATTTATAACTCACGTAATCTAGCTATTGGTTATGTTCAAGCCGCTATTCCTTCAAATACCGAAAGCTTAAATAATGTGGTTGATTTCTATTCTGGGCTATCAGACACGAATTTTATTAACAGAAATGGTAATGTTCCTTTTTCAGATTACTATTTGGAAAGTGCTGCCTTCTTAAGATGTGAGAACATCACATTAGGTCTAACAGTAAACGAAGCGTTTAAAGATGTATCCCTAAAAGTATATGCTTCTGTGAACAACCCGTTTCTAATAACAAATTATAGCGGACAAGATCCAGAAAATTTTAATGCCATAGATAGCGATTTTTACCCAAGACCACGTGTATATACATTAGGCTTAAATATTGACTTTTAAAAAATTAGATATGAAAAATAAAATTTATATAATCCTGTTTAGTTTAGCTCTGGCGTTTTCTACCAGTAGCTGTACAAACGACTTAGATACGCAGCCTTTAGTAGAGCTTACGTTAGAAGAACTATTGGAGCAAGACCCTAATGCCGTAAAAGGTATTTTGGCTAGATTGTATGCATCGTTTGCATTATCAAGCATCGAAGCAGCTGACAAATCCGACATTCAAGGAGATGATCCTGGAGAATCTCCATTTTTAAGAAACCTTGTAAACCTGCAGGATTTTGCTGCCGATGGCATTAAAAACCGATGGGGCGATGATGGTTTAGATCAATTAACCACGACATCAAATTGGGATGAAAACAACAAATTCTTCAGGTATTTGTTTAATCGTATTTATTTTACCATTCCACAGTGTAACAATTTACTGACGGTTCTACAAAACGTAAGCGTGGAAAACCAAGAGGGCATCATTTCCGAAGTGCGTTTTTTAAGATCCTTAGCCTACTATTATCTAATTGACATTTTTGGCAAAGGTGTACTTTCTACTGAAGAAAACTTTGGAGGAACGGATTTGCTACCCGAAGCATCGAGGTTAGAATTGTTCAATTATGTTGAAAGTGAACTTTTAGCCATTGAAAGCACTTTACCACCAAACAACGATTACGGTAGAGCGACAAATTCCGCTGCACAAATGCTTTTAGCGAAACTATATCTTAATGCAGAGGTTTATACGGGTACAGCGAGATATAATGAAGCTTTAACCTATATCAACAAAGTAATTAATGATGGTGGTTACCAATTAGAGCCAAACTTTATTAAACTGTTTTCGGCAGACAACAACACATCAAACGAAATTATATTTCCATTGATTGCAGATGCCGACACGAGTAGAAGTTATGGAAACACGACTTATATCGTAAACGGAAACTTAAGTACAGACACTATGGATCCCGGAGATTTTGGATCAACAGCTGGATGGACTGGACATAGAGCCACCCAAGCTTGGTATGGTCTTTACGGTGACCTAGGAACTACAAACGACGAGAGAGCTAGTTTATTCTGGACCGATGGTCACAATTTTGAAATGAATGACTATCGCGAATGGACTGATGGCTATCCTTCTGTTAAATTTAGAAACACCAACTCTGACGGTTCTGGTGTTACAACAGAATTTTCAAGTACTGATTTTCCACTTTTTAGGTTAGCAGACGCCTACCTTATTTATGCAGAATGTGTATTAAGGGGCGCCAATGGAGGAGACTCTAACACAGCGTTGCAATATGTAAATGATATTCGAACTCGTGTAAACGCTACCACTATTGGGTCATCAGATTTAACTTTAGACTTTATACTGGACGAACGTGCGAGAGAATTGAATTTAGAAGGTCACAGACGTTCAGATTTAATACGCTTTGGTAAATTTACTGGCAGTGCTTACACCTGGCCTTGGAAAGGCGGAGTAGCTAATGGCGCTTCAATTCCAGAACATTATAAACTTTACCCTATTCCTTTAACCGCTATTCAGGCTAATCCTAACTTAACCCAAAACTCAGGTTTCTAAACTAAAAAAACAAAACGATGAAAAAAATTAAATTTATATTAATAATGGCATTGGCAGTAATAAGCTTTAATGCCTGTGAAGAAAATGATGATTTAGTATTTACTGCTGCTCCCGTAGGAGAATTTGAATTTGTAAATACTTTTTTATCTGAGTATGTTTTAACTCCTCAAACCTCTTCAAACGTTGCTGAACGATTTGTTTTCAATGATGCAGAATTTGGCGTACCAACAAACATCAATTACCAATTACAATACTCAGCCTTGGGTGATTTTTCAGATGCTCAGAATATTGGAGGTGAAAGCATGTCTAACGAAATTGGTTTAACAGTTGGTGATTTTTTATCATTAGCCACTGAAGCTGGTTTAGACAACGATCCAGATACTGAGGCTTCAAATACAGGAACTTTTGCTTTTAGAGTTAGAGCTTACCCAGGAGATGCCAGTTCGACAACAGAACAATTTTCACCTGTCGCAGCTCTTACTGCTGTTTTACCAGAAATAGTTGCTGGAGGCGGAGGTTCTGAGTATGAAATTTCAGAATGGGGTGTAGTTGGTTCTGGTTATAATGATTGGGGCAACGGTGGACCAGATGGTCTTTTTTACACCACTAGTGAATCTGGTGTTATAGTAAGCTATGTTAGTTTAATAGATGGTCAAATTAAATTTAGAACTAATAACGATTGGGGAAGTGGTGATGACCTTGGTGATGCTGGTTCGGATGGAGTTTTAGATCAAGATCCTGACAATAATATCAATGTTACCGCAGGCGATTATAAAATTACAATCAATACTAATGATAACTCTTATACTATTGAACCATATTCATGGGGTGTAGTTGGTTCTGGTTATAATGACTGGGGAAATGCCGGTCCTGATGGAAAACTCTATTATGACTACACCACTGATACATTTAAAGCTAGCCTTAAATTAGTTGATGGAGAGATTAAGTTTAGAAGTAACAACGATTGGGGAAGTGGTGATGATTTTGGTGATGCCGGTTTAGATGGTGTATTAGACCAAGATGCTGATAATAATATTACCGTCACCGAAGGCCACTATCTAATAACAGTCAATTTCAATACTAATGAATATTCCATAGTTGAAGCTGATGTTTGGGGTATTGTTGGTTCTGGGTATAATGACTGGGGAAATGATGGACCTGATTTTGCGCTTACCGAAATACAAGAAAATATTTTGTATGGCGATATTGCAACGCTAATTGATGGTGAAATTAAATTTAGATCTAATAATGATTGGGGAAGTGGCGACGACTTTGGTGATGCTGATTTAGATGGAGTTCTAGATCGAGACGCGGATAATAATATCACCGTGGCCGCTGGTTTATATAGAGTTAGAGTAGATTTAAATGATAATACCTATCAATTAAACAAAATTCAATAAATAATAATAGATAGTAAAAAAGGACAGAAGTAAAATCTGTCCTTTTTTATCTAAATTAATTTCTATGAAAAAAATACTATTACTAACTTTTTTATTATGCCAATTTTCAATATTTGCGCAATTATCATGGGAAGGAGGCATTACCCCAACAGAATCCCAACCTGCCACCCTTCTATTTGATGCTACAGGCACACCATTGGAAGACTATACGGGAATCATTTATGCGCATACAGGTGCAACAATTAATAATACATCACATTGGACCAATGTAATAGGTGACTGGGGAAATAATTCTGTACAACCGGCCTTAACACCTGTTTCGGGCAATATCTATAGCCTCGAAATGACCCCATCTATAAAAGGTTTTTACAGTAACCCTAGTGGCACAATTACAGCTATTGATATTGTTTTAAGAAGTGCTGATGGAAGTTCCCAATCAACCGACCTTAACATTTTAATTGATAGTGTTGTTAACGAGCTTACACTAACTTCCCCGTTGGAAGAATTAACAATTGTAGATTCTGGTACACAAATAACTATTTCGGCAACTACTACGGTTATTTCAGACTTTTCATTAAAGGCTAACGGAAGTGAGATTGATACAGCATCAAGCACTACCAATTACGGTTTTGATTTTATAGTAAAAGAAGACACCGATTTTATATTAGAAGCCAACGATGGAAGTCAAATTTTAAGCAAAAGCTTTAGTGCTCGCTTAACACCTTTAAACCCTGTCCCAACTGGTCTGTTGGATGGTATAAATTTAGATCCAAATGACAATACCAAAGCAACATTGGTACTCTATGCACCGGGTAAAAGTACAGTACATATAATTGGAGATTTTAATAATTGGCAGGAAGATGCAACTTACCTAATGAACCAGGATACCGCGCGTGACAGGTTTTGGTTAGAATTAACAGGTTTAACACCGCAATCCAACCACATGTTTCAATACCTTGTAGATTCTCAATTACGAATAGCAGACCCTTATTCTACAGTTATTTTAGATGAATTTAATGACCAATATATTGAATCGGTTACTTATCCTAATTTGCCTTCCTATCCCACTGGATTAACTAATCATGCCGTAACATTATTGAGAACTGGTGATTCAGATTACAACTGGCAAGTCACAAATTTTCAAAGACCTAAAAAAACCGATTTGGTTATTTATGAATTACTCATAAGGGACTTTGATGCACTTCATAGTTTTGATGCCGTTAAAGCCCGACTTGATTATTTAGAAACTCTCGGGGTTAACGCTATAGAATTTATGCCCCTAAATGAGTTTGACGGCAATTTAAGCTGGGGTTATAATCCTTCATTTCATATGGCATTAGATAAACACTATGGAACTGCAGAAGCATTCAAACAACTCATTGACGAATGTCACAAACGTGGTATAGCGGTGTTGGTTGATGTGGTTTACAACCATGCATCGGGACAAAATCCTTATTATCGCATGTGGAATACCGAAAATGGAGGCTACAACGGTCAGGCAACAGAAGACAATCCGTTCTTTAACGCTACTCCTAAGCATGCCTATAATGTCTTTAACGATTTCAACCATCAATCTACAGCCACCAAACAATATGTTGAGCGCACCGTGAAATATTGGATCGAGGAATATAACGTAGATGGATTTCGCTGGGATTTAACTAAAGGATTTACGCAAAATTGTTCGGAAAACGATGGCGGATGTACCGATAACCTTCAGCCCGATAGGATAGAAATCCTAAAAGAATATGCAGACTACCAATGGGAAACAGATTCAGATTTCTATATAATTTTTGAGCATCTAGGTGGCATATCCGAAGAAAAGCAATGGGCCGATTATCGTGCCGATGAAGGTAAGGGCATCATGCTTTGGAATAACCTCAACCACGATTATGCCGCTTTGATGGATGGTAATGCGAACATTTCAAACCTTTCTTATAAAGTAAAAGGCTTTGATGGGCCTTCGGCCGTTTCCTATATGGAAAGCCATGATGAAGAACGACTAATGGTTGACGCAAGCAATGTTAATGAGTATTTAGAACGATTAGAATCATTTGGCGCATTTTTCTTTACGGTACCTGGACCTAAAATGATTTGGCAATTTGGAGAGCTGGGGTATGACGTAAGTATCGACTTTAACGGCCGTACAGGAGAAAAGCCCATTCTTTGGGAATATTTTGAAGACCCCAAAAGACGAGCAGTTTATGAAACTTGGTCAAAAATTATTGATTTAAAGATTAATGAGCCCATATTTGAGACAGAAACCTTTACGACCAATCTTATGGATGCAGGAAAAGCCGTCCACCTTTCATATGATGGTGCCACCGCCAATGATATTCAATATATCACGATTATAGGAAATTTTGGAACAAGTACCATGAGTATCAATCCAGAATTCCAAACCACGGGTACTTGGTATAATCTATTAGAGAACAATGCCCCAATTCAAGTTGATAATGTATCGACCACCATTGAATTAGCTCCTGGTGAATATCGCATATACGGGGACAAACCTTATATAGACGCGAATGATTTAGACAGTGACGGTGTTACCAATAATAACGATCTTTGTGCCAACACCCCTTTTGGAACAACTGTTGATGCCAATGGTTGCGAAATATTTACGCTCCCCGTTACCAATTTTAGCATTCAAACGGGCAGTGAAACCTGTTCCAATAGTAATAATGGTACCGTTACCATTTCGGCTGATTTAAATTTAAATTATGGCATTTCCATTACAGGAAATGGTATGGATATCCAAGATACTTTTACCACTATTTATTCTGCCGAAAATTTAGAAACCGGAACTTATGAAGCTTGTATTACCATAAAAAACCAATCAGGTTATGAGCAATGCTTTAGTATAAGCATTACTGAACCCGAGGACATTTCGGTGGCTTCGAAAATTGATAAAACCAAAGGTACCGTAAGCTTAAATATGGGTGGAAGTGATTCCTATTATATAACCTTAAACGGCTCTACCATACAAACTTTCCTTTCTAATATTGACCTGGAATTGCAACCGGGAGCAAATACTATAGAGGTAAATGGTGAAAAAGACTGTCAGGGCGAATTTAAGGATACCATTTATTTTCATAATCGCATTCAGGCTTATCCAAACCCCGTTAAAGATATACTTGACGTTTATTTAGGAAATTCAACTTCAGAAAAAACGATTCAACTATATTCTCTTTTAGGCAAATTGGTCTATGAATATATTGGATATGAAAACAATATAAAGATATCTACTTCAAATTTAACCAAGGGTGTTTACATACTTACCATAAATGATAAGATTGAAAACAACCAATTAAAAATAGTTAAACAATGATAAAGCAATTCTATATATATGCAGGCATTTTATTGATTTTTGGTTGTAGCAGTGGAGACTCCAATCCAGAACCAGACCCGAAGGAAATAGTACCACCGAATTCTGCTACGTTGGTCTTTCCCAATAAAAATGCAGAGTGTAATGAAGGCACTAATATAACTGATACCGAAAGCGACGTAACATTCGATTGGGAAGATGCAGAAAACACAACCTCGTATCAATTAGTTCTTAAAAATTTAGATACTCAAACCATTGCCCAATATAATAGCACTGTTTCAGACCTAACCATTACTATTTTGCGCGGTACGCCATACGCATGGTATGTGGTGTCTAATAATGAAACAGCCATCATAGCAAGAAGTGACACTTGGAATTTTTACAATGCCGGTGAGGCAATTAAATCGTACGCTCCATTTCCGGCTGAGTTAATTTCTCCAAATATGGGGGAGTCCTTAAGCGAAAATATCCCCAACGCATTTTTACAATGGAAGGGCAACGATATTGATGATGATATTGAAAACTATGATTTACTTTTTGGCTCGAGTAACCCTCCAACAGAAACAGTAGCAACAGACATTATTAAATCTGAATATTTGGTAAATGTTGTATCTGGAAATACATATTACTGGCTTGTAAAAACATATGACAGTAAAGGAAATACATCAAATTCTGAAGTTTTTGAGTTTAAAGTAAATTAATGGTGTTTTGTTTTAGACAGTTCTAAAACAAAACTAATTAGTTTGTTTAGTTTAGTTTGTTGGAAAGCTCCTTAAAAAAGGAGCTTTTTTCATATACTAACCATAGTAAAGTTCAAAAAAAGTATATTTGGGTAATGATTAAAAATACAAAGTTGAATCGATAAAAATGGTTGGATATCTATTTAAACCTTCCGATAAAAACTGATAGCAAAAAACTACAAATGAAACCATTCAAAATATTTCTGATCCTTATTTCTATATTCTCTCAGCTAAGCCATTCCCAAACCAGAACAGTAAAAATTCTGGATACCGACTGGAAATTTAAAAAAGGTGATTACCAAAATGCTTCACAAATGAGTTTTGACGATTCCAAATGGCAAACCGTTAAAGTGCCGCACGATTGGGCCATTTATGGTCCGTTTGACAAAGAAATCGACAAACAAACCACGGCCATTATACAGAATGGCGAAAAAGTGGCCACCGAAAAAACAGGCCGAACTGGATCATTACCGCACATAGGGACCGCTTGGTACAGAAATACATTCGATATTACTGAAGTCCAAAAAGACAAAAAAACAATTTTGCTTTTTGAAGGTGCCATGAGCGAACCGCAAGTCTACTTGAATGGCAAAAAAGTAGGCGAATGGGCTTATGGATACAGTTATTTTTATTTTGACGTTTCTAGTTTTATAAAAGAAGGCGAAAACATCTTGGCCGTTAAACTAACCAATAAAGAATTCGCTTCACGCTGGTACCCTGGCGCTGGCCTTTACCGAAAAGTCAGCCTCATTATAAAAAACCAAGAAAGCATCAACCAATGGGGTACTTTTATTACCACACCTTATATTAGTGATAGCATTGCTAAAGTGAATGTGAAAACCAAAGTATCAAGTACAAATGGATATTTAGTTACAAGCATTTTTGATTCCGATGGCAACGAAATCACTTCACTTAAAACATCAACAAAATTCGGGAACGAATTTGACCAAAACCTAAAAGTCGAAACCCCAAAACTTTGGAGTCCCGAAACCCCATATCTATATACAGCTGTCTCTAAATTGTTTGTTGACAACGAATTAAAAGATGAAACATCAACACGTTTTGGTATTAGGAATATTAAATATGAAGCCCAAAAAGGTTTTAGTCTGAATGGCGGGATAACCAAGTTTAAAGGCGTTTGCCTGCATCATGATTTGGGACCATTGGGAACGGCGGTTAATAAAGCGGCATTACGTAGGCAATTAACCATTTTAAAGGACATGGGCTGCAACGCTATAAGAAGTTCACATAATATGCCGTCGTTTGAACAACTTGAGCTTTGCGACGAAATGGGCTTTTTGTTCTTGGCCGAAAGTTTTGATGAATGGAAAAAGCCCAAAGTAAAAAACGGATACAATCGATTTTTTGATGAATATGCCGAAAAAGACGTTGTCAACCTAGTTAGAGCCACCCGTAACCATCCTTGTATTGTTATGTGGAGTTCTGGCAACGAAGTTCCAGACCAATGGGGTGCAGAAGGCGTGAAACGTGCTAAATGGCTACAGGATATTTTTCACAGAGAAGACCCAACCCGACCCGTAACTGTGGGTATGGACCGCGTAAAAGCAGTAATGGAGTCTGGCTTTGGTGCATTGCTGGACATCCCAGGGCTTAACTACCGTATTCATCTATACGAAGAAGCATACAACAAATTTCCGCAAGGGTTTATTTTGGGGTCTGAAACAGCTTCAACAGTGAGCTCGCGCGGTATATACAAATTTCCAGTAGTTCAAGAAAAGATGAAGCAATACGACGATTTTCAATGTTCTTCTTACGATTTAGAAGCTTGTAGCTGGTCTAATGTGCCAGATGAAGATTTTGTATTGCAAGATGACAAGCCTTGGGTAATGGGCGAGTTTGTCTGGACTGGTTTTGATTATTTGGGTGAACCAACACCATACGACGAAAGCTGGCCTTCACGAAGTTCTTATTTTGGAATTTCCGATTTAGCTGGTCTACCCAAAGACCGTTTCTATTTATATCGAAGCCGATGGAACACTAAAGACGAAACCTTACACATTTTGCCTCATTGGAACTGGAAAGGACGTGAAGGAGAAACAACACCGATTTTTGTTTACACCAATTACGATAGTGCAGAGCTTTTTATAAACGGAAAAAGTATGGGTATCCAAAAGAAAAATGATTCTACACCTCAAAACAGATACCGTTTAATGTGGAAGGATGTAAAATATGAACCGGGGGAAGTTAAAGTTGTTGCTTTCGAAGATAACCAAAAACCAGTTGTCGAGAAAACCATAAAAACTGCAGGGAAACCTTATAAAATTGTTTTGTCTCCAGACCGAAAAGTAATAAAAGCCAATGGTAAAGACATTAGTTTTATTGAAGTTTCTGTATTTGATAAAAATGATATTCCTTGTCCAACAGCCAACAACCAACTAAAGTTTAAAGTTACTGGAAATGGCACTTACAGAGCGGCATGTAATGGCGATGCCACCTCATTAGAAATGTTTCATTTACCAACTATGAAATTATTTAGTGGTAAATTGGTCGTGCTAGTTCAATCATCATATAAAGCTGGAGATATTATATTGACCGTTTCTGGTAAAGGATTGAAAAAGAATGTAGTTAAAATAAAGTCAGTAAAATTTTAAACGCATGATAACCGTAATCTATAAATACCGAGGAGCCTAACATTATTAACTACAAAAAAAATATTTATTTCCCAGACCAATCAAGCATGGTTTGGATATAAACAGGAATCTCCATTCAAGGTGGCAAAGATGGCCTAGATACAATATGCCAAGAGAAAAGTCTGTTTACCAAGTAACCGTCGACAGTTTTTATCAATAACGAAAGTTTCAATATCGTTTTAAAACCTTTGTTGATGATACCAATTATGTTACTGGCATAGATAAGCCTTAAAATACAACGAAATAAAAAACACGTCAACATTATAGCGAAACACATTAATATCTACAGTTCAAACCGCCCTATTCGCAAATAAGAGTTTTTCGGTGAATATCGAACCAAAAAGTTTTTATTTCAGTTCACAACTTTTCTTCCGTTTGATTAATAAATCAAATCAGAAGGAGAACCCAGAGGATAAGACAATCAGCTAAAGTCGGCATATGTTTCTACCCCATATTTACTCCTACCCCAAATAAAATATATCGTTACATTCTTGATATAGGGTAAAATAACTTCGTAGCCAAAACCCCTTTTCAATACTGACATTCAAATAGTTCCTGACAAAAGTCATAAAATAAGAATATTGATTTACATAATTTTAGTACCTACTCATTACGAGTTTTACAATTCTCTATTGTTAATTAAAATATTCACTTATGGACACCAATAATATCAAAATCAAATTCGAACAGGCCGAACAATTTCTTAAATCAGCGCAAAGCGAATTGAATAGACCGGCAGAAGATGTCGTACCATATATGGTATGCAGAAGTGTGCGTAACTCCATATCCTCTTATTTAATGGGATTTCTATTAAAAAATGATGTAAGGTTTAATGAAGAGGATACTGCAGAGCTTTTGCTCAAAAAATGCCAAGCCATCAATGATAAGTTCAAAGATTTTGATTTGAGCCCAATAACATTTACTAAGGATTACGAGTATAGCGCTGAATTTGACCAAATGGAAAACTGTATTGATTTAGCCGCATATACCAAAGAATTAGTTGACTAATCATGCCATATTAATTGGTAAGTAATCATTAAAATAATGCATCAAAAAATCTCATCCTATGAGCACGTCGATATTTCAAAAAAAAACAGAAAAGAAAAACAAATCAATTGATTTTAAATATCCTGGTAAACCGGTTGCCACCGATGGAAACACGGCAGCAATCATGTGTGAACGTGAATCCACCGATGCCGCTGGAGCATATCCCATTACACCCTCCACACAAATGGGTGAATTTTGGGCTGATGCAGCCGCCAAAGGGCACTTGAATATTTCTGACAAACCATTGATATTTATAGAGCCAGAAGGAGAACATGCAGCAGCAGCGGTAACCGCTGGTCTGTCAATGACTGGTTTGCGTGCAGCTAACTTTTCATCCGGTCAAGGTATTGCCTACATGCACGAATCACTCTATGCTGCAGTAGGTAAGCGACTTACCTATGTGTTAAATATTGGTGCACGAGCAATGACCAAATCTACCCTAAACGTCCACGCCGGTCATGATGATTATCATGCTGTGGATGATACGGGGTTTTTTCAAATGTTCGCTAAAAAAGCACAACACGTTGCTGACCTGAACATTATAGCACACCGTATTGCGGAATTGGCTCTTACTCCAGGTATCATTGCACAGGATGGTTTTTTAACTACTCATTTAATCGAGTCGTTTCTTTTACCAGAACGCGAATTGATTAAAGAATATCTAGGCCGGCCCGATGATATTATCAAAACACCAACGCCTGCCCAACGTATTATTTATGGTGAAACACGTCGCCGTATTCCCGAGCTATGGGATGTAGACAATCCCTTAATGGCAGGTATAGTACAAAACCAAGACTCCTACATGCAAAGTGTAGCTGCTCAACGTCCTTTCTTCTTTGATCACATTGAAGAATTGACAGACCGAGCCTTTGAAGAATACCATGAACTTACAGGTAGACGTTATGAACGCGTTATGACTTACCGAGCAGAAGATGCCGATTACCTTATTTTAGGTCAGGGAAGTTTGATACCAAGTGCCGAAGTCGTTGTGGATTACTTACGTGAAAAACGTGGAATTAAAGCAGGAGTAGTTGACTTGGTGATGTTCCGACCATTCCCAGCAGACATGCTCGGTGAGATATTGAAAGGAAAAAAAGCGGTTACCATTTTAGAGCGACTGGACCAACCACTGGCTGTCGATTCACCCATTACTCGAGAAGTTCGGTCTGTTTTGAACAAGTGTATTGAAAACGGTATAAATAAAAAACAGAAACCTTACCCTAAACTAACCTCATATACTTTATCGGATATCCCAGCAATTTATTCAGGGGCATTTGGTTTGGGTAGCCGGGATTTACAGCCAGAAGGCATCATAGGAGCGATTGAAAATATGCTACCAGATGGCAAACATAAAAAGCAATTTTATCTGTCCATAGATTTTATTCGAACAGTACCGAATTCACCAAAGCAAAAGGCATATCAGGAAACCATTGAAGCATCTTATCCCAATATTAAAGAATTGGCCGTTAGGGGATCTGAAAACCCCAACCTTATGCCAAAAGATGCCATCACAGTACGTTTCCACTCCATAGGTGGCTGGGGTGCCATTACTACAGGTAAAAACCTCGCGATGACCTTGTATGAACTACTGGGATATAACATTAAGGCGAATCCAAAATATGGCTCGGAGAAAAAAGGGCAACCTACCACCTACTATCTAGCTGCCGCTTCTGAGCCTATTCGAATAAATTGCGAATATTACTTCGTTGATGTGGTGTTATCACCAGACCCGAACGTATTTAAACATACCAACGCGCTAGCTGGACTTAAAAAAGGTGGCAGTTTCATTATCCAGAGCGATAAAAAAACTCCAGATGAAGTATGGGGTGAAATTCCTGAACATTACCAAAAGGTAATTATAGATAATGATATTCATGTGTTCTATATTGATGGATTCAAAATTGCACGTGAAGAAGCGACCGATCCCGAATTGCAATTGCGTATGCAAGGGATTGCCTTCCAAGGTGCTTTTTTCGCTGCCTCTCCACTAATGAAAAAATCTGGATTATCAGAAGAAAAATTATTAAAAGCGATTGAAGACCAACTACAACACAAATTTGGATCGAAGGGCCAACGCGTTGTTGATGATAATATGCGTGTGGTAAAACGTGGTTTTGATGAAGTACATGAAATTACCAAAAAAGAATTAGGAGCCAAAAACAAAACAAATGGTAGTGTTGTGGCTGGTGTACCAATTCCAAGGATGATAAAAGAAATCCCTCAGAGTGAATCTAAACTTAGTGATATTCATCGCTTTTGGGAACAAACAGGTAATTTCTATTTAAAAGGAATGGGAAATGACAACCTTACCGACCCATTCATAGGTTTGAGCGTGATGCCAGCTGTTTCATCGGTATTTAGAGATATGACAGGTATTCGTTTTGAACATCCAGAATGGGTTCCAAATAACTGTACGGCTTGTGGTGATTGTTACACCATTTGTCCTGACACAGCTATACCCGGACTTGTTAGTGATGTGTCCGATGTTTTTGACACCATCATAAAACGGGTAAAAAGGAATCATGGAAAAGTTGAGCATTTACCCAAAGCAGTGCGTAAACTAGAAGGTCATGTTCGAAAATTATTTTCCGCCTCAAAAAATGGGGCAACTGTTAATGATTTTATTAAGCATGGCATTGATATGACTCTTGACGGCTCCGATAACCGTGCGGAATTAGCCAAAGAATTTGATTGGTTTAAAGATGAATTGGGAGAATTTAAATTCGCTTTAACCCGCCCCTATTTTGATAATCATGAGAAAAAAGAAGAAAATAGTGGAGGGTTATTCAGCATAACCATTAATCCAACTACATGTAAAGGATGTATGGAATGTGTGAAAGTCTGTAATGACGAGGCACTTATTAAAATACCTCAAACCGAGGGCTCAATTGCAAGATTGAACAAGGAATGGGATTTGTGGATGGATTTACCCAGTACACCTCAAAAATTTAATCGTATTGATGATTTAGAGGAAAAAATTGGTCCACTCGAAACCATTCTCTTGAATAAAGAGGCTTACTTGAATTTTGCTAGTGGTGATGGCGCATGTTTGGGTTGTTCCGAGAAATCAGTAGTACATATTTTTACTGCAACTGTTGAATCCCTCATGCAGCCGCGTATTGAAAAACACATGGCGTATTTGGAGGAACTTACAGATAAACTGGAAAAACACATTCAAGTTAAATTAATGAATCGGGTGAATTTGACCGACTCAGAAACCATGTCCAAAATTGTTACCGAAATGCAAAATTCAGATTTAACCATGGCTGAAATAACCCGTAGGTTAGAATCTGAACAGGGTGGCGAGCCGGTGGACCAAGAATGGCTAAGGAACGTGACTCAACTGCTTGCTCAGTTGAAAAATCTCAAATGGAAATATACTAATGGAACTACAGGTAAAGGTCGCTCTAACATGGGAATGCTTAACTCCACTGGTTGTACATCGGTATGGGGCAGCACCTGGCCATTCAACCCTTATCCATTTCCTTGGGCCAATCACTTATTCCAAGATTCAACGTCTATGGCCATGGGAATCTTTGAAGGCCATATGGCTAAAATGGCTGATGGCTTTAAAGCTATACGTAAGGCAGAATTGGAGCTCGAAGGAAAATATGATGCCGCTGAGCATGACGATTTCTTCACCTATTTCAATTGGAAACAATTTACCGACAAAGAATGGTTGCTATGTCCGCCAGTAGTAGCACTTGGTGGTGATGGCGCTATGTATGATATAGGTTTCCAAAACCTATCTCGTTTGATGGCTTCCGGAAAACCGATAAAAGTCATCATTGTTGATACACAGGTATATTCCAATACAGGTGGTCAGGCTTGTACTTCAGGGTTTATCGGCCAGGTTTCAGACATGGCTCAATACGGTAAAGTATGGAAAGGAAAAAGCGAACCTCGAAAAGAGATTGGTCTCATTGCCATGGCTCATAGAAACACCTACGTTATGCAAGCCACATTGGCCAATACGGGTCAAATGATTGAAGGGTTCATTGACGGTTTGATGACCAAACGTCCAGCGCTTTTCAATCTGTATACAACCTGTCAGCCTGAACATGGTGTGGCAGACGATTTGGGTGCACATCAGGCAAAACTGGCTGTAGAATCCAGAGCTTATCCTATATTCAAATACAACCCAGACCATGGAATAAAAGCTAGGGAAGCATTTGATTTAGCTGGTAATCCGGCTATAGATCAAGTTTGGCCTACCTACAATTTAAAATATCTAGAATATGGTCAAGAACAAAAGATGCAATTACCTATGACGTTTGCAGATTTTGCATTAACCGAGGCACGATTCAGGAAACACTTTAGAAAAGTACCGCGAAACGCCTGGAATGATAATATGATTTTGTTGGCTGAATTTTTAGAATTGGATGACAACGAACGTGAAGGCAAATTCCCTTATATCTGGGCTGTAGACCGAAACCAAAAACTCAACCGAGTTTTGGTTGCAAAACCTATTGTTGAATCTTGTGAAGAACGACGGGATTTCTGGTTGATGTTGCGTGATATTGCAGGCGTAGAAATAGAAAAACCACAAGAAGAAAACCTTGAAGAAAAAATAAGAAACGAGGTGGTTGGAAATATCGCGCAAGGTCTCATGAAACTTGCTGGCGGAAATGGCAATGGTATTCTGAAAATGGCTATGGATAAACCAGCAGAAAACAATGGTGTAGCAGTTGAAGAGCAGTCAACAAATGGGGAGTATATGGCACCGTGGTTGGAAACAGATGAATGTACCTCATGCGATGAGTGTATTAAGCTCAACTCGAATATTTTTGCTTACAATGAAAATAACAAAGCGTACATAAAAAATCCGAAAGCAGGACCTTATGAAGATTTGGTTAAAGCAGCAGAAAAATGCACGGCCGGTGTTATTCATCCAGGATTACCTTCTGAGCAATTAGCAAAGGATATGGAAAAATGGATAAGCCGAGGCGAGAAGTATAATTAATATACAAATAGCATAATGGCATTTTTCAATTTTTATAAAGACACGTTTAAACACGGTATCCACCCGCCGGAAAGCAAGGACGAAACTAATAGTTTGGCTATAAAGCAGTTTCCATTTTCACCGGTTATTATTTTGCCAATGGCACAACACATCGGTGCGCCTTCAGAAATAATGGTTCGGGAAGGACAGGAAGTGCATCGTGGTCAATTACTAGCGAAAGCAGGTGGTTATGTTTCTGTGCCCATGCACGCTCCGGTATCTGGTACGATTCGAAAAATTGCAAATGTCCCCACTATTTCGGGAAAAATGTCTCCCGGTATTTTTCTTGAAGCATTTCCTTTTTCAACTCAGGAAGTGCTTGAAGGAAGTCCGATTGACCCTGACACGGCCACATCTGAAGAAATTCTTCAGGGAATTCAAGATGCCGGCATTGTAGGGCTGGGTGGCGCTGCATTTCCAACACATGTAAAGTTGAAAGTTCCTGAGGGAAAAACATGTGACACACTGATTATCAACGGCATTGAGTGTGAGCCCTATTTAACTACAGACCACCGTGTCATGTTAGAACAAGAAAAGGACATTTTTAATGGCATTAAATATTTATTGAAAGCTACGGGAACACAAAAAGTGATTATTGGTATTGAAGCCAATAAGCAAGATGCCGCTAATCATTTAAAAAAACATATCCCCAAAGGTTTGCCTGTTACCGTAAAAGTACTCCCTGTTAAATATCCACAGGGAGCGGAGAAAATGTTGGTCACATCCATTTTGGGTGAAGAAATTCCGTCAGGAAAGCTTCCTATAGAAGTTGGTGTGGTTGTTGTAAATGTTGCGACAACTGCAGAGATAGGCAGATTGCTGCCCCATGGTCAAGGCATACAGGAGCGGGTCATTACTATTGCAGGCCCGGGGGTTAAAAAGAAAGGAAATTATACCATTCCAATAGGCACACCATTACGTTTTGTTCTTGAACAGGTGGGAATTGACGAAGAAATCAGCGAAGTATATATGGGTGGCCCCATGATGGGGGTTGCTGTTTCAAACCTCAACATATCTATTGTTAAAGGCACATCAGGCATTCTAGTTTTTACAAAAAAAAATGTAAATCGAATACCTAAAACATATCCTTGCATTAAATGTGGTGCCTGCGTAGATGCTTGTCCTATTTTATTGAATCCATCTAAACTGGGTATACTGGCAAAATTTGAAGCCTATAACGAAATGGCTTCAGATTTTAATCTAATGGATTGTTTTGAATGCGGATCGTGCACCTATGTATGTCCTTCTCACATTCCATTGGTACAGTATTTTCGATTGGCAAAACGAATCGTAAGAAAGCGCGAAGTTCAAAAAAACAGAATTTAAATGCTCAAAAAAACTTTAGATATTAGCTCGTCGCCGCATATTGTTAAAGGGCGAAGTACCGAAGACATTATGAAAAACGTGGTTTGGGCGTTATTGCCAGTTGTGTTTTTCTCCGTCTATTCTTTTGGGATAAATGCTTTACTGGTCATTCTTACAGCCACCCTTGCCAGTGTAATAGCCGAACATGTTTTATGTAAACTATCCAAAAAAGAAACTACTGTTGGCGATTATTCAGCAGTAATTACGGGTTTACTATTAGGGCTTTCTTTACCTCCAAGCTTTCCATTATGGATGACTTTCATAGGAGGAGTTATTGGGATTACTCTCGGTAAATATATTTTTGGAGGTTTAGGCTATAATGTATTTAATCCAGCACTTGTTGCCAGAGCTGTTTTACAGGCAGCCTTTCCGGTTGCAATTACCACATGGCATCCTGCATTTTTGTCCAACCGATTCTCAACTATTTCCGAGTCGGTATTTACTTGGCCGTTTATGGAGCCTCAATATGATGCTATTTCGGGAGCAACTCCCCTTTCAGCCTTTAAATTTGACGGAATCACAACATCGACAGCAGAGTTAGCTTTTGGCCAAATAAGCGGTTCGACAGGAGAAACCTGTGCCATAATCATTGCTTTGGGTGGTGTCTATTTAATTGCACGAAATATGATGTCTTGGAGAATTCCAGTAGCGGTACTGTTAAGTGCTTTCTTATTAAGTGGAGCACTTTATTTATTCAATAGTGAGCTTTACCCCTCACCTATGTTTATGCTATTGTCTGGAGGATTGATGCTAGGTGCAGTATTTATGGCAACAGACATGGTATCATCACCAATTACGCCACTCGGCTTATGGATTTATGGGGGTATTATTGGCATACTAACCATTATTATCAGAATTTGGGGTGGTTTATCAGAAGGGGTTATGTATTCCATATTGTTGGCCAATGCCATTTCTCCTCACATAGATTCTGTTATCAAAAATCGGGTGTATGGAACAAAACGAAAAATAAAAACCGCATGAGTGAAGTTGCCAACATGAAAACGCAAAACGGTGCGAGCAGTAAAAAAATGCTACTGGCTATGGTGGGCATTGGCATTATAAGCGCATTACTTATTGTGTCAACCTTCGAATTGACGCTTCCTCGTGTACAGCGATTAAAAGCCGAGGCATTAGAAAAGGCCATTTTTGAAGTGCTACCGGGAACTATTAGTACCCGAGCTTTCGGTGTGAATACGAGTGGGGAATTATTCAAAATGCAAGAAGGAAATAAAAATGAAACAACTGTTTATGCAGGATACGATAAGAATGGCAACATTATAGGATATGCAATTGAAGCTTCAGGCCAAGGATATGCTGATATTATAAGGATACTATATGGATACGAGCCTGACAAGGAAATACTCATCGGATTTCAAGTTTTGGAAAGCAAAGAAACGCCCGGACTTGGAGATAAAATAGAAAAAGAGGAACAGTTTCTGAACAATTTCAAAGCACTTGACGTAAGCCTATCAAGTAGTGGAGAATTACAGAACAAAGTTATTACGGTAAAACAAGGTGAGAAACAAAATCCTTGGGAAATTGATGGAATCACTGGAGCCACAATTTCGTCAAGAGCTATAGGAAACATTATTGGAACAAGCACAGCAGAATTAGTTCCAATTCTATATGACCATTACAAGAAGAACCATCAAAAACCAAAAGACCGCAATGAGCAATGATAAACCTTCATCAAAGGAAAAAGTAACCACTACCGATGAATTCATTAAAGGTCTGTGGCGAGACAACCCCGTATTTGTACAGGTATTAGGAATGTGCCCTGTATTGGCCGTTTCCAATACGGCAGAAAATGCCCTTGCTATGGGATTAGCTACAGCTTTTGTTTTATTGATGTCTAATATTCTGGTTTCCTTACTTCGAAATTTTGTTCCTAAGCAGGTACGCATTGCTTCGTATATTCTCATCATCGCCACATTTGTTACGGTAACAGATTATGCCATTCAAGCCATTAGTGTTGAACTGCACAAAAGCTTAGGTGCATTCATCTCCCTTATTGTAGTAAACTGTTTGATTTTGAGTCGAGCAGAAGCTTTTGCATCGAAAAACACCGTTTGGAAATCCATTTTTGATGCTTTGGGCATGGGCCTGGGATTTACATTTGCTCTTTTTTGTTTAGGAGCGGTTAGGGAAATACTTGGCAACGGCTCACTATTCAATATGGCTCTTTTTCCAGAGGGATTTCAAAGTTGGATTGTAATGATATTACCTGCTGGCGGTTTTTTTACTCTGGCCATCTGGTTACTAATAATTAATGGAATGCAAACAAGAAAAGCAAAATCATGAATACGGAATCTTTAGGTGCTATTTTTCTCAATGCTTGTTTAGTCAATAACTTTGTTTTGGCTTATTTCTTGGGTATTTGCCCATTCTTGGGTGTATCTGGAAGAATGGAAACAGCCACAAAAATGGGCGGAGCAGTCATGTTTGTGATGCTAATAAGTTCGATGTGTGCCTATGGGATACATGCCTTTTTGGTAAGCATTGGCGCACCGTTTTTACAACTGATTAGTTACATTGTTGTCATTGCTTCTACGGTTCAATTAGTTGAAATGTTTATCAAGAAAATAAGCCCTGCTTTATTTAGGTCACTGGGCATTTTCCTCCCATTGATTACAACGAACTGTGCCATACTTGGAGTAGCATTATTTCAAACAAATAAAGAATATGGGTTTTTAGAAAGTATAGTCTATGCCCTAGGTGCTGGTGCCGGATTTACATTGGCATTAGTATTAATTGCTGGATTAAGGGAACAGTTAAATTTTGCTGAAGTACCACAAATTTCAAAAGGAACAGCATTGACCCTGTTTATCGCAGGTATTCTATCACTTTGCTTCATGGGCTTTGCAGGTCTGGGCGCTTAAAAAAATAACGAATGATTAAATCACTCATCATAGGAATTGGTTTCATAGTAACTATTGCACTGGCTTGGGCGCTTGTACAAACATTATGGAAAAAGGTATTTCAAGAGGAATATAACGACGACGATGTTTTGGCGGGTCGAAGAAACTGCTCCAATTGTGGTTGCACCACGTTTTGCGAGCGAAAAGAACATAAAAAATAGATTTGAAAACCTATTGGATAAAAAATTAACAATAAAAATAAAAAATAAGATGGCACATTTATTAGATTTCGATACAGAAAAACGGTATAACGCGGTCGTAAAAAAAACTTCGCGATTAACACCACAAAACACTGAAGAAGTACGTGAGATTGAACTCGAAGTAAAAGATCCTGGGTTTAATTGCGAAGTAGACCAAAGCTTTGGGGTATTGGTTAAAGCTACTGGCGATTTTGGAAACACATATCATCATCGACTCTATAGCGTGGCTGATTTACCAGCAAAAGTTAACGGTAATCCAAAAATCACCATGTTAGTTAAGCGCTGCACATATGTTGATGATTTCAATGGCGAAGAATATAAAGGCGTTGCTTCAAATTATTTATGCAATCGAAAAAAAGGGGATGAAATTACACTCACTGGTCCCTTTCAATTGCCCTTTAGGGTTCCAGATGACAAAGCTGCCAATATGATACTTATTGGTATGGGAACTGGTATTGCTCCTTTCCGTGCCTTTATCAAACATATTTATAAAAATGTAAAGGGTTGGGAAGGAAAAATCCGATTGTTTTATGGTGCTCGAAGCGGTTTGGAACTACTGTATTTAAATGATAAAGATGGTGACCTTACCAATTATTATGACAAGGATACATTCGAAGCGTTTCATGAATTAAGTCCAAGACCACATTGGGCAGATTCCATTGAAATTGAAAAGG
This sequence comes from Flavisericum labens, assembly GCF_045446075.1. Classification (NCBI taxonomy): domain Bacteria; kingdom Pseudomonadati; phylum Bacteroidota; class Flavobacteriia; order Flavobacteriales; family Flavobacteriaceae; genus Flavisericum; species Flavisericum labens. Next base: position 23,504 of record NZ_JBJJBQ010000009.1, on the reverse strand, counting down.
CGCTAGAGGGGCAAACTGCTGAGCTGAAAGAACTACTTTCAAAATCCAACACATATGTATATGTTGCAGGATATTCAAGTATCCTTAACAAACTCGATAAATCATTTTCTAAAATACTGGGATCAGAAGAAAAATGGAAGCTTCGTAAAGCCGAACTCATAGCCGGCAGAAAGTGGGCTGAAATTATTTTTTAAGCTATCTTGAAAAATAAAGAATAACCATGTTTCAATAAACTTGTAAATAAATATGTCTATCATTACTGCAATAGCCGCACTGGGGGGCTTAACCTTACTTCTTGCCATTATGCTTATTGTTGCAAACAAAAAGCTATATGTCTATGAAGACCCGCGAATAGACCAGGTAGAAGACATGTTGCCACACGCCAATTGCGGTGCATGCGGGTATCCGGGTTGCCGGCCATTTGCCGAGGCATTGGTTCATGGAAAATCCTTGCCTGGTAAATGTACCGTTAGTACAGATGAAGGCAGACAGTCTATTGCGGAATTTCTTGGTGTTGATTTGGGTGCTGAAGAAAAACAAGTCGCTCGCCTAGCCTGCGCTGGCGGAACGAATGTAGCTCTCAATCGAGCCCAGTATTTCGGAATTGAAAGTTGTCAAGCGGCCACTCTCATTTCTGGAGGAGGAAAAGGTTGTTTCTGGGGTTGTTTGGGCCATGGTGATTGTGAAGCAGTGTGCGATTTTGATGCCATTACCATGAACGAACATGGCCTACCCATAGTGGATACAGAAAAATGCACAGCCTGTGGCGACTGTGTGGAAGTTTGCCCTAAAGATTTATTTTCCCTTCAGCCTATAAGTCACAAACTTTGGGTAGCTTGTAAAAATCTTGAACATGGTGAGGCCATACTTGAAGATTGCCTGGTGGGTTGTACCGCCTGTGGTAAATGTGCCATGGATGCACCTAGAGAATTAATTACTATGAAAAATAATTTACCAGTTATCAATTATGCTGAACATCATAATACACAAAAACCTATTCAACGATGCCCAACCGGAGCCATTGTCTGGCTAGAAGATAACGGAACGGTGGTTAAAGGGAAAGAAAGCAGAAAAATTATTCGCAAGGGATCCAGATTAATGGGCGATTCTTAATTAATTCATATCTCTCCGTTTATTATTTAATGTCTACTGTTTTTAGCTTCACTCAATTTTCAAAGCTATTCTAAATTTTCTTTTATCCAATCGAGAATGGCATAACGGGTCTTCTTTGAAATCCAATGTTCGTTAACCGGAGTAATTAATGCTTCTTTTTCACCCTTGATGGTGTTATAAACAATATAACTAGTAGTTGGTGGGCAGGTATCATCATTGTAGCCCCAAGTCATAAATACAGGTGCTGTAATTTGCTTTGCAAAATTCACTACATCGTAGTACTCCAAGGTCTTTAGCTTTTCAGGAGTGTCCATACCTTCAAATTTTGTAAAAAGGTGTGGGTACCCCCCTGCACGGTCACTTTTGTAACGAGCCATATCGCTCAAAGCTGGGTGATTGGCTGCACATAAGGTTATACGCTGATCTAAGCCAGTAGCAATTAAGGCTAGCGCCCCACCTTGACTTCCGCCCTGTGCAATTACGTTTTTACCATCCCACTGTGGTAAAGTCGTTAAATAGTCGACAACCCGAACAAAGGACAGATAAACCTTTTTCATATAATAGGAATCTCGATTGTCAAGTCCATTAACCAAATAACTGTTATTAGCCTTCCCAAATGCTTGGCTTATTTCTGTGTAGGTATCTCTATCCAGATTGGGTCTAATTCCATGGATTTCCATATCAAAACGGATGCATCCCCCTTCAGCATAAAAAAGATCTTTTAAAGGGGTCATAGGTTTAATTCCAGCGCCCGGTGGAGAAAACACAACAGGAAACTTCCCCTCTTTTTTAGGTATAGTAAGGTAACCATATACAAAATGATTCTTTTCATACACCTGAAGTTTCACTAAATAGCAATCTACCTGGTTGCTTGAAAACTCGGGTACAAATGTTTTTTCAAAATAAAACGGACATTTGGCTGCCTCTTCTTTTGCGGCATGCCAATACGACACAAAGTCATCGGGTAATGGGGTATATGGCTGAAGTATTCCGGGATCAAAACCCACTTTTATGTGGTGTTTGTATATTTCACCATTCAATTTAACCTGCATTTGGCAATCTCGAAAGCCAGGTTCTTTCATTGTTCCGATATCTATAATGGCTTCACCATTTTTTAATACAACATTTCCACTCATATCAGCAGGCTTGAGCTCGGGACCAACACTATAAGTTATTTCAAGGTTATCTTGTAAAATGCCATATTCATATAGCACTACTTTTATTTTAGCTTTTTCATTGACTTTATAAAGCCAATCGCTATGGTTAGGGGTGGTGACCCACAATACATCACTATGGCTGGGGTTGTTTTGTGCAAATAATTTGATTACTGTAATAAAACAGCATATAATCAATACCGCTTTTCTCATACTTAATTAGGTTTGTCTATATTAGTTTTAGCTACTTATTCTGTTTTCTATATTCGATTGGTGAAACTCCATATTTCTTTTTGAAGGACTTACTAAAATATTTCATATCTGAAAAGCCTGTCATTGAAGCCACTTGTTTTATTAGTAATTGCGTATCGACAATAAGTTGTACCGCTCTCTTTAGTCTTACATCCCTAATGAATTCAACAGGAGTAAAACCCGTTAAGCTTTTGATTTTATTACTAAACGTGGTTCTGTTAATTCCTACAATCGAACCTAATTCCTCTACTGAAAAATTATTGTTATCTATATTTTCTTCAATGGCGAGCATCACTTTTTTCATTATCTCTTCATCCTGTTCTGTAATCAGGCTAGGCATAGGCTTATAATCCCTAACGCTTTTATCAAAAACACTAAAAATATTATGCAACCGCTTTCGTTGATTGAGCAAGTTTTCAATTCGAGCTATAAAGTAAGGGACACTGAATGGTTTTGTTATATAATCGTCAGCTCCATAGGACAATCCTTCAAGCTTGCTCTCAATATTGGTTTTAGCTGTTAAAAGAATTACCGGAATATGGCTCGTTTCAATATTTTTTCTGATTTTTTTAAGAAGGTCAACTCCATTTAACTTAGGCATCATTATATCACTAATGATGAATGCCGGCGTTTCTTTCGTAGCCAATTCATAACCCACCTCACCATCTTCAGCCTCAATTATTTCATATTTATCTTCCAAAATAGATTTAATGAATGATCGCAAGTCAGGTTCATCTTCAACAATCAAAACTTTAATTTTTTCTTGAATATCTTTTGTTGAATCTTTTGGTGGCATTATCAAACTTGGTTCTGACTTTTCTTCGTCTTCTATAAAATCCACTTCGTTTGAAAAATGTGCTTTACCTAGCTTAAAATAAACAGAAAAAGAACTTCCCTTACCTTCTTCACTATCAAAATGTAATTTTGCGTTGTGTTTATCGGCAATCTCTTTTACCAAAGACAAACCAATACCAGTACTCGGGTTATTACTTTTATTGTTAAAAGAAACAAAACGGTTAAAAAGTTTATTTTGATCTTTCTTTGAGATTCCAAAACCTTCATCAATAACATGGACACCTAATTGTTTTTCATACTTGGTTATTTTAACATCAATAGATTTTCCTTTTGGGGTGTACTTAAAGGCATTGGACAACAGATTGATTATAATTTTTTCTAGCCCGTTCCTATCTGCCCAAATTGTAGCATTATTTGCATTGTTATGGAATGCAAAATCAATGTTCTGTTCGTTTGCTACTTCCATAAAGTCGCTAAAAATATCTTCTACAAACTTTGCGACGTTTATTTCTGAAACTTTAATTTTTGTTTCCTCAATTTTACGAAAATCTAGTATTTGATTGACCAGCCGCTGTAACCTATTCGAACTATGCGATATAAATGAAAGTTGTTTTTTTATTGATTCTGGAGTTCTATTATCGTTTATTAAATATTCTATTGGCGATGAAATAAGTGTTAGTGGCGTTCGCAACTCATGAGAAATATCTATAAAAAACTTTTGTTTCATGTTAGACATTTCTTTTTCTAATTTCACCTTGGTTTTTAAACGGTATATAGTGATTATGGCATGGTTAACAAGTAGGAAAATGGCAATGAATGCTAACACATATACAATATAAGCCAAATTGTTATTCCATATAGAGGGCTTTATGGTTATTGGCAGGTGGCGTTCATTATCTGCCCAAACACCTTGGCTATTCGTTGATTTTACTTTAAAAATATATTCTCCTTTAGGGACATTGGTATAAGTAGCCGTACCATGTGTTTGGGTATAATTCCAATTTTTATCAAATCCTTCTAATTTATAGGTATAGTTAATATTTGCAGGGTTCTTATAATCTATTGCTGCAAACTCAATGGTAAAGAAATTTTGATTATGTGATAAAACCAATTCTTTACTATGGTCTAAGGATAAGTTTAATGGAGAATCTTTTTTAATAGAAACTTTTTGGTTAAAAAGTTGAAAATTGGATAATGCTAAATAAGGAGAGTAATTATTAGTTTTAATGTCCCCAGGTAAGAAATGTAAAAAACCTTCCGAATACCCAAATAGCAATTCGCCAGAATTTAATTGTAAGCTTGTTGCCTCAGAAAAATTATTATTGGATATAATTGGCTTTACTTCATGGAAAACCTCAAAAAATTCTTGTTCAGGGTTAAAACGAGATAAAGTATAATCTGTTGCAATCCATATCTTGCCATCAACATCTTCTAACAGTGAAAGAATATTATCTGATGGTAAACCGTCTTTTTTAGTAAAACCTTTAAATGTTAAGGGAAAGCCCAAAGAATCTTTTTCAGTTACTTTGTTAATTCCTCCGGAGGTCGTGGCTATAAAAATTTCTTTTTTTTTGGTTATACAAATATCGATAACATCATTTCCATTTAACCCAATATGTGTCTCATCAAAACCAATTTCATATTTTTCTATTTCAGAAGAATCACTTAGTATATCGTTGGGGTTGAATACAATTAGCCCTTTGGTTGTTCCGGCATATAGCAGCCCTTCTGGTGTTTGTTTTATGCAACGCACTTTGTTGAAATCATCTATGGGGTAAGTGTGCCATTTGTTTTTGTGATTTATAAACCGTGTTTCTCCATGGGCATTAGTTTCTATAAGGTTAACGCCGCCATCAAAAGTCCCTAACCAGATGCGTTCACTTTTATCTTGAAAAATGCTGTAAATATCATTGCTAGTTATACTGTACGGGTTGGATTCATCAACTTTAAAATGAATTACTTCATAAGAAAAGGGCACCTCTTTAGGAATTAATTTATAGAGTCCGTCGCCACGGGTTCCAATCCAAACATTCGATTGGCTATCTTGTATTATATTGTAAGCAGGCTTAATCCATTTGGCATTTTCTTTTAGTTGGCCAGAGGGTGAAAGATTACCTATTTTATTTAAATTTTTATCTAAAACAACAATTTGGTTCTGTTTGTCACCAACCCAAATGTTCCCATTTTTATCCTGTAAAATGGCCCTAACATCATTAACGGTAGACAGAATTGATTCATTGGTTACACTGGTTGTTTTAAAACTATTCTCACTAAATACCACTTTTACCAAACCCGATGATCGGGTACTATACCATAAATTGCCTTGTTTATCGAAAAAAGCGGCAAGAAAGCTATTTGAAAAATTACCTTTAGGAAAAGAACCTTTATAATTAAATCGTGTGAGGTCATGGTTACTAGGGTTGAATTTTGAAAATCCACCACCCTGCGGTTGCACCCAAATACCCCCCCTATAATCGGTAAAAACATAAGACCTTGGAGTAGCAGCTGGCATCGATAAGCCCTGATTATTAGATGGGTAAAAATAATGCTGTTGTGTAGAAAAATCAAAAAGGTTGATGCCTGTTTCTTGATTACTTAAAAACCATAACTGTCTATTTTGTGTAAGGGCAACGGGCGTCATATCCTTGGTTATTAGGCCTGGAAGTGTTTTTGAATTATAAAACTGAATATTTCCGTTGAAAATATTAATGGTGCAAAACCCTTGATGGTCGGTAAAAACCAAAACGGTCTGCTCATTAAGCTTTTTCATCCAAGTAATGTTAGCATCCAATTCAAGTTTTTGTGTTCTAAAAGAACGACCGCTCTTTGAATATTTAATTATTGTTCCATGAGACCCTCCAAACCAAATCTCATCCTCAAATTCAACTGCTGTGTAAAAGGATCTAACTTTGCCTGTTTGGTTTGAAAAGTAATAATTTGGTTCATTTAATTTATCTGATTTTAAAAACGCTAGCCCATTGTTGGTTAGCAGCCATGAGTTTTGTTGACTATCTTCATAAACCGAATTCACAGAAGAAGCATTGAGTGTTTTAAGATTTTTATTGTATATTTTGGTGGAAAACAAAGAGTCGGATACCAAAATACACCCATCAGTTTCAGAAAGCAACCATACTAACCCTGATTTATTGGCTTTTACGCTGCTCAATACAAACCCCTCTTTTGGCATGTCAGGAATTAAATCAGTACTCCAAAAGGCTTCAGTTTTAGGGTCAAAACAATAGGTGTTCGTTTTATTTTCATTGGACCGTATCCAAATACGCCCATATTCATCTTCTATAATTTTATCAATACGGTTATTTTTCATCAAAACTTTATCAGACGACTGCGTCTTATAGTTTTGAAAACTGTAGCCATCATATTTGCTAAGACCGTTAAATGTAGCCAACCATATAAAACCTTTTTTATCCTGAATAATTTGGCTTACTGTATTATGAGGAAGCCCATCTTCAACTAAAAAATGTTCAATCGAAAAATCTTGCTGTCCTCTCACACTATAGGCAGCGCAAAAAGATATTATAATAAAAAAATAAAATTTTTCAATTACTTTCATTAAAGTTGGTTCTTATGGGCAGTTCTAAAAAACTAAAAAAACATAACCCTATTGATAATAGCCATCGCGTAAGTATTTTAAAAACATTCACCCAAAATAAAGGATATATAATTTATAATTAATGTATTATAGGCCTAAAAATCCTTTCATTTGTTATTTACCCCCCTTTAAATTGTAATTTGACCACCTCTTAAACCAAATTATCTCATAACTTTGTAATCGATTACAATAATGATTGTTATAGAATCATTTAATCGTCATTCTTTTTAAGAAAAAAATGACTTTAATACCAACATTATAAATTATAACTATAATTAAACAAAACTACTTATTATTATGAAATTACTAAAAAGAATGGGCCTCATCTTTATTGGCCTTTTGATATCACAGGCAACATTTGCCCAAACATTCAGTCCGGATATAGTTGTCGATATTAATGGTACTGGGGACTTTACTTCCTTACAAGCTGCTTTTGATGCCACCCCTGCAGGTACACCTACCATTATTTATGTAAAACGAGGTCTTTACGATCAAGAGAAATTAATCATTCCTGCCAATAAGACGAATATAACCTTAATTGGAGAAAGCAGAGAGGAAACCATTATTTCTTACGATATCTATAACTGTAATGATGGTGGCGATGGCCTTTGTCCTGATGAAAAGGTGGCGCTATGGGACAGTAATAGTGATTTAGTAAGAACCGCTGCTACACTAACCATTCAAGCCAATGACTTTAGGGCAGAAAATATAACCATCCAAAATACTGCAGGACCGGTTGGTCAAGCTCAAGCCATTACAATGCAAGCAGATAGAAATGTGTTTGTGAATTGCGACATATTAGCCTATCAAGACACTATTTATTTTTGGATGGCCGAAACATCAAGAGCCTATTTTGACGGCTGCGTGATTGAGGGTAGAACAGACTACATCTATGGTCGAGGTGTTGGCTTTTTTAACCAATGTGAAATTAGAAGTTATGGTGGTGCTTGGATAACGGCACCATCTACAACACTCAATCAATTTTATGGTTTTGTGTTTTATGAGTGTAATTTAACTTATAAGCCCAATAGTCCAAGACCAGGAGATGATGGCGCACTAATTAGATTTGGTCGTCCATGGCACGAATACCCAAAGGTTGCATGGTTGTATTGTGATATGCCAGCAGAGATTCATCCAGAAGGCTGGGGCGATAAGTGGAATATGGAATATTCAGATACCAGTACCGAGCTTCATTTATACGAATGGATGAATACAGGTCCTGGCGCCGATATGAGCGGAAGAGCAGATTGGGCAGGCCTTAGAGCCATGGCGGATCAGGCTGAAGCCGATTTATATGAACCAGAAATTGTATTGGCAGGTAATGATAATTGGGATCCTACGGCCATACCACCAACCGTTACAGTATATGATTGGGATGGTGGTGCCGCAAATAACGGCTGGCTAGAAGCCAATAACTGGAATCCTGATGGCGTGCCAGCGGTTACCGAAGTCGCCAATGTTGATGGTAGTGTGACCTTGGATGCTAACGGTGGAAATTTTGTTGCCGACCTAAATTTAGTAAATGGAGCAACAATTGATGTTTCAGCCAATAGTTCTGCAACCCTATTAACGCTTAACCAATCAACACTTTCTTCTTCTGCAAGTGTGTCTTTTTCAGGAACGATAAAAACTAAAGGCAACTTAACCATTGATGCTTCAAATAATCTTGATATTACAGCAGCTATTATTGGTGTGCACCAAATTACAAAAGTAGGTTCGGGTATATGCCAGATTAATAATGAAAATACTGGTTTTACTGGAGATGTAGTTGTAGATGCTGGAGATTTACAAGCTAAAGTAAACGGTGCCCTAGGGACTTCGGGAAAGATAACAGTCAAAACTAATGGCCAGTTAACCATTGATGCAGGTAGCGCAATAGATGTCAATACCGCCCTTTATACAGAAGGAACTGCACAATTAGTGCTTAATCAAGACATAACCATTAGTGAATGGTATATTGACGGAGCTATACAACCTATTGGACAGTATGATGCGACTACAAATGCTTCAACTATTAGTGGTTCTGGTAAAATAATCATAGGAAGACCAAGTGAATTTATTTTTATAGGTGGAGCTAATGGAAACTGGGATAATCCAGCCCATTATTCTCCAGCATTATTACCTGAAGCAGGAGAAAAAGTGATTGTTGACGGGTTAACCATTGAAGCCCAGAGCTCACCTTTTGCTGCCGATATGTATGTGCAAAATGGTGGAAGTATTCGTTTAAGAAGAAGTGATTCAGAATGCTTAGGTCCAGTTACAATGTACCAGGGCACCAATATTTCTTATGCAACCAGTGGCTCTGGATTTTATTTGGATGCCAATATCATACTAGAAGGAGATATCTCTCTTTTTATGAACAGTGCCAATACCAGTGGAAGTGTTATGGATTTACCAGGCACTTTTACTGGAGATGCTAAGATAATCGTTCGTAACACAAGAGATGTAGCCAATTCAGCCATAGTTGATTTAGGTGGAGACAACAGTAATTTTACAGGTACATGGGATTTAACCGTAGCCGCCTACAATGCAGGAGGTTATTCGGCAATTAACGGTTTGGTTGAGAATGCTTTCGGATATGGAAAAATTGACCTGGCTGAAAATAATCAAGCCATTTTCAATCATGTAAAATGTGCTGGTGACATTTTGAATATGGATATCTCTGGTAATGCCACTGCTCTTTTAAACGTTGATGTTACAGTACAACAATTTACGTTAAACGGATCTCCGCTTGGAGATGGCACCTATGATGCTTCGACACACTCTGGTTTACTTTCAGGGACTGGATCTATTACAGTTGATTCCAGTTTAAGTATAGATGACAAGATTTTGGTAGAATATGGCTTGCTAAAAGTAAATGGCAATTTAGAAAATCTTGAGATTTACAACATGTTAGGACAAAGTGTACACAAAACAAATACTTCTAAAGAAATTAACATTGAGTGGTTAAAATCAGGAATCTATATTGTTCGCTATAAAATAGATGGCAAATTAGGAGCAATCAAGATTTATAAAAATTAAGATTACCAATTAAAACTCCTAATTAGTATATAATTAATGAGGTGTAAGTCTTTATACACCTCATTAATTAATCTTAAATCTTAAAAACAATGAAATCGTTAGTTTCTAAACTACTCATAATTGCACTTGGGTTTTTCTACAGTATTACCTCGGCAAACGCACAAACCAGTTTTACATTACATACCATTGGTGATTCTACCATGGCCGATTATGATGAAAACACCACAGACAAAAGAGGTTGGGGCATGATGTTCCAACAATTTTTTACTTCAGAAGTCACCGTTAACAACCGAGCAAAAAGTGGCGCCAGCAGTAAAAGTTTTTACTTAGAATCTCCATATTGGGCTACTGTAAAACAACAAATAGAAGCCGGTGATTATGTCCTCATTCAATTTGCACATAACGACGAAAAAAATGGCGGTTTAGATGGTGGAACCGACCCCAATAATCCTATAAACGGGACAGATTATCGTGGAACTACGGCTCAAGGCACCTATAAGGAATACCTTAGAAAGTACGTAGACGAGACCCGCGCATTAGGTGCTACACCGCTTCTTGCCACTGCTATGTGCAGAAAATATTTTAGTGGAGGCACCATTACTCGTAAAGGGCGTCATGATTTAGGGGAGAATTTTAGTGTTCCGGAATCAGACCACACTTACGATTACAGCTACGCTATGCAAGAAGTTGCTACGGAAAAAAATGTACAACTTATTGACTTAACCACTTTAACTAAAGGTTTGTTAGAATCTTATGGCGATGCTGAAAGCACGGCTCAACTTTTTGTTTCTTCTGATTCTACACACCCTAATGCATTGGGTGCTACATTAGTTGCTAGATTATGTGCTCAAGAAATGACCAATCAAAACATTTTAGAAGAATATATCAATACGGCAACCGATGTATTAATCAATCCAAATAACGTCGATTTTGGTGATGCTTACACAGGGCAAACACTTACAAAAGAAATCACAATAACAGGGTTTGACCTAGAACCGGCTTCAGGAACATTTACGCTTACTGTAAGCGAAGGCTTTTTAATAGCAGCAGATAAAATGGATACCTTTACTTCTTCCATCACCATGGATTACGTAAACAATAATCTTGAATTCTCGAAATTTTACATTTCAGTATCGCAATCGGTTGGCGGAAATAAAGAAGGGACACTTACTGCAACCAACGGAACGGTTAACAAAGAAATACCTTTATCAGCTAATTTTATTGAGTTAACTGGAGGAACAGAAGTGAACCTTCTTTGGGAACTTTCTGCAGATGATAGTTATGTTTTAGAAGGTCCTGCCACTCCTTTGGACGAATCCCATAGCAGCATGTATGTGCAACGGTATTCTGCCCCTAATTCAAATACAACGTGGCCTGAAGGTAGCGGTTATGATACAACCAGAAAAACCCAACGAAACTTGTTAGATGGCGATGTTTGGCCGGCAGGTGAGATTGATGAAGTTTCTACACGTTATATTCAATTTGGAATTTCGGCTAGCGAAGGAACCGAACTAAACATAGATGAAATAAGTTTATATGTTGGCGGAGCAGGTGGTAGCGGTATGCGTTGTCGCATTTCTTACTCTAAAGACGATTTTGCGACCACATCTGTAGTTGAAGAGTTTTCAAGCATGACATCCAATACCATGTATGCCGTTTCAAAATTCCCCACTTTAACACTCGCTTATGGAGAAACTTTAAAGTTAAGGGTTTATCCTTGGTATAGCAATGAAGCTACAGGTAAAACCATTTGTCTTGCCGATGTTAATATTCACGGCGTAGCCACTCCTACCCTTTCTATAGATAAACCATTAAAAAACAGTGCAAAATGGATTGTACAGGATGGCTTTATTAAAGTAAAAAACGTTCATACGAATAGCCAGATTACAATCTATGACTTAACAGGAAGGTTAATACATACATCATCAAACAGGAACATTGATGACCTGTATATGATAAAATCACCTTTTACAAAAGGTATATATATTGGTATAATTCAATCTTTTGAAGGCATACAAACAACAAAGTTTTTTGTGCCTTAAATAGAAAATCTCATTAAGACTAAACTAACTAGTACTAACTTAAAAAGCCGGTTATAATTTTCATAACTGGCTTTTTTATTGAATTTTCATAAAATAAAAATTAAATGTCTAAACTATTAAAAAGTTCAATCTATGCCTTATTATATGGTCTTGGAGAACTTGCTTTTATGATTTTACCTTTTGGATCTAACAGGTAAAACAATAACCTTTTAGCATATTTTAAAGCTAAAGATAAATGACTGGTTTTTCACATTTATATACGACATAACCCATCTCAAATTTTAAGTAAAATCTCATTTCCGATAAATTCTACTTAATCTAAAATGTTATCCATAAAAAACGGTTTAGAGTGAACTAAACCGTTGCCTTTGGAGGATTTTCATCTTAGTAGCGGGAACTGGACTCGAACCAGTGACCTTCGGGTTATGAATCACTTTTAAAAAACACAGAGAAATAAATCAAAAATCTCACTTTGAGTTGCAAAAAACTGGTAAACTTAAAAGCACTAGATATTGGCTGAATAATAAATGAAATCTCCATCGATTCCGTTAAACTTTACAAACTTTACTGAATACAACCCATCTAGACTTGCAACAAGCAGAATTATTACCGTCTAAAAAACCATCACCTTGAATGGTAAAGTCCAATAGACCCACAAAAAAATATGAAATAGCTATTTTTACAGTTTTTTGTTTTTATGGGGACAACACCAATTTATTTTTATCTATTAATGTTCGTGCTATTGTCCCCGCTCATTTTTGATTCATCGTCATTTCGTGATCATATTGACAGCAACTCGGAAGGTTGTTATAAGCGACTTCATCCCCCAAAACTTTTTCAGTATCGTAACCAGAAGCCGCTATTGCTTTATGAATTGCCATAGCATCAGTTTTTTTATTGTCAAACGAGACATCAATTTTCTTTTTATCGACATCCCAATTTACACTTGCTACCCCTTCTACACCATTTACCGCTTTTTCAATCGTACTTTTACACATTGCACAATTACCTCTTACGCCAAAAGTCAGGTCTGTAATTCTCACTTCTTCGAACATTTCAATAGTTGTTGTTTCTGGTTCTTTTTTGGTTTCGTTTTTACAACTTGTTAAACCTAATGTTGTTATTACTGCTAAACTTAAAATTACTTTTTTCATTATTTAAAAATTAATTATTTATACTTGTTTTGATTTATTCTATTACTTGTTTTACCTCACCACAGGTTAGCATTCTTTCCCCAAAATATGGATTGATTACTTTTTCCTCTTTGCTTAACCAATATGCACCATTGTTATTATCTGCCATTGGACAAAACACCAAATAGACCTTTTGATTGATACCGAACAGTTGAATAGCATTGATTAGATGTAATGATAAATGCTTGAAATGGTCTTTTTGAGCTTTTATATTAGACGTTTTAGAAATAGATGTTGCAGAAGATTTTATTTCTTTTACTAATGACATCCAATGATTATGCGCCTTATTATCTGATAACAATTTCATATCTACTTTGCTCAAATTGGTTAATAAAGTTGATGCGCTTGTAGAAGTACTTTTTGCATCTTCATTTACTAAAGCATCTTTTAAATTAATATACGCATTGAAAACAACTTTTAACTGCTCTTGAAATTTCGTTGATACTTTTAAACGCTCATTCATATTGGTATGGTCACTTTCTTTGTTGGATGTATTATTATCTATTCCCAAATGGCCTTCGTGACCAGTCATTACTTCACCACCATCCTTGTTCATCATTGACTTTTTGCCTTGTAATTGTGCTGCTGCATCAACTGTAAACGTACCGTTAGTTACAATTTCATTTCCAACAAATAAACCTTCCACAACTTCGTATTCATTGCCAATTTGATTGCCTAATTTAATTTCACGCATTTCAAAAACAGGTTGGTTTGGATTTGTTTTTAAATACACCACAGAACGCTCACCTGTCCATAAAACAGAAGATGCAGGAATTGTTAATACTTCGTCATTGTTAGCTGTACTGCCATCAATACTTGCGGTTACAAACATACCTGGTTTAAATACATCGTCCTTATTGTTTAAAACGACACGTAAGGTTACAGTTCTTGTTTTGGTGTTTAAAACGGGGTCTATAAAATCGACTTTACCTTTAAATTCCTTGTTAGGATAGGCATTGGTTGTAATCATCACTTCCTGTCCTTTTTTAAAGCGGTCAATCTGATTTTCATACAAATCAAAATTTGCCCAAACGGTGTTCAGGTTGGCAATTTTTAGCAATGGCTGACCTTGTTTGATATAATCACCTTGTTCTACCAACTTTTCGGTAACAGTTCCTGAAACGGTTGCATACACAGGAAAGTTTTCTTTCACTTTTCCAGTTTCTTCAATCTGATTGATTTGATTTTCAGAGAGCTTCCATAATTTCAGTTTGTTACGGACCGCTTTGTACAAAGCAGGTTGAGATTCTTTTAAAGAGGCTGCTGTAATCAATTCTTGTTGTGCTGCATAGAGTTCTGGTGAATAAATGGTTGCTAAAAGCTGACCTTTACGAACTTCTTCACCTGTAAAACTCACATTCAAGCCTTCAATTCTACCTGAAAAGTAACTGACCTGAACCGCATTGGCTTCTTCGTTTTCAGTAATCTTACCAGATAATTTGATGGCATTACCTTCAACATTTCCCTTGCCTACAATAGTTGTTTGAATATTTGCCAATGCCATTGCATTTTCAGTCAGTTTGAATTGGTCTGGCAACAAGCCCTCACTTCCGCTTTCCGCAGGAATTAAATCCATTCCACAAATAGGACAATCGCCTGGTTCTGGTTGCATAATCTGTGGATGCATAGAACAGGTCCACATTTGATTGGTTTCAAAAACCTCGTTGCTATTGTAATCTGCTACTTCTTTCGATGAACCAACAAAAAAGAGCCAGCCTATAAAGCAACCAATTCCAAATATGACGATGTAAATTATATGTTTTTTTTGTATCATTTTTATAAAATAATTAATTTAATAATCAATCCACCTACTAGCCATACATAGCAAATGAAGGCCGTATATTTTAAAATATTTTCCTGTATAGGGCTCTTTGGAGCCATTTCGCTCATAGAATGCTCCACATCTTTTTTCTTGAAAAATCCTAAATAAATGAGATAGCCAGAAATAACCAAAAAGGCAAGATTTAAAAAGAGTGTATAATCGATTTTAAAATATTGGCTATCCTGAATTTTTACTTGTGAAGGGTCTGGCAAAATGTTAAATAGGTCAAACGCATAATGCAAAGTAAGTGACGTCCCAATTAAAGCCATAAACAATAGAAAGAGAATGAATAAGGACATTTTCCATCCATAATATTTGGCATTAATACGAAGCACAGGAAACACAACTAAATCACTAAAAATAAATGCCATTACACTTGCAAAACTTACGCCTTTACCGAATAATAAGGCTGCTAACGGAATGTTTCCCATAGACCCAATAAACGTTAAAAAAGCCGCTACTGGCCCAACGATTATATGCTCTAAAATTTCAAAAAAATTAAAATCTGTATTGCCCTGACCGCTATTGATAAACAATGTTTCAAAAAACGAATCGGGAACAAAAGCTGCAACAATACCAGCTATTGTAAAGCCAACTGTAACATCTTTCCACACCATTTGCCATTCCATTTTATACTTCTTGGCAACACGAGCCCAACTTGATTCTTTTTTAATCTGCTTTTTCCAGTTTTTCGAATTGTCTATGGCATCGTTATCACCGTCATCTTCAAGATTTTTACGTGCTTTTTCAATAAGCTTTTTGGGATTGATTATGCGAATAAGAATCCAACAAATACCAATGAGCAACAATCCTCCTATATATTCACCAACCACAAATTGCCACCCTAAGAATATAGAGATGATTATTCCCAACTCAATAACTAGATTTGTAGATGCCAATAAAAAGGATATGGACGACACAAAACTCGCTCCTTTCTTGAACAGAGATTTGGTACTCGCCAAAGCAGCAAAACTACAGGAGCTACTAATAAATCCAAAAAACGCACCTAGCAGTATACTTTTTGATTCGTCTTTACCCATTGTTTTTTGCATTCGCTTTTCGGTCACAAAAACCTGTATCATACTACTTATAAGATAACCTAAAATGAATGCCCAAAGTGCCATCCAAAAGAACCCTGTTGTAGTAAAGGCGGCTTCACCCCATTGTTTTAAAAAATTGTCCATAATTTGTTTTTATTATGATCTAATCGCTTTCAAAAAGCTGTCCAGTCTATTTAAATAATTAAGTTTTTAAAGCTTCTCTATAATTGCTTTTAGTTTCTCTGTAATTTCTTCGGCTATTGCTTTTAATTCAATATTATCTACAGCTTGCATTGAAGCCATAGGGTTTACTGAAGAAACTTCAACATCCCCAGT
This sequence comes from Flavisericum labens, assembly GCF_045446075.1. Classification (NCBI taxonomy): domain Bacteria; kingdom Pseudomonadati; phylum Bacteroidota; class Flavobacteriia; order Flavobacteriales; family Flavobacteriaceae; genus Flavisericum; species Flavisericum labens. Next base: position 7,126 of record NZ_JBJJBQ010000009.1, on the reverse strand, counting down.
ATCTAGTTCCTGTACGATGACATTACATGGCAACATAGTGCCTATTTTGTTTTCGGCCAATAAAGCCTTATGTGCATAAGGTGGATTGCAAGCACCCAAAATTTTATAGTTATTGAAATCAACATCCAACTTCTTTTTTAATGTTTCTTTGATATCAATTTCGGTCAATACACCAAAGCCTTCTGCTTTTAAGGCTTCCGTTACTTTTTTAATGCTGTCGTTAAAATCACCTTTTAAAGTGGTATTAAAATAATAGTCCATCGTATTTGTTTTTATGTGTTTATAATCAATTTAACATTTATCTCATGCCCTTTTAATCTAAACCATCTGAATATTAACGCGTTATATATTTAATAATCGTGGTTTGTACATAGTATGTCTTTATAGATTCTATTTGGTTTATTTGAAACTTTAGTTGCAACTCTTGAACATCCAGAACATCATTAAAATCAATCGTTCCTGTCTCGTAACTTTTGATTAAAATATCTTCAGCATCTTTGGCTTGTTTTAAGTTTTTGGATTGGGTGGTGTAACTTATTCTTGCTGAAATTCGTTCGTTAATCGCCCTGTCTAAAAAGGTTTCTAATGTGTTTAAGCGTTCCTGTTTTTGAGCAGTTATTTCCTGCTGTTCTAACTTATTTTGTTTGGTTTGGGACTTATATTTTTTATTAAAAATTGGAATAGTCACTGAAACCATTGGCATCACAATATCTTTACCGTTATCCCCAAAATCCATATTTGGTCTTTCGTCAACATTAATATAATCCAAACCAAAACCAATCATAGGACTGCTTTCTTTTTGGTTTAATAATTCAGATTGTTCTATGGATTGATAGAGTTTATCATACTTCAATAATTCAGGGTGTAATGCTAAATTTTCACTGGTAATATCAAAGTCTTCAGAAGGTATCATTAAACTATCTACCACATTGACCGTAAAATCATTTTCCCTATTTAGTAGGTTATTAAAATTAGTTTGTTCTGCTAAAAATTGTTGATGCAAAACGTCTTTTAATTGTTGTAATTCGTTTTGACGCATTTGTAATCGCAGTACCTCTACTGCGGATGCTTCACCAACTTCAACCGATGTTAGTGCTAACGTTTCATAAGTTTTCAATAGTTTGATATTTTCAGTTAAGACCTCTTGCTTTGCTTTGTTGGCGTACAGATTATAATAGGATTGTGATAACGAAGCCATTAGTTTTCGCTTTGCGATAACGATGTCCTCGTATTTAGCATCTGCCAATGAACTCACATAGTCTTCTCTCGACGTAATGGTTCCAAACCACGGTAACATTTGTTTAACTGAAATTTTAAAGCGTTGAGCACCTGTACGTGTTTCTGGTTCGCTAATAAAATAACCGATACCTAGTTCGGTATTAGGAATGGTATTTACCTCATTTACCTTTTCCGAAACTCTTTTATATTGCAATTCAAATTTTTGAATCTCTGGGTTGTTCTTTAATGCTTCATCAATTAAGGTTTTTAATTGTTGTGCATTGATTAAATGAAAAGTGAAAAGTGAAAAACTAAAAACAAGTAATGTTTTTAACATATAATTTATGTCTTCTAAATGTATCATTTTACAGTCTTGATTTTGTTGTTTTAATTGAACTAACCAACATTGCAATCAATTCCTTGTTTAAGTTATAATGAATTAGATGTGTTTCTTCGTCCAAATAATCTGTGTCTTTTAATAAGTCTAGCAAATACAAAGTTTCATTAGCTTCTTTTAGAGAAATACTCATTTTATTTATAAAATCAGCTTTACTTTGAGCAAATTCAGCTTCACGGATTAATGCTCCAATACCAGTTCCACTTCTTAAAAGTTGTTTACTTAAAACGTATTCTTTTTTTTCAATTACTAATAGTTGAGATAGTTTTACAATTAAGATTGCGAAAGCATAACTTTTGTCTTTTAAAATACTTTTATTCATAACTTTTTACTTTTAGTTTTTCACTTTTCACTTCTAACTTTTCACTTCTAACTTTTCACTTTTAACTCGGCTTTCCAGCTATATAATACTGGAACTACAAATAAGGTTATTAAGGCAATTACCATCCCGCCAAAACTCGGTATTGCCATAGGTATCATAATATCGCTACCTCGTCCCGTGGATGTGAGTACTGGCAATAGGGCTAAAATTGTGGTTGCAGTTGTCATTAAACACGGTCTGATACGTTTTTCTCCTGCTTCAACAACTGATGCTCTAATTTCTTTTTTATTCTCTGGTGAATTTCTATCAAATGTTTGGGTTAAATAAGTTGCCATTACTACACCATCATCGGTCGCTATACCGAAGAGTGCAATAAACCCAACCCAAACTGCGACACTTAAATTGATAGGATGCATCTGGAATAAATCACGCATATTTTCGCCAAATAAATTGAAGTTTAAAAACCATCCTTGACCATAAAGCCAAATCATTAAAAAACCACCTGCAAAGGCTACTGCGATACCCGTAAACACCATTAATGATGTGCCAACAGAACGGAACTGAAAATACAGGATTAAGAAGATGATTGCCAATGCCAATGGCACAACTACAGATAAGGTTTTTTCTGCTCGTAACTGATTTTCATAAGTTCCTGTGAATTGATAATTAATGCCTTTTGGTACTATTAATTCACCACTATCTATTTTTTGTTGAATAAGAGCTTGTGCATTTTCGACCACATTGACTTCTGCAAAACCATCCATTTTATCAAATAATACATAACCGACTAAAAAAGTATCTTCACTTTTAATCACTTGTGGACCTTGTTTATAACGAATAGTTGCCAATTCGCTTAACGGAACTGGACTGCCTTTTTCAACAGGCACATAAATTTGTTTTAAATCGGTTGGATTTGCTCGCAGTTCTCTCGGGTAGCGCACACGTACTCCATAGCGTTCTCGACCTTCAACGGTGTGGGTTAAGACCATTCCGCCAACTGCAACTTTTAATACGTTTTGCACATCATCAACGGATATTCCATAACGTGCTATTTTTTCTCTATCAATATCAATGAGCAAATAAGGTTTACCTACAATTCGATCTGCAAACACAGCTTCGTCTTTTACGCCTTCAGCTTGTTTTAAAATGCCTTCTAATTGTACACCAAACGCTTCGATCTGCTTTAAATCCTGACCTTTTACCTTGATTCCCATTGGTGCGCGCATTCCGGTTTGAAGCATAACCAGTCGGGTTTCAATAGGCTGTAGTTTTGGTGCAGAAGTAACACCTGGCAATTTGGTGACTTTTACAATTTCATTCCAAATATCGTCTGGTGATTGAATTTCTGGTCTCCAATTACGGTAGAATTCACCATTATCGTCTTTTATTAATTGAGATTTTTCGACATTAAATGAAATTGAATTAACTATTGCTTTGTTCTCGGATGCACTTGGACTGACAGCACTATTTCCATTAAACAGCAAGCGACCATCTTTCAATTCAAATAAGCCATCTTCGTTAACTTTATAGTGTTGACGTTCCCCGTTTTCATTCAGCATATACTCTGACTTATACTGAATGATGTTTTCGTACATCGATAAAGGTGCTGGGTCTAAAGCAGATTCAGCTCTTCCTGCTTTACCTACTACTGTTTCAATCTCTGGAATAGCGGCAACAGCCATATCCAATTGCTGTAAAACCCGTTTGTTTTCTTCCACACCAGAATGAGGCATCGAAGTTGGCATTAGTAAAAATGAACCCTCATTTAATGATGGCATAAATTCTTTGCCTGTATTTTTCATAATGAAAAAACCTGCGATTACAATCACTGTTGGGACTGATAAAAAGAGTAATTTATTATCTAAACACCACCTTAAAATACGTGTGTAGTATTTGATGAATAATGAGAAAACACCCAATAAACCAAAGCAAATAATACTAACAAAGATGAAATTCCAAAAAATGCTCTTACCCACACCTAATGGTCTCCAGTATTCGGCTAACAGGAATACTATTGCTGACGCCGAAATAATAATATTAATAAGGTTAGCTTGTTTATCTGTTATTCTGTTTTGAAGATTGAAAAGTGCTGTAATTCCAAAAGCTATCAATATCAATCCTAACCCATATCCATAAATTATGGCAGCGATTCCTAATGCTATTAAAACGCCATTTAAAGCAGTTTTAAAATGTGATTTAATGCTTTTCTTTCTGAATAAAAATGCAGCAAACGGTGGAATTAAAAATAGCGCGATGATTATAGAGGCTGTTAATGCAAAAGTCTTTGTGAATGCTAATGGTCTGAACAGTTTTCCTTCTGCCCCAATCATTGTAAATACAGGAATGAAACTAATAATCGTGGTCATTACTGCTGTTACGATGGCACCAGAAACTTCGGCTGTTGCGTTGTAAACCACCTTATTAATTAGTAACTTTTCACTTTTCACTTTTCGCTTATCACTTTCCTCATCTAAATGCCGAATAATATTTTCTGATAGTATGACGCCAACATCGACCATAGTACCGATTGCAATAGCAATACCAGACAAAGCGACAATATTGGCATCGACACCAAAGAGTTTCATCGCTATAAACACCATTAAAACTGCAACAGGCAATAGTCCTGAAATCAAGACAGAAGCTCGAAGATTAAACACCATGATAATTATGACCAAAATGGTAATCAATATTTCTAAAGTCAATGCCTCGTTAAGTGTACCTAAAGTTTCTTTTATCAGTTCTGTTCTGTCATAAAATGGTACTATGTTAACTTGGGATGTTCTTCCATCTGCTAATACTTTTGAAGGTAATCCAGCACTTAACTCGTTGATTTTTTCCTTAACATTATTAATCACTTCCATTGGATTTGCTCCATATCGAGCCACAACAACGGCACCAACAACTTCAGCACCTTCCTTATCTAATAAGCCACGTCTTGTTGCAGGACCTAATGAGACTTTTCCAATGTCTTTGATTTTAATTGCTGTATAATCTTCGGAAGTGACTACCGCGTTTTCGATGTCTGCAATTGATTTAACGTACCCCAATCCACGGACTAAATATTCAGCTTGGTTAATTTCCAAAGTCTGTGCACCAATATCCCTATTACTTTCCTTAACTGCTTTTACAACGTGATGCAATCCAATATTATACTGACGCATCAATTCTGGATTTACATCCACTTGGTATTCCTGAACATAACCACCAATTGAGGCGACTTCCGAAACGCCACTTGCAGAGGATAATGCATATTTAACATAATAATCTTGAATACTACGTAATTCTTGTAAATCCCAACCACCAGTTACGTTTCCGTTGTCATCACGACCTTCTAAAGTGTACCAAAATATTTGTCCTAAACCAGTTGCATCTGGCCCCAAAGTAGGATTAACACCTTCGGGCAATAAACCGCTTGGTAATGAGTTGAGTTTTTCGAGAATACGACTTCTGCTCCAGTAAAATTCAATGTCCTCCTCAAAAATGATATAGATGCTTGAAAAACCAAACATAGAGGAACTACGAATGGTTTTAACGCCTGGAATACCAAGTAAAGAGGTTGTGAGTGGATAGGTTATTTGGTCTTCTATATCTTGCGGTGAACGACCATCCCATTTGGTAAAAACAATTTGTTGATTTTCTCCAATATCTGGTATGGCATCTACAGCCACAGGATTGCTTGGCAAGAAACCCGTGTCCCAATTAAAAGGTGCATTTACTATTCCCCAACCCACAAAAAGTAGGAGTAGCAGAAGAGCAACGAGTTTATTTTCTATTAAAAATTTGATGCTTTTATTTAGCATTGGCTTTAATAATTAAACAATTAGACATTGGTGTTTAGAAAACACCGAATACAGCAAAATATCCTTATAACATTGCAGTTATAGGATAAAAAAGTTTATTGTTCAAAAATCAAATTAAGTATGTCTCGTCAATCTTGTAGATACGCCTTATGAAGAGTGGCGGTTTATATTCTTCGTAAGCAGATACATTGTTATCTAAACCTTCAAAAAGGTTAATATATGTGTAAACATATGAAGCAATGAATACTTTTTGTTCAAAAGAAATTTTGTCAACTTGCAATTGCAGTTCGTCTTGACCTTCAATTACTAATTGTACATCATCACAACAATTTTTCTTGGTGATTGAGCATCCTTCAGTAGAAGGTTTTTCCATTTCCATTCCGCAACCTTTTGCTTTATGAAATATGGCGATTTCTACTAAAGTATCTCCACAATAATGCATATTAACAGTAAATGACATTGTAGCAAATAAAACTACAAAAGCCATTGTTAAAGACATTATTTTATGGAAAAACTGCTTCATATCTATTCATAAAGGTATGAAATTTTAACAAATGTTGATTTTGTTTAACAGAAGTTTAATTGACTATTCAACTCAACACCGACTCATTTCTTTGAAATCTAACATATTCAAAATAACTAATAATACCACTACAACATCATCAAAAACCGGTTCCCACATTATTGCTAAACTGTAAAAAATACTGCTTTTCAAACTATTTGGATAATATTCGGAAACAAAAAAAGCCAACTATTTGATTTACAAATAACTGACTTTAAAATTTGTAGCGGGAACTGGACTCGAACCAGTGACCTTCGGGTTATGAGCTCAGATTTGTGCTTTTCTCAAACACAAATACTGGGGTTCCCAGCCGTTATTTTTGAAAATCGTGTTCCAAAACGTGTTCAGTTTTGTGTTCACTTTTGTTAGTAATATTTAGGTCTAAAATTAGTTAATTTTGGAAAAACAAAAAACTATTTTTCCATATAATCCTGCCATTGGATCAAAACGTACTTTTCATTGCCGTTCTCCATCCTTTTTATGAAACCGTATTCGTAAACAAACAAGTAAACATCCCCTTTTTTATTCTTCCAGTAATGCGTAAAAAACTTGGGGTTAAACCCCTGCTCCGTTAAAACATTAGCTCTAACGGTTGCTTTACCCGCCTTATTAAAGGCCTTTAAGATTCGTCTGTTCTGCTTTAGCTGATTATCTACCTTATTATAAAACCGAGGTGCTTCTTCCAAAGATCTCCTGTAATGGTAAGCGCTTTTGCAGTGCAAATCACAAAACAGCTTATCCGATCTTCCTGTCAATGTCTTACCACAAAATTTACAAGCATTTTTTTTCATTTTATAAATTTAATCGAATGTTACACGAATACTATT
>NZ_JBJJBQ010000008.1:0-154339 GCF_045446075.1 Flavisericum labens | reverse complement strand
CGTTTGTGGGAGAGTAGGTCGTTGCCTTTTTTGGAAACCCTTCATAGAAATATGAAGGGTTTTTTGTGTTTGTATATGAATGTGCCATTTCTTCGTTGTATATTGCTAGGCCATTATAGGATAGCTTACTTTAAATACTATTATAGTTTATTTCAATTTTAACTATTTGAATTTTTAAGGTGTGCTATTATGATTAAACTCAATTAAAATTAAACTAATATCTCATGTTTTCTACCCACTTATTTAGGAGCCTTTTGTGCTCTATTATGTTTTTAATAGGTTATAATGCTCAATGTCAAGATGTGACTTTTACAATGAGTCAAATAGGATCTAATAATTTACTGAATACACCATTAGATTTAAATTATGGTCCAGATGGTTACCTTTGGGTGACAGAGAAGAATGATGGAATAGTGGTTAGGATAGATTTGAATACGGCTAATAGAGATGTGCTTATTACAATACCGGATGCTTTTTCAAGTGGAGGACAAGATGGGCTTTTAGGTTTGGCTTTTGATGCCGGTTTTCTTTCAGGAAGTCCATACGTCTATTTATCCTACTCTGTTGGCACTAGCTTAAATAATGTCAAACAAAAGTTGGTTCGCTATACCTATAGTTCGAATGGAAATGACGGTTCTTTGTCATCTCCATTGGTGTTAATTGAAAATCTTCCTGCCAGTAATGATCATAATTCAGGTAAGTTGGTTTTTGGAACCGATGGTAAACTTTATTATACAATAGGCGATCAAGGGAATAGAGATTGTTCAACTAATTTGGCTCAATTTTTGCCAACCCAGCAGGAAATTGATTCCGAAGATTGGTCGAAATATCCGGGTAAAATTTTAAGGCTTAATACAGATGGATCTATTCCAGGAGATAATCCCATTCTTAATAATGTAAGAAGCCATATTTACTCTTATGGGCATCGTAATCCTCAAGGACTTGTTTTAGGTAGTAATGGAGTGTTGTATTCTAGTGAGCACGGACCAAGTTCTGATGATGAAGTCAATATTATAAATTCAGGAAAAAATTACGGTTGGCCATATGTTGCAGGTCTTAAGGATAACCTTCATGATGGAGCTATCTGTAATGCCGCAAACGAAACCGCATTTACAGCTTCAAATTACCAAGACCCTATAATGTCTATGTTTGTTTCTACTACACCGCAAGATCCAAATTGCACCGATTCTTGGATGTGTCGAGCTAATATAGCGCCTTCAGGAATGGATATTTATGAAAGTAACACGATTCCTTCATGGAAAAATTCTTTACTTGTCACTAGCTTGAAAAGAGGAAGAATTTACAAATTGAATCTAAATGAGAACGGTACCGTAGTTGATCAGGAAAATATAACTCAACATTTTTATACCCAAAATCGTTATCGGGACATAGTAGTGTCTCCTGACGGAAAATCAATTTATATTATAACAGATTCATCAGGAAAAACGTCTGACGAATCCAGTATGAATGTCGTTACAAGCCTAGATAACCCGGGCTCTATATTGAGATTCGCATACGATGAAGCACTGTCTATTGGTGAAAATGAATTCGCATCAACATTGAAAGTTTGGCCCAATCCTGCTCAGCATTCATTGTTTATTAAGTTAAACGAAAAATACAATAAAGGTTTTAAAGCTGAATTAATAAATTCTGTCGGTCAAATTGTAAAACAATCTGAAGAGCTAAAATTAGGCCTGAATGAAATAAAAATTGAAGGGTTTCCTGCTGGAGTTTATGTTTTAAAGCTTTCCTCTGGAAATAGATTTTTGCAAAAACAAGTGGTTCTGTACTAATGGGAACTACTTTCAAAAACAAAAAACCCTGTAAACATTACTGTTTCAGGGTTTTTTTTGTGGTACCTCCAGGAATCGAACCAGGGACACAAGGATTTTCAGTCCTTTGCTCTACCAACTGAGCTAAGGTACCTCGCCAAAGCGGTTGCAAATATATGCTCATTTTTATAATTACCCAAAATAAAAATGCAAAAAAATATAAAGCAACCCTATTTTTTTGCACCCTAAACATTAACTCATTTATATTTAATATAATAAGGCGTTATTAGTTAAATATTGTTAGTGGTTTTGTAAATTTAGCCATTTTTAGAATTAAAATGAACTTAATTATAGATGTAGGGAATACGTATGTTAAGTTGGCTGTATTCAATGGTTCTCTTTTAGAATACAGGAATACTGTTAAGATAGAATCAGTTTTAAAGGCCATCGAAAGGGTGAGGCATGATTTTGTTTCTATAGAAAGAGCCATCGTGTCTTCGGTCGGAAGGCTTAATTCAAATGATGTTCATCAAATTTCAAATTATTTCAATTTACTGGTTTTAAATTCAGATACTGATTTGCCTTTTACCAATTTATACGAAACGCCCAAAACCTTGGGGGTCGATAGAATGGCTTTAGTTAGTGCGTCAGTTAGTCAGTTTCCAAAAAACGATGTGCTAATTATTGATGCGGGTACTTGTATAACATACGATTTTATTAATTCCCAAAACCATTATTTGGGAGGGGCCATCTCTCCAGGTTTGCGCATGCGCTATGAGTCTTTACATAATTTAACGGCCAATTTACCGTTTTTAAATACTGAAATCCCAAAGAAAATAACCGGAGCCTCTACAGAACAGTCTATACACTCAGGAGTGGTTAATGGTATTTTAAACGAAATAGATGGTGTAATAGAATCTTATAAACTTAAATATCCAGATTTAACAGTTATTTTAACAGGAGGCGACGCTAAATTTTTGTCAAAGCAATTAAAAAGTAGCATATTTGCCAATCTTAATTTTCTTTTAGAAGGTTTAAACTTTATTTTACAATATAACTCGGACGAATGACAAAAAAACTTGTATTAGTTTTTGCTTTAGTATTTACTATTTTTAGTTACGGACAAGAAGGGACAGCCTCCCCCTATTCTTTTTACGGCATAGGTAGCCTTAAATTAAAAGGAACTGTTGAAAACCGAAGCATGGGTGGTCTAAGCATATATAACGATAGTATTCATGTTAATTTACGTAATCCATCGTCCTATGCAGGAGAAAATGTTGGCATCTATCCTTTTGGAGGGGAGAGCAGGCCTGTTAAATTCACTGTTGGAGGCAGTTATTCCAGTAGAGATTTAAAGAGCGAGACTACTAGTGATAAAGCATCGTCTACAACTTTTGACTATTTGGCGCTATCGGTTCCTTTAGGGAAATTCGGTTTTGGATTTGGTTTATTGCCTTATACCTCAGTAGGATATAAGTTAGAGTCTTTAAACGATAATGAAGATATTGACAGTAGGTTTAAAGGTGAAGGTGGTGTTAATAAGGTCTTTTTAGGTTTCGGCTATCAAATAGCAAAAGGTTTAACGGCAGGTTTTGATGTACATTATAATTTTGGAAATATTCAAAATAGTGTGTTAAGCTATCAATATGATAATGGCGCACCCACTCAGTATCAAACAAGTGAAAGAAATAGGTCCGATTTAAGTGGTTTAAATGTTAATTTGGGAGTGTCCTATAAAACAATGTTAAAAAATAACTTGGAGCTTGTTTCAAGTGTAACTTTTACTCCAGAGAGCAAATTAACTTCAAAAAACGAAAGGTCGTTTTCTACAGTTAGTGTTAATTTATCAGGACAGGAATTTATAGTAAATACTATTCAAACCGATTTAGAAGCCATGGGGCTTGATGAAACTAATCTGGTTATGCCCACGCAATTAACCTTTGGCGCTGGTATAGGTAGACCTAGAAAATGGTTTGTAGGTGCAGAAACCAGTTTTCAGAAAACAAGTAATTTTAATAATGAATTGTATTCTTCTGGCCAAACAACTTACGAAGACGCCTATAGATTTTCGTTAGGTGGTTTTTATATTCCGGACTATAATTCATTTGATAGTTTTTGGAAACGTGTGGTTTACAGAGCTGGAATCAGGAATGAAGAAACGGGATTAAAAATTAAAAATGAGCCTATCAAAGAGTTTGGCATATCTTTTGGAGTAGGTTTGCCAGTTGGAGACGCCAGATTGTTGTCCAACGTCAATTTAGGTGTCGAATTTGGAAAAAGAGGAACTACCAATGGCAATTTAATACAAGAGAATTTTATTAATGTCCAATTAAGTTTATCTTTGAACGATAGATGGTTTCAGAAAAGAAAATATGATTAAAAGAACAAAATTATTATCATGAAAACTAAAATTACTTTATTAGCGTTTTTATTTATTGGATTAGGTTTTGGTTTTGCACAGCAAGATGAAGAGTGTATGACCAAGTTGTCTATTTTCCATGAATATACAAAAGCAAAAAATTACGATGCAGCCTACGAACCATGGATGGCGGTGAGAAATAAATGTCCAAAGTTTAATAATGCCATTTATGTAGATGGTGAGAAGATTTTGGAGGATAAAATAGAAAGAGCATCTGGCTCTGAAAAGGTGGCTTTAATAAACGATCTTTTAAAAATGTGGGAGCAAAGAGCAGAACATTTTTCTAGTAAAACACCAAAAGGAGAGTATGCCTCGAAAGCTTGCCAGTTGATGTATGACAACAGAAAAGAACTTGGTAAAACAAAAGAAGAGTTGTACGAGTGCTTTAACGCTGCGTACAATGATGATAAGGCTACTTTCACAAATCCCAAAAGCTTATATACTTACTTTTCTTTAATGGTTGATTTGTATGATGAAGGGAAAAAACCAGCTGCAGAATTGTTTAGTAAGTATGATGATGTAGTAGAGAAAGTAGAAGAAGAGGTTAAAAACTATTCCGAAAAGCTAAATAAACTTATTGAAAAGGATTCAACAGGTGCAACTTATACGAGTAAAGAAAAAAGTTATAAGAGATATTACGAAAGCTACTTAAAGGCTTACGATCAGATTTCAGAGAGTGTTGATGGAAAGTTAGGTCCTAGAGCAAATTGTGATAATTTAATTCCAATTTTCCAAAGAGATTTTGAAGAGAACAAAACCAATGCGGTTTGGTTACAAAGAGCCGCTGGGCAAATGTCTCAAAAAGACTGTACATCAGACCCCTTGTTCTTTAAATTGGTAAATGCTTACCACGATTTAAGTCCGTCATCAAAGTCAGCCTACTATTTAGGGTTGTTGAAAGATAAAGAAGGAGATACCAATGGTGCTATTCAATTTTTTGAGCAAGCCATTAGTTTAGAAACTGATGATTTCCAAAAATCAAAACTATACTATAGAATTGCCACTAAGCTAAAAGCTAGAGGAAGCTATGGCAAAGCAAGAAACTATTACGCTAATGCTCTTAAATTAAACCCATCAAACGGTCGTCCTTATTTGGCTATTGCAGCCATGTATGCGTCAAGTGCCAATAATTGTGGTGATACAACCTTTAATAAACGAGCCGTATATTGGTTGGCAGCCAAAGAGGCCCAAAAGGCTGCTAATATAGACCCGACACTTCGTAAGGCTGCAGCGCAATCTAAGGCAAATTATGAGGCAAAGGCACCATCAAGAGCTGATGTTTTCAGTTCTGGTAGATCAGGAGAAACTATAAATATTGGTTGTTGGATTGGGCGTTCTGTAACAGTGCCAAAAATGTAATGAAACAAAGGTTTTTACATAACATATTTAACATAGTCACAATATTTATTGTGACTATGTTTTTTTCATGCAACGACAGTTTGAAGGAGGTACAAAAAATTGGTATTTCAGAAAACGAACCCATTGGTGTAGATTATAATATGAACGTAAAGTATACCGATTCTGGTAGGGTTTCTGCTAACCTTATCAGTACAAAAATGTTGGATTACACCAATCGCGATTTTCCTTTCTATGAGTTTGTCGATGGCGTTACTTTGTATGTATACGATAAAGACAATAACAAAAATACTATAGTGGCCGATTACGCCATTGTTTATAAGAATACCGATTTAATAGACATGCGAAGCAACGTGGTTATCACTACACACGACAATAATGTTTTAAAAACCGATCAACTTTACTACGATCAAAAAAAAGATTGGTTATTTACCAACAAAACGGTTGAATTTCAAATTAAACAAGATCTTATTAAGGGAAATGGTTTTGACTCCGATTCAAAATTTGAAAATGCCCAAGTGCTCGAGGTTACGGGTATAATTACTATCGAAGAATAAATAATAACCTTCTGTACTGAGCAATTCAATTTTAATTATCTTTATACCCTAAATATTTATTCATGAAATTTTCTAAGATTTTTCAATACGCCTATTTGGTTTTTGCTGTTTTGTTTCTTTATGACGCTATCACGAAATGGAACGATGGAACCCATGGTGCCTATGTATCACTAGCCTTATCTGGTTTGGCGGTTTTTATGTTTTTCTTTAGGCAAAGGTTTAGAAAAAAATATGATAACAAAGATGATTCAAAATAAATGAGCGTTTATGTAATCATCATAATAACTTCACTCATCCTTTCGGCCTTTTTTTCAGGTATGGAAATTGCCTATGTGTCGTCTAACAAAATCCATATTGAAATTGAAAAAAAACAAGATGGGCTGCTTGCCAAAGCATTAAGGAAACTTACGGCCAGACCTTCAAAATTTATTACCACCATGCTAATTGGCAACAATATTGCGTTAGTGGTTTACGGTTTTTTTATGGGTGATTTGTTAGTAAACTGGTTTCAGTCCATGCTGCCTACCAATAGTGCTTTTGTAAACTATCTGTTAAACGATTTAAGTTTATTATCCCAAACGGTTATATCAACTTTCGTTATTTTAATTACCGCCGAATTTTTGCCCAAGGTATTTTTCCAGATTTATGCTAATACCTTAGTAAAGGCTTTGGCTGTGCCAGCATACTTTTTTTATATGCTGTTCACCTTAATATCAGAGTTTGTCATTTGGATTTCAGATATTATTTTAAAAGCATTCTTTAAAACCGAAGGAGACCAAATTCAATTGGCATTTACTAAAGTAGAGCTAGGGAATTACATCAGCGAGCAAATGGAGGCTGTTGAAGAGCATGATAATGTAGATAGTGAAATACAGATTTTTCAAAATGCTCTGGAATTTTCCGAAGTTAAAGCCAGGGAAGTTATGATACCTCGTACTGAAATAATCGCGGTAGAAATTAACGATACGGTAAAATCATTAAACACCCTTTTTACTGAAACTGGACGGACTAAAATTTTGGTCTATAAAGACACTATTGACGATATTTTGGGATATGTGCATTCTTTCGAGCTGTTTAAAAAAGCCAAAACCATACGGGCCATGCTTACACCTGTTGAGTTTGTGCCTGAAACCGTTCTTATAAAGGATGTGTTGAGCGTACTTACTAAAAAGCGACGCAGCATTGCTGTGGTTTTAGACGAATATGGGGGAACTTCGGGGATAATGACGGTGGAGGACATTATAGAAGAACTTTTTGGGGAAATTGAAGACGAACACGATTCTGATGATTCAATTGAGGAGAAAACTGATAAGGATACCTACCATTTTTCTGCAAGGTTAGAGGTTGATTATCTCAACGAAACCTATAAAGTAAACCTGCCCGAAGGCGAGAATTATGAAACCTTAGGAGGTCTTATTGTTAACCACACCGAAGAGATTCCTGCAAAAAACGATGTGGTTAAAATTGATAACTTTCAGTTTACCGTATTGGCTGTATCGAACACCAAGATTGACCTGGTTGAACTCAAAATGTTAGAGGACGATTAAAAAATTAACCTTTCAGTCGCTGTTTAACTTCTTCTTAAAAGAACTTTGGATTTCAGTTCAAATTGTTTTTAACATCACAATAAGTAAATAACCCTTTTATTATTAAATAGAAAATGGTATTTTCGCGCACGATATTTTTGTCGGTTATTGCGTAATTGACACCAACTTAACAACAAATCCAAACTTTTGGGTAATTAAAATTTAATTTACAAATGGCAGTTTTAAATAAGATAAGACAACGTTCACTATTCTTAATACTAATCATAGCATTGGCGCTATTCTCTTTTGTGTTGGCAGATTTGTTTAGAAACAGCGACGCCCTTACTTCGAAGTCGCAAAATGTAGTGGCAACCATAAACGGAAAAGATATTACTCGCGAAGATTTCTTGCAAAAAGTAGAAGCAGCACAACGCCAAGCAGGACCCAATGCAACAAACACTCAGGTAATGAACCGTGTTTGGGATCAAGAGGTAAGACAGGCGGTTATGGAAAGTCAGTTTGAAGAACTTGGTATTTCTGTTGAAAAAGACCAAATGCGTGATTTGTTAAAAACAGCCTTGGCATCTAGCCCAGAGTTTCAAAATGAAGCTGGCCTATTCGATGAAAATAAGTTGAACGAATATATTGCCAATTTAAAAGAAACTAGTGCTGCCGGTTACGAAGGTTGGATAAACTACGAAAACCAATTATCGCTAAACGCCCTAAACCAAAATTACTTTAACATGGTAAAAGCTGGGTTAACAGGTACTTTAGCCGAGGGTGAATTAGAGCACAAGTTAGAAGGTAACAAGGTAGATATAAAATACGTTCAAGTATCTTATAGTACGATTCCAGATAGTACGGTTCAGGTTTCAAAATCTGATATTTCAAGCTACATTAAAGACAACAAAAAGCAATTTGAAGTAGAGGCGTCAAGAGATATTCGCTTCGTTCAGTTTGATGAAGTTGCTTCTGTAGAGGATGAAGCTAATATAAAAGCGGAGCTTGAAACTTATGTGAACGGAAGGTTGGTTGATGAAAGAGGAAGAAAAGATACTATTGTTGCTTTTTCAGATGTAAAGGATAATGAAGAATACATCAACTCGATAACTAGGTCTGATCTAAAGTTTGATGATCGTTTCTTATTTAAGTCAAGTTTACCAACTGAGGTGGCTGATGATATCATTGGCTTAAACGAAGGTGAAGTTTATGGCCCATACAAAGACAATAGCTACTTTAAGATTTCTAAAGTTGTTGCCGTAAAGCAAATACCAGATTCAGCAAAAGTCCGTCATATATTAATTCCGTTTGTGGGAGCACAAAGTGCAGGTCCAGATGTAACACAAACTGAAACAGAAGCTAAAAATACGGCCGATAGTTTGTTGGCTGTTTTAAAAACAAATCGTTCAAAATTTCCAGATTTTGTTACTGATTTTTCATCAGATCAAGGTAGTGTAGATAAGGGTGGTCGTTACGATTGGCATCCGTACAATACCATGGTTCCTGAATTTAATGACTTTGAGTTTGAAGGTAAAACAGGAGATTTAGGGGTTGTAAAAACTGTTTTCGGTTTCCATATTATAGAAATTGAAGGTCAAAAAGACCCTAAAAAAGCAGTTCAGGTTGGAACTATTGCAAGAAAAATAGAACCTTCTGAAGCTACAACCGATAAAGTTTTTAGAGATGCTTCAAATTTTGAAATAGAAGCAGGTAAAGGTGATTTTGAAGGCGTTGCTAAGGAAAGTGGTTTTACTGTAAGACCGGTAAACGGTATGAAGGCTTTAGATGAAAGTATTCCTGGAGTAGGCAACCAAAGACAGATTGTTCGATGGTCTTTTAACGAAGAGTCTGAGGTTGGTGAAATCAAACGTTTCAATATACCTGGTGGTTATGTTATAGCACAATTAGTGGCTAAGCATGAAGCAGGATTGATGTCTGCTGAAGATGCTACGGCCCAAGTTTTGCCTATACTTAAAAAAGAAAAGAAATCTGAAATTATTAGAGAACGTGTTTCTGCAACGACATTGGAAGATTTAGCGGCAGCCGAAAAAACAACTGTTAGAACGGCTAATGGTGTTAACATGAAAAACCCAACTATTTCTGGGGCAGGTAGAGAACCATTAGTGGTAGGAGCTGCTTTTGGGTTGGATGAAGGAGAAACATCAAACTTAATTGATGGTTCTAATGGTGTCTATATGATACAGGTAATTAAAAAGACACCTGCAGTTGAGTTGGATAATTATCAAGCTTCCGCAAACCGTGTAGCTACCCAAAAGGCAAGTGCAGTTAACTCAAAAGTATACAACGCATTAAAAAATGCTGCGGATATTGAAGATAACAGAGTGCAAATTCAAATTCAATAAAAAAGAAGTTATATAGAATGTAAATTAAAAGCTCCGTTATTCGGAGTTTTTTTGTTTAAGAATGTTTTCGATTGTTAGTTGGAATTTCTTTAAGTGCTACAAAAATTAAATTTACAGCACCATATCACAATAGGGAATAACCGTATTAAAACCTTTAGTTTTAAAATACGTTGTTGGATCGGTTGTAGAAGTTGCTAAAATAAAATCGCCCCCCCACGCACCGAGACTTTTAATAGCACCATTAAAATCTTTGAAAAGCAAATGCTTTACCGGTGTCTGATTAGTGATTTTTCCAATTAAGACTTCATGTAATTGTAATAAAGATTCAAATTCTGCAAGACTTTTGGCCGCTATCGTTTTTTCTGTAAGTTCATTAATTTGTTTAATTATTTCTTTAGAATTGCCTTTATTGGCATGATAATGTTTTATGCCCTCTCGGCTGTTTTGTTTTTTGTTTAAGTGTATGAAGTATAAATGGCCTTTAAACTCAGGATTAAAATCTATTAGATTTATCGTTGGAGTGTTATTTTTTATTTGGTAAGTAATGGCACTATTATTTTGTGCACAGGCAATATCGTATCCACTACCACCAAAGGTTTTGTCCAAAAGCTGATATGCGTCAATATTTGCCCATTTCGCGATATTATTAATTAAGGTGGAAGAAGTACCCAGTCCCCAATTTTTCGGAAAATCCAGCTTGGTTATTACTTTATATCCTTCGGAATGATTTAAAAAACTAGGATTCAGTGTTTTTACAGCATTTAAGATTTGAATAAGTCTTTTCGAAACGTCGTTAGCGGAATTCTTAGTCAAGATCGTTTTATTTAAAAAAAACTCATTTTCAAACCAAACCTCACCTTTTTCATCCAAACTTTTCCAGAAAATTTTTGGATTATCAATAGGTTCGATGGATAAAGATTGTCCAAATTTAGTAGGAACAGCAATAGATAACGCCCCATCGAGCACTACATATTCGCCGGTTATCAATAATTTTCCGTTGCTCTTGAAATTTTTCAACCCTTCAGTCTTAGTTGTTTGATGGCTTTGGTTACTGCGCTATGCGTAACAGTTTTGTCTTTAAAATAATCTGTTAATTGCTCCTTTTCTTTGTCGTTGGCTTCAAACTGATTTAAAATATTCATTAAATGCATTTTCATATGCCCCTGTTGTATGCCCGTTGTGGTAAGCGAACGCAATGCTGCAAAGTTTTGTGCTAAACCTGCAACGGCAACAATTTGCATTAACTCTTTGGCTGAAGGATTATGTAATAATTCCAGTGCTAATTTTACTAATGGGTGTAATCCAGTTAAACCACCAACAGTACCTAAGGCTAAAGGTATTTCAATCCAAAATTTAAAAATACCATCTTCAACTTTTGCGTAGGTTAAACTGCTATAGCGACCTTTTCTTGAGGCATAGGCATGTACGCCAGCTTCAATGGCCCTAAAATCATTGCCTGTGGCTAGAACAACGGCATCAATACCGTTCATCACACCTTTGTTATGCGTAACTGCTCTGAAGGGCTCAACTTCAGCTATCCTAACTGCACGGACAAACTTTTTGGCAAAGGCTTCGCCAGAAATATGGCCTTCGTTTAAATCTTCAACTTTACAACTTACTTCGGCTCTAACCAAACAATCGGGAACATAATTTGATAAAATGCTCATAACCACATCCATTTGTTTTTCCTCTTCGGAAAATAAATGAAACGACAGGGCTTCTGTCTTAAATGTTTTAGCAAACTGCTCTAAACATGAGTTTATAAAATTTGCGCCCATAGCATTTAGTGTCTCAAAAGAGGCATGTAGCTGGTAATAATTAGGAATGTCTTGGGTTTTGTTTCTTAATTCAATATCTAATATGCCACCGCCACGTTTTTTCATGTTTTTGCTAATGTCCTCGGTGTCTTCAATAAGTTTGGACTTTACATGGTTGAAGTATACCTGTAATTTTTCAAAATCTCCGTTGTAAATAAAATGAACCTGCCCAATTTTGGTGGTTGAAATCACTTGGGTTTTAAAACCACCTCTTTTCAACCAAAATTTGGCAGCCTTACTTGCTGCTGCGACTACCGAACTTTCCTCAATTGCCATTGGAATGGTGTAAAGTTTGCCGTTAATTAAAAAGTTTGGAGCAACGCCAAGTGGTAAATAATAGTTGGTTATGGTGTTTTCAATAAACTCATCATGCAGTTGTTGCAGTTTTTCATTACTATTCCAATATTGTTCTAAAATATCTCGGGCATCATGGGCATCCGAAAAATAGGTGTTTACAATCCATTCAATTTTTTTTGACTTGGATAGTTTTGAAAAGCCGGCGATGGGTTTACTCATAATTTGTTAGTTAGCCATGCAAAGATACCACTCTTGATATGAATATGGAATATGCGTATTAAAACGACGTTATTTAAGTGTTAATATTTGCGTTTTTTGCATAATTTTTAGTAAACTTGACTTCATTTTATGAAAAAAATATTTTTTTTGATGAATTACCGAAAATACTCCTTTTGTGTTTGCTTATTTATAACTTCATTTTTATCGGCGCAGACCAAAGAAATTACCCTTGAAGACATTTGGAAATATGGAACTTTCAGAACGGAAAGCATGGATGCTTTGCACTCCATGAACAATGGCCAACAGTATTCGGTTTTAAATTTTGACCGAGGTACGCGAAGCACTTCAGTTGATGTTTACGATTACAAAACTTTGAAAAAAGTAAATACTTTGGTAAGCAGTGCCAACCTGGATGCCATTCCTTATTTTACCGATTATACATTTAGTAAGGATGAGCAGAAGTTGCTTTTGGCCACAAACCAAGAATCTATATATAGGTGGTCTTCAAAGGGGCACTATTTTGTCTATGATGTAAAGAGAACGAGTTTGTCTTTAATTGACGAAGACAAAATACAAGAACCCCTGTTTTCACCAGATGGTACCAAGGTGGTTTTTGCCAAAGAAAATAATTTATTTATAAAAGATTTAGGTTCTGAAAAAACAACCCAAATTACTTTTGACGGAAAGAAGAACGAAATAATAAACGGTATTGGCGATTGGGTTTACCAAGAGGAGTTTTCGGAAAGCCCGGTGTCCTTTAAAAAACCTTTTACGTTTGTTCGTGCCTTTGATTGGAATGCAGATAGCAACAAGATAGCATTCATACGTTTTGACGAAACCGAGGTGCCCGAATTTTCAATGGATATTTATGGTCAAGATCTCTATCAAACACAACAGGTTTTTAAGTACCCTAAGGCAGGTGAACCTAACTCAAAAGTATCACTTCACATTTATAGTTTAGGCACAAAAAAAACAAATAAGGTTGAAGTTGATAAGGCTTATAACGATTTTTATATTCCAAGAATGAAATGGACCCAGAATCCAAATGTGTTGAGCGCACAATATATGAACCGCCATCAAAACGAACTGGACTTATGGATGATAAATACTGAAAAGAATAAGGCTGATTTGGTGGTTGCTGAAGAAGATGATGCTTATGTTGAATTATCCACTAGCTTAACCTTTTTAAAGGATGATAGTTTTATTTGGACTAGTGAAAAAGATGGTTTTAATCATATTTATCACTACAATAAAGATGGAAAGTTAATTAATCAGGTAACAAAGGGCAATTGGGAGGTCACTAATTATTATGGTTATGACGAAGATAACAGCACGGTTTTTTATCAATCTACTGAAAATGGATCTATA
This sequence comes from Flavisericum labens, assembly GCF_045446075.1. Lineage (NCBI taxonomy): Bacteria > Pseudomonadati > Bacteroidota > Flavobacteriia > Flavobacteriales > Flavobacteriaceae > Flavisericum > Flavisericum labens. The sequence continues at coordinate 140,645 of NZ_JBJJBQ010000008.1, read as the reverse complement.
AATAGAGACGTTTATTCCATAAAATTAAATGGTAGAAATAAAGAACGGTTGACTAAAACTGTTGGCACGAATAATGCCGTTTTTAACACGGATTACTCATATTTTATCAATACCTTTTCAAGTGCTACAACACCACCTGAATATACATTAAATAGTGCCTCTTCAGGAAATGTCATCAAAAGCATTGAAGATAACGATGTGCTTGCCCAAAAGTTGTCGAACTATAAGACTTCAAAAAAGGAATTTAGTACTATCCATGTTAACGGAAACGATTTAAATATGTGGATGATTAAGCCTGCCGATTTTGATGAAAATCAACAATATCCATTGTTAATGTATCAATATTCTGGTCCAGGTTCGCAGGAGGTTAAAAACCAATGGAACGAGCCAAATGATTATTGGTTTCAATATTTGACACAGAAAGGCTACGTAATTGCTTGTGTTGATGGACGCGGTACGGGTTACAAGGGTGCTGCTTTTAAAAAAGTAACTCAAAACCAACTTGGTAAGTATGAAGTTGAAGACCAAATTACAGCAGCAAAGCAACTGGGCGAATTGTCGTATATTGATTCCAGCCGAATAGGAATATGGGGTTGGAGTTATGGAGGTTACCTGAGTAGCAATGCGTTGTTTCAAGGAAACAATGTGTTTAAAATGGCCATTGCTGTTGCTCCGGTAGGTAGTTGGCGTTTTTATGATTCCATTTATACAGAACGTTTTATGACAACTCCTCAAGAAAACCCATCAGGCTATGACGATAACTCACCAATTAATCATGTTGATAAATTAAAGGGTGATTTTCTTTTGGTACATGGTTCTGGAGATGATAATGTACATGTGCAAAATACCATGCGACTTGCCGAGGCCTTAATTCAGGCCGATAAACAATTTGATTGGGCGATATATCCCGATAAAAATCATGGTATTTATGGAGGCAATACAAGGCTTCATTTATACAAAAAAATGACCAATTTTATTAACGAAACGCTCGGCGATAAAATAGCTAAGGAAGAAAAATAAGAATAAGAAAAAGTTAAAAGATAACTATAAATAACTAACCAAGAATAACAAATATGTCAGAATCAGCTTTAAAACCGCATCAAAAAGAACTATTTGGGCAGCCCATAGGTTTGTATATTTTATTTTTAACTGAAATGTGGGAGCGTTTTTCATACTATGGTATGAGAGCGTTGCTGGTACTTTACATGACTACTAATGCTATGGGAACAGATCCTAGAGGAGCAGGTTTGGGCTGGACCAATCAAGAAGCTTTGGCACTGTATGGCTGGTACACCATGTTGGTCTATGTCATGTCTATTCCCGGGGGAATGATTGCCGATAAACTAATTGGGCAGAAAAAGGCTGTGTTGTGGGGGGCCGTTATTCTGTGTCTCGGCCACGGTGTTTTGGTGTTAACTGATATTTGGGCATTTTATACAGGCCTTGGTTTGGTGATACTCGGCGTGGGGTTGTTAAAACCCAATATATCAACTATGGTTGGCGGACTTTATAAGCAAGGTGATATTAGAAGAGATAAAGGTTTTAGTATTTTTTACATTGGTATTAATTTAGGTTCCTTGTTAGCTACATTAACTGTTGGTCTGGTAGTTGTTGAATGGGGTTGGCATGCCGGATTTGGTTTGGCAGGGGTTGTAATGGTTTTAGGGCTGATTAACTACATTGGTGGAAAAAAATATTTAAGTCAAGTTGGGAACTTCGAGCCTAGTACAAATGATGAAGATGAAGTGTCTTATGGCAAACTCTACTCCAAACTTTTTAGTTCGCCAAAACAATTGGTTATTACTGGTATATTGCTTTTAGCCTCTTTTATAGGTTGGTATTTTATGGATTGGGGTTACGGCTTGTTGTTTGTGTTCTTAACCGCCATTGCGGCTTTGATGATGATGATTTACAGAGAATTGAACTCACAAGTTTACAAAGACCGTTTTGTGGTATTACTGCTCTCATTCATCATGGTAATTATTTTCTGGGGGGCTTTTGAGCAAGCAGGTGGCTTGATGAATCTTTACACCGATACCAAAACCGATAGAGTACTATTTGGATGGGAAATCCCAACGGTAATGTTTCAAAGTTTGAACGCCGGTTTTATTATTTTATTTGCAACATTAGTAGCAAGTATTTGGGCAAAAAGACAATTAAAGGGAAAAGAAGCCTCTTCATTATTTAAAATGGCTTTAGGTATTATAATAATGGGCTTTGGCTTTTTGTTTATGGTATTTGCAGCTATGGAATTTGAAAAATCAGGAACTTCAAGTATGATTTGGTTAGTGTTAGCTTATTTGTTTCATACGTTGGGTGAATTGTGTTTATCTCCAGTGGCACTATCTTTTATAACGAAACTAGCTCCAGCTAAATATGCATCCTTGATGATGGGGGTTTATTTCGCGTCATCTGGATTGGGAAATAAAGTAGCCGGTATTGTAGGCGAGTCTGCCTCAGAATTTGGGGAATATACTATCTTTTCAGGAATATTGATTTTTACAGTTATAGTGGGTACATTATTTATTTTCCTTCTTAAGCCATTAAAACGATTAACCCATGGAGCAGAAGATAATGAACGAATGATGCATTATGATGAAGCAGAAGGTTTTGAACTGGCAGACAACTAAAATTATCAAATATGACACAAAACTCAACCGACCAATTTTTTAAAGACAAAGTTTTAGGGCATCCATCAGGACTATTTGTTTTATTTTTTACTGAAATGTGGGAGCGGTTTTCCTACTATGGTATGCGGGCTATATTAGTTATCTTTTTAACAGGAGCACTTATTGGGGATAATCCGGGTTGGGAATGGAGTTCTTCAGCTGCTTTATCACTTTTAGGCACCTATGCCATGCTGGTTTATTTAACGCCTTTAATTGGGGGTTGGCTGGCTGATAATAAAATTGGCTATAAAATGGCTGTTGTTATTGGGGCTTTGCTCATGACCATGGGCCATGCTTCAATGGCGGTAGAGACGCCAACATTTTTATACATTGGTATTGCACTTTTAATTTTAGGTAATGGATTTTTTAAACCCAATATGACTTCTATTATATCTAAAATGTATGAGGGTCATGATGAAAAAAAAGATGGCGCTTATAATATTTTTTACATGGGTGTAAATGCTGGAGCGTTTATTGGTATAATGCTTTGTGGCTGGGTTGGCGAGAAAATTGGATGGAGTTATGGTTTTGGTTTAGCAGGCATATTCATGCTATTGGGAATGCTCCAGTTTTATTTTGCACAGCCCCTTTTTGGAAATATAGGAGATAAGCCTGTTAAAATTGTTTATGAAGAAATTGAAAATATAGGGGAGAAAAATGACAGTACAAAAGCTTTTACGAAGCTAAATCCTTTTTTGACGGTTGATTATATTTTAGTGGGGGTGTTTGCAATTTCTGCCCTAATATTTATTATTAATGATCCTTTGAGTAAAATTGGAAATATTCAAACTTTCAATTACACTGTTGCAGGACTGGACGATTCATTGTTTTTTGCGTTGTTAGCTGCTATAACCTTTGTTTTACTTTTGTTGATTAGGATTCCAAGATACGTGGCTATTGAAAGGGACAAAATGATTGCTTTTTCAATTTTTTGTTTGTTTACTATTTTTTTCTGGGCCGCTTTTGAGCAAGCAGCGGGTTCATTGCCTATTTATACACGAGACTATACCAATAGAATTTTAGAAGGCACGGCTGCAACCACCTTTAAGGTTGTTGATTTAATTGTTACCATAGTGCCACTGGGAATTATAACCTATGTTTTGCTTAGCTTATTCAAAAAAACCTTTAATAGGATTGGACTTTCAAATATTATTCTAGGTTTTAGCTTTGTTATAGTTTGGGCTATTGTACTTTACAAAATTTATATAGAATATCAGTCAACCGAGACGGAAGTTCCTGTAACTTGGTTTGCCATACTCAATTCTTTATTTATTATCATGTTTGCGCCGTTGTTTACAAAATGGTGGGACAGCAAATATAATCCACCCGCCTCGGTGAAGTATTTTTTGGGACTTTTCCTTTTAGGGTTAGGTTTTTCTTTTTTAGCCTTTGGGGCAAAGGATGTACCAGACGGTGCGCAAACGGCAAGTTTAAGTATGGCTTGGTTAGTTTTTGCATATTTGTTTCATACTTTGGGAGAATTGTGTTTATCTCCAATGGGTTTGTCATATTTAAGTAAGCTTGTTCCTGCTCGAATGGTCGCCTTTATGTTTGGCGTTTATTATTTGGCTATAGCAATTGGCAATAAGTTGGCACATTATATTGGGGGAGATATTGAAAATATTACCAGAGAACATGGTCTTTCTTCGTTCTTTTTAATTTTTACTATTATCCCAATTGGATTAGGCATCGTTTCTTTACTGCTACATCCAGTACTCAAAAAACTCATGCATGGCGTCCGTTAGTTTAAAATTAGATTAAAGCATTTTTTGTAAGTTCGGAACAACTTTTGCTACATATTTTACTCTAAAATAAGCTGTTATTTTTATATTGCTTACCACTTAAATGGAGTTGAGTAATGTCCTATTAGCGGTTTAAAAAATAAAAAAGCAAATGAAAAAATGGTACTTTTAAACCTGAATTTAAAGATTAAATTGATGAAGAATATTTTATTTACCCTGTTTTTTGGTGTTTTGTTTTCTTTTGGGAGTATGGCTCAAGAGCGCATTGTTTGGCACACAAATATGAATAAGGCCTTAGAATTAGCGCAAAGAGAAGACAAAAAGATGATGTTGTTTTTTACTGGGTCAGACTGGTGTGGTTGGTGTATTAAATTGCAAAAGGAGGTGTTTAAAACCTCTGATTTTGAAAAATGGTCTGAAGATGTGGTTTTGGTTGAGTTAGATTTTCCAAAGAGAACGGAGCAGGACCAAAAAATAAAAGAACAGAATTATCAACTGCAAAGAATGTTTCAGGTAAAAGGCTATCCGTCTGTATACTTTGTGAACCCAAAAAAAATGCGCGATGGTAAAATAAATCTTATGACTTTAGGAAAAACGGGTTATATCAAAGGAGGGGCAAAAAAATGGATTAGAGAAGCAACTACGATAGTTAACAGAACGATTTAAAAAATTAATACTGAATTATAAAAGCTCCGTTGTTGCCCGTTTGGTAAAAGGGGAGCTTTCTTTTTTGGTAGATTTGGTCCCCACGTTTAATATTACTTTCGTGGTTGCTTCCGTCGGCAATAATTTGTTTTGGGTTTAAAGAATCAATTAACTGTTCAGATTTATTTTTGGTGCTCGCAATTGTCAAAAGGCTTCAGGGATAATGAGAGGTATGATAGATAAGATAACCGAAGAGTATTTCTTAAGTACGTTTTTCTTGATTTTTGCATTAATCCCAGCAGGGATAGGTGTAGTTTCGATGCTTTTAAATCCTGTTCAAAAAAACTGATGCATGATGTCCGTTAATCTAAAATTGGACTAAAACAATTAAGATTAAAAGCATTTTTTGTAATTTCGGAACAAGTTTTGCAATATATGTTAATAACATAAGCTGTTATTTTTAAATTGTTGCCTAGAAAAAATGTGTCTTGGTGAGATATTTGGCAGTTTAAAAAAATAAAAACACAAATGAAAAAAATCCTATTTTTAATTTTAGCTGTTGGTTTTATAAACTTTAATGCTTTAGCACAAGAAATAAATTGGGTAACCTTTGAGGAAGCTATAAATTTACAAAAGGAAAAACCAAAAAAGATTCTGATGGATATATATACCACTTGGTGTGGACCTTGTAAAATGCTTGACAAAAATACATTTCAGAATAAGGAAGTTGCTGATTATGTTAATGAACATTATTATGCTGTAAAATTTAATGGAGAAGGTAATTCGGTTGTTAATTATAAAGATAAGTCGTATACCAACCCGAATTATGATCCAGCAAAGGCCAAAAGAAGAAACTCAGCGCATCAATTAGCTAGACATCTTCAAATCAGCGCATATCCTACCATCGTATTTTTTGATGAAAAGGCTGATGTCATAGCACCACTTCGTGGCTATAAAACACCAATCCAATTAGAATTGTATTTAAAAATGTTTAAGAACGACGATCATAAAAATATTAAAACCCAAGAGGAGTTTAATGAATATTATAAGAGTTTTAAGGCTGAATTTAAAAGCTAATAATATTTTAATATTGGATTGTAAAAGCTCCGTTTTTACCTGTTTGGTGAAAAGGGAGCTTTCTTTTTTTGCAGATCAATTCCCAACGAGTTATATAACTTTTATAGTTGCTTCCGTCTGCAATAATTTGTTTGGGTTTTATAGAGTCAATCAACCGATTTAGGTTTACTTTTGGTGATTGCCTTAATAATACATATTCTGGTTTAAACGATTTAACCTTATATACCGATAAGCTATCCACAACTAAAAGTATTTTGTCATTTAGCTGATAAATTGGGCGAAGAGTGTCTTCTTTAATATGCTTAATGAAATTTCCTACGGAATAATCTTTAATACTACTATTTATAAATTTTGAAACGCTGTCCAAATCATGACCAATCAGAGTTTTATCATTATTAGTATGCGCTACAAGGCTATGCCTGCTTTTATGGAAAACAACAAACTCATTTGATGGTTTTCTAAAATGGGTATAAATAAAAACGCATTGAACACATAATAGTCCGATTAAAAAATATTTTAGATTGCTAAAGTTTCTGTTGAAAACGAGTCTAAAAAAAGTAATAATCAAAATATAAGAAGCTAAAACGTACCATACGTTAAATGGAATATCATTAAATAAAAACGATTCTTGTTGAGAAACCCAATCAACCAAAATATTCATCCAATTAATAATAAAACCATAAACATTGGCCAGAAACTGTGGAAGTAAATTCAAAATAGCTAAAAGAATGAGAAGGATGCCAAAGCTTAAAAGAATACCCAAAAGAGGAACAATCAATAGGTTTGAAACGAAAAACAACCCCGGAAATTGATGAAAGTAAAATAGACTTATTGGAAGGATACCAAACTGAGCGGAAATTGTGATGGTAAGAGTGTGCCAGTATATGTCAAGGATTTTGTTTTTAGGTTTCCAAAGTTTGTACAAATAGGGGGCGATGGAAACAATGGCAAAAACTGCCAAGTAGCTCAACTGAAACCCCACATCGAACAAGAAAAGGGGTTTAAAAAGTAAGATAACAAACATTGAAATGGCCAATGTGTTGTAGATATTTGTTGGGCGCTTTAGATTTATAGCAACAGCAACGATACTAAACATGGTGACGGCACGAGTAATAGATGCCGATAGCCCTGCAATTAATGCAAAACTCCATAATAGACTAACTAATAAAATGGTTCTTATAAGTTTTCCGTACTTAAACATATCAAGGGGTTTTAAAACATAACTTAAAATCAATAATATGATGCCCACGTGAAGTCCGGAAACTGCCAAAATGTGTATCACTCCAGCATTAGCATAACTGGTGTAAACCTCTTCGCTAATGTCCTGCCGTTGCCCTAGTAAAAGAGCATTTATAATAGCCAATTCATCAGGTTTAAAATGAAACAGCTGCAGCTTTTTGTTAATATGGTTTCTAACGGCATCTGCCACCCCAAGTAAGGTAGGTGAATTGGAGTTTGCCCTGAGAATCTCACGTTCTTTTAAAACGAGCTGGTGGTAAATGTATTTCTTCTCTAAATAGTTTTTATAGTTAAATTGAAATGGGTTTAAAGGTTCGTATATTTCCTGAAATTCGGTTTTGCCAATAAAAGTAGCATCCACATTCAACAGTGTTATAAGTGAATCTTTTTCAATATTTAATAAACACTTTCCGAAGGTGCTTTTATCGTTCACCTTTAAAATATTAACCACATATTTGTTGTAATAGCGGTTTGGTTTTAAGACTTCACGAATTCGGAACGTTATGGTATTGGTTGCTTCGGTTCCAGTTGAAATTTGATGGGTGTAATGGTTTGAAAATTGTTTTTGGTTGTGCAAGTTGGTCGTTAAAATCCCAACTGAAACCATGGTTAAAAATGCGAATAGACCAAACCAAATGGATTTAGTGATTTTTTTTTTGGCAACAAGATAAGTAACACCTAAAACGACAATGAATACTGATGATAGAATTAAAGCAACAAGAACAGAAATATCAAAAAAATAGCCAATTATGATGCCTAAAATAAGGCAAAAGGTAAGTTTTATAATGGCAAAGTTGAGTAGTTGCATGGAATGAAAGATATGAAAATATCTTATAAAACGCGCCGAGCTTCATGAAAAGCACTTAGCCAATAGGGGGTGTTTAAGTTGGAAATAATAACACCTTTACTACTGGTAGCGTGAATAAATTCAATGTCATTGTTTCTTATTGCCACGATAAGCCCAACATGATTAATGGAGTTTCGTCTGTTTCCTGTTTTAAAGAATAGTAAATCACCATTTAATACTCTCTTCAAAGCTATTTTCTTGCCTCGTTTAGCCATGTCTTTTGATGTTCTTGGCAAAATGATGTCATAAGATTTAAAAGATTCGTAAACCAAGCCAGAGCAATCCATTCCAGATTTGGTCGTGCCACCCCATTTGTAACGCACTCCTTCAAACTGTTTGGCATAATTAATAATATAATCGGCAGGGGCGTCTTTGCTGGTTCGTTTTTGGGTTTCGGCTGAATTTGTTTCCTCCTTGATAGAAACGGTAGAAGCATTTGTGTCTTTTTTGGTTATGATTACTTTGCTCGGTCTTGCTCTTTTCGAGGATTTGCAACTACCGAAACCAATTAGTAAAATTAACAAGAAAACAACGCGATTTGCCAATGGTTAAGATTTTATGGATTCATAAATTAATCTGGCAGTTTTTTCACTAGCGCCACGACCGCCCAATACTTTTTCTAATTGGTAATAGTCCAAAAAGATTTTTTTTCGGTTTTCTGAATTCAAAATTTTATCAAGTTCTTCTTTTAGGCGCTTTTCGTTGAAATCATTTTGAATGAGCTCAGTAACCACTTCACGGTCCATCACCAAATTGACTAACGAAATAAATTTTAAGGTTATTATGCGTTTGGCTATTTGGTACGAAATGGCACTTCCTTTATAGCAAACAACTTGCGGTACTTTAAACAACGCTGTTTCTAAAGTAGCCGTTCCAGAAGTTACCAATGCAGCGGTTGAAATACTTAATAAATCGTAAGTTTTGTTGTCGATAAACTTAACGTTACTTGATTTTATAAATGTTTTATAAAAACTAAGCTCTTGGCTTGGTGCACCAGCAATTACAAATTGATATTCAGGGTAATGGTCAACCAAACTGAGCATAACGGAGAGCATTTTGGTTATTTCTTGTTTTCTGCTTCCCGGTAATAAGGCTATTATGGGTTTTTCCCCAAGTTGGTGTTTTTCTCGAAACTTAAATTCGCCAACCTGATTTCTATTGGCAATGGCGTCAATTAAAGGGTGTCCAACAAAGGTGACATCGTATCCGTGTTTTTTATAGAAAGGTTTAACAAATGGTAAAATTACGTACATAGCGTCAATATCTCGTTTTATTGCTTTTACACGACTGGCACGAGATGCCCAAACTTGGGGGGAGATATAATATTGAGTTTTAAATCCTGCGGCTTTTGCCCATTTAGCGATACGCAAATTGAACCCAGAATTATCAATAAAAACAATTACATCTGGATTGAACGTCTCAATGTCACTTTTGCAGAAACTAATATCTTTAAAAATTTTATTGAGGTTGGTGATAACTTCAATAAAACCCATAAAAGCGCGTTCTTTATAGTGTTTTACAAGTGTGCCGCCAGCATTAGCCATTAAATCGCCTCCCCAAAACCTAATATCGGCTTCAGCATCCAATTTGAACAAGGCCTTTAAAAGATTAGAACCATGCAAATCGCCCGAAGCTTCTCCTGCTATAATGTAGTATTTCATGGCTCTGTTGCGTATATTATTTAGTTGGGCTAAAACTTACTGAAATAATTTAAAAACGAAAGTAAATACGGCGATAAAAACCGTTATAAGTAATACGCCTCTGGCTCGATAATCTTTTTTCTTTTTTATGAAAATGAAAAAAGCTATGAGGTTTAAGATAGCACCCAAACTTATAAGTTTTCCTAGAAAACCTTCAGCTGAAGCGGCTTTTATTACGGTGGTGAAATCGTCACCTTTTCCTAAAAGGGTTGCGGCAAAAAACAAGCCCATGGCGTTGGCAATCAAGCCAACAAACATACCAATAAAGAGGTCTTTTTTCATTTATTTAGTTATCTTTCAATATTAATTTTTGGTATTCAAAAGTTATTTTAAATTCCAAGAATTCATTTCTTTTATAAAATGATGTGCGGTTAAATCAAATTGCGATGGAACTAAAGAGATATAACCATTTTCCAAAGCCCACTCGTCAGTATCTTCACCTCCATCTAAATTAACAAATTTTCCGGTTAGCCAATAGTAGTCTTTCCCATGCGGCGTTTGTCGTTTGTCGAACTCTTCTACCCAATTGGCCTTGGCCTGCCTACAAATTTTTATGCCTTTTATCCCTTCTTTGGGAACATTTGGGATGTTAACGTTAAGCACGATGCCATTGGGTAAACCATGCTTTAAAACCTGTTTTGCAATAGATTTCACGTAAGGCTTAGAGGCTTCAAATTCAGCATTCCACTCATAATTAAGTAATGAAAAACCGATGGCGGGAATACCTTCAATACCCGCTTCAATAGCTGCACTCATAGTGCCGGAGTATATTACGTTAATTGATGAGTTAGACCCGTGGTTAATGCCAGAGACACAGAGGTCTGGCGTTCTGTCTAAAATTTCCCTTATAGCAATTTTAACACAATCGGCTGGTGTACCAGAGCAACTGAATTCTTTCTGTGGACCATTATCAAGCCGTATTTGTTCGGCAAATAATGTAGAATTTAGGGTTATGGCATGACCCATACCACTCTGCGGGCTATCAGGTGCCACAACTACTACATCGCCAATGGTATTCATCACACTGATTAAAGCCCGAACACCTGGGGCGCTAATGCCATCATCATTTGTTACTAAAATAAGGGGTTTTTCTGTCATGATTTATTTTCAAAAATCATCGCTAAAATACATAAATTACTTAGGAAATGTTCAATTTCATTCCTTTAACAAAAAATTAGCGGCAATAACCTTTATTGGCATGGTTTTTTCTTTATTTTAGTGAAAAATATGTCGTGCTTAATAGAAGCAACTAAAAATTGATTAGATGAGAAATATTATGAAAAGGAATTATAATGCACTGTTAATCTTGTTGTTATTGGCTTTTGCCTCTTGCAGTTTTACTACTAAAAAATTCAGTAATCCAGATAAGGATAAATTACTGGTCCAAATTATAACTTTTGTTTTAGAACAAGGGCATTATGATCCTGTTGATTTTGATGATGAATTTTCTGTAGAATTGTTTACTGACTATATAGAGGTTCTTGATCCTGTTAAGCGGTATTTCTATGAGTCTGATTACAAAGATTTTGAAAAATTCAAATTGGATATCGATGATCAGCTTAAAGCGACCGATATTACTTTTTTCAATGTGGTGCACGAACGAATGTTGAAGCGTATTGCTGAAGCGAAGGAAATCTATAGAGAGGTGCTTTCAAAACCATTTGATTATACCATTGATGAGGAATTCGAAACGGATTATGAAAAAAGTACTTTCTCAAAAAACAAAAAAGAAATGAAAGAGCGCTGGAGAAAGCAACTTAAGTTTTCTACTTTGTCCAATTATGATGATTTGATGAAGCAGGAAAAACAGGCCAAGGAGAATGATGCTAGTCACGTTATGAAAACCGAAGCTGAAATTGAAAAAGAGTCTAGACAAGCTACTTTGAACTCAATAGATATTTATTTCAATGACAGTTTAGAAGATTTAAAACGTGAAGATTGGTTTGCGGTTTATGTAAACACCATCGTTGAAGAATTTGACCCCCATACTTATTATTTGGCACCAAAAAACAAAGAAGATTTTGATCAACGAATGTCTGGTAAATTAGAAGGCATTGGTGCTAGACTACAAAAAAGAATGGACTACATTAAAATTGTTGAACTTATTTCTGGTGGTCCAGCTTGGCGCAGTAAAGAATTGGATGTTGAAGATGTTATTTTGAAAGTAAAACAAGAAGACGAAGAATTCCCAATAAGTATCGTGGGAATGAGAATTAATGATGCTATTAAATACATTAAAGGCCCCAAAGGGACCAAAGTTACCCTTACTGTTAAAAAGGTTGATGGAACAATAAAGGACGTTGTCATTACCCGCGATGTGGTTGAATTGGTTGAAACTTATGCCAAATCTTCCGTGGTTGACAAAGAAGGGCAAAAGTTTGGTGTGATTAATTTGCCCGCGTTTTATGTTGATTTTCAAGACTACAAAAACGTAAATGCTGCAAAGGACGTTAGAGAAGAGATTGAGCGTTTAAAGGCTGAAGGCATGCAAGGTTTGGTTTTAGATCTTAGAAATAATGGAGGAGGCTCTCTGCCAACGGTTGTAGATATGGCAGGATTGTTCATAAAAGAAGGGCCTATAGTGCAAGTGCGCTCAACAGGCAAAGCCAAAGAAGTATTGAAAGACCGGGATAAATCAATAGTTTGGGATGGTCCATTGGTGATTTTGGTTAACGAAATATCGGCTTCAGCCTCAGAAATTATGGCAGCCGCTATGCAAGATTACAAGCGAGCCATCATAATTGGAAGTAAGCAAACCTACGGAAAAGGTACTGTGCAAAATGTTATTAACTTAAATAACATGCTGAGAAACAATACGAGTGGTGATTTAGGCGCCTTGGCCTTGACAACTCAAAAATATTATAGAATCAATGGCGGTTCTGTGCAGTTAGAAGGCGTGAAAAGTGATGTTAAAGTTCCTGGGCGGTTCAGTTTTATTGAAGTAGGTGAAAAGGATAAAGATAATCCATTGCCTTACGATGAGATTGATGCGGCAGTATATTCACCCTGGGAAAACTATTTCGATTATGATACCACTGTTGAAAAAAGTAAACAGCGTATGAGCGATAATGAGCAATTAAAGCTTATTGAAGAAAATGCTAAATGGGTTAAAAGTAAAATAGACGAAACGCTTTATTCGTTAAACTACAAAACTTACAAAGCTCAAATAGAAGCGAACGAGGAAGAATCGAAAAAATTTGATGCCATATCAGACTATAAAAGCAATTTAACTTTCGATTCAACGGGCTATGAAAAACAATTGTTTGCGCAAGATACCACCGACTTGAAAGAAAAACGGGAACGTTGGCACCAAAGCTTAAGTAAAGATGTTTACATTGAAGAAGCCTTGAATGTTCTTGTAGATTTAAAAATGTCATATCCAATAAAAAAAGTTGCAGCTACCAAAGGTGCTGTTAAAAACTAAGTTGATTTATTTATGAGTAAATCGGGCTCACTAAAACACTTGGCGCTCCAAAAATTCAGAAAGAATTTTTGGGGCGTTTTTAGTTTCTTTTTTATTATTTTGGTTGGGTTTATTTCTGTTTTTGCCTATGTTTTTTCTCCAGACAGTTCACAGTATGCCAACCAAATGCATTTGTCTATTCATTCAAAAAAGCCGGGTTTTAAAGTAAAAATGCTAACATTGCCTTCCGAAGTTCAGAATAATCAATCTTTTTTAGATGAAGTTTTCTTCGGAAATAAAAATTCAACTACCGAAGTGCCTATTTCCGAATACAGAGTAAAAGATGGTGTCTTAAATTACAATGAATACGCAGCCGATGGTTTGGAAGGGGCAGAAAAAACCATAGAGTTATCTGCTTTTCCTGAAAGTTCGGTTAAAGAATACTTATCCGAAAAAACGTTTTTGTTCGGTACTGATAAATATGGGCGTGATTTGCTCAGTCGAGTTTTGGTTGGGGCCCGCATATCCTTTTTTATTGGTTTTGTTGCTGTATTTATTTCCTTGGTTATCGGTATTTTAATGGGGAGTCTTGCTGGGTATTTTGGGGGTAAGGTAGATGCCGTAATTATGTGGGTAATTAATGTGACCTGGTCAATACCAACTTTGTTGCTGGTTATTGCCATTACTTTGGCTCTAGGCAAGGGCTTTTGGCAAGTCTTTATCGCAGTGGGTTTGACCATGTGGGTTGAGGTAGCTCGTGTAGTGCGTGGACAAATAATAAGCGTAAAGGAAATGCAATATGTTACAGCAGCAAGAGCTTTAGGTTATACCGATTTTAGAATTATTGTTAGGCACATTTTGCCCAATATTATGGCTCCTGTTATAGTTATTTCTGCAGCCAACTTCGCAGCGGCTATTTTAATAGAAAGTGGATTGAGTTTTTTGGGTATTGGTGCACAGCCGCCCATGGCCAGTTGGGGTGCGATGATTAAGGACCACTACAATTACATTATTTTAGGAAAGCCTTATTTGGCAATTATTCCTGGCCTTTGTATAATGAGTTTGGTGATGGCGTTTATGTTGATTGGAAATGCCCTAAGGGATGCGTTGGATGTAAAAGGGTGATTTTTGTTATGTTCCTTTATGTTAAGCTATGTTGCCATTCAATTCATTAATATACTCCAAAAGCTCATCTTGCCCCATGTTTTTTGTAGATGAGGTGATAAAGTAATTGGGCATGTCTTCCCAGAACTCTAAAAGAGTGTTTTTATAATCTGCAACATGTCTTATGATGGCTCCGGGCTTTAGTTTATCTGCCTTCGTGAAAATAATAGAGAACGGTATGTTATTTTCGCCCATCCATTGCATAAAATCTAAATCTATGGGCTGGGGCTTGTGTCTAATATCAACCAAAACAAATGCTGTGACTAATTGTTCTCGAAAGCTAAAATATTGGGTGATGAACTTTTGAAATACTTTCTTCGAACTTTTTGAAACCTTGGCGTACCCATAACCAGGTAAATCAACCAAATGCCAGTTTTTGTTAATTAAAAAATGGTTGATGAGTTGTGTTTTTCCAGGTTTCCCAGAAGTTTTAGCCAGGCTTTTTCTGCTAGTAAGCATATTAATTAGCGACGATTTGCCCACATTACTTCTACCAATAAAAGCATACTCGGGTAGACTGCTTTTTGGGCATTTGGTCACGTCAGAATTACTTACTACGAATTCGGCAGATTTTATTTTCATAATGAATTTATTCCTCTAAACTGGGGCTTTGATAAATTGAGTTTTTTCAACGGAAAAGAAACTATAAAAGACTTTAAAAACCTTTTCTCTCCAACCAATCATTCATAATTTGGTTGAATTCGTCGGGATGTTCCATCATGGCGGCGTGTCCACATTTGTCAATCCAAAACAATTCAGAATCTGGTAATAGGTCATTGAATTCTACTGCAACTTGGGGTGGTGTAACATTATCGTTTTTCCCCCAAATGATACATGTAGGCGTAGTCATTTTTGGTAAGTCCTTCGACATATTATGGCGTATGGCGCTTTTCGCAATAGCTAAAGTCTTTATAAGCTTATTGCGGTCGTTTACGGTTTCGTAAACACCATCTACAATTTCTTTTGTGGCTACTTTAGGGTCGTAAAAAACGTCCTGAGCTTTCTTTTTAATAACCTCATAGTCACTGCGTTTGGTGTATCCGCTGCCCATGGCGCTTTCATAAAGACCAGAGCTGCCCGTAATAATAAGGGCTTTAACGCTTTCGGGAAACATTTTGGTGTGGTAAAGCCCAATATGGCCGCCTAAGGAATTTCCTAATAAAATGACGTCTTTATAGCCTTTAAACTCAATAAAATCGTGTAAATGTTTTGCAAAACTTTTTACATTAGTTTTTATTAGCGACATGCTATAAATCGGTAACTCGGGGATTAGGACTTTATATCCTTTCGAACTGAAATAATCAGTAACCGAATCAAAATTACTTAAGCCACCCATTAAACCATGTAGCACAATTATAGGTGTGCCTTCGCCTGATTCAATATAGTTGTAGTTCTGCTCTTTTTTTAATCGATGCGCCATTAATAGTGTTAGTCGTTCGTTAAAAACAAATATAGTTAATTCATTCAAAAATCCATCATATTAATTTTTTTCGTCCAAAATTGTTATTTCAATTCTGAATAATAAGAATTTTTTATTCCAAGAAGATGTTAACAATTAAGATGCCTCTGTTTTTAGTTTCCTAAAAAGAACGCCAGTAAAAGCCCCTGCTAGGTTTTTTAAAAACTCAACTCGATAAAATGTGGGTTTGGTCGAAAATTTATCAACAAAGTGGTAAGATGTGGTAAGATGTGGTAAATTTTTCAATATATTTGAAACTTAAACATTTAACATTCAGTGCGCCGCTTTTGGACTTAATTACAGGAACATACGATTGCAGGGTTGATGCGAAAGGCAGGTTAATGATGCCGGCTTCCATCAAAAAGCAGCTTTCTGCCGCGTTGCAGGATGGGTTTGTTTTGCGTAGGTCTGTTTTTCAAAAGTGCTTAGAGCTTTATCCGATGGCCGAATGGCAAGTGTTAATGCAGAAGATGAATAAGCTGAATAAGTTTAAAAAAAAGAACAACGATTTTATTAGAAGGTTCACGGCAGGTGCGAAAATTGTTGAGGTCGATGTGAACGGAAGATTGTTGATTCCGAAGGATTTAACGGTTTTTGCCAATATTTCAAAAAATATTGTAGTGGCTTCGGCCATCAATATTATCGAAATATGGGATAAAGATTTGTATGAGCAAGCTATTGATGATGCGGCTATTGATTTTGCCGATTTAGCTGAACAGGTAATGGGGCAAGATGATGACGAGCATGGAATATCATAACCCCGTACTTTTAAAAGAAACCGTTGGTGGTTTGAATGTTAAGCCGGACGGTGTTTATGTTGATGTTACGTTTGGTGGTGGCGGGCATAGTAAAGAAATATTAAAAAGGCTTGGTGAGGACGGAAAGTTGTTCGCTTTTGATCAAGACCAAGATGCTCTTAAAAATACAATTGATGATGACAGGTTTACGCTTATCCATGAAAATTTCAGGTTTGTAAAACGGTTTTTGAGGTTTCATGGGGTGAAAGAGGTAGATGGGGTTTTAGCGGATTTTGGAGTGTCCTCCCATCAATTTGATGTTGCTGAACGTGGATTTTCTACCCGTTTTGAAGCTGATTTGGATATGCGGATGAACCAGCAAAACAAACTATCAGCTTTTCATGTGGTTAATGAATATGATGAGGAGCATTTAAAACAAGTGTTGTTGCAGTATGGTGAATTGCGTGCAGCTCCTGCTATGGCAAGAGTAATAGTTAGCGAAAGAAAATCTGAACCTATAGTGACCAGTGGTCAATTAAAGACGGTATTGAAAAAGTTTTTAGCGCCCCGTCATGAAAACAAAATTTTGGCTCAAATCTATCAAGCCATAAGAATCGAGGTGAATCAAGAAATTGAGGCGTTAAAAGAGTTTTTAATCCAAACGCCGGAAATTTTAAAAACTGGAGGCAGGCTAAGTTTTATATCCTACCACTCTTTAGAGGATAGATTGGTAAAGCGGTTCATTAGGAATGGTCTTTTTGAAGGCGAGCCAGAGCGAGATATGTTTGGGCGCTTTGAAGTGCCATTAAAAAAGGTAGGAGGTTTAATCGTGCCTTCTAAGGAAGAAATAAAGCGAAACAATAGGGCGAGAAGTGCGAAGCTTCGAATTGCTGAAAAGCTATAGGCTTAAAGTAAGAGTTTATATGAAAAAAAGCATTTACAATATACTAAAAGGGACTTTTCTGGTAAGTGATGATGCTTTTAAAAACTGGAGGTTCATTTTATTTATTTCAGGGCTTGCTATTATAATGATAGCCAGTTCGCACAGTGCTGATAAAAAAGTGTATGAAATTGCAAGGTTGAAAAATGAAGTAAAGGAAATGCGTTCGGCTTTTGTTGACGGTCGGTCAAAATTAATGAAGCTAAAAATGGAATCGCATGTTGTAGGTGTTATGAAAGATAAAGGATTGGCGCCCTCTGTAATTCCGCCCAAAAAGATAAAAGTAAAATCACAAAACTGATAAAGCAAACTTGGCAGTAAACGAGAAAAACATATTAAACCGTTTGTATTTTATCGCCGGATGTATGTTCGTTTTTGGGCTTGCTGTGGTGTTTAAGTTGTTGAGCATTCAGTTTATGCAAGGCGATAAATACCGGGCATTGGCCACCGAGCGTGTGGTAAAAGATGTCGTGATTCCTGCTAATCGTGGTAATGTATATTCCGTTAACGGAAATCTATTGGCTACCTCAATTCCAAAATATGATATCCGTTTTGATGCGATAACACCTTCAGCAAACACCTTTGAAGAATATGTGAAGCCACTTTCTGATGCGCTTTCGCAATATTCGGGTAAATCAGCAGCTAGTTATGAAAAGGCTTTAAGGCGTGCGCGTGCCAATAAAAACCGGTACTATTTACTGGCTAGGAATATCGGTTATTCTGATTATATCCGTTTCAGGAATTTCCCAATGTTGAGTTTGGGTGCATTTAAAGGCGGATTGATTGTAGAGCAAAAAACTAAACGCGAGCACCCAATGGGAGCTATCGCACAACGTTCTATTGGTTATGAACGATTTGACGACCAAGGCAATGTTACACGTGCTGGTATTGATGGTGCGTTTGGTGTAAAATATTTGCGAGGTACTAACGGCCAAAGAAAAAAACAGAAAATAGGTAAGGGGCAATGGAAGCCCTTAAGCGATGCTAACGAAATTGAGCCAAAAGATGGTTATGATGTTTATACCACCATTGATGTAAACATTCAGGATATAGCCCACCATGCTCTTGAAAGGCAGCTGTTGGAGTACGAGGCAGACCACGGCTGTGTTGTGGTTATGGAAACCAAAACTGGAGAAATTCGCGCTATTTCAAATTTAGGAAGAAATAAAAATGGACATTATTACGAGCGCTTGAATTATGCTGTAGGTGAATCGCACGAACCGGGGTCAACCTTTAAGGTGATGGCATTAATGGCTGCCTTAGAAGATAAAGTGGTTGATACATCCACGGTAATAGATACCAAATTGGGTTATAAGCGGTTCTACGGAAGGGCTATTTACGACACACATGGCCATGGAAAGATTTCAGCAGCAAGAACACTTGAGGTGTCTTCGAATATTGGTTTGGCTACTATAATTGACGAAGGGTATTCTAAAAACCCCAAGCTATTTATTGATCACTTAAAAAAATGGAATTTAAACAGATCTTTAGGGTTGCCGATAATTGGTGAAGGAAAGCCGGTTATTCCAGAGCCAGGTGATAAGATTTGGAGTAAAAATGCTTTGCCTTCAATGGCTTATGGTTACAATTTGAAGCTTACACCTTTGCAAACTTTAACTTTTTATAACGCCATTGCAAATAATGGTGTTATGGTTAAGCCAAGATTTATTAGAGAGGTTAAAGAGTTAGATTGGGTTATTGAAACTTTTGAAAGGGATGAGTCAGGTGAAAAAATCTGTTCTGATAAAACCTTAAAATCCATACAAACCATATTGAAGAATGTAGTGGAGCGCGGAACGGGGCGTTCGTTGTATTCTGAATATTTCTCAATGGCAGGAAAAACAGGGACGGCGCAAACCGAATATTGGATGAAGGATTGGAAGGAAAATAGAAGGTATATTTCTTCGTTTGCAGGTTATTTTCCGGCAGAAAACCCAAAGTATTCTTGTATTGTCGTGATTCATAAGCCCAGTGTTGAAAAGGGCTATTACGGAGCTGATGTTACAGGTCCAGTTTTCAAAAGAATTGCCCAGAAAATATTTACCGATACACCCATTATTGACGAGGTGCAAACTCTAGAAGTAAAAGTGGGTGAGGTTGAAAATGAATTTGAAAGCTATTTTGAAACCGCCCAAACCTATAAAACTATTATGCCGAATGTCGTTGGGCTCCCTGCAATGGATGCCTTGGCTCTACTGGAAAATATGCAAGTGAATCTTAAGGTCAAACTTAACGGTTCAGGTATTATAAAAACACAATCAATAAATAAAGACACCAAACTAAAGAGCAATCAGACCATAGTATTAAAAGCATCGTGAAGTCGCTAAAAGACATATTGTACAAAGTTTCAATTAACGCCGTAGTAGGAGCTACGAACGTAACTGTTGGTTCGATAGAATTTGATTCCCGAAAAATTCAAAAGGACGCTTTGTTTGTTGCTGTTCGAGGTTTAGTAGCAGATGGTCACAATTTTATAGAAATGGCTATTAAAACTGGTGCGGTTGCCGTGGTTTGTGAATCGTTACCTGAAAAATTAATTGAAGGTGTTACTTATGTTGAGGTGGATAACTCTAGTAAGGCCTTGGCTTTTATGGCTTCTAATTTTTATGATGCACCATCCGAAAACCTGAGACTTGTTGGGGTAACGGGTACCAATGGAAAAACCACTGTGGCCAGTTTGCTTTATCAGTTGTTCAAAAAAGCGGGTTACAAAGTAGGATTATTATCGACTGTAAAAATTATGGTTGACAATACCGAATATAAAGCCACGCATACCACACCAGATTCACTAACGATTAATAAGTTTTTAAGTGAAATGAATATAGCTGGTGTCGAGTTTTGTTTTATGGAAGTGAGTTCGCACGGCATACATCAATTTAGAACTGAAGGCCTGCAATTTGAAGGTGGAATCTTCACAAACCTGTCACATGACCATTTGGATTACCACAAAACCTTTGCGGAATACCGTGATGTTAAAAAGAAGTTTTTTGACGGTTTGTCAAGTAAAGCCTTTGCGCTTGTAAACGTTGATGATAAAAACGGATTGGTAATGCTTCAAAACACCAAGGCTAGAAAATATACTTATGCTTTAAAACAATATGCTGATTATAAATCGCAAATATTAGAAAATCAATTTGGTGGATTACTACTGAAGGTGAACGATAGTGAGGTATGGACGCGGTTAATTGGAAACTTCAATGCCTATAATGTTTTGGCTATATATGCTACCGCTGAGTTATTGGGGCTTGAAAAAGTGGAGGTTTTAAGGTTGATAAGTGATTTAGAAAGTGTTAGCGGACGGTTCCAATATATCGTTTCAAACGAAAAAATTACTGCGGTGGTCGATTATGCCCATACACCCGATGCCTTAAAAAATGTGTTGGAAACCATTAATAGTATCCGAACAAAAAACGAAGAACTCATTACTGTTGTTGGTTGTGGTGGTGATAGAGATGCAGCCAAGCGACCAAAAATGGGGCATATCGCATCGACTTTAAGTACTAAAGTCATTTTTACAAGCGACAATCCCCGGAGTGAAAAACCAGAAGATATTCTAAAAGATATTGAAGCTGGTATAGAGCCTCAAAATTTCAAAAAAGTATTAACTGTTGAAGATAGAAAACAGGCTATAAAGACGGCTTGTCAATTGGCCCAGCCTAACGATATCATTTTAATAGCCGGCAAGGGGCACGAAACCTACCAGGAAATAAAAGGCGAGCGTTTCGATTTTGACGATTTCAAAATCGTTCAAGAATTTTTAAAACAATTACAGAAATAGTAAACCATAGAAAAAAATAAATGCTGTTTTACCTATTTGAATATTTAGAAAAAGAATTTCAGTTTCCAGGAGCTACACTTTTTGGGTTTTTAACCTTTAGAGCGGCAGCTGCCATGATTTTGTCGTTGTTGATTTCTACAATTTATGGTAAGCGTATCATTCGGTTTTTGCAAAGAAAACAAATGGGGGAAACCATTAGGGATTTAGGTCTGGAAGGTCAAGCTGAAAAAGCTGGTACACCAACCATGGGTGGTATTATTATCATTTTGGCTACATTGATTCCTGTGGTGCTTTTGGCTAAACTTGAAAATATTTACATCATTCTTCTTATAGTTACTACTCTTTGGATGGGAGTTATCGGGTTTATTGATGATTACATAAAAAAATTCAAAAACGATAAAGAGGGGTTAAAAGGCCGCTTTAAGGTGATGGGGCAAATCGGTTTGGGAATCATTGTAGGTGCAACCTTATTTTTTAGTCCAGAGGTTACCATGAAGGAAAAGCTTCCCATTGAAGAACAGCGTGCCCTTCTTGCGGAAAACCCAGATATAGAACCGGCTAAACTATTCATGCCAGAGGAAAAATCCACTAAAACAACCATCCCGTTTGTAAAGGGCAATGAGTTTGATTATGCCAAGGTCATAACATGGATAAGTCCAGCTATGGAAAAATACGCGTGGATTATTTTCATTTTGGTTGCCATTTTTATTATCACGGCCGTGTCAAACGGCGCAAATCTTACCGATGGGATTGATGGTTTGGCAGCAGGAACCTCTGCTATTGTAGTACTCACTTTAGGGATTTTTGCATGGGTATCCGGTAATATCATTTTTTCGGAATATCTAAATATAATGTACATACCACGTGTGGAAGAAATCACCATTTATATTGCAGCTTTTGTAGGTGCGCTAATAGGTTTTTTATGGTATAATACATTTCCTGCACAAGTATTTATGGGTGATACGGGTAGTTTAACTATTGGAGGTATAATAGCTGTAATAGCTATTGCTGTGAGGAAAGAATGGTTAATACCTGTCCTTTGTGGGGTATTTTTAGCTGAAAACTTATCGGTGGTTTTGCAGGTGAGTTGGTTTAAATATACTAAAAGGAAATATGGAGAAGGCCGACGCATTTTTAGAATGTCACCGTTGCACCACCATTATCAGAAAAAAGGGTATCACGAAAGTAAGATAGCAACGCGATTTTGGATTGTCGGCATATTGTTGGCTATTGTGTCTATTGTAACCCTTAAAATCAGGTAATGAAAAGGTTGGTGGTGCTTGGGGGGGGAGAAAGTGGTGTTGGAACCGCACTTTTAGGAAAAGAAAAAGGTTTTGAAGTATTTGTTTCCGATATAGGAAAAATAAAAGAAAATTATAAACAAGTTCTTATACATAATGAGATTGAATGGGAAGATGAAACCCATACGGAATCCAAAATTCTGAATGCTGATTTGGTCATGAAAAGCCCTGGAATTCCAGATAAAGTTCCTTTGATAAAACAAATTCGTGAGAATGGAATTAAAGTAGTTTCAGAAATTGAATTTGCGGCAAAATTTACCGAGGCAGCTTTGGTTGCTATAACTGGTAGTAACGGAAAAACGACCACAGCTACGCTAGTACATCATCTTTTAATAGGTGAATTGAGCGTGGGTTTGGCCGGTAATATTGGCGATAGTTTTGCTAAGCAGGTTTTGGAAGAAGATTTTGAAAATTTTGTTTTGGAGGTTAGCAGTTTTCAGTTGGATGATATTGTTGATTTTAAACCAAAAATTGCCGTAATCACTAACATTACACCAGATCATTTAGATAGATATGATTACAAATTCGAAAATTATATCCAGTCGAAATTCAGAATTGCCATGAATCAAACTAAAGACGATTATTTGATTTATGATGCCGACGATGAAGTAATAACAAATCATCTTAAAAATCATCCAGTACAATCTACATTATTGCCATTTTCATTAGAGAAAAAGGTTGAAAATGGTGCTTATTACGAAAAAAACGAGATTAAAATAACAATAAATAACACTCAAATAACTATGCCAACAACAAAACTAACACTGGAGGGAAAGCACAATATTAAGAACGCAATGGCTGCTTCTACCGTTGCTCATTTGCTCAAAATTAGAAAGCAAACCATCAGGGAAAGCTTAGAAAACTTCCAAGGTGTTGAACACCGTTTAGAACAGGTATTGAAAATCAATAAGGTTCAGTATATAAATGATTCAAAAGCAACCAATGTTAATGCTACATATTATGCCCTTGAAAGTATGGACGCACCAACAGTATGGATTGTTGGTGGTGTGGATAAAGGCAATAATTACGAAGAGTTGTTTTCGTTTGTAAATGAAAAGGTAAAGGCTATTATTTGTTTAGGGGTAGACAACGAAAAGTTGATGAACACTTTTGGAAATATGGTTGATGTTATTATTGAAACTCAATTTATGAGTGAAGCTGTTAAAATTGCTTATAAACTGGCTGAGTCCGGTGATAATGTTTTACTGTCTCCTGCTTGTGCTAGTTTTGATTTATTTGAAAATTATGAAGATCGTGGGCGTCAATTTAAAGATTCAGTAAGAAACTTATAATCCCATCTTAATCTTTCAAAAGTGAAGAAACTGTTATGGCAAACTAAATATTAATTTTAAAAATCAATTTTTTCCTTCGGGGAAATGTCCGTAGGACAATGGGGAACGTGCTTAAAAATATAAAAGGAGATCGGTTAATATGGGCCATAGTAGCACTATTGGCTATATTGTCGTTCCTTCCTGTTTATAGTGCTGCCAGTAATTTGGCATACAAAGGCGGTGGGAGCAATACGTTCGCGTTTTTTGTTAAACATTTTGTGCATTTGGTTTTAGGTTTTTTTATTATGTATGGCGTACATAAAATTCCTTACCGCTATTTTAAAGGCTTGTCTCTAATAATGATTCCTATTGTTTTAGTGCTATTGGGGATTACCATGTTGCAAGGCACCACAATTGAAGGTGCCAATGCCAGCAGATGGATTCAAATTCCGTTTGTGGGTATGTCGTTTCAAACCTCTACGTTGGCAGCAGTGGTGCTTATGGTTTATGTGGCTAGGTATATGTCGAAAATAAAAGATGCGACCATCACCTTTAAATCGTCTATTTTACCACTCTGGTTACCTGTGTTTTTGGTGCTTATTTTAATTTTACCAGCTAACTTTTCAACGGCTGCCATTATGTTTTTAATGGTGCTTATGTTAGTGTTCTTAGGTGGTTACCCTATTCGCTATTTAGCTGTGATTGTTGGTTCAGGAATATTAGTTTTAACCTTATTTGTTTTAGTAGCTAAGGCATTTCCAGAGGCAATGCCAAACCGTATTGATACATGGATGGGCAGAATTGAAAGTTTTTCAAACCCTGAAGATACTGAAGCTGATTATCAAATAGAAAAAGCAAAAATCGCTATTGCTACAGGAGGAATACAAGGTGTTGGACCAGGTAAAAGTTTGCAGAAAAACTTTTTGCCACAATCTTCGTCCGATTTCATCTTTGCAATAATCATAGAGGAATATGGGCTGATAGGAGGGTTTATAATTATGGCACTCTATTTATGGTTATTGTTTAGAATAGTAATCGTAGCACAAAAGGCCGATACCATTTTTGGTAAACTTTTGGTATTAGGCGTAGGTTTGCCCATAGTATTTCAAGCATTGATAAACATGGCTGTGGCCGTAGAACTTTTTCCAGTAACAGGGCAAACATTGCCATTGATTAGTAGTGGTGGTACATCTATTTGGATGACCTGTTTGGCTATTGGTGTTATTTTAAGTGTGAGTGCCAAGCGAGAAGAAATAAAAGAACAAGAAACAAGTGAAGAAAATCCGTTAGAAATTCTTTCGGAAGCCATTTAATGAAAAACTATAAAATCATATTGTCTGGAGGAGGAACTGGAGGTCATATTTACCCAGCCATTGCTATTGCAAATGAGCTAAAATCGCGCTATCCAGATGCCGAATTTTTATTTGTTGGAGCCAAAGACCGCATGGAAATGGAAAAAGTACCGCAGGCAGGTTACGAAATTAAAGGCTTATGGATTTCAGGTATTCAGAGAAAGCTAACTTTGAAAAACTTCAGTTTTCCGTTTAAGGTATTGAGTAGTTTGCTAAGCGCTCGAAAAATAGTCAAAAACTTTAAACCAGATATCGCAATAGGTACTGGCGGTTTTGCTAGTGGGCCATTGTTGCAAATGGCAGCTTCTAATGGAGTGCCAGCACTAATTCAGGAGCAAAACTCATATCCTGGAATAACAAATAGGCTCTTAGCAAAAAAAGCCAAAAAGATTTGTGTAGCATATGATAATTTAGAACGATTTTTTCCAAAGGAAAAGATTGTGAAAACTGGAAACCCAGTGCGTCAAGGTTTGCTGAGTATTGAAAACAAAACAGTTGAAGCTAAAGATTTTTTTGGTCTACAACATGGAAAACATACACTTTTGGTGATTGGTGGTAGTTTGGGGTCTAGACGAATAAATCAGTTAATTGAAAAGGAATTGGACTTTTTAGATACTCAAAATATTCAAATTATTTGGCAGTGTGGAAAGCTGTATTATCAGCAATACAAAATTTACAATCATACCAAAAATGTGCAAGTTTTTGAGTTTTTAAACGATATGGATTTAGCTTACGCTGCTGCAGACTTGGTAATCTCAAGAGCGGGGGCTAGTTCGGTATCAGAGCTTTGCATTGTCGGTAAGCCGGTTATTTTTATCCCGTCGCCTAACGTGGCCGAAGATCATCAAACCAAGAACGCTATGGCTATTGTAGATAAAAAGGCAGCAATGATTATCAAGGAGGAAGATTTGGACGCTGATTTTGAGAATAACTTTTCGCAGTTGGTGGCCTCTTCAGAAAAACAGGAAGAACTAGGTAAAAATATAAAAAAACTGGCATTGGTGAATGCCACAAAGGATATAGCAGACGAAGTAGAAAAACTTTTGAAAGTGAAGAAATGAATTTAAACCAGATACATAACGTTTATTTTATCGGTATTGGGGGTATCGGAATGAGTGCTTTGGCGCGTTATTTTCAGGCTAACAATAAAAATGTGGCTGGTTATGATAAAGCTTCAACCGATATTGTTGATGGGTTGGTAGATTTAGGTATTAAAGTTCATTTTGAAGATGCCGTTGAATATATCCCTTCAGTATTTCTAAATATTGAAAGAACTTTAGTGGTTTATACGCCGGCTGTACCCAAACAACATAAAGAACTAAATCACTTTATTGATAATGGGTTTCAGGTGATGAAACGTTCAAAATTATTGGGTTTAATAACCGAAAACACGTTTTGTTTGGCTGTGGCAGGAACGCATGGAAAAACCACCACAACCAGTATTTTGGGGCATTTAATGTATGAATGTAATGTGCCATTAACCGCATTTTTAGGTGGCGTTAGTGAAAACTATAATTCGAATTTGATTTTAAGTGGTACAGAAGTTACAGTGGTTGAGGCAGATGAATTCGACCGTTCTTTTTTGGCTTTGTCACCAAATTTTGCTGGAATTACCTCAATGGATGCCGATCATTTAGATATATATGGAGATGCCGAATCTTTAACTAAGTCATTTGAAGATTTCTCGAAAAAAATAAAACCAAATGGTAAACTGTTTGTCAAAAACGGTTTGCCTTTAAACGGTATAACCTATGGAATTGAAGACAATTCGGACTATACCGCCCAAAATATAACAATAGAAAATGGTGCTTACGTTTTTGATGTAAAAACACCAAAAAAGGTACTTAAAAATATAGAGTTTAACCTACCTGGTAGACATAATTTGTCGAATGCTTTAATAGCCTTGGCGATGGCTGTAGAATATGGTTGCCCACACCAACAGCTCGCCAAAGCTTTAGCATCTTATAAAGGCGTAAAACGGCGATTTACAACGCATATAAAAACTGATGAATTGGTTTTTATTGACGATTATGCCCATCACCCCGAAGAAATAAATGCTGTTCATCAAGCTGTTAGGGAGATGTATCCTGATAAAAAAGTGCTGGCGGTTTTTCAGCCACATTTATACAGTCGAACCCGTGATTTTGTGGACGGTTTTGCCGAAAGCTTATCAAAATTTGACGCCTTGTTATTGCTTGATATTTATCCCGCAAGGGAATTACCAATAGAAGGGGTAAATTCCGAATGGTTGTTAGGAAAAGTGAAGGGTAAAAACAAGAAATTGGTTAGTAAAAAAGAATTGGTTTCAGAAATACATAAAAGTAAGCCCCAAGTTGTATTGACTATTGGTGCAGGCGATATTGGAGAGGAAGTAAAACGAATTAAAAAAGAATTTAGTGTTGCGAATTAACTGGAACTACATAAAAATGTTAGTATTACTGGGCTTAGTGGTCTTTTTGTTTGCTTTTGCAACCAAAAGAAACGGAGCCAGGGAAATTTCTCAGCCAAATATCCAATTTATTGGAGAAAACAACCTGTTTATTACCAATGAGGCTGTTAGTAAATTGTTAATACAAAATTCTGGTGCTGTTAAAAACGTACCCAAAGAAACTTTAGTTTTGAATGAGTTAGAAAATGCCCTCAAATCTAATCCAATGATAAAGACTGCAGAAGTGTATGTGGCTGTAAATGGAATGCTTAATGCTGAAGTAGAACAAAAAACACCTATTGCCAGAGTAAGTACAAATGCGTCTTATTACGTTGACGACGAAGGTTCCTTTATGCCATTGTCCGGCAATTATTCCGCTAGAGTACCATTGGTTACTGGTTATGTAGAAAAAAATAATTTAACCAACGTCTATAAAATAGCTCGTAAGGTTAAGAAAGATGAGTTTTTAAAAAAACACGTTATTGAAATTCATCAAGATATAAATAAACAGCTTTATCTAAGACTTAGGCAGTGTTCATTTTTAGTACAGTTGGGGAGTGTAGATTTTTTGGATAAAAAAATTAATAACCTAAAAGCTTTTTACAATAAAAACCTAAAAGACAAAACGTTGAATAATTATGGTAAGGTTAATTTACAATTTGAGAACCAAGTTATATGTACTAAAATTTAAACTATGGAGCATAATTTAGCAGTAGGATTAGACATAGGGACCACAAAAATTGTGGCGATGATTGGGCGTAAAAATGAATACGGCAAAGTCGAAATTTTTGGTATAGGTAGGTCAAAAAGTTTGGGAGTGCACCGCGGGGTGGTAAACAACATCACGCAAACCATACAATCTATTCAACAGGCTGTACAAGAAGCCGAAGCTGCTGCAGATATAAAAATTGAAGATGTTACTGTAGGGATTGCAGGCCAGCATATAAGAAGTCTTCAACATAGCGATTATATAACGCGTTCAAATTCTGAAACGGTAATTGATGATGACGATATAGATAGGTTAATTAACCAAGTACACAAGTTGGTGATGCTTCCTGGTGAAGAAATTATTCATGTGCTTCCTCAGGAGTACAAGGTGGACGGGCAGGCTGAAATAAAAGAACCCATAGGGATGTACGGCGGACGTTTGGAAGCCAATTTCCATGTGGTCGTAGGTCAAGTGTCATCCATAAGAAATATTGGTCGTTGTATACAAAGTTCTGGTCTGAATTTAGAAGGTATTACCCTCGAACCTTTGGCATCAGCCAATGCTGTTTTAAGCCAAGAAGAAAAAGAGGCGGGAGTGGCGTTGATTGATATTGGAGGCGGAACAACCGACTTGGCTATTTTTAGAGATGGGATAATTCGTCATACCGCGGTGATTCCATTCGGAGGAAATGTTATTACCGAAGATATCAAAGAAGGCTGCTCCATCATAGAAAAGCAAGCAGAACTTTTAAAGATTAAATTCGGTTCGGCTTGGCCAGGAGAAAATAAGGATAACGAAATTGTTTCCATTCCAGGTTTAAGAGGCCGGGAACCAAAGGAAATTACTTTGAAAAATTTGTCCAAAATTATTCATGCACGTGTAGTAGAAATAATAGAACAAGTGTATGTTGAAATTAAAAATTACGGGCACGAAGAACAAAAGAAAAAATTGATTGCAGGGATTGTGCTAACTGGTGGTGGTAGCCAGTTAAAACATTTAAAGCAATTGGTAGAATACATAACAGGTATGGATACCAGAATAGGCTATCCAAACGAGCATTTAGCAGGTGACAGTGATGATGATATTACGAGCCCATTGTTTGCAACAGCCGTAGGATTGGTTTTAGATGGCCTGAAGCGTAACGAAAGAAAGAAAATAGAGCAGCAACAGCTAGAGGAGGTTGAAAATGAAGAAAGCGAGTTAGGAGATGAAGAAATTAAAGAAAAACCAATTAAGGAGCGTCGATCATTCCTTGATAAGTTAACCGAACGCGTTAAAGATTTTTTAGATAACGCAGAATAATAATTAAATCCATTGAAATTAAAATATAGTATAAAACCCCGGAAAATAAGAATTTTATGAGCAGCAAAAAAGAATTCGACAGTATCGCATTTGATTTACCCAAAAACCAGTCAAGTGTCATTAAAGTTATCGGTGTTGGTGGCGGTGGGAGTAATGCCATTAACCACATGTTCCAACAAGGTATTAAAGGTGTTGATTTTTACATCTGTAATACAGATTCGCAAGCACTGCAAAACAGTGGTGTTTCAAATAAAATCCAATTAGGCGTTAACTTAACCGAAGGTTTGGGCGCTGGTGCAAATCCGGAAATCGGAGAGCAAGCCGCTATAGAAAGTTTCGAAGATATTTCGCAAATGCTCGATACCAACACTAAAATGGTGTTCATCACTGCTGGCATGGGTGGTGGAACAGGTACTGGAGCTGCGCCTGTTATTGCAAAAATGGCCAAAGATCTTGATATTTTAACGGTAGGTATCGTAACCATGCCGTTTCAGTTTGAGGGTAGAATGCGTATTGAACAATCGCAAAAAGGTATTGAAAAGTTAAGAGATGTAGTAGATTCTTTAATTGTAATTAACAATAACAAACTTCGCGAGGTTTATGGTAACCTTGGCTTTAAAGCTGGGTTCTCAAAAGCAGACGAAGTGCTATCTACCGCTGCTCGTGGTATTGCCGAAGTTATTACGCACCACTACACACAAAATATTGATTTACGCGATGCCAAAACCGTGTTGAGTAACAGTGGAACTGCCATTATGGGTTCCGCTCTGGCATCAGGTCAAAACCGTGCTCAAGAAGCTATTAGAAAGGCTTTGGATTCGCCATTACTTAACGACAACAAGATTACTGGGGCTAAAAATGTATTGCTGTTAATCGTTTCTGGCACACAAGAAATTACCATTGATGAAATTGGTGAGATTAATGATCATATTCAAAATGAGGCAGGTCACGGTGCTAATATAATAATGGGTGTGGGTGAAGATGAATCTTTAGATGAGTCTATTGGTGTTACCATTATAGCAACGGGGTTTAACATTGAACAACAAGACGAAATTTCGAATACCGAAGTTAAAAAAGTAGTGCATTCGCTCGGAGAAGACCAAGAATTGCAGCCTAAGGAAAAAGAGCCTGTTATTATTGCGCCAAGTATAGAGCTGGAAGAGAAAAAGGAGCCACCTGTTGTAAGGCATACCTTGGATTTAGAAGCGGACGAAGATGAACTTAATAATTTCTCAAAACCTTCAGCTAAAAAGCAGAGTCTGGATAATTCTTTAAAAGGCTTCAATTTAATTTCTACTTCAGAAATCATTAAAAACATTGATGTGGTTTACGAAGAAGTAAGCGCTAATATGGAAGAGGAGGACGATTTTATCATTAAACCGGTAACTAGAATGGGGGCCGAACCTGATGAAACCAAGAATGCAGAAGTGTTTTCAGACCAAATTGAAGAAGAGCAGCAAATTACATTAACTTTTGATTTACCTATTTCTGATTACAAGGAAGAAAAAAAATCAAAACAAGATGACGTGGTGTCGTACGATTTAGATGAAGATGAAGTAAAGGACATAAAAGTTAACAATTATACTGAGTTAATTACTATCAATGAGACTACTGAAGAGGGGGATGTTCGTTATGTTTTAGATGATTATGCTGAAGTTGAATCATCAATGAATGGTAAACAATCTCAACCAACAAAAGTACAGGAAAAGGCTGATCAAGAAGTCATTTTTGAAAAGAAAGTGGTAAAGGAACCTGTGAAAGAGCAGGGGCCAGAAGATGATATAGATCCGATGAATATGCCTATTTCGGAACTGCTAAAAGAAAGAGCGGCAGAACGTAGACGAAAAATGAAGGATTTCAATTATAAATTCAACAATGCAAAAATTGATGATATTGAAAAGGTGCCTGCTTATAAGCGTCAAGGCTTGGATTTAAGTGATACTAGACATTCGTCGGAAAACGATATGTCTAGAATAAGTATAGGCACAGATGATAACGATGATATAAAGTTAAGAAGCAATAATTCATTTTTGCATGATAACGTAGACTAATTGCATTAGAATTTAGCCGCTATGTTTATTCTAACCCGAAAAGTCCCTCACTTTTCGGGTTTTTTTGTTTTTAGGTTTTATTATTTCTATTTCGAATTTTTTGAAATAAAATAATAAAGCATTCTTGCCGAGGCAGAAATCTATTTTTATCTTCGCAGCAACATTAGCCTTTAAAAATATGAGTTTACAGCAAGATGTAATGGCGGCTTTAAAAGAAGCCATGAAATCAAAAGACCAAACAGCTTTGGCGGCCTTACGTGCCGTTAAATCGGCTATATTATTGGCGCAGACAGAGAGCGGTGCAAAAGAAGAATTGACAGAAGAGCAAGAGCTTAAAATACTTCAAAAGCAAGTAAAGCAAAGACGAGACAGCGCGGCTGTTTATTTAGAGCAAAACCGTGAAGATTTAGCAGCTCCAGAATTAACTGAAGCTGATATTATCTCGCAATTTTTACCTGAGGCTTTAACGGAAGAGGAAATTGAAAAGGTAGTTGTCGCCATCATTGAGCAAACCGGAGCAGAGGGCATGAAAGATATGGGCAAGGTAATGGGTATGGTTAGTAAGGAACTTGCTGGGCAAGCCGATGGGAAAACCATATCGTCTATTGTAAAAGTAAAATTGTCAAATTAAATATTGTTCACGGTAAATTATTGCTGTGAATTTATAATGGCCCCGTGGCGCAACTGAATAGCGCATCAGATTTCGGCTCTGAGGGTTGGGGGTTTGAATCCCTCCGGGGTCACAAGCATAAATCCTAATTCATTATTTATTAATGTTTTAGGGTTTTTGTTTTTGACCAATTTGTGATAGTTTTTATCCTGTTACAAGATGATAAAAATTTTATCCCGTCCTTTATAATAAATGCTATAAATTTTGTCTTTAGCAGGTAAAGTTTTAAAAACTATCACTCTCGTATTTTTTGAGCACGGTACAGCCCGTCTGTAGATTGTAATAATTTATTTTTAAGAACTGGACTAAAATCTGGATTGTCATTTAAAAATTCTTGTAGAACCTGATAGGCATCTTCGGAAGAATAGCGACCAATGGTAGCATCGAGCCAAGCTTTTGGGAAAAATATATCACCCGTTCGTTGTATTTCTTCAACTAAATCCAAACAAAACCTTAAATGCTTTTTAGCCGAATCTTGCCGCAATGGATGATGAATATAGCTTAAGGCAGAAAGTACCCATGATTCTTTTTCTCTATTTTCTGGTTTTGAGAGCGATTTCATAAAACCATCTCGAATGGATTCACTATTTGACAAGGCTGGAAGCAAAAACTTAAAGCGCTCTTTTCTATCGGTATTTGTAATGTCGTTTTGTGCTTGATTTAAAATTTCTTGTGCTTTTTCGTGATTATAAATGGCCAACGTTGTGGCCAAACCCGTATAATCGTTTTCATTTAGTCTTAGATTATCAATCTTTGTAGTTTTATTCCAAATATCATACAAAAAGGCCTTGCCGCCTTCAGAATAAGCTATGCTCTGGTATAAATAAAACACAGTTTTTTTGATGCTTGGGCTCAGGTTTTCATTCAAGCGAGATTTTAAAATGGTTTCAAGAGGTTCTAGCATTTTTTCGCGGTCATTGGCAGATAAGTATTTCCAAAAAACACTTCCTATCTTTCGTGAAACCAAATTAATAATGAGGTCTTCATCCTCAAATTTAAAACCTTTTATTAACTCATTAAGAGTGACCTTCGGCGACACATTACCATTTAACATGTTTTCATATAAATTTATATAACAATATCCGCGGGCCACTTCATCTTTAATATCTATAATTCTCAAATTTGAAACATCAATAGGAAACACCCCATAACCCAAGCCGTTATAATTATATATTAAAGCTTCAGGTTTAGGCATGCCTTTAACCTTATTTAATTTTATTTTTCGGCCTTTTATGTTCACCGAAACCATATGGACCGAATCTTTATATATAAGGCCTAAATCAAAAGCTTGAGCCCATAATTTATCTTTTCCATCTTCTGCTG
Source organism: Flavisericum labens (assembly GCF_045446075.1). NCBI lineage: Bacteria > Pseudomonadati > Bacteroidota > Flavobacteriia > Flavobacteriales > Flavobacteriaceae > Flavisericum > Flavisericum labens. The sequence goes on along the minus strand of NZ_JBJJBQ010000008.1, from coordinate 106,838 downwards.
ATTGATAAATTTCAAAACTGTCAATTTTACCACCTTTGTAAGTAATACTATCAGAAATTAACGGACGCCCGGATTGGTTTACCCAAATCTCGCTCCACTTATTTAAGTCTATAGGGGTTTCTTTATCAAGCAAATCCACCAAATCATTCCAATCGGCATTATCATTGGCGTACTTCTTAATATAATTGCGCATGCCATTGTTAAAGGGTTGCTCGCCCATAATGGCTTCAAGCTGGCGCATCATAATTGGCGCTTTATGGTATATAATATTTCCATAAAGTGTTCCAGCATTTTTTAAGTTATTCAATTTCTGACGAATCGGAGTGGCGCCCTGTGTGCGGTCTTCACTATAAGCGCTGGGATAATGTGATGTTAAAAAGCGTAAATCATGATTTATTTCAGGGAAAGAACCCTTTACAATTTTATCGGCTATAAAATTGGCAAATACTTCTTTTAACCAAACATCATCAAACCATTTCATGGTCACTAAATCGCCATACCACATATGCGAGGTTTCGTGAGCTATCAATCGCGCCCTATTTAATAGGCGTTCTTGCGTGGTGCTTTCATCCAAAAACAATGAAGATTCTCTATATTGAATTGCTCCAACATGTTCCATTCCTCCATATTGAAACCCTGGAATTGAGGCAAAATCCATTTTTTGAAACGGAAAATCGTACTGTGTGTAATCTTCTAAAAATTCAACAGATTCTTGGTGCAGGTTAAAAATGTCATCAATGCTGGCATTAATTTTTGCTTCATCGTTTTCCCTGAAAAGTAAAGTCATTGCCCTGTCTCGTGGTTTCTTTTCAACTTCGTTAAATACTCCCGCCACGAACGAAAATAGATAAGTACTCATTTTATCAGACATTTTGTAAACATGCCTTGTGAAATCAACTCCCTCTTCTTTTTGATTCAATGCTGCGCCAGTTAAAACATTCCACGCTTTTGGAGCAGTGATTTCCAGTTTGTATTTGGCTTTTAAATCTGGTTGGTCAAAGCATGGAAAAAGTGTGCTGGCTCGGTCTGGCACCAACAAGGTGTACAAATAGTCCTCATTTCTGTTTAACGATTTTTCGCCAGCATCAAATACAACTACAATAATATTGGAGCCATTTTTTAAATACTTTTTATCTATAATAAGATGCTCTTTTTGATGGTTTACCGGAATCGAATCTCCATTTGCCAGTACTTTCTTCAAATTAGATTTGTCTTCGTTAAAATCTAAATACAAATGATTTTTTTTATCGTTTAAATTTAGATTCAACTCTAGTTTTGACGGAATTGATTCCTCTTTGTCAAGTGGGATATGAAATGATAAATGGTAAACAAGATCAGACACCTGATGTTTTCTTAAAGTTGCCAAATCTGAAGAAACACCCTCCACTAATAAAGTGTCTTTTTCAGGTTTGGTGTTGCATGAAAATATAGCGATTAGAGAGAAAACAAAAAAAAGGTATTTCATGGGCATTTTAGATTATTTAACATTTGGTGATTGTGATAAAATATAATTCTTTCTTAAATTTCTTAAATATCAGATATCTCAGGATGACTAAGCGAATATTTATAGGTCACTCTTAATGTTGTAAAACGTGTTTGTATTAGGAAAATCGTGAGTCACCAAACGATTAACTAATTTTAAAACTAGCAATTTTTTATATACGGTGCTGTCAATATTTCTCTTTTTTTAAGTGTTAAGTTAAAGTGAAATTTTTTATCTCCTAAAAAAACATAACTTTAACGGTTAATGATAATACGTAATCATTTCAATATTTATTAAATATTCAATCAAGGTGCTTTTTTAGTCTATGCTAATACTACGAACTGTTATTGATTCATATGTAGGAAGTATTATACTTGGAGTTCTAATCTGTGGTGTCATTGTACTTCTATTTTTATATATAAGGAAATTAATAACAACGGTTTTAGATGCTATGGAGATGGTCTATGCCTCATTTGCTAAGCGGCCAATATTTGTACATTTTTATTTAATAAAAAGAAAGCTCGCGCCAAAACAAATCAGATTATTAGAGGAACATTTTACATTTTATAATAGGTTAGATAAGAAATATAAAATTTATTTTAGGCATCGCGTAGCTACTTTTATTAAAGAAAAGGATTTTCAAGGAAAGGATGGTTTTGTAATTACGGAAGAGGTGAGGGTACTGGTTTCAGCTACTGCCGTAATGCTAACTTTTGGATTTAGAAATTATATAATTGATTATCTGAAACATATTTTTGTTTACCCAAAAGAGTACTATTCAAAAATAAATAACGCATACCATAAAGGAGAGTATAATGCAAGGTTTGAAACATTAGTGCTGTCATGGGATAATTTCGTAGAGGGTTTTAGAATAGAAGATGACAAGTTAAACCTGGGAATTCATGAATTTGCTCATGCCATACACTATAATAGTATAAAACAGGAAGATATTAATTCTATATTGTTTGTAGATACGTTTAATGAACTTAGGGAAGAACTTACCACGAACCAGCAGCTGAAAAGCAAATTGGTAAACTCAAATTTTATTAGAAGTTATGCTTGGACGAATGATTCTGAATTACTGGCCGTTATAATAGAAACTTTTATTGAGGCTCCTGAAGAGTTCGATAGTTTGTTTCCTCAGGTATATAGTAAGCTAAAGCAAATGCTAAACTTTAATTTTCCAGTTTATAAATTGATTACTTAATATTTTTGAATTGTATATTATAACAAGTTTACTATATAATATATGTTGGTAAAATTAAAGGCTGTTTTATCCTTAGCTTCAATGTTAAGGTTAAACATTTATATTTAGTATATTCCAGTAAAAATTAGATTAAATGAAGCGTATTATTTTATTATTCATCCTTGGAGGAATTTGGTGCCTATCAGCTCAAAAAAAAACAACTTATACTTATGCTGTTAAAGGAGATGACACTTTGAAATTAGATGTGTATGCTCCAAGAAAAATAAAGAAGTCTAAAAAATTACCGGTTCAACTTTGGATGCATGGCGGTGGGTTCTCAGCAGGTTCACGAGATAATAAGAATATTGAGGAATTCTGCAAATATGCTTCTAATAATGGGTATGTTGGAATTTCTATTTCATATCGCTTATTAAGAAAGGGGGCGGAAAATGGTTTTGGTTGCAACTGCAGTAAGCATGAGAAACAGGAAACCTTTAAACAAGCTGTTATTGATTATTTGGATGCCACCAAATTTATTGTAGAGCATGCTGAGGAACTTCAAATTGATACCACAAAAATTATAGCAGGAGGTAGCAGTGCTGGTGCAGAAACCGTTTTAAACGCAGTTTTTATGCGCAACTACTTTGTAGATGAATTGGAAGATTATAGTCATTTAAAATTCGCAGGTGTGTTTTCTTGTGCCGGTGGAGTTGTTGATGCTAGTTATTTAACCAAAGACAATGCCGTACCTTCGGTGCTGTTCCATGGTACAAATGATAAATTAGTCCCTTTTGATAATGCACCACATCATTACTGTGAGCCGACTAGAGATGGCTATATATTTATGGACGGCTCAAATGTTATTGCAAAAAAATTAGATGAACTTGAAACCGCTTTTTATTTCAATATTGTAAAGGAAGGTGGCCATGAAGTTGCAGGAATTCCGTTTAGCGAGTTAGATGAGGTTTTTAAATTTTTTGAACGTACTGTTTTAAATAATAACATCGTACAAACAAAAATTATTCAAACCAAAAGAAATAGTCCTTAAAGGTTTTTGTTCGGGTAAATTAATTGTGAATAGAATTTGATTTTATGGTATGACTTTTATCATACATTATCAGGTTTTAGATTAGTAATTTTAAACATACTAAGCTGAAATATAATTGAGATGATACGAAAAGAACCAATTTCATTGATAATGACAGAGCATGTTATTACATTGAACCAGAAAGATTCCTTAGAAAAAGCAGAGTATTTATTTAAGCATCACACTATTAGGCATATACCAGTTGTAAAAAACAAAATGGTTATAGGTATGTTAAGCTATACCGATTTACTTCGATTAAGTTTTGCCGATGTTACAGATGAGGTCGATGTGCCTGCCGATGTTATGGTCTATAATACCTTTACTATTGGGCAGGTTATGAAGCGAAATATAGTTACTGTTTCTACTTCCAATTCGATAAAGGAAGTGGCTAAAATTTTGGCTACTCAAGAATTCCATGCTTTACCAGTTGTGGATAATAATACTTTGGTGGGAATTGTTACAACAACCGACCTAATCAAGTATTTGCTTAAACAATTCTAAGATTAGAATTGTTTACGTTTTAAAATGACACTTAATTAATGTTGTCATTTTGCGATATCACGTTATTTGAATTTTTAAAATTACAACTATGAGAACTTTTGTACCAGTTTCTTCTATAATGACAAAAAATATTATAGCACTTACGAAATCAGATGACTTAGAGCGGGCAGAGAAACTTTTTAATCTTCATAAGATTAAGCATATTCCTGTTGTATACGAGGAATCTATTATTGGTATATTAAGCTTTACTGATTTGATGCGAATTAGTCAGGCTGAAGAATCAATAGATGAGAACGGTTCGGTTGATTCGGTTGTTTATAACAACTTTACCATTGAGCAAGTCATGGTGAAAGACGTGGTTACTGTTACCAGCGATACCAGTATAAAGGAAGTTACTAAGATTTTATCAAATCGCGAGTTTCATGCCTTACCAGTTGTAGACAATGGCGATTTGGTAGGTATTGTTACTACAACAGATTTGCTTAAATATTACTACAAACAACTTTAAGAGTTGGCTATAGCCTTTAAATCTTTAATAGTCTCAGAAGGTGTTTTGCTCTTAAAAATGTAACTGCCGGCAACAAAGGTGTCTGCGCCAGCATCAGCGAGTTGTTTTATGTTTTTGTTGCTAACCCCACCATCAATTTCAATTCGGGTATTCAGGCCTTGTTCATTGGCCATTGTACGAAGCTTTTTTATTCTTTCGTAAGTAATATCTTCAAATTTTTGACCTCCAAACCCTGGGTTTATTGACATGAGTAGAACCATGTAGCATTTAGGTAAAATATCTTCTAATACTGAAACGGGCGTAGTTAAGTTTAAAACAACTCCAGCTTTGCATCCCGCGTTTTCAATTTGGGTTAGTGTTCGGTGTAAATGTACGGTAGATTCGTAGTGTACGGTAATAATATCTGCCCCAACTTTAGCAAATTCTTCAATGTATCGCTCGGGTTTTTCAATCATTAAATGAACGTCGAGCGGCTTAGTGGCATGTTTCTTTATAGCTTGTATTACTGGCATGCCATAAGAAATATTGGGAACGAAATGGCCGTCCATTACATCAATATGAAACCAGTCGGCATCGCTATTATTGACCATTTCAATGTCGCGTTGCAGGTTGCCAAAATCCGCTGCAAGCAATGAAGGAGCTATTAATTTAGAATTCATTAAAGTGGGTTATTATTATTTGGTAAAAATAACAGTTTTTTTTTGACTTAATTACTGTTAATAAAGTTTTCGACCATTAAAATAACTTTATTGGCGTATGGGCTATCGGCTTCTCGTAGCCATTCAAGATATTGATAAAGATCATTTAAGGCCTGTTTGTTGTCAACAATTGTGAAACCGAAGTTGTAATCTTCAAAAATACGTTGTTCTATCTGCGTGCTTATAACCTTAAAAATATTGCGGTGTCTCTTGTCTTCTTGTATTTTATTGAAAGTTTGATCAACCGAACTGGCTTCTCCCTCTAAAACTTGAAGAAAATTACTGTTTTTGTAAATAAGTACACCTGTTATGTTTTGTTTTTTGTTGTTTACACTAGCTTTTTGGTATAGTGACTTTAATTTATCTATGGATTCATGTTTGATTGAATCGCTTATATAGCAAATAGTTTTGATCATTGGTGGTTAAGGTTGATTAGTCACGAAGTTAAAAAAATAATACAAAGGAAATTTATTGAAAATAAAAAATAAACCCCCGGTAATCAGCCGGGGGTTCTTTCATCAATCAAAAAACGAACAGTTATTTGTGTAACTGTTGTTATTTTAATTTAGTCGTAATTTCAGTGTGAAACTATCCTAAATATGTTTTTAATATTTTACTTCTAGACGTATGTTTTAATCTACGTATAGCTTTTTCTTTTATCTGTCTAACACGCTCACGAGTTAAATCGAATGTTTCTCCAATTTCTTCCAAGGTCATTGGGTGCTGGTTTCCTAGGCCAAAATATAAACGGATAACATCAGCTTCACGAGGCGTTAAGGTTTCCAGAGCACGTTCAATTTCTGTGCGTAAGGATTCATGTAATAATTCTTTATCCGGATTTGGAGACTCACCACTATTTAGTACGTCGTAAAGGTTTGAATCCTCTCCTTCAACTAAGGGTGCATCCATACTAACGTGACGACCAGAATTTTTCATCGATTCTTTAACGTCGTTAATAGTCATGTCCAATTCTTTAGCAATCTCTTCTGCTGAAGGCGGACGTTCATGACTTTGCTCTAAGAACGCAAAGGTTTTATTGATTTTATTAATAGAACCAATTTTGTTCAATGGCAAACGCACAATACGCGATTGTTCGGCCAAAGCCTGAAGAATGGATTGACGAATCCACCAAACGGCATACGATATAAATTTGAAACCACGGGTTTCGTCAAATCGTTGTGCTGCTTTAATCAAACCTAAATTACCCTCATTAATTAAATCTGGTAGGGTTAAACCTTGATTTTGATATTGCTTCGCTACCGATACAACGAAACGTAAATTAGCTTTCGTTAATTTTTCCAAAGCTATTTGGTCACCAGCTTTAATACGCTGAGCTAATTCAACTTCTTCGTCTGCGGTAATTAAATCAACTTTACCAATTTCTTGCAGGTATTTGTCTAACGAAGCGGTTTCTCTATTGGTAACCTGCTTCGTAATTTTAAGTTGTCTCATCTAATTTTCTCCTGTTAATTTAAATGTGAATAAAAGGGCCTTTAGTAGTTATACGTAAAAACTAAACTAAATGTTACAAAAAGATAATGTTTTTTTACTCTGTCAATTTTTTAGACACCTAAAAAAGGGATGGGTCACAATGATTTTTGATAAGAACAAAAAATCAGTAATTAATTTAAATTTTAATTAATTTCTTGTCGTTTAGATTGATGGCGTCCATCATATCTTGAGAAAATTTGTAGTGGCCACGCTTGGTGATTAATTTAAAGCGGTGCTGCTTCAAGTTGCTCAGCGTGTTCAAGAAAAGCCATTTTGATTTTAGAAGCTTGGGTCTTTCTGATTTAAGGCTAATATCAAAATAGTATTTTCTACCTTCTTTAACAGCAACCAAATCTGGGGTAACAGAAATGTCACTACCTGCTTTAATATATGATTTTGGTGTTTCGTAACCATCTGTATCGGCTTTAATATTTTCGTAACCGTGATTTTCTAAATAAGCTATAGAATCTTCTAAAACGTCTGTATATTTTTCTTTGTCTTCTTGAATCATAACTTGTAAGATATTAAAAATGAGGTTAAAAGCAAATTTTTAACATCATTTAACGTTTGTGAAATTGTTATTCAAAATCAAAAGCATCATTATCTAAAACAATTCGTTCGCGAAGTCTATTGATTTTATGAATCATACGGTTAAAAAACAATGACCTATCTTTCTCACCTGCATTTACTAAGAGTTTAGAAATACTCATTTGTTTTTCAAAAAACTCATGCATAAGTTCACAAGTAGGTTGGTGCTCTATTTTAAAATAACTAATTATGGTAAAAGGGGTGAAAAATACTTTTTGGTAAGGTGTTTTTACCATAATAGTATTACTCATAGTATGAATTTCACTAAAGTATAAATTATAAATAGCTTTATTTTTAGAACCAAATAAAGATTGCTGAATAGCTTGTTTTTCAATTAGTCTAATAATATCTTCAATGTCATTACATATAAGTAAAGCCAATTCTTTTGACAGTGAACTAGAGTCAAAGTAATAAAGTACTTGCTGTAATGTGTTATTAATGGTCGTGTTATTCCAAATTTCAGTAATATTAATGTCTTTATAAACTTGCCCCAATTTAAATGCGCTCTCAAGTAATGTCTCTGGCATGTTTTTTATGAAATCATCAAAAGTAACTTTGTTTCTTGTCATATTTGGGTCTAAATCTTTCAGCCATACATACATTTTGTATCTAGATAGAAAAGAATCTTTAAGCGTATGAAAAAGAGGAATGTCCTTTGCTGAATAAATGATAGAGGCACTTTTAAGCTTAGTTAAAGGATAAAGATTATTATATGATTGGTCTAGCCAATTTTCAAGTCCTTTAATATCACGTATTGGTGGAGATAAATCAGCTACTATAGTATTTTGGTTACCTACTTCAAATAATTTATTAAGTGAAATTTTGTAATGTCTGGCAAGTTTAACGCTTTCGTCAAGGGAAAGACTTGTCTTTAAATTAATTCGCCTGTAAGCAGCATCGTATCCCACATCCAAAATACTGGCAACTTCTTCAACGAAAGAAGTATTGTCTCCGGCTTTTTCTTTGAGGTGTTTAATAAATAGTTCTTGCATTTTTTGAGAAATCGCAAGTAGGTTTTAATAGATTTTGTGAAATTTAATAAAAATTTATTGGATTTTTGGATAATTCCCTAAAAGGTTTCTCGAATATTGCAAGTATATTTATTGTATATTTAAATAATTGTGAAAACAACAGCTACATATTCAAATTCAATGATATTCAAACTTTTGGATAAATATATCTGTTACGTGGTTGTAAGGAAAAGTCATAAAATTTTATTTAAGCAAAAATCTTCGGAAAGGTTAAGGGCGTCTAAAACCCAATTATGCTAGATTAAAAAGCAAAAATTACCGTTTCTTTCCTGAACAAATTACTCATCATTTTACTATATTAATGTTTTCTTAGAATTTTCTATTACCGAAAAAAAAATTGGGCATTGCCAACATTTACTATGTAAAACTCGGTCTTTTTTTCTAAATTCGTTAGAACTAACCAATTAATTTCCTTTTTATGGTGAAAATCATCAATTTTTTGTTGATTTCAGGTGTAATCCAAGGTTTTGGATTTAATCTGGTTACCATCTTTGTTAAAAAGAAATACGACAAGGTTATTATATTTCTAAATTTAATCGTGTTGTTTATTTCACTAAATAACTTACAAGCATGGTTGATTGACCAGGGTTATATTTGTTCATTATTTGTGATTAAGCATTTAGAAGTGCCATGGTATTTATTGATCTTCCCCATGTTTTATGCGTTTACTGCAAATTTTTTAAGAGTTGAAAAACGCGTTAATGATTTTATAAAGCCATCTTTGGTTATCTTTATTTTAGAAATCATTATCCGACTCTGTATAATTTCCATTGTGTATTACGATTCAAACAAAGAGGCGGATTTGATTGAAAAATATACGAGCATAGAGGAAATTTGTAATGTTTTCTATTGCATTTTCTTGTTTATAAATGCTAGTGTTCTTGTTTTAAGGAAGCATGAAATGCTTGATTATATTTTGGCGTTCGATGACCTAAAATGGATAAAATGGTTCATCAGGTTAGGGTCGGTGGTTATTTTATTGTGGGTAACAGCTATTATTATTAAAAACACGATAGGTGATGAAACAGCTTATTACCCTTTAAGGTTAGGTACTTCTTTTTTGTTGTATTGGATAGGTTATCAAGGGTTCTACAAGTATAATGTGGTGCAAGATCGTATTTTTTTAAGAAGTACCATTGCCAATAATGAAGTCTTGATTTCCTCTAATCGCGAAGATTATTTGTCCGATCAAAAAGACGACTTTATCAATGAAAAGCACCAAAAGGAATTTGAATCGATTAAAGACCACATTGTTAAAAATAAATTGTACCTCAACCCATTGCTAAGTATGGAAACCATAACAGATGAAATGGGAATTAGCAAAAGCCATTTGTCTAAATTGATTAATAGTTATAGTCAATATAATTTTTCTGATTTTATAAATTCTCTAAGAGTTGAGCAGGCCAAAAAATTTCTGTCTAATGATGAATTTAGTGAATATACCATAGTTGCCATTGGGTTAGAATGTGGGTTTAACTCAAAATCAACCTTTTATTCTGCTTTTAAGAAATTTACTTCACAAACACCAAGTAGTTTTAGAGACCAATTTTAGCGAATATAGTCCGAGATTATCGTTGGACATCCTAATTAATACACAATAGACCTTCTCGGATATTAATACGTCTTGTTACTAATAATTTTACGATTAGTTAAAATAATCAAAACTATTAGTCATGATACCAGCACTCATTTTTTACCTTCTTAAAAGATTTAGAAAAAATAATAACCCGAATAAAATCAGGGGGAATCTTAAAAAGATAGCCTTAAGGTTAAAATCGGTTTTCTTTTTGGTAGCCATTTTAAGTTCTCTCGCTTTTAATGATACAGATAGGAGCAAAGCGCTTACGTACCACGTTGTTAAGAACAACAAGGTTATAGGAACCATAAACATAAATAAAAATGGTATTGGAGATTCTACAATTTACCATTTAAAAAGCCATATTCAGGCCAAATTCTTATTCAAGTTTAATGTTATCGGGCAAGAAAAATCAATCTTTAAAAATGGTGTATTGGTTTATTCATCAGTTTTTCGAACGCTCAATAATAAAACAAAAGTGAACCATAAAATTGTATTTAAAGATGGGCGGTATAATCTCAATATCACTGGTCTATCTGGGGCCTCAAACACTAGTTTGATTAAACGAAACCTCATTACACTTTATTTCAATGAGCCTATAGGAGTTGAAACCGTTTTTTGTGATAATTTAAAGAAAATGGTGGCGGTGAAGCCTTTGGGAGATGGAACGTATAAGGTTGATTTTGAATATGGCAAGCACAATGTTTTCCATTACAAAAACGGAAAATGTATTAAAGTGGAAGCGGTAAGTAAACTTTTTAATGTCATCTTAATTCCTGCATAATCATGAGTAACTCAGCATACATATGGACGTTTATTGGTGCTTGTTTCACCTTGTATTTTATTGCTAGTTCAGTTTACAAAAAAATAGGAATTAGCAATTTATACACAGCATTGCTTTCGGCCAATGGTTTGCGCATGCTAAATTTAAAACATTTACTGGGCATTGTCCTTTTTGGCATTCTTGCATTCATCCAGACACCAGAATTAAATTATCTAATTAGTTCGATTGAAATTCCAAGACTGCATATTTTATTGTTGTTCTTCGTGGTGGTATTTCTTTCTGCTACGGCATCTTATTTTGGTGTTAAAAAACAGGAAGATCTTCAGGAAGCCCAAGTTAAATTTTATAGTTTTTCAAATGCATGGACTTATTTTATCATAAGGTTTGTGTTCTTATTGTGTTACGAATATTTTTTCAGAGGGGTTATTCTATTTGAGTTTCTTGAGTTTACCAATCTATTTCTGGCTATATTTTACAGTACGGCTTTATATGTTCTCATTCATATTTTCGATTCCAAAAAAGAAATTTTAGGAGCTATTCCGTTCGGAATTATTCTCTGCCTATTTACTTATTTCACAAACAATGTTTGGTGCGCATTCTTAATTCACCTTGCGCTTTCGGCCGTTTATGAAATTTCAGTGTTTTATTATTTAACCTTAAAAAACAAAACCATATCATGAAAGTATTTGTAACAGGAGCAACAGGTTATGTTGGCCACGAATTAGCACTAAGGCTGGCGGGCGAAAATTTTAAAGTTGTCGCGCTGGTAAGGGATCTGAATTCAGAAAAAATTCCGAAGCATAAAAATATTGCCATGGTAAAAGGCGATATATGCGATTTTAATTCTGTGGAAAAAGCAGTGAAAGGTTGCAATTATGTATTCCATACCGCCGCTTTTACCAATTTAAAATGCAAGAGCGTCGATAATTTTTACTGTACAAATGTACTGGGTACAGAAAATGTTTTAAAGGCGTCACAAATGCACAAAGTCAAAAAAGTGATATATACCAGTACACTATCGGTTTTTGGGCCATCCTACAAAGAAGTTCCCATAACGGAAACACAACCTAGGATTGCGTCATTTGCTAATGACTATGAACTGACCAAAAGCATGGCAGAGGATGTCGTTAAAAAGTATGTGAAAGGAGGACTTTCATGTGTTGTCTTAAATGTGTCAAAGGTTTATGGGCCGGGGTTGAGTACTTTTTCAACAGGAGTGAACAAACTGATTACGATGTTCATGCAAAAGGATTTTCTCGTGGTTCCAAACAAATTGGAAAGCATTTCAAACTATGTGTTTATTGATGATGTAGTAAATGCTCATCTTTTGGCTATGAAAAGCCAGAGGTACTATGGGAAATTTATTATTGGAGGTGAAAATATTAGTTATAGAAACTTGTTTTTACTCATTAAAAAATTGACTCATAGCAATATCAAAATACTAAAGATTCATTACGGCAGTGTAAAGGCATTTTTTTCTATAGCAAATTTGCTTTATGCCCTTATAAGAGCGGTGCCATCAATTACGCCAAAGGTGCTGGACTTTCTTTTTGTAAATCGAGTTTCAACATCCGATAAAGCCATGGCAGAATTGAAGTATCAAGCCACACCTTTGGATGTTGGACTTCAAAGAACAATTAAACATTTAAAATCATCATCATCATGAAAACATATACATTAATAACAGGTGCGAGTACGGGGTTTGGTAAGTCCTTGTCCATAAAGTGTGCTAAACTAGGTATGAACCTAATAATTGTGTCATTACCTCATTCTGGACTTCAGGAATTAGGCGAGTTTCTTAAAGCTAATTTTAATATTAAAGTTATCGCTTTCGAGTTGGATTTAAGTACCGTGGACAACTGTAATTTACTTTATGACGATATAAAAAAGCGTAGAGCCTCAGTTAAATATTTAATAAATAATGCAGGGGTATTAAGTAAAGGATTGTTTGAAAATTTATCTGAAGATTATTTTTTGAAGCAGATTCAAGTCAATGTTACAACACCAACCATTTTAACCAAATTGTTTTTAGATGATTTTAAAGCCAATGCACCTTCAGGTATTTTGAACGTGAGTAGTATGGCCAGTTTCTTCCATCTTCCCAAAAAACAAGTTTATAGTGGTACCAAAGCCTATTTACTTTCGTTTTCAAAAAGTTTAGGGAAGGAGCTTAAAAAGTATGGTGTTTGGGTGTCTATTGTATGTCCAGGAGGTATGAATACTACAACGGGCCTATGCCTGCAGAACAGAAAATTGGGTTGGATTCCACGCAAGTCAATATTAAACCCAGAAGACGCTGCAAACGAAACATTAGATCAGTTTTTAAAGCACAAAGAACTTATTGTTCCAGGGTTTCTAAATAAAATATTTATGTTTCTTGATTCTATAATTCCTTCGAAAATAAAGAACAGGCTTACAAGCAATGTTGCCTAAGTTAAGGTCATATTAAAAGTGTGTCCTAAATCATCTATCGAATATCAACTGGGACATAAATTACTTATACCTACTATAGTTTTGAATCATTAATAGTTAGTACCGTTTTAATCATGAAAACTATAATTCAAATCATATCAACACTATTATTAATGTCATGTGGCACTGAAAGAGTCTATACAACGGCCTCATACGGGGCTTTAAAGTCTTACACCGAAAAACAGCATTATGTTGATAAAAAGACAAGCGAAACTTATGTTTCCGGAAACCTAAGTTTTGGTCGCCATATGCAGGATGCAAGAGCCTTTGATGATACAAAAACCATAGCTTCATTGAATATACACCGCAATACTACGGGCAGATTTTACAATTGTTATTACGGTTTAGGAGCATCAATGGGAAGCTACAAGTTTGTTGAGGGCTATGATGGTTTAGTGAGTGATGGAGAAAAGAAAAGCTTTTATAACATTTATTCAAAAACGGGAGCCAACTATACCTATACAAGACCAAAAATTGATTATCGCTTCATCGGATTGGAACTGGCATATAACAATGAGTTTGGAGATTACCAAAAGAAGATAACAGACTTGTTAAAAGAAAATGATCCTGATTTAATTGTTGTAAATCAAAAATCGATGTTTACATATCATTTATATTCAGAATACGCTTTTAAACAGTCTTCAGAAAAAGCAATTACAGTTGGCTTTTATGTGGGAGGATTAATAGGTATTGAAGAAACAGATATTTTTGACGGCGATACTAGTTTTAGTGGATTAACAATAGGGTTGAGGTTGAAGAAATACGCCATTAGTTTTATTCATGAAACGGGGCAAAATGAAATTCGCTCTGCGAAAATTGGACTTGCCTATCAATTGTAAAAAGATAATAATATGAAACGAACAACTTGCAAGTAGGATAATAGATACATGAGAAGCAAGGTATATATCGTTGTTTTGGCAGTAAGCTTTACTCTTTTTAATTGTGAAGCCGCCAATAACTGTTTAAGAGATTTAAAACCTTCAGAACTTCCTAATAAGGAATTGAAATTGGGGTATTTGGGAAAAAACTATTACGACGAATTGATTCCGTACATACCTAAATCTCCTGATACAGATGTTTATGTTTGGGATTTTGAAATTGAAGGATCAGTGCCTGAGGGGATTAATGTTTATTTAGGTCTTGATAAAAGAATTTTTGAAGGTGTTCCTAAACAAACCGGGATTTATGATTTGAAAATTTTTCTGGATGTAGACCCTATTGATGGTGTGCATTTATGTGATTCTGGTAGAACTTCAAAATTATACACGCTTCAAATAAAGTAATAACAAGTGAATTATTAATTAAATTAAATATAATTATGGAAAATTTTAAATCAATATCAGTAAGTCTTTTTTTGGTTGTTATACTGCTTTTAAGTAATTATTCGCATTCCCAAGTTGATTCTGAAAAGCTATTTGTTAGAGTGTATAACATTAAGGGCAAAAAAATTAATAAAGGAAGGATAGTTTCTTTAAATGATTCAATACTGCGGTTGAAACGACCAACAGGTAGTTTCAATATTAATGTAAAGGAAATTGGTTATATAAAAACAAAAAGATCTGGAGGCCATAATATTGGCATGGGCGTTTTAATTGGTGCGACTGTCGGGGCAATTTCTGGCGCAACTTTAGTAGAACCAGATCCTCCTGGAACTTCGATTAGTTTTACAAGAGGAGATAATGCGGCAATAGGTGCTATTTTAGGTATGCCAGCAGGTGCATTAATAGGGGGAGCTACAATTTTATCTAAAAAATCAAAGACCATTATTATAAATGGAGACCCTTCTAAATGGGATGATTTTATGAAAGCAATGAATTCAAATAGACTTAATTGAAAAAACTAACGATAATGAAAACACTAAAAAAACAAATTAAGTTAATCGCTGAGCTATTTGCATTGTTTGTGATTTTGCAAAGCTGCACAGTGTACAAATCGACAAATGTTACATTAGATAGAGCTGTTCAAAATCAATCTAAGGTTAAGGTTGTGGCCAAAAACAACAAGATTGATAAATTTTACAAGGTCACCGTTGAAGATGGCCATTACTATGGTATCAAGAGAATCAATGGTAAAACCTTAAAATTTCCTTTAAATCAGGAGTATATCCAATCTATTAAGGAGAAGGATAAAACAACGTCAACAATTTTAACTATTGCACTACCTGTAGTGGTAATTGTAACGGCTATTTTAATATCCGTAGAGCCCTTTAAATGGGATTTGGTAAGCTTATTTTCTGATTCACAGTAATGATTATGATACCAATAATTATAGCATGTCGTTTAATCGAAGAACCACCTAAAATTTAGGTGGTTCTGTATCGATTTTATAGATGATTTATGGTTTTAGACTCTAACATGTCCATCACCAAAAACATAGTATTTGTTGGTGACTAACTGTTTTAATCCCAGAGGGCCTCGGTGGTGCAGCTTATCTGTACTAATGGCCAATTCGGCACCAACGCCCATTTGTCCGCCGTCAGTAAATCGGGTAGAGGCATTGTGGTAAACAGCGGCGCTATCTACCTGCTCCATAAACAAATTGGCTTTGTCTTTGTCTTCTGTAAGAATTGCTGCTGAATGTCCGCCAGAATAAGTGTTGATTTTTTCAATAGCCTCATCCAATGAGCTAACTTCGGCCAAAAGAATTTTTAAAGCCAAAAACTCCTCGTACCAAGTGTCTTCATTTGGTATTTTATTTTCATCTTGAAGTGTTTTACCAATATTCTCGTCAACAAGGATGTTTACGTTAACACTTTGCAACACTTTTTGAAGCTCTTTTAGTTTGGCTTCGTAATTAGGAATGTTTTTATTGACTAAAACTTTATCCAAAGCATTACAACCAGAAATTTTATGGGTTTTGGCATTAACAATAACCTTGATGGTTTTTTTCCAATCGGCATCTTCAGATACATATAAAAAGTTGTTTCCACGGCCACTTATCAATACGGCACAACTGGCGTGGTCTTTTACAAATTTAATAAGTCGCTCGCCTCCACGTGGTACAATTAAATCTAAAGGCTCCGTAGGGTTTCTTAAGAATTCTTGGGTTTCATCGCGCTGAAGGTGCAAGAGCCTTATCCAATCTTTAGAAAGTCCGTTTTCTTCAAGGGCTTCATGCCAGCACTCCTCTAAAATTAAATTACTATTTATGGCTTCTTTTCCGCCTTTTAGTAAAATTTTATTGTTGGCTTTAAAAGCTAAAACGGCTGCTTCAATCGTAACGTCGGGTCGCGATTCATAAATGATTAAAATCGTTCCGAACGGCGCTGTTTTATTGGTTATTTTTAATCCGCTGTCAAGAATTACATTCGAGATTTCTTTTCCAACAGGATCGTCTTGATCTTTCACTTCCTTGATGGCTTGAATCATGCCATCAACTTTTGCTGTGTTAACAACCAAACGGTCATAAAGAGCCTGATCGTCTCTGTTAAAAGCGTCCAAGTCTTTTTGGTTAGCTTTTATAATATTGTCGCGCTCCCGGTCTATGATATTGATCATAGATTGAAGCACTTTATTTTTTACATCTGAACTTAAAAGTTTCATGTTTTTATGTTTTTAGTGTATAAATTTTGTGCCTATTTCTTTATTGTCAATAATATCAACAATTACATTTTTACGTTTTCCGTTGGCGATAAAGGTTGGGATATCCTTTTCTGCGGTACCTTTTGCAATTTTTATTTTTGATGCCATACCACCACGGCCTTCACCTTCTTTTTTATTGGAGGCTTTTACGTATTTTTCAACGTTTTCGTCAACTTTTACTTGTCTTAGCTTCTTAGAGCCTTTATCATCTGGATGCCCAGTGTACAAACCATCAGTATCAGATAATATAATCAATCTATCAACATCAAGCAACTCGGCAACCAGACTGGCCAGCTCATCGTTGTCAGAGAACATAGACATGGTGAGTGAAACCGCATCATCTTCATTGGCAATAGGGATAACACCTTCCGATAGCAAGCCTTCATAGCAATTAATCATATTTTTACGATGTAAACCAGGATCAAAATCACGTTTAGTGGCTAATACTTGAGCGCAATGCATGCCATAGTCGGCAAAAATATTATAATAATAACGCATCAGTCTGGGTTGTCCAACAGAAGAATAAATCTGGCGGCGAATGGATTTATTTTTAGTTTTGGTTGTACCAAGCACCTCTCTTCCTGCAATAGCTGAACCTGATGATACTAAAATGACCATAATACCACGTTCGTAAAGTACTGCAATTTGTCGCACTAATTCTCTTAATACTGGACCTAAAATCCGGTTGTCTCTGTTAGTAAGTACATTTGTTCCAACTTTTACAACTATTCTTTTTATATCGTTGTCTTCTGCCATTTTATTCAGTTTTACCTAGTTCAACAGCTCTATTAAAAGCGGCAAAAGCCCCATCTTGAATGAACTGATTTACATTATTACTTACCATCGAATCTATCGCTGCCTGAGTGGTGCCTCCTTTTGAAGCTACACGGCTTATCCAGGTTTCGGGGGTTATGTCTGATTGTTTATAAAGTTCAACGGCGCCCTCAAACGTGTTGGTCACCATAACTTTAGAATCGTGTTCTGAAAACCCCATTTTTTTAGCTGCTTCTAACATAGATTGCATAAAATAGAATACATACGCTGGGCCACTTCCTGAAATTCCCGTCGAGGCATCAATAAAATTCTGGGTGCTGACGTGTATAGAAGCTCCTGTAGTATCTAAAAGGTTACGTACTATAACAAGTTCTACTTTCGAAACATCATCAGATTCGGTAAAAGAAGTTACGCCCTTGCCAACTTGAGCCGGTAAGTTAGGCATGGTTCTAACTACTTTTTTGGCGTTTAATTTTTGTTGAATGGCTTCTATAGTAACACCTGCCATTAAAGAAACTATAATTTGCCCTTTGTTAAGCATAGGCTTCATTTCCTCAAATAAAGCATCACTATGATATGGCTTGACTGCTATAAAAACAATATCGGCGTCTGATAGACAGTCATTAAGATTGTCATAAACATCAAATCGTTCGTCTTTCTGTAAAGTTGTAATTTTTTCTGGATCAGTGTCATATATTTTTAATTTGTGTTGGCTCAAGAGCGGTGAACTAGCCATGCCCTCAGAGTACGTTAAACCCATATTTCCTGCTCCAATTACTAATACTTTCATAAATGTTTTTTGGTTAATAAACTTAATTTTGACATATATGCCGCAATTTTTGTGCGACAGTGCCAAAATGAAATTTAGATTTTTAGATTTTTGGTAATTTAATGCTTTTTGAAGTTTTGTTGAAATAATCGTAATGAAAATACTTGAATGTTTGAGTATATAATAATCTTAAAAATTTTAAAAACGTTAAAACTGACATGATGTCGGTGACAATTTTGTAATACTAGGTCGAATTGAACACAGGGTTTTTTACTTTACGGTATCTTTAACTAACCGATTTGTTGGGTTTTTGCAAAGACTATGTTGTTAAGATTATAAACTGAAGAATTTTTTTAGTGTGAAATTAAAGTTGAAAAAAAGCCTGTCTCAAAAAATGAAACAGGCTATATAAAATTTAAGACTAATAAAGGCTAGTCGTCTTTTTTGTCTCCTCTAGGTGGTCTTCTGTCGTCGCGACGGTTATCACGTCCACGATTATCTCTACCTCGGTTATCACGTCCGCCACGGTTATTATCACGTGGAGGTCTTTCTTTAAAACCTTCCGGTTTTGGTAAAATGGCTTTTCTAGATACTTTTTCTTTGCGAGTTCTAGAATCTATACCAAAGTATTTTACATCAAAAACATCGCCCATGTTAACCACGTCGCTTACGTTTTCGGTACGTTCCCAAGCTAACTCGCTTACGTGCAATAACACTTCGTTTCCTGGAGCATCGGTATACTCTACCACAGCACCAAAATCAAGCATTTTAATTACTTTAACTTCGTAAACGCTTCCAACTTCAGGCTTAAATAATAAAGAGTCTATTTTTGCCATAACAGCATCAATACCTTTGCTGCCAACACCTAAAACTTCAACAATACCTTCTTCGGTAACAGGGTCTTCATTAATAACAATAGTAGTCTCGGTTTCTTTTTGTAATTCTTGAATTACTTTTCCACCAGGGCCAATTAATGCACCAATAAATTCATTAGGAATACGTCTTGTAACCATTGTAGGTGCGTGATCTTTAACTTCTGCATTAGGCGCAGCAATAGTATCAGTTAATTTACCTAAAATGTGTAAACGACCTTCACGAGCTTGTTTTAGTGCATTCACTAAAATCTCGTATGATAAGCCTTTTACTTTAATATCCATTTGGCAAGCCGTAATACCATCAGCAGTACCTGTTACTTTAAAGTCCATATCTCCTAAATGATCTTCATCACCTAAAATATCAGACAATACAGCATACTTTCCAGAATCTGCATCAGAAATTAATCCCATAGCAATACCAGAAACTGGTTTTTTAAGCTGAACACCAGCATCCATAAGCGCCATAGTACCAGAACAAACCGTTGCCATTGAAGACGAACCGTTACTTTCTAATACCTCAGAAACTACACGAACTGTATATGGGCAATCTTCAGGCACCATACCTTTAAGCGCACGTTGTGCTAAATTTCCGTGTCCTACCTCACGACGAGATGTTCCACGAATTGGTCTTGCTTCACCCGTTGAAAAAGGAGGGAAGTTATAGTGTAAATAGAAACGCTCTTCACCTTCAAAAGATGGCATGTCTATTTGGTTTGCTTCTCTAGAAGTTCCTAAAGTTACAGTTGCCAAAGCTTGAGTTTCCCCACGTGTAAAGATTGCCGAACCATGTGTAGAAGGTAAATAATCAACCTCACACCAAATTGGTCTAATTTCGTTAGTTTGTCGCCCGTCTAAACGTAGCCCTTCATTTAAAGTTAAATCTCTAACAGCCGCTTTTTCAGCTTTACTGTAATATTTGGAAATTAAGCCACCGATATCTTCTAATTCTTCTTCAGAAAAAGTTGCTTTTATTTCTTCTTTAATTTCAGCGAATGCAGCACTTCTTTCATGTTTTGCAGAACCTGCTTTTGCAACGGCATATACTTTATCGTATGCCATGTCATGAATTTTCTTTGCTAAATCTTCATCTTCGCGCTCTGGCTCATACTCGCGTACTTCTTTTTTGCCAAAGGCTTCAGCTAAAGCAACCTGAGCAGCACATTGTACTTTAATAGCTTCATGCGCAAACTTAATCGCTTCAGTCATTTCTTCTTCAGAAATCTCATCCATTTCACCTTCAACCATCATCACAGAATCTGCGGAAGCACCAATCATCATATCGATGTCGGATTGCTCCAATTGAGCTCTGGTTGGGTTAATAATGAATTCACCATTTACACGGCCTACTCTGGCTTCAGAAATTGCGCACTCAAACGGAAAATCAGATAATTGAATAGCTGCCGAAGCCGCTAATCCTGCCATAGCATCTGGCATAACATCATCATCATGAGACATCAATTGAATCATTACTTGAGTTTCACTGTGGTAATCTTTTGGGAAAAGCGGACGCAAAACGCGGTCAACCAAACGCATGGTTAATACCTCGCCGTCACTTGGTCTAGCTTCTCTTTTAAAGAAACCACCAGGGTATCTACCCGCAGCAGCAAATTTTTCTCTGTAATCTACCGTTAAAGGTAAAAAGTCAACATCTGCCTGTTTGTAATTGGAAACTACTGTACACAGCAGCATACAGTTTCCAGATTGCACAACAACGCTACCATGAGCCTGTTTTGCTAATTTTCCGGTTTCGATAGAAATTTCTCTACCGTCACCGAGGTCAATGACCTCTTTAAAAACTTGTGGAATCATAAAATTTTTCTTGTAATTTGAGCGTTTTTATGCCCAAATCATGTTAAACAATGGTCGTGTGTTGTTGTGTGTAGTTGTTGTAATTGACCAATGAAAAACTGTGATAAGCTTCTTCAAAACGCTGTTATACTCTGCGCAGAGTTGTATTTTAAAACAAAAAAAGAGGCCATATAGACCTCTTTTTCTTATTTTCTTAATCCTAATTCTTTTACTATTGCACGATATCTTAAGACATCTTTTTTAGTTAGGTAGTCAAGCAAAGAACGACGCTTACCTACTAAGCTTACTAACGAACGTTCTGTGTTATAATCTTTTTGATTATTCTTAAGGTGTTGTGTTAAGTGATTGATTCTGTGCGTAAATAACGCAATTTGTCCTTCAGCACTACCGGTGTCATTTTTATCTTTACCGTGTTTTGCGAAAAGGTTCTCTTTTTCTTCTTTTGATAAATACATGCTAATATTATTGTAAATGATTGTTATGTACACGAAAGCCTTTCTTTCGAGCGGCAAATATAACAACTTTTTTGTGTTTAAAAGTTTTTTTACATAACTTTTAGTAATATTTCCCTATGATAATACATTAATAGTTTAAGTATTTTAATTAACTCATTTATTATATGAAATCATTTTCCGCCAAAGTGATTTTCCCGATACCTATGATTCTCTGGATTTTTTTAATAATACCTATAGAGGCGTTGCTATATTGACTTTAGATGGTGATTGTATAAAGGTTAATGAAAGTATGAGCGAACTTTTGGGCTTTACCAGAATGAGCTTTTTAATATGAATATTGAATATATAGTGCTAAAATAAAAGGATAACGGTAAAGGGATTGATATGGAAAAGTATGGAAATAAACTTTTTCAAATGTATAAAACATTCCATTCTTACAAAGATGCCATAGGCATAGTATTGTTCATTACAAAAAATTACATCGAGTCATTAGGAAGTAAAGTAGAGGTGCATAGCGAGGTTGATGTAGGCACAGAATTTTCTATATAATTTAAAAGTGCATAAAAAAACCTGTCTTTATTGTTAGACAGGTTTAAAATATTTTTTACTAAGCTCTTAAAGGTTGATTCAATATCAAATCTAAATATTGGTTAACCTTGTTTTTTAGGTCCTTCCGAAGTGTAATAAAGTCGAGAAAACCATGTTCCAGCAAAAATTCCGAAGTTTGGAAACCTTCTGGTAAATCTTTACCTGTGGTGTCCCTTACAATTCTGGGGCCTGCAAACCCAATTAAAGCACCTGGCTCGCTAATATTGATATCACCCAACATAGCAAAAGAGGCTGTTGTTCCTCCAGTTGTTGGATCGGTACAAAGCGATATGTAAGGGATTTGAGCATCTGCCAATTGCGCTAATTTTACCGAGGTTTTAGCCAATTGCATCAGAGAAAATGCCGCTTCCATCATACGTGCACCTCCGGATTTAGAGATTACCATCAACGGAATTTTTTTCTTTAAGGCATAATCGGCTGCTCTGGCTATTTTTTCACCAACAACGCTGCCCATCGACCCACCAATAAAAGCAAAATCCATACAGGCCACAACCAAATCCTTTCCTTTAGATTTTCCTACGGCTGTTCTAATGGCGTCCTTTAAGTTGGTCTTTTCTTGAGCCGCTTTTAAACGGTCGGGATATTTTTTTGTATCGACAAACTTTAAAGGGTCTTTAGATTCTAAATTAGCATCCAATTCTTTAAATTTATTGTCGTCAAAAAGTATTTGAAAGTACTCTCTACTTCCAATTCTAACGTGGTAGCCGTCTTCGGGGCTTACATAAAAGTTTTTTTCAAGTTCCTCTGCATCAACTATTTTTCCAGTAGGCGATTTGTACCACAGCCCTTTTGGGGTGTCTTTTTTTTCCTCTGTTGTTGTTGTAATTCCTTTTGTTTTTCTTTTAAACCAAGACATACTAATGTTCTGTTTTTTTATTCCTTAAATAACTAAGGAAGCTTCTTAATTAGACTGTTCGGACTTTATTTTAGATGAGTTCTTCTTTATTTAAATTGATGAGAAATCAATTCAAAATGTAAAAAATATCAAACTATTTAAATAGTTGCAAATTTTGGTTTGCAAAAAGCCCAACAACAAAATTAAGTCTTTTTTTGATTTTGTGGTAACCTATAAAGGTTTTGTTTGTTTTTTCATTTAAACTGCTATTGTAAGATACTGTTTTTAAATTGTATATCAAAAAAAAAGACCTCTTGTAAGAGGTCTTTTTAATTCGAATGTTAATCGTTTTTATAAAGTGTTAACGTTGTTTAAGTCTTCAAAAGCTTTTTTCAAACGCTCAACAAATGTTTTTTCACCTTCACGTAACCAAACACGTGGATCATAGTATTTTTTGTTTGGAGAATCATCTCCATCTGGATTTCCTATTTGAGATTTTAAATATTCAGCTTTTGAACCCATATAATCTCTAATTCCGCTCATAAAGGCATATTGTAAATCAGTATCGATATTCATTTTTATAACACCATAGCTAATACCTTCGCGAATTTCTTCAACTGAAGAACCTGAACCGCCATGGAAAACAAAATCGATATGGTTGTGCTCAACTCCGTACTTTTCAGTAATGTACTCTTGCGAATTTTTTAAGATTTTCGGCGTTAATTTTACGTTACCTGGTTTGTAAACCCCATGAACGTTACCAAAAGCAGCGGCAATAGTAAATCTAGGACTTACTTTGCTTAATTCTTCATAAGCATAGGCTACTTCTTCTGGTTGGGTGTATAATTTAGAATCATCCACGTCAGTGTTGTCAACTCCATCTTCTTCACCACCAGTAATACCAAGCTCAATTTCTAAAGTCATTCCCATTTTGCTCATGCGCTCTAGGTATTGTTTGCAAATTTCGATATTCTCTTCAATAGGCTCTTCCGAAAGATCTATCATGTGCGAACTGAACAAGGATTTACCTGTTTCAGCAAAATGTTTTTCACTGGCATCTAGCATGCCATCAATCCAAGGTAATAATTTTTTTGCACAGTGATCGGTATGTAAAATTACAGGAACACCATAGGCTTCAGATAAAGCGTGAACATGTTTTGCACCCGCAATAGCGCCCGCAATAGCTGCTTTTTGACCATCATTGCTTAGTCCTTTTCCAGCATTAAATGCAGCACCACCATTAGAAAATTGAATAATAACCGGAGCGTTTAAATCACGTGCTGTTTCCAAAACACCGTTAATAGTATCCGACCCTATAACGTTTACTGCAGGCAATGCATAGTTGTTGGCCTTCGCATGATTAAATATAGCTTGTACTTCATCACCGGTCGCTACTCCTGGTTTTATGTTGTGTCCCATGTTTTTCTATTTATATGATTAGTAAATTAATATGTTTTCAAAAGTAATCAATTTTTAAATAAATTATTGAGGTTTTAAGTTTTGAAACTAAATAAAAAACACTAAAACGTTATAGTTTTTCTAGTTTGATTAAAAATCAAAGCAATTTTGTAAGATGTATTTTTGCTTTTGTTTAGAAAGGATAGTTAATACCAATATTGTAAACGGCATTTGAAAAGTTATAATCGTTAAACCAGCGATTTTGGTCACCATAAAAAGGGTCGTAAGTTTTAAAACCAATATCGAATCTAAAAATAAAAAAACTAAAATCATATCGTAAGCCAAATCCAGAGCCAATGGCAATATCTTTTAACGAACTAAAACTATTGAAAACAGCACCTTCAGTTGTGGTATTATCAAGAACATTCCAGATGTTTCCTGCATCAACAAAAATAGCTCCGTTTAAATCTTCAAATATATTAAAACGTTGTTCTGCGCCTAAAGCTAATTTTAAGTTGGCTTCATTAAATTCGTTGGTGGTGTTGCTACTTCCTGGCCCCAAGCTATAAGCCGTCCATGCTCTATTATCGTTAGGGCCTCCTGCAAAGAAACTCCTAGCAAAGGGAATACTATTAGAGTTGCCGTAGGGAATGGCAATACCAACAAAACTTCGCATGGCCAATACGTTTTTCTTTCCTAAATCCCAGTGCTTAGTATATTCAAGTTCGGTTTTTGCGTATTGCGAATAGGCCACATCGAACAATTCAAAACGATTGTTGCTGTTTTTTTGAAATCCTAAAAGCTCAGATCCAGCGGCCAGTAAATTACCGGCAAACTCGAGTTTAAAACGAAAGATAAAAAAATCTTCATCAAATAAATTCGTCCGCTCGTCATACGTTAAGTTAAAACTTGAAGAGATTATTAGGTTGTTTTCAGTAAGTCGTTCTTTTCTCTCTTTTATTCCATTTACTTCTTTATATTCTGAAGGGTTGCTGTTTTGGTAGTTGTTGTCTGTTAAAACCAAATCCATAAACTCATCCGATTTAGATTTGATGAGTTCAGGGTTGCCATTTTCGTTCAGTTCAATAAAATCTGATGGTGTATTGTAAGAATTCAGAGCTATGTTTTGCAGGTTGTTAAACGAGGTATTGTAAACGTTAAAATAATTGTCAACATTCAAGTTTTTAACATATTGAGCGTTAAACACGTCCAGCCTGTTGGTGGCATTGTCATTAGGGTGCCAGTTGTAGTTAAAAATTCCGCTAAAGGTTTGTTTGTCAAGACCAATATTGGTTTGGCTGGTTGAGGCTAAACTAATTCTCGTGCTAGGTAGCATGTATTTAGGGATAAGGTTTTCAGTATAAAAGGGTGAAAATAACCTTGGGATGGTCAGCTTAACATCTAGTCCAAACTCATTGATGTCAAAAAACGGATCCCCCTCTTGCGCGTCTTTAGATGAGCCAATAGATCCAATTGCTGAAATTTGTAAGGTTTCGGCGCCTCTAAAAATATTTCTTATAAGCAAACTGGGGTTTAACGAAAGCCCTACTGATTGTATGTTACTTTGCGACACATCTGCGCTAAAACCCAAATTGAATTTTTTTAATGGGGTAAGCCTTATGGTGTCGGTAAGTGTATTGTCTGGATTTTCAATATACTCAATATTGGGGTACTTAAAGGTACGCAGTTCATTTAAATGTCGGTAAGTACGGGTTCTGTCTATATCTCTAAAAACTTCTCCAGGCGTTATAAAAACCGCATCGGTTAATGCTTTAGGCTGGTATCGCATTTTGTTATAACTGTAAAGCTTGTATCCATTATAGTAAATGGAATCTTGAAAGGGTTTGCCTCGATTTTCGAAAGTGTAATCCGTAATAATATTTACATCTCTTATTTTGTAAATTTCGAAGGGTTCGCGCCTTATGGAATCGGCAGCTCTTACAGCTCTGTCTTGCACAATAATATCGACATTTACTTTTTTATTGGTGCCAATAGTGTCCATTTCAAAAGAAATATAATCTTGATTAAAGTGGTAAACACCGGAGTTTCTCAAGTCGTTGGAAATACGCTCACGTTCTTGCTCAAATTTCAAGGTTCTGTATTGCTCTCCAGGTTTTATTATGGCATCACTTTCTATGTTCTTGTAAAGGTCTCTTATTACTGGGGATTTTATAATTTCCGAAATAGAATCCAGAACAAAAGGATTTCCTGTTTCAACTTCATATTTTATTTCTGCCCGTTTGTTATCATTCTTGCTGATGTCGTAATTAGTTTCAACATTAAACCAACCATTGTTTATATAATAGTCTTGAAGCCTTTTTACAGATTTTTTTGTTTTTTCCTCATCTACAATAGTTGGTGGTTCTCCAGTTCTTTTAAGCCAATTGTTGAAACCTTTTGCAGAAGCTTTTAATTTATCAATCTGTTTTTTTGAATATCTTTTAATAAGTCGCTCTCTTCGATTTGGCTTTTTGTCCAGCCAGGCTTCAAAAAGAGAATCTCTATTTGGGCGGGCAAGGTTGTATATGTGTAATCTAAGTGGAATGCCAGCAATTTTTCGGTTGGCCTTCTGATAAAGGAGATTATTTATGTTAACGGTATTGTCTTTTTTTTCATTAACTATTACCGTGTTTTTCGTCAATAGGTGTTCGTCCTCAGCAACTCTTCTTGCCGCATCACAAGATAGAAGACATCTCGTAAAAATGATTAAAATAGATATTTTTAAGAGTTGGTATTTCAAATGAAATTCGGGTTTTTTAAAGACGTTCTTTTCAAAATCTGCCGTTCTTAAAAATTTAGAACAGCCCTTTTACTTGTTCAAAAATACACTATTTAGACTTAAATAAATAGTATAATTTTCAGCGCTTCGTATTATTTTCTTTTCTTTATAAAAATTTACATTTACGCGATGATTACTAAGAGTCAAATCAAACTAATAAACAGTTTAAAGCAAAAAAAGTTTAGACAACAATATGGTTTATTTGTTGCTGAAGGTGTAAAAACCATAAGCGAACTTTTGGAATCATCACTTAAACTTCATGCATTATTTACCACAAAGTCATTCAATATTGATGCCAAAGATGAAACCGTAATCTCAGAAAAAGATCTAAAGCGCATCAGTTTTTTAAAGACACCGAATACAGCATTGGCTGTTTTTGAAATTCCGAATGAACAACCCGTTAATAATAAAGGACTTATTTTGATTTTGGACGCTGTAAGCGATCCAGGGAATCTTGGTACTATTATTAGGCTTTGCGATTGGTTTGGTATAAAAGATTTGGTCTGCAGCAACCACACGGTAGATTGTTTTAATCCAAAAGTAGTGCAGGCTACCATGGGCTCCATAACGCGGGTTAATATAATTTATGTAGATTTAAAAGTATTTTTAAACACCTACGACGGCTCGGTTTTTGGTGCATTTATGGATGGCAAAAATGTGTACTCGTCCAATTTGCCGAAGCGAGGCGCTCTGGTTATGGGTAATGAGGCCAATGGTATATCAAAAGAAATTGAAGCTATTGTAACAGAAAGATTAGCGATACCGCGATTTGGAGATTTACAAGCCGCCGAAAGCCTTAATGTAGCAACGGCAACAGCCATTTTGTTGAGTGAATTTAAAAGAGGTTCTTGTTAATTACTGAAAGGTGAAATTAATAAACACCCCGCGCGATTTCATACTGTTTATGTTGCTCGTCCATGGGCTACTGGGGTCTTCATCTCTTACTAACTCATCATTAATTCCGAAAAGTCCACGGATAGAAGGTGTAAACTTAAAATTATACAAGTAAAAATCAATACCAAAACCTAACTCGTAAAAAATAGAGTTTTTAGTAGTTCTAAATTGCCCATTGCTGTTGTCTTCTGGGTTTTTTTCGTTACTCGAAAGGTTTAATGCCGTTGAAAAACCACCAACAATAAATGGTTTGAAATTATTGATTCGTTTAGTGGAAACTTTTACCAAAAGAGGTACGTGGATGTAGGTAGATTTTACTTCTCTTATTAAATCTGATGATTTTACATCGGGTACTCCTTGAAAATATTCTTGGCTATAATTAAGCTCTCGAGTTGTGATTAATAATCCCGGCTCTAAACGCAAATCGATAAAACTGTTTATGCGTAAATTTCCTATGAGTCCTACGTTAAAACCAGGACTTCGTTTAACATAAATATCATCACGTAAATCGTTATTGTAATCAAAGTTGAAATCGTAATTACTGATTCCTAAAAAGTAGCCCCAACGCAGTAAGTTGTTATCGGTAGATCCGCGACCTTGGTTGGCATCGTACGTTACTTTTTCTTTTTTAAAAAGCTGGGCACTAGTGGTTTGTGTTATAAATAAAAATGATATTACTACAAAAAAGTACTTCATGTTATGACTTGGATGATTTATAGATTGTGGCCACACCAAAAGTTTGTGGAAAATCTTCAACATTTATAAACCCAATTTTGCGTAAAATATTGTTTAAAGCTTCTCCATAAGGAAAAACAGAAGCCGATTCAGATAGGTACTGATAGGCACTTCTATCTTTCGAAAACACTTTACCGATTAGCGGTAAAATATTTTTTGTGTAAAATTTATAGCCTTGTTTGTATGGTGTTTTCGTGGGGATAGAGGTTTCCAAAATAACAAAAGAACCATTTGGTTTCAGCACTCTTAAAATTTCTTTCAGTCCGATTTCTAAATTTTCGAAGTTACGTACACCAAAGGCTACGGTAATGGCATCAAAGGTATTGTCGTCAAAAGGCATATTTTCACTGTCGCCCAAAACCATTTCAATTTTAGACTCTAAGCCTTTCTTTTTTATTTTTTCTTTTCCTATGTCCAACATACCAGAACTTATGTCTAAGCCTACAATTTCATTGGCATTAGTTTCAACTAAATTTATGGCCAAATCGCCGGTGCCAGTAGCAATATCTAAAATGGTCTTAGGGTTGTTTTGGGCAACCATTTTTACCACTTTTTTTCGCCATTTAATGTCTATTCCAAAAGAAATAACGCGGTTAAGACCGTCGTAGTCTCCAGAAATGGTATCGAACATTTTAGTAACCTGTTCTTTTTTACCTAAATCACTATTTTTATAGGGCTTAACTTTTGACAAATCTGAAAAATTTTCGACAAATATAAACTTTTACAGATGCATAAAATAATAAGATGCATATTATTATAAAAGAGTAAATTAATATGTCAATACCTAATTTATAGTATATTTGTCATACTTTTTATGATTAATAGATAATGAAAATTATTATTGCTGGAGCTGGTGAAGTAGGGTTTCATTTAGCAAAACTGTTGTCTTACGAGTCTCAAGAGATTACCTTAATAGACACTGATAAAGAAAGTTTAGCTTACGCAGATACGCATTTAGATATTAAAGTTATACGTGGCGACGCCACTTCAATTGCTATATTAAAGGATGCTCGGGTAGAGTCTTCTGATTTGTTTATTGCGGTTACTTCGAGTGAAACCACCAATATTACTGCTTGCGTTTTAGGCAAGCAATTGGGGTCGAAAAAAACGATTGCAAGAATTTCCAACACAGAATTTATTCGTCATAAAGACGAAGTTGGTTTTACGGAATTGGGAATTGATGAGTTAATATCCCCAGAGTCTTTGGCCGCTTCAGAGATTGAATTGTCGCTAAAGCAGTCATCTTTTAACGATACCTATGAATTTGAAAATGGGGCTCTAACTATGGCAGGCTTAACACTTTCTAGGTCGGCTTCTTTCGTTGGTAAAACCGTAAAGGAAGCTGCTAAAATATTTCCTGAAATTCATTTCGTTCCTATAGCAATTCAACGTTTCGGAACACAATACACGATTATTCCTCGTGGTGATACCCAATTTAAAAGGGGGGATAGTGTGGTGTTTATAACTTCTGAAGGTGGAGGTGAAGAACTTTGTCGTCTAACTGGAAAGGCCAATACCGATATTAAAAATGTAATGATATTGGGAGGTAGCCGAATAGGGTATAAATCGGCTCGCGATTTAAGCCAAAAGGGATTCAACGTAAAACTTTTAGAAGCCAATAGAGAGCGTGCTTTCGATATTGCAGATGATTTGCCAAATGTTTTGGTCATACAAAGCGATGGTAAGAATGTAGATGTATTAGAAGAAGAAAGCATTGGTGATATGGATGCTTTTATTGCGGTTGGGGCCAATTCTGAAACCAATATCATGTCTTGTTTGGTTGCAAAATCAAAAGGGGTTAAAAAAACGGTGGCGCTGGTTGAGAATATGGATTATTTTGAATTATCCCATTCCGTTGGTATTGAAACGCTGATTAATAAAAAGCTACTTGCAGCAAATACAATTTTTAGATATATAAGAAAAGGTGAGGTTGTGGCCATGACCAAGCTGAACAATATGAACGCCGAGTTGTTGGAGTTTGAAGTTAGGCCAACTTCTGCGGTATGTAACAAATTTATTAAGAATATCGATTTCCCTAGATCGGCCATTATTGGTGGTGTAGTAAGAAATGGCGAAGGAATTATTGCTTTGGGCGATTTTAAAATTCGTGAAGGCGACCGTGTGGTTGTTTGTAGCTTGTTGCAATCTATTAAAGGTGTAGAACGATTGTTTCGATAAAAACAGATGAAACTTAACTACAAAATTATTTTTCATTTCTTAGGACTGCTATTTCTTTTTAATGGTGGCTTTATGCTGTTGTCAGCCCTAGTAAGTTTAATCTATCAAGATGGCGTGACCTTGCGGTTGGTTTTGTCAGGAATTATAGCCTCAGCAATAGGGGCGGTTGCCATGTTACTTACCAAAAGCCATAGAAAAGAAATAAATAAACGTGAAGGTTATATTGTTGTAGGTTTCGGTTGGATAATTATGTCGCTTTCTGGTACATTGCCTTATCTCCTAACAGAAAGTATACCCAGTTTTACCAATGCCTTTTTCGAAACCATGTCGGGCTATACCACAACGGGCGCTTCTATTTTAAACGATATTGAAGCCATGCCCGAAGGTGTTTTGTTTTGGCGAAGCCTAACTCATTGGATAGGCGGTATGGGTATTATCGTTTTAGCCATTGCTATTTTGCCTTTATTGGGAATTGGTGGTATGCAGCTTTTTGCAGCCGAGGCTCCTGGGCCCAGTGCCGATAAATTACACCCCAGAATTACGGATACAGCGAAGCGTTTGTGGCTCATCTATTTTGGGTATACTGCTATCGAAACATTGCTGTTAAGCGTTGCAGGAATGTCGTTTTTTGATGCCATAAACCATGCGCTCTGTACTCTGTCAACTGGGGGTTTTTCTACAAAAAATGCCAGTGTGGCTTATTGGAATGATAGCCCGGTGATTCAATACATAATTATTTTGTTTATGTTTTTGGCGGGCACCAACTTTGTGCTCAGTTATTTTGCCTTTAAAGGAAAAGTGCAAAAAGTAATTCAAGATGAAGAATTTAAACTATACTTTAAGTTTATCGCCATTTTTACCATTATTGCAGCCTTGCTCATTTATTTTGGAGCAGATGTGTCAGCTTCTTCAGTGGATCACCCCATGGTTTGGGGTAAAGGTGAAAGTGCATTTAGGCACGGATTATTTCAAGTCATTTCGGTGATAACCACCACAGGTTTTGTTACTGCCGATTATACCATGTGGACGCCGTTTTTGGTGGTGTTCTTTTTTGGACTGATGTTTCTTGGAGGATCAGCCGGTAGTACTTCTGGAGGTGTAAAAGTAGTGCGCCACCTTATACTGATAAAAAATGGGTTTCTGGAATTTAAACGCACCTTGCACCCCAGTGCCATTTTACCCGTGCGTTATAATAAAAGAGCCATTACGGGCGATATTGTATTTAATATTCTTGGATTTTTTATCCTATATATGTTGTCATTTATAATCGGTGCTTTAGTCTTTTCTATGTTTGGGCTTGATTTTAAATCGGCTATTGGTTTGTCGGCATCTACACTTGGGAATGTTGGGCCAGCTTTGGGTGATTTTGGGCCTGTAAACAATTATGCGGCGCTGCCTGATTTAGCGCAATGGTGGGCTTCGTTTTTAATGCTTATTGGCCGTTTAGAGCTCTTTACGGTGCTTATTCTGTTTACACCGTTCTTTTGGCGGAATAGATAGGTTTCTTCTAAACATATACTTCTTTTAATTCCTTCGGAATGATTTTTGTGATTCATTATATGATTACAAATTAAACCTTGTGAAATATCTACTCTTTATTCCTTCGTTCCTATTATTAATAAATTGTGTTGATAAAACGGATAATAACACCGATTCTGTAATCGGAAAAGCGTTTCAAAATTTTAAGAAATTTAAAGTTTTGTCAGCCTATACCAAAATAAGTGATACCATCATTTATGATAATAACATTGAGGCTAAGCACGGTGTGCTTCATTTAGAAAATTCAAAACAGAACTTAATTCTTTTTAATAGAATTTCCAGAGATTCTTCCGCGAAAAGAATTTATAAAGTTTTAGATACTTTGGTTATTTTGAAAAGGGACGATTCTACGTTTGTAACTATCGGATATTGTGAAATTAACGATGAAAGTGATGAAAACCTTATAGCGGTTGTTAAGAAAACGGATAGTTTGAAAATTAAAGATATCGCAGAAGTTTGGAGAGCCAATACTGCTTCAGAAAAAATAGAACGTTTAAACCATACAGAAGGCATTGACTGCTTTAGTGAACGGTTTGAAGGATATTAATTAACATCTTTATTCGAAATAAAAACCTGCCAGATTTTAAAATCTGGCAGGTTCAATAATTATTTAATTTAATTTAGTCAGAAATGTTAACTAACCGCCTCCTTAATTCGCTTAATCGCTTCAATAATTTGTTCTTTGGAAGCCGCATACGAAATCCTAATACAATCTGGATTTCCAAAAGCTTCACCAGTTACGGTGGCTACAAGCGCTTCTTCCAATAAGTACAAAGAAAAATCGGTAGCGTTGTTTATCTTTTTACCTTTTAATGTTTTTCCGAAGTAATGTGTTACGTTAGGGAATACATAAAACGCACCTTCTGGGGTATTGGTTTTAAAGCCTTCAATGTCGCCCAATAATCCTAAAATTAAATCGCGACGCTCTTTAAACTCATCTATCATGTATTTCACCTTTTCTGGCGATTCATTACAAGCGGTAATTACAGCGCGCTGTGCAATACAGTTTGCGCCACTGGTAATTTGACCTTGGAGCTTGTTGCAAGCCCTGGCTATTTTTTCTGGAGCACCAATGTAACCAATACGCCATCCGGTCATTGCAAACGCTTTCGATACACCATTTACAGTTATTGTTCGGTCGTACATATCATCAAACTCCGCAATGCTGGCATGACCTTCGCCATAATTGATATGCTCATAAATTTCATCAGAAACCACATAAATATTAGGGTGTTTCACCAAAACATCGGCTAAACCTCTCAATTCCTCTTTGCTGTAAACAGATCCACTTGGGTTACAAGGCGAACTGAACCACATCATTTTTGTATTTGGTGTAATAGCAGCCTCCAATTGCTCTGGTGTCATTTTAAAATCAGTGTCGATTGTCGTTTTTACCTCTACTGGAGTACCATCATTCAACTTTACAATATCCGAGTAGCTTACCCAATATGGGCATGGTAAAATAACTTCATCACCTTTATTGAGCATAACTCCAGCGATATTGGCCAAAGATTGTTTAGCCCCGGTTGAAACTACAATTTGTGGTAGTGTGTAAGTTAAATTGTTATCGCGTTTAAACTTGGTGATAATGGCCTCTTTTAAATCGGCATAACCATCAACAGGCGAATACGAGTTGTAATTGTCGTTAATCGCTTGTATAGCTGCGTCTTTAATGAAATCAGGGGTGTTAAAGTCTGGTTCACCAAGACTTAAACCAATAATATCTTTGCCTTCGCCCCTTAATTCTCTTGCTTTGGCTGCCATGGCTAACGTTGCAGACGTAGCCATGTTTAAAATTCTATCAGATAGTAATTGCATGTAATTTAGGTAAATAAATTGTGATTAGACTTGCAATGCTGGTTTTCTTCCCATCTCTTTCAGATATC
This sequence comes from Flavisericum labens, assembly GCF_045446075.1. Taxonomy (NCBI): domain Bacteria; kingdom Pseudomonadati; phylum Bacteroidota; class Flavobacteriia; order Flavobacteriales; family Flavobacteriaceae; genus Flavisericum; species Flavisericum labens. Next base: position 72,317 of record NZ_JBJJBQ010000008.1, on the reverse strand, counting down.
TAAAATGAGAAATAATAGCGCTGCGGGTTGTTTTATATTCGTTATATGGTAAGTTAAATTCTTTAGCTGTTTCTCTAACTATTTTTGAAATCTTAGTGTAATGCACATGACTGATGTGCGGAAAAATATGATGTTCAACCTGATGGTTCAATCCGCCAGTAAACCAGTTAACAATTTTGTTTTTGGTACTAAAGTTAATCGTAGTTTTAAGTTGGTGAATAGCCCATGTATTTTTTAATGTACCGTCTTTTTCTGGTAATGGCATTTCGGCTTCATCCATAACGTGAGCCAATTGAAAAACCACACTTAAAATTAAGCCAGCGGTGTAGTGCATCACAAAAAATCCGATTAAAATTTTCCACCAAGCGATATCTAAAAATAGCATAGGAACAACAATCCAAATAGCTATATATATAACTTTAGAAATTACCAATTTACTCCAGTTCCAAGTGGGGTTTGGAAATTTACCGTAAGATAATTTTCGCTTCATGTAGCGACGCATTTGCTGCCAATCGGTAGTAATCGCCCAATTGATAGTTAGCAATCCGTATAGTAAAACCGAATAGTAATGCTGAAATTTATGGTACCATTTCCACTCAGAATGTTTGGTGAATCTTAAAATCCTCCCAGCGTCTAAATCTTCGTCGTGTCCGTGTACGTTTGTATAAGTATGGTGGAGTACGTTATGTTGTACTTTCCAGTTGTAAACATTTCCTGCGAGAATATAAATACTGCTCCCCATTAAACGGTTCACCCAAGCTTTATTTGAAAAAGAACCATGGTTGCCATCATGCATTACATTCATGCCTACACCGGCCATGCCCACACCCATAACAATAGTTAGTAATAGCTGCGCCCAACCTGGCATATCTAAGGTTAATAATAAAAAATAAGGTGTTAAAAATAAAGAGAACATTACTATGGTTTTTACCCATATTTTCCAGTTGCCGGTGCGTTTTACTTTATTTTCCTTAAAGTAATCGTTAACCCGTTTATTTAATGTTCTAAAAAATTTAGCAGAGTCAGTTCTTGAAAACGAAAGTGCTTGTTTAGTCATGTTGGTATTTTAATATGATTAATTTAAAAATTTCGATTGATCATACCCAGGGGCAAAGATAGGTATAAACAAAGTTAAGTTGTAACGATTTTTTGTAAAAATATGTATTTAAAAAGCATATTTTTGTTGAAAATTTAACAGTAATGGACCTTATTTTAAAGTATTTCCCTAACCTTTCGGAAGACCAGATTGAAAAATTTAAAATGTTAGAATCACTTTATCAAGACTGGAATCTGAAAATAAACGTTGTGTCTCGCAAGGATATTGACGAACTTTATTTACGCCATGTATTACATTCTTTGGGTATTGCTAAGGTTTTGAGTTTTAAATCGGGTTCAAAAGTTTTGGATGTAGGTACTGGCGGAGGATTTCCTGGCATTCCGTTGGCTATTTTGTTTCCAGAATGTCAATTTCATTTGGTTGATAGTATTGCCAAAAAACTAAAGGTGGTTGACGAGGTTGTTGAAGGCTTGGGCCTTACCAATGTGAAAACCACACATAGCCGGGTTGAAGAAATTGATGGTCAATACGATTTTATTGTAAGCCGTGCCGTGGCTGCTATGCCCACGTTTGTAAGATGGGTAAAAGGAAAAATAGCGAAAGAACAAAAGCACGAACTTAAAAACGGTATTTTATATTTAAAAGGTGGCGATTTAGCCGAAGAACTTCAAGATTACAGAACAACAAAAATTTATAATTTAACTGATTTTTATTCTGAAGGATTTTTCGAAACCAAAAAAGTGGTTCACTTGCCGTTAAAGTATAAAGGTTGATTTTTTCGTTGTTCACAGTTGCAAATCGGGAGCAACGTATGAATATGTTAAGATTTCAAATAAAATAACTATTCTAATTTAGCAATTTTGCCAATGTTATTGTTAAAATAATAATACTGGTTTTGGTGCCAATAAGTATTACTATAAGCATCAATGTGGTTTACATCAGGGCTTATTGAAAGAATACTGTTGGCTTTATTGAAATGTTCTTTTGCTCTGTCAATATCCTTGAGTTTGTAATACGATATGGATAACCCTAAATAAGCATCAAAATCGGTAGAATCGAATTCAATGGCTTTGTTGAAATCTTCGACGGCGTTTAAAAATTTGCCTAAAACTAAATTTGAAGCTCCACGGTAAAAATAGGCGAATGCATGGTTTTTGTTCAATCGTATGGCTCTGCTCAAGTCATCATTGGCCTTTTGATAATATTTTATGTCCATAAAAAACGCACCTCTGTTATAATAAGCGTCGGCAGAAGGTTCGATTAAAATGGCAGTGGTATAATCTTTGGCGGCCCTTTCATAATTTTCTAGGGCACGGTGGGCAGAAGCTCTTAATATGTAAGTATCTGGGTGTCCAGGCGCCTCTTTTATAACCTTGTCGAAATCTTTTATGGCTGCTTCGTATTCACCCAGTTCATATTTTACACAAGCTAGGCTGTAAAGCGCATCAATAAACTTGTCGTCTAGCATATAGGCTTTGGCATAATCCTCTTTAGCACCAGCGAAATCTCTACTACTGAACCTTGCATTACCACGATTGTAATAGGTGTCGGCGTCGGGTTGTTCTACAATTATTTTTGAATAATCTACAATGGCGCCTCCATAGTCTCCCAAATCGTTTTTGGCAAGTGCCCGGTAAAAATAAGCATCCAAATTTTTAGGTTCCAACTCTATAACTTGGGTGTATAATTTTATTTTTTCGTTTAAATCAGAAGAACGTGACGCCTGCCTAAGGATTTTGTTGGCTTGGGCTATACTGATAAACGGAAACAGAATAAGTAGTAGAAGTATGGTTTTTTTCATAACAAATGGGCAACAAATAACATGCCGTTTTATAGCGGAAATAAATTTAGTGTTTTTTTGTTACTTAAAATAAGAAGAGTTAAAATATGGGAATGTTTTTAGTCGTGTTCGTTTAGTGACATGATATGAAATCGTTTTAATGAATTATATCTAATGTTAACGAAGTTAGGTGAAATTTTTTGCAAAGTCAAATAAGGACTAATATCAAAAAAGCATTTTAAAAAAGTTAACCTCAAAGAGAAGATTTGCTATCGTAATTTATAGAACGCCCAAAAACTAGTGTGGCATTAGTTTATAAATTTTTTGTAAGTTGCTTCGTTGTTTAAAGACTACAGATTTTATGTGTACCGTTACATTGATGCCCAAAGGAAATAAAGACTTTGTTTTAACAACAAATAGGGATGAAGCACCCGACAGGGTATCGCTCAAACCTGATTTTTATACGTTTCAGAATACTAAATTGCTGTTTCCAAAAGATAAGCTTGCCGGAGGAACATGGATTGGTGTCAGCGAAAAAAACCGTGTTGTTTGTGTGCTAAATGGCGGTTTTGAGTTTCATCAAAGAAAAACCGGTTATAGGAAGAGCCGAGGTGTAATAGCCAAAGATATGATGGTAGCTCAAAATGTTATTGAGGCCATTGAAAATTATGATTTAACGGGAATTGAACCTTTTACTATGGTGATAGCCGATTGGAACTCAGAATTGAAGTTTTTAGAATGGGTTTGGGATGGACGTAAAAAGCATATTGCCGATTTACCCTTAGAACCTAAAATTTGGTCATCTTCAACTTTGTATTCTCAGGAAATGAAGGCCGAACGGTTGCAGTGGTTTGAAGATTTTAAAAAGAACCATAAACTAAGTGCTGAATCGCTGAAAAAATTTCATAAAACAGGGGGTGATGGAAACTCCGAATACGGTGTCATTATGGATCGCGGATTTGTAAAAACCACGAGCATTACACAAGTTGAAAAACAAAACGAGGCGATTGATATGCGTTTCAAAAGTCTCCAAACAAACGAAACCTCTTCAAAATCATTTAACTTACCGCAACCTATTAATGAGTAACACCGGAATTATTTTAACATTGGCCTACCCAGATACCATTGTGATGGTTTCGAAAGAATGGTTTTCTCCGTTTTTACGCTTTATGGGTGTTGGCAAAAGGAACTATTTGCGCGCTGGCCATGCGGCCTTGGTTTTGATAAATAAAGAAACAGGTGTTTTAGAGTATCACGATTTTGGACGATATATAACACCGGAGCCTACAGGACGGGTTCGAGGTAAGGATACAGATAATGAATTGGATTTTCCGCTGAGGGCAAAAATTGAAAACGGAAAAGTTACCAACCTAAAAGAAATTTTAGAGTTTTTGGCCACCCATCCTAAACTAACTCATGGCGAAGGCAAATTGGTAGCTTCTGTTTGCACCGTTATTGATTATAAAAAGGCCCGAAGGCATATCACACAAATGCAAAATAAGCATTTTATACGTTATGCGGCCTTTATAAAAAATGCTTGCAACTGTGCTCGCTTTGTTACTGATAGTTTGATTGCTTCAGTAACTGATACGGGTGTTAAAAGTAAGCTTGAAAAGTCTAAATGGTTCACTCCGAGTACTGTAGGGAATGTGGTGTTGGCTGATACCGAAAATTTTATTTATGAAGTTTCTGAAAAAGGTGAAATTTTAAAATTTAAGGGGACGCAAAGAACTGAAAATATCAGATGTTTTTTAGACCGGCTTAAAGACCATGAGCCTAATTTTGTTGGAACTTTAAAACCAAAACGTGTTGATGGGTTGCATGAAAAGGCGCAATGGCTGCCCGGTATTGCTGCTGGTGCTTGGTTCGAGTTGCATCATCACGGGCATAATACAGAATTTAGTTTTAAAAGGATTTCACCCTACGGAAATATTGATGTGTACGATAGGTTTTTAGTTGAAGAAGATAGTTTTGATTACCATTCAACATTTGAGTTTGTACATTACTCTAATTGTAAATTCTTTCATGTAAAACAAAATGAACGCGTGTATCGTTTTGAGCGAAAACCTAATTTATAGCAAACGGGGCGCTCAGCTTAAAGGTTGGAATAGTTACCAAAAACTTTTTAGTGGTGGTGAAGTTTACCATGTTATAGTGGCCTTGCATAGCTCCAAATGGCGAGGTAAGCAAGCAACCTGAAGTGTAGGTGTGCGATTCGCCAGGTTTTAATACAGGTTTTTTGCCAATAACACCTTCTCCAGAAACAGTTTCAATATTGTTAAGGGCATCCATGATTTCCCAGTGCCGTGCGTTGAGTTGCACCGAATCTTTGCTCTGGTTTTCAATGGTTATGGTATAGCCAAAGGCGTACTGTATTTTATAGTTTTTATAAAATGAGCCTTCGTAGTTGGTTTCTACCGAAATTTTTATGCCTTTTGTTACTTGTTGAACCATGTTAACTATTGATATACAAAGCGTTTTGGCTGCTAAAATAATCAAAATTAGTGGACTTATTTAAATTTTAACGTCTATCGTTAAAAAATCAGTTGAAATGCGCTTTAATTCGAGATATTAACCGAGTTGCCTTCGCCTAAACCTATAATTTGGTCATATCGTGCACCTAGGTCCCTATAATAAACAAGTACTTTGTAGTTGTTTTCGGTTTGGTAATAGTTGCCGCTAATACTTCCTTCGTCAATACTGCCATCGTTTTTGACCACCACGTATTTGTAGTTGTAAAATCCTTGTTTTAACAAAATGGGCTTTTTAAATATGTTATTGGCTTCGTCGTATTCCAATCTTGTAGATTCATCGATAACATAATTATTAAAGTTGCCATAAACATGAATGTTTTTGTCTTTCAAATTTTCACGGGCCACCAAGGAAAAATGAACCCAAACGTAATCGGCTTCAATACTGGGGTTGTCGGCATCAATATTAAGAATAACATAGTTTCCGTTAATGTCAGGATTGTATGTATAAGGTCTGTTGGCTCTAACAATGTTGGTGTAAAGATAGTTGTGGTAGAGGTTTTTTAAATCAATAAATTGAATGCCTGTGTTGGCGGCTCTTACATCTTTGTTTTCAAAGAAAAAATACTCATTACCTCCCCAAAAACTCGTTTCGGTATCGTATTTATAAATCAGTTGATTGCCAATTGTGTACTGTGGTTTTAGGTTAGAAATAACGTTATGTAAATTGTTATTCTGTACAATAACCGCTTTTACCGTTTGTTTTGGGTTATTAAGCCTCATATTGTTTGGTGTAATGACAATGTCTACACGTTGTTTTTCTTCGATAAACTGTATGTCTCGAGAGCGTTTTATGCTTACACCAACATTGGCCTTGTTCTCGTAAATCATGAATTTTCTAGAGAAAACCAATTCCTGGTTGTTGTTGTAAATAGAAAGCAAATAGTTCCCTGACACCTTTAAACCCCTGGTCTGATTATTGGGAATTGTTAATTTATAGTGTGAATAGATTTGATAGGTGTTATACGAGTTTTCGTAGTTTCGAATGCGTTGGTTGTCGAATCCATCCATAAATTCCGAGCGCACTAAAACAGATGGTGTCCAATCAAAATTAAAATGTTCAATTTTATAATAAAAATCATCTTCATTGCCGTTCAGCGCATCAAACTCCAAAACTAAATATTCACCTAGCCTTAATATGGGTAATTGTGTTTCTGGTGTATCCCCTTTAAAATTTATGGTTTTTATATAATCTGGCGGAGGGGTTTCTTCAATTTGAGCGAATCCACAAAGTGAAAAAATAAACGTGAAAATGCTGAAAATAAGGTGTTGTTTCATGTTAAATATGGTCTATAATCTGTAAATATATACAAAATCTGTGCCTTATGTGTATTTGTTTATTTAGAATTGGTACAAATAACAAAGTCTATAAAACAATACGTTTTTTTACTAAAGAAATTCGTATTTTTGCACCGATTTTTAGACAATTAAATTCAATAAAAATAAATATGTCAAACGACATTCGTATTAAAAAAGGTCTGGACATTAAACTTAAAGGTGAAGCTGAAAAAACCGTTGAACAAGCGACTATCAGTAACTACTGCACCGTAAGACCAGAAGATTTTCATAGCGTTACACCAAAACTTGTTGCAAGAGAAGGCACCTCAGTTAAAGCTGGGGGCGTTTTGTTTTACAACAAAAGTAATGAAGTTGTGAAATTTGTTTCTCCAGTTTCAGGAAAGGTAGTTGAAATTGTTAGAGGGCCAAAAAGACGTATTGACGCTATCAGGATTGAAGCGGATAAATCGCAAACTTTTGAGGACTTTGGTAAGTTCAATTTGGAATCTGCAAAGTCAGAAGATGTTAAAACACATTTGTTAAAATCAGGTTGTTGGCCATTTATAAAGCAACGTCCTTATGATGTAATTGCTAACCCAGCTAAAGCGCCTAAGGCCATTTTTATTTCTGGTTACGCAAGTGCACCCTTAGCGGCCGATTTAGATTTTGTCCTTCAAGGAAAAGAAGCCGAATTGCAAGCTGCAATTAATGCTTTAGGGAAATTGACCGAAGGTAAAGTTCATGTTTCGGTGGGTAAAAATTCAAATTCTCCACTTTCAGGTTTGTCTGGTGTAACCTTACATAAGGTTTCAGGACCGCATCCATCAGGAAATGTTGGTACGCAAATTAACAAAATTGATCCTGTAAACAAAGGCGAAACGGTTTGGACGGTTAACCCTCAGGATTTGGTGATTATTGGTGAATTGTTGTTGACTGGTAAGTTTAATGCCGAACGTATTGTTGCTTTGGCGGGGTCTTCAGTTAAAAAACCAAGATATTTTAAAACTCTAATAGGAAGTAAAGTTTCTACCTTTGTTTTTGATAACGGAATTGAACAAAGAGGAAACGACCGTATTATTTCGGGTAATGTTTTGTCTGGAAAAGAAATTAGAGATGATGGTAGTCTAGACTACTACAGCAATGTGATTTCGGTAATTCCTGAAGGTGATGATTATGAATTATTTGGTTGGAACAAGCCAATATTTGATAAAATTTCTACGACTAGGGCTTTCACATTTTCGTGGTTAAACCCAAATAAAAAGTATGAGTTAGATACCAATACGAATGGTGAGCACAGAGCATTTGTAGTAACCGGAAACTACGAAGAGGTTTTTCCTTTGGATATATACCCAATGCAAACTCTAAAAGCTTGTATGTACAAGGATTTAGATGAAATGGAAGCGCTTGGTATGTACGAGGTAGCTCCAGAAGATTTTGCATTAACAGAATTTGTGTGTGTGTCAAAACAGCCACATCAAAAAATAATAAGAGAAGGCCTAGATTTAATGCTTAAAGAGATAGGATAATGAAACTGAAAAAGAGATTACATATTTTAAAAAGAAAGTTCAGGAACAAAAAAATGGCTCCTGCTTTCAATGCATTGCATACGTTCTTATTTCTGCCAGATGACACTACCCACGGTGGAACGCATATAAAAGCAGCAGACGACTTAAAACGTACCATGAATACAGTAATCATGGCGTTGGTTCCGTGTTTGATTTTTGGGATGTTCAATGCAGGTTATCAACATCATTTAGCATTAGGAGATATTCAATCGGCTAATGGGTTTTTCGGTGCATCGTTTTGGACTTGGGATAACTTGGTAGTAGGGCTTTGGAAAGTATTACCACTTGTTATTGTCTCTTACGGTGTTGGTTTGGCTATTGAATTTTTATTCGCTGTTATAAAAGGACACGAAGTAGAAGAAGGTTATTTGGTAACCGGTATGCTTGTGCCGCTTATCGTTCCAGTAGACCTACCACTTTGGATGTTGGCTGTAGCTGTAGCCTTTGGTGTTGTAATTGGTAAGGAAGTTTTTGGAGGAACAGGAATGAATATTCTTAATCCTGCACTAACCATTAGAGCGTTCTTGTTTTTTGCATATCCAACATGGATGTCTGGAGATAAAGTTTGGGTTCATGGTGCTGTTGAGCGTGCTGAGGAAATTGCTGGAGGTGCAAATGTAGATGTTATTTCGGGAGAAACCGTATTAGGTAGTTTGGCGCAAGGTAATGAGGCAGGTTATTCCGTTGCGGATATGTTCTTTGGAATTATACCGGGGTCTGTTGGAGAAACCTCAGCCCTGTTAATTTTGTTGGGAGGATTGTTCCTGATTTTTACCAAAATAGGAAGCTGGAGAATTATGTTGTCATCTGTAATTGGGGCTTTGGTAATGGGCTTGATTTTCAACAGTGTTGTTGATTCAGGTTGGATTACAGAAAGCAGTAAGTTTTACGGATTGATGAGTACCGAATTTTGGCACCATTTATTGATTGGTGGTTTTGCCTTTGGTACCGTTTTTATGGCAACCGATCCTGTTACCGCCTCGCAAACCAACAAAGGAAAATGGATTTATGGATTTTTAATTGGATTTATTTCCATCTTAATCCGTGTATTCAATCCAGCATACCCAGAAGGTGTTATGTTGGCCATCTTATTGATGAATGTATTTGCACCAACTATTGACCATTACGTGGTTCAAGGTAATGTGAAGAAAAGAATGAAACGTTTAAAAGCAAAAACCGCTTAAAATGAGCAATAAAACTGATAGTAATATATACACCATATTGTTTGCCATTGGAATGGTAGTCGTTGTCGGGGCTTTATTAGCCTTTACCGCGGCATCTCTAAAACCTACTATTACAAAAAATGTAGAGTTGGAAAAGCAACAAAACATCCTTTATGCTATGGGTGTAAATGAAAACGATGAGAGCAGTGCTAATTTTGTGTCAACCGATGTAGCACCAGAATTATTCAAAAAATATATCGCTAAGCAATTGGTAATTCAAGGTGGTGAAGTGTCTGAAGACGATGAGGCATATCTTATTGATATCAAAAAACAAAAGGCCATAGGAAAGGATAATCCTGCGGATAGAAAACTTCCTCTATTTGTTGGAGAAAAGGATGGTCAAACTTATTATGTAGCACCTATTTACGGAAAAGGCCTTTGGGATGCCATTTGGGGTTATGTGTCATTGGACGAAAATATGGTGATTCAAGGTGCTTATTTTGATCACAAAGGTGAAACTCCTGGTTTGGGAGCCAATATTAAAGAGCGTTTCTTTATGGACGACTTTATCGGAGAGCACCTTTTAGGAGAAAATGGAAATTTTAAAGGCGTTGATGTAGCCAAAGGGAATGCCGATCCAAAAAATGAAAACAAAACCGATAATGAGGTAGATGCTATTGCAGGAGCAACCATTACTGGAAATGGCGTTACAGCAATGATAAAAAGCGATCTTAAGCTTTATAAGCCTTATTTCGATAATCTTAAAAACAACTAAAACGTATGGGACTTTTATCAAAAAAAGATGCCAAATTAATAACCGATCCTTTAGCGGATAACAACCCAATTACTATTCAGGTACTAGGTATTTGTTCTGCTTTGGCAATTACAGCAGAGTTGAAAGCTTCTATTGTAATGGCTATTTCGGTAATGTTCGTATTGGGCGTTGGTAACGTTGTTATTTCTTTAATGCGTAACATCATACCATCAAAAATTAGAATTATCGTTCAACTTACAGTGGTTGCAGCACTTGTAATTATTGTTGATCAGGTTTTAAAAGCATTTGCTTACGAACTGAGTAAAACACTTTCGGTTTTCGTTGGGTTAATTATTACTAACTGTATTATCATGGGGCGTTTTGAAGCATTTGCCTTAGGTAATGGCCCTTGGAAATCGTTTTTAGATGGAATAGGAAACTCATTAGGGTATGGTGTTATTCTTATCATCGTCGGTTTCTTTAGAGAGCTTTTGGGGTCAGGTACGTTGTTAGGATTTAAAGTGTTGGGAGACCCTATCGAGAAAACGGGAGTATATGCTATAGGGTATGAAAACAACGGATTTATGTTGTTGTCTCCAATGGCATTGATTGTAGTTGGAATCATTATTTGGGTACAGCGTAGTAAAAATGAAGCACTAATAGAAGATCATTAATAATTCAGAATTCTGAATTCATAATTAAGATATATGGAACATATAGAATTATTTTTCAAATCAATATTCATAGATAATATGGTATTTGCCACATTCTTAGGAATGTGTTCTTACCTAGCGGTATCTAAAAAAGTAAGTACCGCAGTGGGTCTAGGTGCAGCCGTAATATTTGTATTGGCTGTTACCGTACCTATAAACTGGTTGTTAGATCAATATATTTTGCAGCCAGGAGCTTTAAAATGGTTGGGTGCAGAGTATGTCGATTACGACTTAAGTTTCCTGTCGTTTATTATGTTTATTGCAACTATTGCAACCATGGTGCAATTGGTAGAAATTGTGGTAGAGAAGTTTTCTCCGTCATTATATAACTCTTTAGGTATATTCTTGCCACTTATTGCCGTAAACTGTGCGATTCTTGGTGGTTCATTATTCATGCAGTCAAGAGAAATTCAAACTATAGGATTGGCATTCAACTACGGTGTTTCTTCTGGTATTGGTTGGTTCTTGGCTATTTTAGCTATTGCTGCCATTCGTGAAAAAATCCGTTATTCAAATGTTCCTGCACCGTTGAGAGGTTTAGGAATTACGTTTATCATTACAGGTTTAATGGCGATTGGTTTTATGAGTTTTGGTGGTATGCTAACTGGCGGTGACGATGAGGGCAAAGAATCAGCCGAAGCGGCAAAAGTGGAGCAAGTAAAAGAACAGGAAGACAACAAATTAGCTGAAAACACGACTACAATAAACGAGTAATATGATATTAGCAGCAGGTACATTAGGAACAATTTTAGCAACCGTAGCGGCCTTTTTAGTAGTAACCCTACTATTGGTGGGTTTGTTATTATTCGTAAAGCAAAAACTATCGCCATCTGGTCCAGTTACTATAAAAATTAATGGAGAAAAAGAAATAGAAGTAGGCTCGGGAGGCTCTCTTTTATCAACTTTAGGAAACCAAAAAATCTTTTTGCCATCGGCTTGTGGTGGAGGTGGTACGTGTATTCAGTGTGAATGTCACGTATTAGAAGGTGGAGGAGAAGCGCTTCCAACGGAGACTCCTCACTTCACGCGAAAGGAGTTACAACATGGTGCACGTTTGGCTTGTCAAGTAAAAGTGAAACAGGACATGGAAATTACCATTCCTGAAGAAGTTTTCGGTATTAAAAAATGGGAAGCCGAGGTAGTTCGTAACTACAACGTTGCATCGTTTATTAAAGAATTTGTAGTACGTATTCCAGAAGATATGAATTACAAAGCAGGTGGGTATATTCAAATTGAAATTCCACAATGCGAAATAAAGTATGCCGACATAGATATTACAGCGCATCCAGAAGAGCACGAAAGACCAGATAAATTTCAGGAAGAATGGGATAAGTTTGGGCTTTGGCCTTTAGTAATGAAAAATGATGAGGTTGTTGAAAGAGCATATTCCATGGCTTCTTACCCAGCAGAAGGTCGTGATATTATGTTGAATGTACGTATTGCAACGCCGCCATGGGATCGTAGTAAAAATGGCTGGATGGATGTAAATCCAGGTATAGCTTCATCTTATATTTTCTCAAGAAAACAAGGGGATAAGGTAACCATTTCAGGGCCTTATGGAGAGTTCTTTATTAACGAGAGTGATTCCGAAATGCTTTATGTTGGAGGTGGTGCCGGTATGGCGCCAATGCGTTCTCACTTATACCACTTATTTAAAACCTTAGAAACGGGTAGAACAGTGACTTATTGGTACGGTGGACGTTCTAAGCGTGAGTTGTTCTATTTGGAACATTTCTATCAGTTAGAGCGTAAGTTCCCTAACTTTAAATTTTACTTAGCATTATCAGAACCTTTACCAGAAGATAACTGGAAAGTGAAAAAGGATGTTCACGATGAAGAAGGTGATGGTTTTGTAGGCTTCATTCATAACTGTGTTATCGACAATTATTTAAGCAAACATGATACGCCTGAAGATATCGAATTGTACTTCTGCGGACCTCCATTAATGAATAAGGCGGTTCAGAAGATGGGTGAAGATTTCGGTATCCCAGACGAGAACATTAGATTTGATGATTTTGGAGGGTAAGCATCAAAAGAGTTTTATACAAAAAGACCAACACAGACCTGTTGGTTTTTTTGTATTTAGTTATATGTAGTTATCAATACTTCTGTCTTCCCGAATTTGGCCTATATGATAATGAGAAACAATTTTTTCAATTAAATTATCCTTAAAATAGTACCATTCGCTCACATCTAAAGCTAAGTTTTCGCCTTGTTTGGCACTGTACCTCACACAAGCCTTATCAAATTCATAAATAGCATCATTAATTTGAAACGTATAGCCTAGAAACTTATCCTGGTTTTGTTTTACCAAATCCATGTATGCTTTTTTACCAACTATGGTTCCAAATGGACTGGTGTGTTTAAATGACTCGCAAATGGGTAGATTAAGAAAATCTCCTTTGTTCCACTTTTCAAACCATTGTTCTACAATTATTTTGCTTTCCATACCTGCCTTTTGAAATTAGATAGGAATGTTTAATGGCTTATTTTCATATTCAAATAGACTTGTATAGCCTAAGACGTTGGGTATATTATCCAGCTTACATAAAAACTTTACAACAGCACACAAGCCTTCAAATAAAACTTGATTGTCCGTTGGGTTTTTAGGTTTATTGTTTTTATGATGAAAGGGTAATTCAAAACCACAAGCTTTTAAAAAAGTAGCTTCAATTTTTAATAACTCCAATGGGGAGTAACCGTTAAAAGTCCTTCCGAGATTTTGATGGACGCTGCCTACATAATTTAATTTTGTGGAACCATGATTATCAGATAAATGCTTCCAGCTATCCGTATTGTCCAAAATATTTCCAACGGCACATTGTTTACAACATTCGGGGTTTAAAGTTCCTGAATAAAAAGCATTGTAAAGTTTTTTTATGGCGTTTTCGAAACGATTAGTGGTTTCCATACCTTTTCTTTCTACTAAATATAATAAAAAAACTCCAATAGACTAAATACTAGCTGTTTAAAATATGAGTGGTAATACAAACTGAAACATTAAAATAAGTAGCACCACAGCTATTAAATTGAGCACAATTCCAACCCGTGCCATTTGATTAACTTTTACATAGCCACTGGCAAAAACAATAGCATTGGGAGGTGTGGCCATAGGCAGCATAAAGGCGCAACTACTCGCAATGGTTACCGGAATCAGCAAATACAAAATTGGTATTTCTAGCCCAATGGCAATACCAGCAACAACAGGAGCTAACACAGCGGTTAAAGCCACATTGCTCATAAGTTCGGTCATAAACAGCATTAAGGTGATAAGTAATGACGCCATGACTAAAATGCTGATATTACTATTTGAAATGACATTTGCCACCACATCAACTATACCGCTTGCAGACATACCTTTTGCCAAAGCCAAGCCACCACCAAACAAAATTAGAATGCCCCAGGCTAATCTTTGAGTATCATTCCAATGCAAAACAAAATCACCTTTCGCTAAATTAAAAGGAACAGCAAATAAGGCAATAGCACCCAGAATACTTATCATGGTGTCTGAAAGGGCCAAACTGGGAATCAATGAATTGATAAGGCTTCTAAATATCCACAAAAACACAATAACACCAAATATGGTTAAGACATGTTTTTCCTTTTTAGAAGTTTTGCCCAGTTTTATTATTTCCATTTCAATGAAGTCTTTCGAAGCATTAAATTCCAAATCTCTATTTGGAAACATCCATTTTACCAAAACAAAATAAATAATTGCGATTAAAATAATGGAGAGGGGCAAACCCATTATCATCCATTTTAAAAAAGATATCTGTATTTGATATTCGTTTTCCAATAAACCAATTAAAACGGAGTTTGGTGGCGTTCCAATAACAGTTGCGATGCCTCCAGCATTTGCAGAAAAAGCAATACCCAACATAACACTCTTAGCAAAATTCTTATCGTTTTTGGTAAATCCATTGGCATCGTTTATCAATAGCTTAATAACCGACATGGCAATGGGCAGCATAACCACAGTACTGGCTGTATTGCTAATCCACATACTCATAAAACCTGTGGCAATCATAAACCCCAAAACCACTTTATTGGGCGATGTGCCTGTCCATTTTATAATATTAAGAGCAATGCGTATATGTAGGTTTACTTTTTCTAAAGCAAGTGCTAACACAAAACCTCCAAAGAAAAGGAACACAATAGGACTGCCGTAATTTGCTCCAACATCTGCCATCGGCATTACTTTAAAAAGAGGAAAAATTAAAAGAGGAAGTAGCGATGTAACAGATATGGAAACAGCTTCTGTAATCCACCAAAAAATCATCCAAAGTGCCAATGCGATTACTGTATTGGCCTTATGCGAAATAATTTCGGGAGTTATAAATTGAACGATTATAAATAATAGCGGACCAAGAAAAAGTCCAATTGTTTTTGAGGCAGGATGTTTGGCCATGACTTATGCTTAAAAGGATTTTTATGATTTGAAATTCACCACATAAAAATTAATAATTACTTTTTTGAAGGTCTAATTAGTGAGTTCGTTCTAAGCATAGTTTTTTTACATATATCCTTAGCTAAATGAAAGATACAATTATTTCATGTTGCACCAAGTACAGAACTACCAAACTGTTTATTATATTGTATTTGCCTAATTTAATCGAATAAATGGGAATGATTACTGAGTACTTATAGTTTTGCTTGTTTCGATTTAATGAAATGATTTAAAAATGTCATCACCTCATTAAGATTTTATATTTTTGTTTTATGGGCAGACCACTTACTGAACAGGAATTGCATAACCTTGCTATGAACCATGTGGGCAAAGATTTAGAACAACGTGGCTTTGAGTTTATAGCAGTTAATAGCAAACTGAAAAAGCATCCACAATTTGTTTGCATCGACAAAAAAAAGCAATACTATTTTGTAATTGTTAGAGCAGTTATTTTGCCTGATAACCCGAACAATTATGATGTTGTATGGATGGAGACCTTTAAAAAACACGCTCGCGAAAAGGAAGCCAAAGTACTCTATGCAGGTGTTGGTATTGGTAGTTTACAAGGAGAAAAAACACCGATTTACTTGAATGAAGAATATTTGATGGAATATAATGGTATTCAGGTGGTTGAAACCAATTTAAATTAAATGAAAACCCATAATAGGCACTTAAGTTTAATAGATGAAAAAAATATTTGTCCTTCTCTTTGTTTTCCTAATTTTTTCGTGCGAACCTGAGATAAGAAATACCCATCTCGTTGGGTCTGTTTTCGGAACTTCATATTCTGTAATTTATGATTCTGAGATCGATTATCAAAAGCAGTTCGATAGTTTGTTTTATGTTATAAACCGTTCGATGTCTACTTATCAGGTCAATTCAGATATTTCTAAATTAAATAGAAACGAAGCGACTTTGATTGATGACCATTTTATTAAAGTATTTGAAGCTTCTAAAGAAATTCATAATGCAACCAATGGTGCTTTTGATCCTACAATAGGAGCCGTTGTAAACGCTTGGGATTTTGGTCCAGAAGAAAAAATAGCCAACCTCGATAGCTTAAAAATAGATAGCCTCATGGTTTTTGTTGGTTTTGATAAAGTAGAGCGAGTTAAAAATAATATATCAAAACCCAAAGGTGCGTTTATAGATTTTAATGCCATTGCAAAAGGTTACGGCGTAGATGTTATCGCGGAATTTTTAGAAAACCAGAAGATTGAAAACTTTTTAGTTGAAATTGGGGGAGAAATTAGAGTAAAAGGTTTAAACGTAGATAAAGGCAGTCCATGGAAAGTAGGGGTAGAGCAGCCTCATTTTGATGGAACACGATCGCTTTTAAAGGCAATTGCTCTAAAAGATGCGTCTATGGCCACCTCGGGTACATATAGAAAGTTTAAAGTAGATGAAAAAGGCAATCGTTACGCACACATTATTGATACAAAGACAGGATACCCAAGTAAAACCAACTTATTGAGCATTTCGGTAATTGCTGATAATTGTATGGTAGCCGATGCCTATGCCACGGCATTCAAGGCCATGGGTATTGAAAAGGTAAAAACATTTTTAAAAATCCATTCGGAATTAAGAGTGTTTTTAATTTTTGAAAACGATAAAAAGGAGTTTGAAACTTTGTCTTTAAACGGATTTCCTGAAGATTAACTTTTATAAACCACAGGTAATATTTCACCTTTGGCCAAGCAGTATTTTTCTATTGCTTCCGCGGAAAGGTTTGTGGTATAATCCACTTCTTCAACTTTAAAACCAGCAGAACGAAGTTTATCAAAATAATCACGGCCATATACTCGGACATGATCGTATTGTCCAAAAATTTTGGCCCGCTCTTTTTTGTCTGTAATACTATCGTCTTCAAAAGTTTTTTCTCTATTTAAATCCTGTGGGATTTGAAAAATGCCCATCCCACCAGATTTCATAACACGGTAAAGTTCCTGCATGGCTTTGGCGTCATCAGGAATATGTTCCAAAACATGATTACAAAGAATTACATCAAAACTACCATTTTCAAATGGGAGATTGCAAATATCAGCTTTTACGTCTGCCAAAGGCGAATTTAAATCTGTAGTCACATAATCTAAATGCTCCATTTTTTTAAAGCGTTTAAAAAATGATTGTTCGGGCGCAAAATGAAGTACCCGAAGTGGTGATTTTTTTTTGGGGTCTTCTGAAAAAAAGTTAGTTTCAGTCTTAAGATATAGCCATAACAATCTATGGCGTTCTAAACTTAAAGTTGACGGTGATAATACATTGTTACGCTGAGTGCCGTAGCCATATGGCAAAAAACTTTTAAATCTTTTCCCGTCAATAGGATCGGTATATGTATTGCCTTTAAGAAAGAACGCTAAAACCGGACGTACAATGTAACTCATCCGAATTAAAAGAGGTCTAGGGAATAAATTTAATATGAATTTGAAGATTTTTTTCATTAAAACCTTAAAGCACTAATGCCTCACGACGAAATTCATTTTCTTCATCGCTTTCTATGCCCAGAGCTTCATAAACATATGCAAAAGTTGAAAGAAGTTCTGGTTTTCCGTCAATAAGGGCAACATCATGTTCAAAATGTGCTGAAGGTTTGCCGTCTCGCGTGGTGATGGTCCATCCGTCGCTATGCTGAGCAATGCGTTGCGTACCCATATTAATCATAGGCTCTATGGCAACAACCATGCCCTCAATAAATTTCTTGCCTCGGCCTCGTTTGCCGTAGTTAGGCATTTCGGGGTCTTCATGCATTTTGCTTCCTAAACCATGACCAACCAGTTCTCTAACTACACCATAGCCATGGTCTTCGCAGTACTTTTGAATGGCATAGCCAACATCACCAACACGGTTGTTCGCTTTAAATTCGCGAATGCCGACGTATAAAGATTCTTTTGTTACTTCAAGTAGTTTTTCAGTTTCAGGAGCTATTTCACCGACAGGAAAGGTGTAAGCGTGATCACCATAAAATCCATTTTTTAAAGCACCACAGTCAATAGAAATAATGTCGCCTTCAACTAAAGGGTTGTTATTTGGTATACCATGAACCACTTGCGAGTTAGGACTCATGCAAAGTGTGTTCGGAAAATCATATAAGCCCAGAAAACCAGGAACGGCACCATGGTCTCTTATGCAGGTTTCGGCAATTTTATCTAGTTCTAATGTGGTTACACCAGGTTTTATTTCTTTTGCGAGTTCACCCAATGTTTTTGATACAATTAGAGCACTTTCGCGCATCAATTCAATTTCTTCTCTAGTTTTTACAATAATCATAACTATCAATTATAGGAGTGCAAAGATACTCAAAAACTTAAATGTCTTTTAATTTGAAATTATAGGGGATTTTAATTAATTGAATAACCCGAAAAAACCTTTCTTTTTTTCTTTTAAAGTAGGTGCTGAATTGTCTGTTAGCATATGATATACTTCCCCCCAGCCAGGAAAGCCAGCAATGTTTCTATCGTCGATAAACAAATCAGCATTAATTTTTCTACTAATATCGTCGGAGTAATTCTCCTCAGGAAAACTTTTGTTTACGGCATAAAACTCAATACCGTTTTCTTCACAAAACTTTACAGCTTCCGCCAATTGGTCACCACATCTGTAAGTCCATAAAATTAGTCGGTGTCCATCTTCTTGCAGCTTTTTCAATGTTTCAAAGGCAAACAAAACGGGTTTTCCGATTTTTGGGTAGGCATCTTCAACTATGGTACCATCAAAATCAACAGCAATAATTAGGGTGTCATTAAAATTCATTTAAACTGAAGGCATTAATTTTGCAAAGTTACACCTTTTATGTTTACACCAATGGATGTTGTGTCATTGCCTTTGGTTGCTCAATACCCATGAGTTTTAATATGGTTGGTGCCACATCACCCAAAATACCATCTTTGATTTCCTTTAATTCATTATCGATTAAAATAACAGGAACGGGATTTGTAGTATGAGCCGTGTTTGGCGATCCATCCGGGTTTATCATGGTCTCACAGTTACCGTGGTCGGCAATTAATAATGTGCTATATCCGTTTTCTAATCCTGTGGTGATAATATCTTTTGCACAGGCATCAACCGCTTCACATGCATTTATGGCAGCCTCCATAACTCCGGTATGACCTACCATATCACCGTTTGCAAAGTTTAGGCAAACAAAATCTGCTTCACCTTTTTCAAGTTCAGGAACCAATGCGTCACGTAGCTCATAAGCACTCATTTCTGGTTGCAGATCGTAGGTAGCTACTTTTGGAGAATTTTTAAGTATGCGCGATTCTCCTTCAAAAGGCTCTTCTTGGCCACCAGAAAAGAAAAACGTAACGTGTGGGTATTTTTCGGTTTCGGCAATTCGGATTTGTTTTTTGCCTTTTTTGGAGAGCACTTCACCAATGGTTTCGGTAATATTGTCTTTGTTGAATATAACTTTTATGCCTTTAAAATGATCACTATAATTGGTGATTGTTACATAATACAAGTTAAGTTTTTTGGTGTCGTATTCTGGAAAGTCCTTTTGAAATAACATTTCTGTTAGCTCACGGCCTCTATCGGTTCTGAAATTATAAAATATAATAACATCATCATTTTTAACTGTTACAACAGGTTCGTTGCTACTATCGGTAAGTATTAAAGGCTTTATGAATTCATCGGTAACATCGTTATCATAGTTGGCTTGAATGGATGCTGTTGCATTTTGAGTTTTAGTCCCAGTTGCCTTAGCAATAGCATCATAAGCAAGTTTTACGCGTTCCCATCTTTTATCGCGATCCATGGCATAATATCGTCCTGTAATAGTCGCCAATTTTGTTTGGGTGCCTTCAATATATTTTTCTAAATCTTCAACATAGCCCTTCCCCGATTTTGGGTCTACATCGCGCCCATCGGTAAAAGCATGGACATAAGAATTTACTCCTGCTTTATTTGCTGCATCTATAAACCCTTTTAAGTGATTGGTATGAGCATGTACTCCTCCATTACTTAATAAACCTAAAAAGTGCACATTTTTATTGTTTTCTGAGGCATATTTTAGTGCGTAAATAAGCACTTTTTCGTTCTTTAAAGTATCTTTTTCGATAGCCAGATTAATTTTTGCCAAATCTTGATAGACAATGCGCCCTGCTCCCAAATTCATATGACCCACTTCACTGTTTCCCATTTGTCCTTTTGGCAATCCAACGTGTTCCCCGTCGGTGCGCAAAGTAGCGTGGGGGTATTTAGTATATAAAGAATCGATAAATGGCGTATTGGCGTGGTCTATGGCAGAAACTTTTGGGTCTGGAGAATTCCCCCAGCCATCAAGTATCATTAAGATAACTTTTTTGTTCATTTTTTGTTAAAATTTTAAGATTGAGCAAAGATAGCGAAGTTTGTTAGAAAAAGAGGAAAAAGACCTCTTAAAAGCTAGCGTTTTTAAGGGTTTTGACATTTTTTTAAAAAAGATTGGTTTCCGTTAATGTTATACTAATTAAACGTTAAAAATACGTTATAAAACTTTTTTTGTGTAACAGTATCAAAATAAAGTCGTCTCTTTAGTATATCAAAAAACGTAATCAATTAATCAAATTAAAATCTTTCATCATGAAAAAAACAATCATTATTTCCGCAATCGCATTATGCTTTTCTGTAGTATCAGCAAATGCAAACACAGAAAATTTAAAGGTAAATTACACTGTAGAATCTTATTTTAAAGTGAACACGTTTTGTGTTTCTATCGCTAAGGGTGATTTAGAAACGGTTCAGAAACTTATTGCTAGAGGAGCCGACGTAAATGCTAAATCTAATGGCATGACGCCTTTAATGTATGCCGCAAAATTTAACAGAACTGAAATTTTGAAATTGCTTATCATGCACGGCGCCGATTTAAAAGCCAGAAGTGATAAGAAGAAAACAGCTTTAAAATATGCTGAGTTACATGGAGCAACGGATGCGGCAGAAATCATCAAAAAAGCTTTGGCAGAGGTCAAAGCCAAAAAAAGAAAATAATTTATAGATAATTATTTTGAGTTAGTCACTCCAAAAAAGCCCTATTTGGGCTTTTTTTTATTGGTTTTTGTATTTTTCGATGGCTTCTTGTATTTTTTCAATTCGATTATCGGGATCGGGATGCGTGCTTTTAAATTCAGGAACTCGGTTTGGGCCAGCCGCTGTTTTTAATATTTCCATTACACCAATCATTTCCTGGGGGTTATATCCGGATTTAATCATAAATTTAACCCCTAAATCATCGCTTTCTAGTTCGTCATCTCTTCCATTGGTTAAAAGTGTGTTTTGGCCAATACCACTAACTAACCCTCCCATATCTGCGCCAACCGCTCCCGCGGTGGTTAACCCTTGCCAATATTCGCTCTCCGCGATACGCTCTGCACTGTGTCTGCCTAAAACATGACCTATTTCGTGCCCTAGTACACCGGCTAACTGGTCTTCATTGTCTAATTTAGAAAATAAAGCAAATGTTATAAATATTTGACCACCAGGAAGTGCAAAGGCATTTATGGTGTTGGGATCGTTAAGAAGATGGAACTCGTACTTGTAAGGTGTTTTTCTGGCAATACTGCTGTTTACTAATTTATTGCCAACATTGTCTACCAGAGATTGATATTGCTTATTGGGGTGCAGTCCGCCATGTTGTTGCGCCATTTGCGGAGCACTTTGCAAGCCAATGGCTATTTCGTTGTCTGGTGTCATCGAAATGGTTTGGGTTCTGCCGGTGTATGGGTTTACTTCCTGTTGACTACATTTTTTAAAAATAAAAAATAAGGCAATTGCCACTCCAATTATCAACCTTAACTTTAGATTTCCTCCTCTCATTTTGAAATGATTTACTGTTCTTAAAATTACAAAATTTCAGTTTATAGATTAAGACTCTTTTTTATTTTGTAGTCACAAGTTTAAAGTGATTTGTACATCACAAAGTGCAGGCCAATATCTTTAATATTGAATGGGTCACCTATAATTTGATATCCGTTTTTAGCATAAAAATTGATAGCAACCTCGCGGGCATTGCACCAAATGAGATTTACATTTTTTAATTTAAGCATCTGTTCACCTTGCTTTAAAATGTCACGCCCCAGACCATGTTTTTGGTAGTTTTTCAAAATGGCCATACCGCGCAGTTGATATTGCGAACTTATTGTAAATAATGAATTATTATTTTTAAAAAATGAGCTTACACCGACAAGTTTTTCCTCTGAAAAAATGCCCAAATGATATGTGGTTTCTAAGTTGTCGCCTTCAAAAAAACAAGTTTCAATAGGTTGACCTGTCCTTAAAATGGGCTGTCTGATTTCGTAAGTTTTATTTGCGGTGATTTGTTTTATATTGTAATTCATTGTGTTAAGGCAGAAAAATATGAAGAGATTTTTAAACTTAAAAAGACTTATAGTTAGATAGAGTTTTTTAGTGAAAAAAGATGCGTTTTTTCCTTGTGAAAGAATAAACAGTTTATATATTTGCAGCCAAATTAAGGCGGGAGTAGCTCAGTTGGTAGAGCGTCAGCCTTCCAAGCTGAATGTCGCCGGTTCGAACCCGGTCTCCCGCTCAGAAAGCTTCACTAGAAATAGTGAGGCTTTTTTATTTTAAATAGCTTAAATCTGTTTCGGTATTTACTTCGTAAGGTGTTTTGTTATATTCAAATATTCTGGCCGATAAACTTCCTTTTAAGGTAACAGTGTTATTTTTTACTCTTAGCCAGCTACCTTCCCTTAAACCTATAACAGGAGGCGTATTGTAAGCATGGAACTCTTTGATTCTTGTTTCGCGAGTTTCGCCCATATGTTTGCTAGAATTATCGGGGTCTAGGTAGTGCGGATTAATGTTGAAAGGTACTAGCCCTAAGACATTAAAACTTGGTGGGTATACAATAGGCATGTCGTTGGTGGTTTTTACTGTAAGCCCGCAAATGTTGCTGCCAGCGCTAGTTCCTAGATATGGAGTGCCGGAGTTTACGGCTTCTTTTATAGGGTTTATTAAGTCGTTTTTATATAGTTGATACGTTAAAACGAAGGTGTTGCCGCCCCCAACAAATAAAGCATGTGCGTTCTTGACGGCCTCAACAGGGTTTTTAAATTCATGAATGCCCTTTACGTTCTTTCCTATTTTAGAAAACCCGTTTTTGGCCACTTGGGTATATTCGTTATGCGAGATTCCTCCTGGGCGGGCATAGGGAATAAAAACGATTTCAGAAGTATTTTTAAATAATATTTCAAGTTCGGGCATTATATATTCTAAATAACCGCTTCCATGTACTGTAGATGTGCTTGCAATAATTATATTCTTCATAAAAATGGTTTAATGTAAAGCTAGTTAAAAAATGAAATTTCGTCATAATTTAAGCCGCTATTCTTTAAATTTTGAAAATAAAGTGGTATTTTCAAAAGAAAAAACATGAACAGACTTATATTCTTATTGGCCGTTTTAATTTCATCATCAGCAATTTCGCAAACCGTAAATCGAATTACGGTTTCTGGACAAATAATTGTTGAAGGTAGCGATTTAGCTGGTATTACTGTTTTTAATGCTTCATCGAATACTGGTACGATAACCGATGAAAACGGAGCTTTTTCTCTTAAAGTAGCTTTGAATGATCAGATTGAAGTTAGTGCGCTGCAATACCAAAATTTTAGTTTTAAGATAAATGAAGATATCATTGAGTCGAAAAAGATGAAACTTTTCCTGATAGAAGAGATAAATAAACTTGACGAGGTAATTGTGCTAACAAAAGGGTTAACGGGTAATTTAGATACCGATATGGACCGATCTAAGCCTTTTAAGCCCAAGTTGGACGCTCTTTATTTTGGTGTAAAACATAGTGCTGAATACGAATTTAAAAAAGATTATAAAACCGAGGCAGAGAATGTTGCCATGAACACAGAGGGAATTGAAGTTGTAAATGGGTTGAATATAGTGAATGTTGTTGACCAATTGTTGTTGCCTTTATTTAGGGCTAAAGTTAAGGACAAGAAGAAGGTGCAAGTGCCTGAAGTACCCATCGAATCAATTAAATATTATTTTGGTTCAGAATTTTTGACGAATAATTTTAATATTCCAAAGCATCGTGTAGAGGATTTTATTCAATTTGTGCAAGCTGATGGCTTTGATTTTTCACTACTTAATTACGGAAAGGAAATGGAGTTTTTAGAATTGTTGCACCAAAGAAGCCAGGAGTTTTTAAAGTCTAAGAGCTAATCATAAACATGTCTCTAAAAAATTAAAAGCAATTTGTCTTTTTTTGATGAAAGTTTTTTGCGATTTAAACGCCTTATCACAAATAAATTAGATTATTGGCAAATCTTCCTTTGGATAAAATACACATAGTACCAAGAATACCTAAGCTTGATTGAATATTTTTGGAATACTTTTTGAAAGCATTACATTCGCATAAACAAAATTTGAATGAAACTTGTTAAAATATTAGTTGTAGCTTTTGCATTGTCGTGTTTTGCATTCTCCTCAGTTCACGATTATTATATAAGTCTCACACAAGTGGAGTATGTAGACCAAACCCAATCAGTACAAATTATTTCCAGATTGTTTGTTGATGATTTTGAAAGTGCATTGCGCACCCGCTATAATAAGGCCTTAACATTTGGTGGGGAAAATGAAACAGAAAACCTCGATGAGTACATTGAGCAATACCTAAAGGATAATTTGACTTTTAAAATTAATGGAAAAAAAGCGGACTTTATTTATATAGGCAAGGAATACGATATCGATATTATAAAGTGCTATCTTGAAATTGAGGATGTTAAAAGCATAGATGCTTTTGAGGTAACCAACCGGATTTTATTCGATTTAATTCAAGAGCAGCAAAATATTATAAAAACTAAAATAAATTCTCAGCAAAAAAGTGTAATTCTTATTCCTCAAAAGGATACCGCCGTGTTAAAGTTTAATTAAAATAAACTAAGTCTTTCTGTAATTTATTAGTTTTGATCAATTTCTATGATAATTCCTTAAAAAAAGTAGCTAAAATCAAACTTTTATTAAATAAAACACAAAAAATGAGAATGAAAAAGATAGCCTATTTCTGTTTAGCATTTATTTTTATTTCGTTTACCGTCAAAGCTCAGGAACAAGTTGGTGTAGCGGTAAAAAAAGGACATACAAATACCAATAAATTTAAGCAGTTGTATGACGAATTTTCTACGCCCAACATGTTTAGATCTGCTTCAGGAGCCCCTGGTCCTGCATATTATCAACAACAGGCTGATTACGAAATGGATATTGTCTTAGATGATAAAAATGCTAAAATATCGGGCTATGAAACCATTACATATACCAACAATTCTCCAGATGAACTTAACTATTTATGGGTACAATTAGAACAAAATAAAAGAGCGAAAGACTCTAAATCACCTTTAATAGAAACTAGTGGTGTTGCACCAGTTATGCTTCCAAATGCATTTACTTCAGAATTTATGAGGGAGCCACTAGATCGTGGTTTTAACATTTTACAGGTTACCGATACAAGTGGTAAACCGCTTCCACATATGATTAATAGAACGATGATGCGGGTGGAGCTGGCAGAACCTTTGAAAACAGGAGGTAAATTTTCGTTTTCTATTAAATGGTGGTACAATATTAACAATCATGTTGAAGAAGCAGAACCTATTAATGGGAGTGGTCGTTCAGGATATGAGTATTTCTCAAAAGATGGAAATAGAGCCTATGTGATTGCCCAGTTTTTTCCACGAATGGCAGTTTACAGCGATGTGGAAGGTTGGCAAAATTCACAGTTTTGGGGACGAGATGAGTTCGCTTTACCTTTTGGGGATTATGAGGTGAACATTACAGTGCCAGCCGATCATATTTTGGACGGAACAGGTGTGCTGACCAACAGAAAAGAAGTGTATTCAAAAACCATGTTACAGCGATACGAAGCTGCCAAAAAATCTTTTGACAAACCCGTTTTAATAGTAAATCAAGCTGAAGCTGAGGCTGCAGAAAAAGGGTTTTCTGAGAAAACAAAAACTTGGAAGCTTAAGGCTGAAAACGTACGTGATTTTGGTTTTGCAACTTCAAGAAAATTTATTTTGGATATGATGGCCGTCAAAATTGGAGGTAAAGATATTATGGCTGTTTCTATGTACCCTAAAGAAGGAAATCCACTTTGGGAAGAATGGTCGACCCGCGCGGTAGCCAGCACGCTTGAATCTTATTCAAGAATGACTTTTGACTATCGCTACCACAAAGCCATTTCGGTTCACGCCAAACAACAGGGTATGGAATACCCCATGATTTGTTGGAACTATGGTCGCCCAAACCCTGATGGTACATATAGTGATCGTGTAAAGTATGGCATGATGGGTGTTATTATCCATGAAGTCGGGCATAACTTTTTCCCCATGATTGTTAATAGTGACGAGCGCCAATGGACCTGGATGGACGAAGGTCTAAACACGTTTGTTCAGTATGTGGCCGAGCAAGATTTTGGCGAAAAATACCCAACAGCCTTATCTCCTAATGACCAACATTTTCCGTCCGATCGCGGGCCTGCAAAAATGATTGTTCCTTATATGGGAGGTGATCAGTCTTTTATCGATCCAATAATGACTAAGGGGCTTAACCTGGACTTATACCAATTTGGAAACAATGCCTATGGAAAGCCAGCAACAGCTTTAAATATTTTAAGAGAAACCGTTATGGGGCGTGACCTTTTCGACTATGCATTTAAAGAATATGCCAATCGATGGAAGTTTAAGCACCCCACACCAGAAGATTTTTTCAGAACTATGGAAGATGCTTCAGCTTTTGATTTAGATTGGTTTTGGAGGGGTTGGTTTTATACTACCGATTGGGTGGATATTGGCGTAAAAGATGTAAAAAAATATTATGTATCTGAAGAACCCAATGCTTATATGAGAGATTTAATGGAGGAAAGAGGTATAAAAAGGAGCCAATTAAGGCCATTGGTGTTTTTAGTTGAAGAGGGAAGTGAAGATTTTAAGGAAAAGATGAAAAAGGGGTCGTTATTGGAAAACTCTAAGCCTTTGCAAGAGTACATTATGGATAACTTTTCGCCACAAGAACGTCAAAAAATAAAGGAGCCCAAGTACTTTTATAATGTGACTTTTGAAAAGCCGGGAGGCCTGGTTATGCCTATTATAGTTAAATATACTTATGAAGATGGCACCTCAAAAGAAGAAACCTATCCTGCTCAAATATGGAGGTTTGATGATAATGAGGTAAGTAAAGCAATTGCATCAGACAAGGCCATTGTAGGTATAGAAATTGATCCTAATGAAGAAACGGCCGATATTGATACATCCAATAACTCGTGGCCACGAAAAGAACAGCAAAGCGATTTTGATCAATTTAAAGAAAAGATTAAAGGATAAGAAAGTAATTTTATTTGAAAGCCGATTTTTTTTAGAATCGGCTTTTTTTTATTCTCACAAAACAACTTAGTATATTTGCACAGTGATACAACAAGCAATATTTCTATTTATAAGCGGTGCAGAAATAGCATTTATACTATTTATTGCTATTATGGTTTTTGGTGCAGATAAGTTGCCCGAAATAGCTCGTGGTTTGGGAAAAGGCATGCGAACGCTTAAAGATGCTACCAACGATATAAAGCACGAAATCACTAAAACTGCTGAAAAAAACGGTATTGATACGAGCATAACCCAAGATGTGAAAAAGGAATTAGATCAGGTAAAAGACGATCTGGAGGATTTTACGGGTTCAATTAAACGGAAGTTTTAGGCGTTTATCTTTTTGTCGATATCCTTTTTATCTATTGCCCAGTTCTTTTTGGACTTTAGTGAAAATTCAGGTTTCATTTTGATTACCCCTCCCCTTCCGAGTCCGGAATCTATGATCTAATTAAAAAAAACTTACCCTATCGATTGTTTTCTTTATTCTGCCTACTTACGTTTGGTAAAGAAGAATGATACGATATCATAGAAATTGATGATATCAATGCCTGAGCTATTCTTTTTTATGATAATGGTGAAATGCTAAAACCCTTCAAACGATTTGCCAAAGCAAGTATATTAACAGATTCTTTTCGTGACCATTATGGATGTGCTTTAGCAAATTATAGTTTGGGCAACATTTGTGGTTTAATGAAGAATTATAATTCTGCTTAAGAAAGACGCTTGCAAGCCATAAATGCTTCCTTAATTGAATTTCCTAAATTTTTCTGCTAATAGTTAACCCATCTCTAATTGGTAAAATCACGGTTTCAACTCGTGAATCTTCTTTTAAAAGTTTATTATATTCAATTAGGGCAGGGGTTGAGGTGTCCTCTTTTTTAAAGGTAGTTTCTAGTATTTTTCCGCTCCACAAAACATTATCAGATAGAATAATGCCACCAGTATTTAATTTATTTAATATAATTTCAAAGTAACTTGCATAATTTTCTTTATCGGCATCTATAAAAACCAAATCGTATGTTTTATTTAAACGAGGAATAATGTCGAGTGCGTTGCCCAAATGCTGAACAATGCGTTGCCCAAATTCAGATTTATCAAAATATTTTCTTTGAAAATCATACAACTCCTCGTTGATGTCAATGGTATCTAAAGTGCCTTCTTTTTGCATGCCTTCAGCTAGGCAAAGTGCAGAATAACCAGTATAGGTTCCGATTTCTAAAATGTTTTTAGGGTGGGTTAGTTTAGAAATTATACTCAATACCCGACCTTGGTAATGACCGCTAAGCATACGTGGTTGCAAAATCTTTTGGCAGGTTTCTCTATTTAACTGTTTCAATAACTCAGGTTCATCTTCCGAGTGGTTTACAACATATTGGTCTATATCTTCTGGTATAAAATGCATTAGCGTAATATTCTATCAATTAATTTTTGTTTGGAACTGGCGTTATCTCCACACAGCCATTGAATAACGTTGTCTTCCCAAATGGCATCTTGTTCATCCTCTGTTATTATATGTCGCTCTTTGGCTAAATCTAAAATTTTACCAGGATAGGATGATTGTTGGGTGCTTTCCATTTCACCCAATGGGTAAGGGTCGTCCAAGCCCATAATAACTTGCTTCGCACCATGATTCTTAATCAATAAATCTAAACCGCCAGTGTCATGGACTAAGGTGTCAAAAAAGATATTTTTATGTCCTACGGCCTTTCTGGGGTGGTGCTTACCTTCAAAAAGATCTGGCCTACCGTCAAACCCTTGTATGCGTCTTCCTAAATTAATTTGTGCCAATTGTCCGCCATGGGCAAAACAGGTCCTCATGTTAGGGTATTTTTCTTGATAACCATTTAAGGTTAGAAAGTGATAAGCATCGGCACATTGGGCCAACATCCAAATTAAATGGAAACGCCATGATGTATTTTCAAGCTTAATGAATTTTTCGCCATCGTAGGGATGGATTTCAACGGCTAAATTGTATTTATTAGCTAACTCGAAAATAGGTTCGTTTTCTTCATCAAAAATACAGCGCCATGTACCAATGGTATCCATATAATGAGTTGGTAAGCATAGAAGTTGCATGCCGTGGGTTTCAACGCAACGTTCAATTTCCCAACATGCACTTCTAACAAAACCAGGGTGAACAACAAACCCGCATGTAAATTTAGTTGGGTTATTATGTTGAATTCTGGCATTAAAATCGTTTTGAAAACGTAATGCCTTTTTCATTTCCTCAACCCGTAAACCATTACCGTATAATTGCGAAAGGTTTAACACTACAGCATGGTCTATTTTGTAACGATCCATCCATTCTAGTTTTTCGGTCAAGAAAAAACTAGAGTCTGTGACGGGTCGGCTCCAATCTTTTTGGAGCATAAACTTACGTTCTTTGTCAACCCAAAAAATACCTTTCTCCTGCATGTATTTGGGTATTTCTTCAGGATAGGGTAGTAAGTGCGAATGACCGTTTATGCGAAGTTTCCTTTTTTTCATTTTCTTTCTGAATATATTTTCAGAATTTTTGTAATTACAGTTATAATCGAGATAATTGATAACCTTTTCATTGAAGATCCATTCTTATTTAACCCTAACTTTTTTCGGTGGCTGCATCACTTCACCACAATTGGGACAAGTGCGTTGATTTAAGTTTCCATAATATTTGTCGAATATTTTTGGCATATCGGTTTCAATATTACCTAAGGTAAAATCTTCTTCATAGAGTTTGGTTGTGCAATTTTCACAAAACCAGAGCAAGGCATCTTTCATGCCTTCAAGGCGCTTATACTCAATAACCAACCCCACGGTGTTCGCTCCTCGTTGGGGAGAATGCGGTACTTTAGGTGGTAGTAAATAAATATCACCTTGCTTGATATGAACATCTTTTGGGGTGCCATTGTCTATTATTTTTAAAACGATATCACCTTCAACTTGATAGAAAAACTCCGGGGTTTCATTGTAATGATAATCTTTTCGATTATTTGGGCCCCCAACAACCATGACAATAAAGTCGGCATCTTTCCAAACCACTTTGTTGCCAACAGGTGGTTTTAAAAGGTGTCTGTTGTCTTCAATCCAATCCTTAAAATTTAATGGGGAAACTAGTTTGCTCATAATTCAAAAATTTACTTTATAAAGTTACAAACTTTTTGTGCGCCCACCATCAACAGGAATGTTAATACCGTTAATGTAGCCAGCTCCCCCACTGGCTAAAAAAGCAACGGCGTTAGCTGTTTCTTCAGGTTGTGCAAATCGTTTGGCTGGCGCATAGTTTTGCATGATTTCAGTCATTTTTTCAAAGGAGGTGTCCTCATTTGCAGCCTTAATCTTTATGATTTCATTCAATCTTTCGGTTTCTGTGAAACCAGGAAGAACATTGTTTACTGTAATTCCAAAAGCCGCTAACTCAATCGAAAGGGTTTTGCTCCAGTTACCTACGGCGCCGCGAATGGTATTGCTCACGCCTAAACCAGGTATGGGTTCTTTAACAGATGTTGAAATGATGTTGATGATTCTTCCATAACCCTCCTTTTTCATAAACGGAACGGTGGCTTGAGCCAAAATATGATTGCATTTTACATGCATGATAAAGGCATTATCAAATTCATCAAGGCTAGCTGTCAAGATTTCACCACCTCTTGGACCTCCTGTGTTATTGACAACAATATGGAAGCCATGGTTTTTCTCGATAAATTTAATGACTTGCTCCTGTAAATCTCTTGGATTTGCAAAATCGGCTACAATATAACTGTGGTTTCCGTTTTCAGGAAGTTCTGAGATGACTTCTTTTAACTTTTCTCTATTTCTTGCTACTAAAGTGATATTAACACCTTCGTTTGCTAGTGCAATTGCAGTTGCTTTTCCAATGCCCTGTGTGCTGCCGCAAACTAAGGCGTTTTTATTGTTTATTTTTAAATCCATATTTAAAAGTTAAATGGTCAAGAGGTAAGAATAATGATTTTAAACTTGTTCCTTGGTTATATTTTATTGGTTATTTTTAATACTTTATACATATATTTTTTGGTTCCGTAAAAAAACGCAATGTTTCGAACCCGCCTTCTCGTCCTATTCCAGAGGCTTTGGTGCCTCCAAAGGGAGTTCGCAGATCCCGTAACATCCAGGTGTTTACCCAGATAATACCGGATTGAATTTGACTACTCATTCGCATGGTGCGTTTTAAGTTGTTGGTCCAAATGGTTGCTGTGAGACCATATTTTGTTTGGTTGGCCAATTGAAGCGCTTCGTCTTCAGTATCAAATGGCATAAGGGTTACTACTGGGCCAAAAACTTCATCTTGGTTTATTTGACATGAGTTGGATTTTACTTCAATTATAGTGGGAGCCATATAGTATCCGTTTTCATAATCTTTTAAACTTACTTGGTGGCCTCCACAAAGAATTTTATCGTTATCTTTTTTGGCAATTTCAATATAACCCAAGACTTTTTCTAAATGTGGTTTTGAAACCAAAGGACCAATATCGGTGTTTTTATCGGATGGATGCCCTACTTTAAGTTGTTTTGCTTTCTTTATAAAATCAGTTTTGAACTTTTCATAAATTGAGGATTCAACAAAAATCCGACTGCCGCACAAACAAATCTGTCCTTGATTTAAAAACGACGATTTTACTGTGGTGTTAAGCATATCGCTGTAATCACAATCAGCAAAAATAATGTTTGGGTTTTTTCCGCCTAATTCTAAAGATAGTTTTTTAAACATGGGCGCGGCTATTCTGGCAATTTTAGCACCAGTTTCAGTGCCGCCCGTAAAGCTAATAGCTGTGATGTTTGGGTGCTCAACAATTGCTTTTCCTGTTTCTTGTCCGGTGCCATGAACAATATTCAAAACACCTTTAGGTAATCCCGCTTGATTACAAATGTTACCTAACAGATAAGCGGTCATAGGCGTAACCTCACTGGGCTTGGCTACCACGCAATTTCCAGCAGCAATGGCCGGAGCTATTTTCCAAGTAAATAGATATAGTGGAAGGTTCCAAGGTGAAATACATCCCACCACGCCAATAGGTTGTCTTAACGTATAGTTGATAGCATTTTGCCCTACTGTTTCATGACTTTCGCTTGCAAACTGTGTTATCGCATTGGCTAAAAACCTAAAATTATTGGCAGCTCTGGGAATATCAATGGCTTTGGCTAATGAAATGGGTTTGCCGTTGTCTTTGCTTTCGGCTTCGGCCAATTGCTGGATGTTTTCCTCTATTGATTCGGAAATCCTTAAAAGAACTCTACTTCGTTCCTCAAAGGACGTTTGCGACCAGTGGCTAAAGGCAGATTTAGCAGATTGGTAGGCTTTTTCAATATCTTCTGCTGAAGAATTCGGGATTTGCCCATAAACCTCCCCATTGGCGGGGCAATAATTGTCAATCCAATCATTCGATGTTGGATTAAAAAACGCGCCGTTTATGTAGTTTTGGATTTTCATTTTTTATAAGCTACCACTTTTATTTCAACCAACAAATCTGGGTGCGGTAGCTGATGTACGGCCACGGTTGTTCGAGTTGGACCGGTTTCGATATCGAAAAATTCGCTGTAGGCTTTATTGTAACCAGCAAAGTCGTTCATGTTTACCAAAAACGAGGTCACATCAACTATATCTTTTAAACTGGCTCCTTCCTTGCCTAAATTCCTTTCTATGTTTTTTAGAACTTCACGGGTTTGCAATTCGATATTGAGGTGTTTAGTGCCCATTTCGTCAATAATATCTACACCGGCAATGCTATTATCTGCCCTGCGTGAACTCGTACCCGAAACAAATATAAAATCACCAACACGTTTGGTGTGCGGGTATGCGCCTCGGGGTGTTACTTGGTCCTTGTTCATAATTTGAGCCCATCCTAGCCTTCCCAATGGGAAGGGATTCTTACTCGGGCGGTTAAGAAATTTTGTTAAACTTATTAAAGCACCTATAGTTCCCTTCATTAGGAAGGGTTAGGGCAAGCTTTATTTTTAATTTAATCCGGCAATTCTATCATCTTCTAAAATCGCTTCGGTTTCTTTTTTGATTTTTTTAAGGTTCAATTTTAAATCGCCGTTGACCTCAATTTCTTTGTCGGTGAGCAGGTTTAAAATGGCTTTGTCTTGCGCTCTACCTTTTAGCATGGCATCGCGGTAACCAATATGCTCATTGAAAGTGACCAAAGAATATTTCGAGGAATATTCATTTGGAAATTCCTTTTCTAAAGCCATTTCTATTTTTCTTTTTTCTTGAAATATAGGATTGGCTACATGGTCTTTCATTTCATGAAAATTATCTATGGCCAAATCGGCAATAGCATTGGTGTCTTTTTTTCTGGTTTGTTCATAAGTTTTAAACGTAGTTTCCCAATTGCCTTGATGGTTTTCCAAAACAGAATCAAAAACCGTAACATCCTCGAAAGAAGCATTCATTCCTTGGCCATAAAACGGAACGATAGCATGAGCAGCATCGCCCATTAATAGGGTGTTGCCTTTATAATGCCATGGCGAACATTTTACAGTACCCAAAGGTGCCGTTGGGTTTTTAAAAAAGTCGTCTAAAATATGGGGCATCATGGCTAAAGCGTCTGGGAATTCTTTGGTAAAAAATTCTAAAACATGTTTTTCGGTCGTTAAATTTTTAAAATTGTACTTACCTTCATCGTAATTTAAAAAGAGCGTTACCGTAAAACTACCATTTAAATTGGGTAGGGCTATGAGCATAAAATCACCGCGTGGCCAAATATGAAGCGCGTTTTTATAGGTTTTATAATCGCCATTTTCTTTGGGAAGAATACTGAGTTCTTTATAGCCATGAGTTAAGTAGTTTTGTGAAAAACTAAACAAGAACTTTTTACCTAAATAATAGCTTTTTCGTAGGACTGAACCTGCACCATCCGCCGCGATAATAACGTCGGCATCTTCTACAAATTGATTTTTTGATTTGTAATCTTCAAAAAGAGCGGTGGTTTTTTCAAAATCAACCGACTTACATTTTTTGTTGAAATAAATATTGACGTTTTTAAGCTTTTCGGCTTCATCCAGAAGGAGTGCATTCAAATCGCCTCGTGAAATAGAATTGATATACTCGTAATCTCTTCCGCTATAACTAGACAAAAACGTATGGCCTTTGACATCGTGAATCATGCGGCCATTCATTGGAATACAGAGTGCCTTAACCTGTTCTTCTAAACCAACCAATTTCATGGCTTTGTTGCCGCGGTTAGAAAAAGCTAAATTGATTGAACGCCCTGCACTAATATCAACTTTGCGTAAATCGGGACGTTTCTCGTAAACCGAAACGTTGTATCCGCGCTGCCCTAACCGCAATGCCAAAAGACTTCCGCAAAGTCCTGCTCCAATGACGAGTATGTTTTGTTGTTTATGCATTTAAAATATTTTTCAATTTCTCCACCAAACGATAAACGTCTTCAAATGAATTGTAAAAGGGGGTTGGAGCGCACCGGATAACATCGGGTTCTCTCCAATCGCTAATGACACCAGCCTCAATCAATTTGTCGTGTAACGTTTTATCAGCATTTTTTACCTGAATGGATAATTGGCAACCGCGCTCATCTGGGTTACTTGGGGTGATGATTTTAATACTATCTTCGTTCAATTCCTCCAATAAAAACTCGAAATAGCCTGTTAGTTGTTTTGATTTTTTAGATAATTTCTCAATACCAACTTCGTTAAATAAATCTAGCGAAGCTTTTATAGCGGCCATCGATAAAATAGGAGGGTTGCTAAGTTGCCAACCTTCGGCACCTGGAAGTTGGTCAAATTCCCCACGCATGTTAAACCGTGTTTGTTTATTGTGGCTCCACCAGCCAGCAAATCGGTTGAGGTTTTTGTTGTACGCATGTCTCTCATGTATAAAACAACCTGCCAAGCTTCCTGGGCCAGAATTTAAATATTTATAGGTACACCATGCGGCAAAATCGGCTCCCGAATCGTGTAAATTAAGTTTTACGTTGCCAGCGCCATGGGCACAATCAAATCCTACTTTACAACCGTATTTGTGGCCCAGTTGAGTAATACGCTTTAAATCGAAAAACTGCCCTGTATAATAATTTACCCCACCAATCATCATGAGCGCAATTTCATCGCCTTGTTGTTCCAAAATCTGTTCTAAATCTTCATAACGCAATAATTCCTCATCTTTGCGCGGTTTCCATAAAACCAATCCTTCCTTGTAATCAAAACCATGATGGCGCAATTGCGACTCCACAGCATATTTGTCAGATGGAAAAGCGTCACTTTCAATTAATATTTTATAACGTGTTTTGGTGGGTTGGTAAAACGAAACCATCATAAAATGAAGGTTGGCAGTAAGGGTATTCATCACCACGATTTCAATGGGTTTAGCGCCAACTACTTTAGCCATGCTTTCGGTTAAATACTCATGATATCCCAACCAAGGGTTTTTAGCTTCAAAATGACCTTCTACACCCAAATTAGCCCAATCTTCCAGTTCTTGATTCACATAAGCTTTGGTGGTTTTGGGTTGAAGCCCTAACGAGTTTCCAGTCATATATATTAAATCATACCCGTTACCATCTTTTGGAATGTGAAATTGATTTCGGTAGTTTTTTAATTTATCATTTTGATCTTGTTCCAAGGCATAATCAAGACCAGTTTTATAATTGAGCAAAGCTTTTTTATTTAGTATTTATAACAAAAATAAGAATTCTAAAGATAGAAATATCAACAGGGAAAAGAAGATTTAGTTGCCTGAATTTTTCGTATATTTAATAAAAACTTTGTGCGATGATAGGAACTAAGGAATTTACTAATGGTGAGGTTACCATTGTCTGGAAACCAGAGTCGTGTATTCACTCCGGAATTTGTGTTAAGGGGTTACCCAAGGTTTTTCGGCCTGATATGCGACCTTGGATAAAGATTGACGGTGCGGAGTCTGAAGATTTGATAAATCAAGTAACACAATGTCCATCCGGGGCGTTAAGTTATTATGTGAACGCTCATGTAAATGTGGCATCTACTTTGGAAGAGGCCAAAGTTGAGGTAATGAGTAATGGGCCATTGTTGGTTCATGGTACTATAAAGGTGATTAGCTCAGATGGTTCTACCGAAATGAAAAACAAAACCACGGCCTTTTGTAGATGTGGACAATCCAGTAACAAGCCGTATTGCGACGGAAGCCATGTTAAATCCAAATTTAAAGGCTAGTGATACAATTTCCTATTTGAATTTACCGAAATAAAACTTGCTTTTTTCCTTTCTATTTCAGAATAAAATAGAACTGTAGTTGAGGCTATGCTTGAATTTCCTTCTTCGTATAAACAAAAAAATCACCATTTCTTTTACAATAATTTTAAACAAGAACTGGTATGTAAAAATAAAAAAGCGCTTAAACCAATGATTTGAGCGCTTTAATATATATAGACGCATAAGCGGAATAGTAATTTCTTTCATTTTATATACGTCTATAAGTCTTAAAATGGATGTTATAATTACAAAATTATTAGAGAGTAACAGAAACTTCTGAAAATTTAAGATTCCAATCACCCGTTGCCTTTTTGTGGTCCAAAGCTATTTTAATGCCCTTAAAATCTTGATAGTTTTCAAACGTGTTGCTCAACGAAGGTTCTTGCTGGTTGCCTCTACGAAAAGTCCATTCTTTAATGATGTAATTATTATCATAAAAAATATCATAAGCATCTCCGGGGGTATAGCCGCCTTCGTTCGGATAGGTTATGGTAATTTTATTGAGTACGGTTTTGCTAATGGGTGAAGTTGTTTTTCCAGATTCAGTAATAGATACGCTTTTGTCCCAAACCAATTGAAACGGAATTAGCAACCAAAACTTGTCATTTATAAAAGCTTGATCGGCTTTTAACGAAGTGCTGTCAAGTACTTTTCGGTTATAGATGATGGTGTCGGTTTCTGTTCTTAGAGTAACGTCGTTTGTTTTTGGCCTCCATGTCCAACTTCGTTTTTCGGCAAATGTAAACTCTATTTTAGAAACGTATTTCCAGTTTTCAAAACCATGGGCATTGGCTATTTTTCGAGCAATTGTAGTTTCTATTTCGATGGTTTCCGTCTTTGCATTTTGTTTGCAGTTTACAAAAAAGAATAGGCAGAGACCGATTAGAATTAAATGTTTCATAAGGTTATTTTTGTTGATGGATTTAATGTTTTGTTAAAACGGTTAAGGTGAATTGCATTTTGATGCCATTTAGATTTTGGTGGGTATTGTTGTTTTTTTCTTATCGTATAAAGCCATCAAACCTAAAATTGGACCTATAGCTAAAATAGTGTAAATATATTTTGGATTTATTAAATCTTGAAAAGCGTTCAGAAGTTGTATGCTGATAATGGTTATTGAGAAACCAATACAATTTACTATCGTAAGTGCAGTTGCTTTTATTTCAGCTGATGCATTTTGAGCCACAAGGGTTGAGAAAAGGGGCGAATCGACAATGATAACCATTCCCCAAAAAAGAAGAAAGCCTATAAACAAACTTTCAGATTTAGTCTCGAATATAAATGGCGAAACTAGGCAACAGGTACATGATAGTAGAAGTGCTATAAACGCCAATCGTTTAGTTCCAATCGTTTGTGAAATATACCCACCGAGAACGCAGGCCAATCCACCTATTCCTATAATTAAGAATGATAATAACGGAATATTAAATGTTGCTTCAATATGTTCTGAGCTATATGTCTTCAGTATGATAGGTGCAAATGCCCAAAAGGCGTACAACTCCCACATGTGCCCAAAATAGCCAAACGCGGCCGAACGAAAGTAGCGATTTTTAAATACTCCAAAAAAAGCAGATAAATCCAAATCTTTAACGGGTTTACGGTAGGGGCCATCAGGGACCATTGTTAACATCAATATACCGCCTAACACAGCAAGGAATGAAGTTAAAATTAGCACCGATTTCCATGGAAAAGTGTCAGTCATACTCTTTGCTAAATGGGGGAATGCAGTACCTATTACCAAAGCACCGACTAAAAAGCTAAGAGACTTACCTAGTCCTTTTTCATAATGGTCTGCAGCTATTTTCATACCTACTGGATATATGCCGGCAAGAAAAAAACCCGTAATAAAACGAAGTGAGAGAATACTTGTGAAATTGTTGCCTTCCCATATCGTCCCTATATTAAACGCAGAACCTAGTAGAGCACAGGTTAAAAATACTTTTGATGGCGAATAACGGTCAGCCACATTTAATATGGCAAAGATTAGCGTGCCTAAAATAAACCCAAATTGTACAGCTGATGTCAAATGCCCTAGCGCACTAGTTTTAAGGGCGAAATTTACTATTAGATCACCCATCACGCCATTCCCTGCAAACCAAAGTGATGTACAGCAGAACTGAGAGAATACGATTGTCGGGAGAATTAACTTAGATTGTTTCACTTATTACTGTATTTAATTGCATGCAAAAACGTTGCAATATTTTAAATCCATTGTCTAACTAGGTTAGCTGTAATTTTTAAAATTAAATCTGATTTTAACTTTCGTTATAAACCTGTCCACGATGCGGTTTTAAAGCATCTCTTAACGGTTTCATTTTATCTTCATTAACCACCAAAAATGCTATGCTGTGCATGGGTGTCATTTCTTCAACACCTGTATTATGAATGTTTAATTTTTCAGAATTTATATATTCCTTTAAATGAATTTCGTGGTGTTGGGCGGTTAGATGGGCGTTGGGCCCACGAAAATCCCAAATTAGTTTAAGTTTTCGCATGTTTTATTCAAGCGTTAAAATAGGTGTTAAATATAGCTTAAAATAAGCAATATCTGCTATCTTTGACCGTTTGAAAAACGACTTGCATTATAGGTTTATATTACTATTTTTGTAACCATCGAAAAAAATATTCCATGAAACATCCATTATTCATTATAATCGTAAAGTGTATTGATTATTTGGGTGTTACAACAAACCATTAACAAAACAATAAATATTAACAGATGAAATTAAACAATTTATTGACTTTATTTTTTGCTTTTTTATTTTTTAGTATAAACGGACAAACCAATGACAAAAAAGCACTTTTCACGGTTGATAATGAGCCTGTTTATGCTTCAGAATTTATTAAAGTTTACAAGAAAAACCTCGATTTGGTTCAAGACGAATCACAAAAAGATGTTGATGAGTATTTGAAGCTTTTTACAAACTATAAATTGAAACTAAAAGAAGCTAAAACACTCGGTTTGCATGAGGATGCAAACTATTTAAGGGAACTTAACAATTACAAAAAGCAGTTGGCCAAAAATTATTTGACCGATAGCCAGGTGACCGAAGCATTGGTTGAAGAAGCCTACGATCGTGTTTCACATGATGTAAATGCCAATCATATTTTGGTAAAGGTTGACGAAAATGCCGAGCCAAAGGATACCTTAGCGGCATACAATAAAATTTTGAAATTGCGTGAAAGAGCACTTTCTGAAGGTTTTGAAAAATTGAGGGAAGAGGTACATAATGGTCAAACGGTTTTTGGAGAAAAGCTAGGCTATTTTTCTGGATTTAGAATGGTATATAAATTTGAAAATGCCGCTTTCAATACGCCGGTAGGTGAAATTTCACAACCATTTAGAACTCGATTTGGCTATCATATTGTTAATGTTTTAGATAAACGAAAATCAAAGGGCGAGGTAACGGTAGCCCACATTATGGTGGTTGAAAAACCCAATGATTCACTTGCCGAAAAACCTGAAAACAGAATACAGGATATCTACAAAAAAGTAGAGCAGGGTGAAGATTTTGGAGCCCTAGCCAAACAATTTTCAGATGATAAGAATTCGGCAGTTAAAGAAGGAGTTTTAGCTCCATTTTCCAGTGGACAGCTTAGAGCTAAAGAGTTTGAAGATGTGGCTTTTGCATTAGTGAACGAGGGCGACGTATCAGAGCCTTTTAAAACAGATTACGGTTGGCACATCGTCAAGTTGATTAAGAAAAACCCTGTGCCAGATTTTGAAACCTTAAAGCCAGAATTGGTTAATAAAGTAAAACGCGATAGCCGCTCACAGTTAATTGATGAAGCATTGATAGATAAGCTTAAAGAAAAATATCAAATTAGTAATACTCCGCCAGTTGGTTTAGAGTATTTTGTTTCCATTTTAAATGACGATTATTTTAGTAGAACTTGGAAACTTCCTGAAAACTTAGAAGCTGAAATACCATTTTTAAAAATAGGCGACAAACAATTAACGTTTGGTGATTTTGCTAATTATTTGGAAAGTCAGCAGCGAAATACCACGACTAAAATGTCCTTTAATAAATTGGTTTCAAATAAATACGAAGGGTTTTTGAAACAAAGCTTAATCAATTACCAAGAAGAGAATTTGGAAAATGAAAACCAAGATTATGCCGATATTGTTACCGAATATCGAGATGGCTTATTGTTGTTTGAGTTAATGGAAAACACCATTTGGAATGTAGCATCGACCGATACAGTGGCCATTGATAATTATTATGAGGCCAACAAGAGCAAGTATGTTTCTCCAGAGCGTATTGATGCGGTTGTTGCTTCTTCTTCAAAACAGAAAACGTTGAAAAAGGTAGGTAAATTGCTTCAGAAGGATATGGCTTTAGATGAAATAAAATCGTTGGTAAATAGTAATGATTCTGTGGAGGTAATTTTTACTTCCGATATCATGGACGCCAATCATCAAGCACTTCCGGAAGGACTTGATTTCAAAAAAGGTGTATCTAAAATTTACAAGCATAATGGGGCTTACGTTATCGTAAAAATAAAAGAAGTACTTCCCGAAGCTCAAAAAACTTTCGAGGAAACAAAAGGGCTTGTTATTGCCGATTATCAAAATGAAAAAGAAGAAAATTGGCTAAAAGATTTGGCTAAAAAGTATCCGGTAAAAGTCAACCAAGAGGTGTTTGATGCCGTAAAAAATCAACTTAAAAACAAATAAGTGCGAACAAAGTTCATCATAATAGCTTTATCTACTTTAATGTTTTCTTGCGAATATTTAAAGAAAACAGAAGTACGCGAGCCTGTTGCCAGGGTAAACGAAAGTTATTTGTTTGCTGATGATATTAAGGATTTGATGCCAGACGGTGCATCTAAAGAAGATAGTACACTTTTGGTACAGAACTTTATAAACCGTTGGGCCACGCAGCAACTATTGATGGATGGTGCTATGTTTAACCTAAGCGAAGAAAAGCAAAACGCTTTTAATAAACTGGTTGAGCAATATAAAAACGACCTGTACACCAAGGCATATATAGAAGCTTTGGTAAAGCGAAGTATAGATACCGTAATTCCGCTTGACGAAGCTCAAAAGTACTATGATAATAACAAAGAGGTTTTTAAGCTTAATGAAGAACTTATCAAATTCAGATATGTGAATATTGACGAAAATATGATTACGTTTGATGAAGTGAAAACGCGTTTTAAGCGTTACAATGATAAAGACAAACGGATATTGGACTCCATTTCCATTCAGTTTAAATCATATTCCTTTAAAGATTCAGTTTGGATAAAACTCAGTCAAGCTGTTAATAAAATCCCAGCGGTAACCTCTGAAAATAAAGACCAACTGTTAAAAAAATCTAATTTTGTACAACTCAAAGATTCATTAGGAGTATATTTGATGCAAATAAATGATGTCTTGTTGCGAAATGAAACTGCGCCGTTAGAGTATGTAAAGCCAACAATCAACCAAATAGTTATCAATAAGCGGAAGTTGGACCTCATTAGGAAATTAGAAAAAGATATTACTAAAGATGCTATTAAAAACAAACAATTTGAAATATATAATTAATCTAAAACGCCTAACATTAATTTGTTTTACACTATTTGCATTCAATGTTTTGACTTCCCAAGAGATTATTGAAGATAAAAAAGAAGTTGCTGTGGCCGAAACAAAAGCCTCGGTTTCTAATGTGCAAACTGGCAAAAAGGTTGATGGCGTAGCGGCCGTTGTGGGCGATTATATTGTCTTAGACTCTGATGTTCAGAAGGAACGTGAACAAATAAAAGCGGCAGGAGGGTCAGTTGATGGTATTGGCGATTGTCAGCTTTTCGGTTTGATGCTTGAAAAAAAGCTTTATGCCCACCACGCGGTACAAGATAGTTTACCCGTTTCTGATGCCGAAATTCGTCAAAGTGTCGATTATCAAATTCAACAGTTCTTGCAACAAACTAACGGTTCTATGGAAAGGCTTTTGGCATTCTATAATATGGAAGACGAAAAGACCTTTAGAGATGAAATGTTTGAAATAAACAAAGCCAATCAATTGGCTTCAAAAATGCAAGCCAAAATTGTTGAAGACATTGAAATTACTCCAGAAGAAGTGCGTACGTTTTTCAATAAAATTCCGAAAGATGAACGACCAACTTTTGGCACCGAACTTAAAGTGGCACAAATTGTTGCCGAGCCAAAAGTATCAGAAGAAGAAAGGCAAAAAGTTATAGACCGTCTAAAGCAATTTAAAGAAGATATTGTTGAAAAAGGTGCAAGTTTTCGCTCTAAAGCTGTTTTGTACTCCGAGGATCCTGGTTCAGCGAGCCGAGGCGGTAAGTATACTCTAAACCGCAAGCGCCCAAAAATGGTTAAGGAGTTTAGGGATGTGGCATTTTCATTGCGAGAAGGCGAAGTATCCGATCCGTTTAAAACAGATTTTGGATACCATATTATCACGCTTGAAAAAATTAGAGGTCAGGAGTATGATGTGGCACATATTTTATTATCTCCGAAAGTGTCTGATAAAGCTGTCGAAGAAGCCAGAACCCGATTGGAAAAAGTTAGAAAACGCATTGTTGATGGCGATATTTCGTTTGCTGATGCCGCCAGGGAAGCCAGTGATGAAAAGGAAACCCGAGCAGATGGCGGACAGTTAATTAACCCAACCACACAAGATTATAATTTTGAATTAACACGAATGGATCCTGAGTTGTACGCCCAGATTCAGAACCTTAAAGATGATGAGGTGAGTTTGGTGTTAAAGGAAGAAGACCGAACAGGAAAAGTAAAGTTTAAAATATTGATGGTTACAGATAGGATTGACGAACATGAAGCTGATTATGCACGCGATTTCCTGAAGATTAAAGAATTGGCACTAGAGGAGAAGAAAATTAGGGAAATAGAAAAGTGGCAAGAAGAAAAAATAATGGATACTTACATAAAAATTAGCGGTAAATATAGAGATTGTGAGTTTTCAAGTAACTGGTTAAAAAATTAAATTTATGTCTGATGTTGCTGCTATCGAGCAATTTGTAAAACAATACAAAAACCTGAAAGACGAAATTGCCAAGGTTATTATTGGGCAAGACGAGGTTGTAAACCAAATTTTAATTTCTGTTTTTTCAGGAGGACACTCGTTGTTAATAGGTGTTCCCGGTTTAGCGAAAACCTTAATGGTCAATACTATTTCTCAAGCGCTCGGTTTAGATTTTAAACGCATTCAGTTTACACCAGATTTAATGCCAAGTGATATTTTGGGGAGTGAAATTTTAGATGAGGACCGTCATTTTAAATTTATAAAGGGCCCCATTTTTGCCAACATAATTTTGGCCGATGAGATTAATAGAACACCGCCAAAAACCCAAGCTGCCCTTTTAGAAGCTATGCAAGAGCGTGCCGTTACGGTTGCGGGGCATCATTACAAATTAGAATTGCCATATTTTGTTTTAGCAACACAAAACCCTATTGAGCAAGAAGGGACCTATCCATTACCTGAAGCACAATTAGACCGTTTTATGTTTGCCATCAATCTAGAATACCCTTCATTTAAGGAAGAAGTTGAAGTGGTAAAAGCTACAACAAATGATGTT
This sequence comes from Flavisericum labens, assembly GCF_045446075.1. Taxonomy (NCBI): domain Bacteria; kingdom Pseudomonadati; phylum Bacteroidota; class Flavobacteriia; order Flavobacteriales; family Flavobacteriaceae; genus Flavisericum; species Flavisericum labens. The sequence continues at coordinate 27,939 of NZ_JBJJBQ010000008.1, read as the reverse complement.
GAGGTGAAGGTAAACGCACTTTTTTCGGCCAAACAAATTATAGATTTTCAGCATCTTATTCGACGTATTCCAGTGCCAGACAATGTTATTGAATATGCCGTAGCTCTGGTAGGTAAGACTAGGCCAAGCTCAGATGCAGCTCCAGAAATTGTAAAAACATATATCGATTGGGGGGCAGGGCCAAGAGCCTCACAGAACCTCATTTTAGCGGCTAAAACCCATGCGGCCATAAATGGTAAATTTTCACCAGATATTGAAAATGTTCAAGCTGTAGCACAAAGTGTATTAAGACATCGAATTATTAAAAACTACAAGGCAGAAGCCGAAGGTGTTTTCGAAGAACAGATCATAAAGAGTCTGTTTTGATAAGGAAATAGTTTATTGTTTTGTTGAATCTTCATTTTTTTAACTTTTTTATTAAAAAAATACAAATCAAATAAGTTAGTTATAACACTATCATAATAAAGTATTATTGCCGATTGTATTACGCGGCTAATTTTAAAAAATTACTTTAAATTTATTATTTTGCGTTGCTTTTTAAAAAACTAAAAACAAAGAAAACTAATAAAAGGGCTTTTTGTATAACCAAATAGTCTGTGGTCAGTATTTACTGTGCGTACAGATGTTGCGGTTTCCTATGGTAAGCCTATAAAATTGAAAAGACTTCTAACATGAACATTTACAACGATTACATCAAGGAAATCGAAGAAAGAAAAGAACAAGGTTTGCACCCAAAGCCAATTGAAGGGGCAGAATTAATCTCAGAAATCATTGAGCAGATTAAAGACGCCAATAATGCTAATAGAGAGGATTCGCTTAAATTCTTTATTTACAATGTAGTACCAGGTACAACAGGTGCTGCTGGTGTAAAAGCTAAGTTTTTGAAGGAAATAATTCTTGGTAATGTTGTTGTTGAAGAAATTACACCAAAATTCGCTTTTGAACTCTTAGCGCACATGAAAGGTGGCCCTTCTATTGAAGTACTTCTAGATTTAGCTTTGGGAAATGATGAGGCTATTGCTAAACAAGCAGCAGAAGTTTTAAAAACCCAAGTATTCTTGTATGAGGCCGATGTAGCTCGTTTAGAAGATGCTTATAAAGCAGGTAATGCTATTGCAAAAGAGTTGCTTGTAAGCTATGCGAAAGCTGAGTTCTTTACAGAACTTCCTGAAGTTGAGGAAAAAATTGATATAGTTACTTTCATTGCTGGAACGGGTGATATTTCAACTGATTTGTTATCTCCTGGTGCTGATGCGCACTCGCGTTCTGATAGAGAATTGCACGGACAGTGTATTTTTGAGCACAACAAGGAAATGCAGCAAGAATTAATTGCTTTAAAAGAACAATACCCCGATAAACGAGTGATGTTGATTGCTGAAAAGGGAACAATGGGTGTTGGTTCTTCAAGAATGTCGGGTGTAAATAACGTAGCGTTGTGGACAGGCATTCAAGCTAGCCCATATGTGCCATTTATTAATATGGCTCCCATTATTGCAGGTACGAATGGTATTTCGCCAATTTTCTTAACTACTGTAGGCGTAACAGGTGGGATTGGTATCGATCTTAAAAACTGGGTAAAGAAAACAGACGCAGAAGGCAATACTATTGTTGATGAAAATGGAGACCCAGTATTAGAGCAAACATACTCAGTTGAAACAGGAACTGTTTTAACCATCAACACAAAAGAAAAGAAGCTATATAAAGGAGATAAAGAATTAAAAGATATTTCTACTGCATTAACGCCGCAAAAGATGGAGTTTATTAAGGCTGGTGGTTCTTATGCGGTTGTTTTCGGTAAAAAGCTACAAACCATAGCTTCGGGTATTTTAGGAATTGAAATTCCTACGGTATATGCACCTTCAAAAGAGATTTCTCATGAAGGACAAGGTTTAACGGCGGTTGAAAAAATATTCAATAAAAATGCTGTTGGAACTACTCCGGGTAAAACATTGCATGCTGGTTCTGATGTTCGTGTAGAGGTTAATATTGTAGGTTCTCAAGATACTACAGGTTTAATGACGTCTCAGGAGTTGGAAGCTATGGCAGCGACTGTTATTTCTCCAATTGTTGATGGGGCTTACCAATCGGGTTGTCATACGGCTTCAGTTTGGGACGATAAGTCTAAGGCGAATATTCCTAAACTGATGAAGTTTATGAATGATTTCGGCTTAATCACAGCTCGTGACCCGAAAGGCGTTTATCCAGCAATGACAGATGTGATTCATAAAGTACTGAATGATATTACCGTTGATGATTGGGATATCATTATTGGTGGTGACTCGCACACACGTATGTCCAAAGGGGTCGCTTTTGGTGCTGATTCAGGTACAGTTGCATTAGCTTTAGCTACAGGTGAAGCTTCAATGCCAATTCCAGAGTCGGTAAAAGTAACTTTCAAAGGCGATATGAAAAGTTATATGGACTTCCGTGATGTAGTTCATGCTACCCAACAACAAATGCTAAAGCAGTTTAGTGGTGAGAATGTGTTCCAAGGGCGTATTATTGAAGTACACATCGGTACCTTAACGTCAGATCAAGCCTTTACATTTACGGATTGGACTGCAGAGATGAAAGCAAAAGCTTCTATCTGTATTTCAGAAGATGAAACTTTAATAGAATCCTTAGAGATTGCGAAAGGTCGTATCCAAATCATGATTGATAAGGGTATGGATAACAGTATTAAAGTTCTACAAGGGTTAGTAGATAAAGCGAATACTAGAATTCAGGAACTTAAAACGGGGATTAAAACGTCTTTACGTCCAGATGCTAATGCGAAATACTACGCTGATGTAGTTATCGATTTAAATCAGATTGCTGAGCCAATGATTGCTGATCCAGATGTAAATAATGAAGATGTTTCTAAGCGTTATACACACGATACCATTCGTCCGTTGTCTTACTACGGTGGTACTAAAAAAGTAGACCTTGGTTTTGTAGGATCTTGTATGGTTCATAAAGGCGATATGAAGATTTTGGCTCAGATGTTAAAGAACATCGAGTCGCAACAAGGTAAGGTTGAATTTAATGCACCATTAGTAGTTGCTCCTCCAACTTACAACATTGTTGATGAATTAAAGGAAGAAGGCGATTGGGAAGTGCTACAGAAATACTCGGGTTTTGAGTTTGATGATAATGCGCCTAAAGCTGCCGCACGTACTAAGTATGAAAACATGCTTTATTTAGAGCGTCCTGGTTGTAATCTTTGTATGGGTAACCAAGAAAAGGCTGAGCCAGGAGATACGGTAATGGCAACATCTACACGTTTATTCCAAGGTAGGGTTGTGAAAGACTCTGGAGAGAAAAAAGGAGAATCTTTATTGTCATCTACCCCAGTTGTAGTTTTATCTACTGTTTTGGGTAGAACCCCAACAATGGAAGAATACGAAGCGGCTGTAGATGGTATTGTTTTAACTAAGTTTAAACCATCTCAAAAACAGTTGATTAACGTGTAATTATATTCACTAATTATTTATTCAAAGCCCAAATCTGACGATTTGGGCTTTTTATATTTCTTATAACTTAGATTTTTAGTATTTTAGTGATGAACTGATAAGTTTAACATTTAAAATAAATAAAAATACATATGGCATTTGACATTGACATGATAAAAGGTGTTTACAACACTATAGGTGAGCGCGTAAACAAAGCTCGAGAGATTGTAGGGAAACCATTAACCCTATCAGAGAAGATTCTATATTCTCATTTATGGGATGGTAATACAAGACAGGCATATGTAAGAGGCAAGGATTATGTGGATTTTGCACCGGACAGAATAGCATGCCAAGATGCTACCGCACAGATGGCACTATTACAGTTCATGCAGGCGGGAAAAGACAAAGTGGCCGTGCCAACAACGGTGCATTGCGATCACTTGATTCAGGCAAAGGAAGGCGCTGCAACCGATTTAAAGCATGCCAATGATATTAGTAGTGAAGTTTTTAACTTTCTAGAGTCGGTATCCAATAAATACGGTATTGGTTTTTGGAAACCCGGCGCAGGGATTATACATCAAGTAGTTTTAGAAAATTATGCGTTCCCAGGAGGCATGATGATTGGTACCGATTCACATACCGTTAACGCTGGTGGATTGGGAATGGTAGCTATTGGTGTTGGAGGAGCTGATGCCGTTGATGTTATGGCCGGAATGGCATGGGAACTTAAGTTTCCAAAATTGATTGGTGTTAAGTTAACCGGAAAACTTTCTGGATGGACGGCACCAAAAGATGTGATTTTAAAAGTAGCCGAAATTCTTACCGTAAAAGGTGGAACTGGGGCTATTGTTGAATATTTTGGCCCAGGAGCCACTTCTATGTCTTGTACAGGAAAAGGGACTATTTGTAACATGGGTGCCGAAATAGGCGCAACCACATCTACTTTTGGTTATGACGAGTCTATGGAGCGTTATTTGCGTTCTACCGATAGAGAAGATGTTGCCGATGCGGCAAATGCGGTTAAAGAACATTTAACAGCTGATGCTGAGGTTTACGCCAATCCAGAACAATATTTTGATCAGGTTATTGAAATTAATCTTTCTGAGTTGGGACCATTGTTAAACGGACCATTCACTCCAGATTTATCAACGGAAGTTGGTACAGCGATGTCTGAAAAAGCAAAAGCAAATGATTGGCCTATTAAAGTAGAATGGGGATTAATAGGGTCTTGTACCAACTCCTCCTATGAAGATTTGTCGAGAGCGTCTTCAATTGCTCAACAAGCTTTAGATAAGAATTTAAAAACTAAGGCAGAATTCGGTATAAATCCTGGTTCTGAACAAGTACGTTACACTGCTGAACGAGATGGTATTCTTGCCGTGTTTGAAAAACTAGATGCTAAGATATTTACCAATGCATGTGGACCATGTATTGGACAATGGGCAAGATATAAGGATCCCAAAAATGCGCCAAAAAATAGTATTGTGCATTCATTCAATAGAAACTTTGCGAAACGCGCAGATGGTAATCCTAATACACATGCCTTTGTGGCATCACCAGAATTAACAGCGGCTATTGCCATAGCTGGACGTTTGGATTTTAATCCGCTTAAAGATAAGTTGATTAATGAAGATGGTCAGGAAGTAATGTTGGATGAGCCAACAGGATGGGAATTGCCACCAAAAGGTTTTGAAGTTAAAGATAACGGATACTTAGCGCCAGAAGAAGATGGAAGTCATGTTCAAGTGGAAGTAAAAGATGATTCTGAGCGTTTACAATTATTAACACCATTTGAGCCATTAGGAGATGCTATTACAGGTGCTAAATTGTTAATAAAAGCATTTGGTAAATGTACTACTGACCATATCTCGATGGCCGGGCCATGGTTACGCTTTAGAGGTCATTTAGATAATATTGCGAATAATACATTAATTGGTGCTGTTAATGCATTCAATCAAAAGACAAACTTTGTAAAAAACCAATTAACTGGTGATTATGGAGGTGTGCCAGATGTGCAACGTGAATATAAAAAAGCTGGAATAAAAACAGTTGTTGTGGGCGACCATAACTACGGTGAAGGGTCTTCACGTGAGCATGCAGCCATGCAGCCAAGACATTTGGGTGTTGCTGCCGTAATTGTAAAATCGTTTGCAAGAATCCATGAAACAAACCTTAAAAAGCAAGGTATGTTAGGATTAACCTTTGATAACGAATCCGACTACGATTTAATACAGGAAAACGATACGTTCAATTTTCTAGATTTGGATCAGTTTGCTCCAGACAAGCAGTTAACTTTAGAAGTTGTTCATGATGATGGTTCAAAAGACACCATTAAACTGAACCATACCTATAACGGTGCCCAAATTGCGTGGTACAAAGAGGGTTCTGCATTAAACTTAATTAAAAGGCAAAATGCTTAAATTGAAAAATGGAATTGAAATTTTTAAATCCAGCCTAAACGGCTGGGTTTTTTTTGATTTCGTATTAAATCAATAGGAAATTAAATGACTTATAGTTTGCCTTTTAAAGCTTTCCGTTTTATTCAGTAATAGATCTTTTTTGGTCTTTTTGCTCCTTGGAACCTTCTTTCTTTTTAGTATTTGAATACAAAAGGTTGATGATGATCGCGAAAAAGGAAATGGTCATTAGCGTTAAAACAATAAAATTATCCAAGAGGTTAAATATGCCAAAAACAAAAATGCCTATGCCCGTGATACCACTTAATATTAAAGATTGTTTGTCGCTCAACATAAATTTATATCCCAGTGTAGTTACTAGGTGAAATACATTTTAATTCGTCTTTTATTGTGTTGGAAACCTCTAAGGTATCAATAAAATTTGAAATCGACTCTTGATTAATTTTTGAATTGGTTCTGGTTAAACCCTTCAAGGCTTCGTATGGGTTGGGGTAACCCTCTCTTCGTAAAATGGTTTGAATAGCTTCAGCAACTACAGCCCAGTTATTTTCTAAATCTTCAGCAAACTTAGTTTCGTTAAGCAATAATTTATTTAATCCTTTTAGTGTCGACTTAAATCCAATAATGGTGTGACCAAAAGGAACGCCAACATTTCTTAAAACCGTACTGTCTGTTAAATCACGTTGTAATCTTGAAATGGGCAATTTAGCCGAAAGATGCTCAAATACAGCATTGGCAATCCCTAGGTTTCCTTCTGAATTTTCAAAATCAATAGGGTTTACCTTGTGTGGCATGGCCGAACTTCCTACTTCACCTTTTTTAATTTTTTGTTTGAAGTAATCCATCGATACATACGTCCAAATATCTCTATTCAAATCAATAATTATGGTATTGATGCGTTTTAACGTATCGTACAGAGCAGCCATATGATCATAATGCTCAATCTGCGTAGTCGGGAACGAATGTTGCAAGCCTAACTTTTCCTGAACAAATTTTGCTCCAAAAGCTTTCCAATCAATGTTTGGGTAAGCCACATGGTGCGCATTAAAATTACCCGTAGCACCACCAAATTTTGCTGCACTTGGTATATCGTTTAATAAATTAAATTGTTCATTAAGACGCACTACAAAAACTTCAATTTCTTTGCCTAATCGGGTTGGAGATGCCGGCTGTCCGTGTGTTCTGGCCAACATAGAAATCGCAGCCCAATCCTTTGAAAGTTCTTTCAACCTGTTTAAAACCAAAAAATATTCAGGCACATAAACGTCGTTCATAGCTTCCTTTATACTTAACGGAATCGCGGTATTATTGATGTCTTGAGAAGTCAACCCGAAATGTATAAACTCTTTGTGTTCTGAAAGGTTTAATGCATCAAACTTTTCTTTTATAAAATACTCGACGGCCTTAACATCGTGGTTGGTTACGCTTTCAATTTTCTTAATGGATTGGGCATCTTCTTCGGTAAAGTTTTTATAGATATCCCTTAGGCTTTCAAAAATAGAATGGTCAACCAATTCAAGCTGTGGTAATGGAATTTCGCACAAGGCAATAAAATACTCAATTTCAACCAAAACCCGATATTTGATTAAGGCAGCTTCAGAAAAATATGGTGCTAGTTCGTTAACTTTACTTCTGTATCTTCCATCAATTGGAGAGATGGCGTTGAGTGGTGATAATGACATATTCGGTTTGAATTTTAAGACTGCAAAGATAGTTTTTTTAGACGGAAGGAGGAAGCCGCATGCCTTAAGTTTTTACCGATTATTTTTCTTTATTTTTTTTAGAATATGCCTGGCTCTCGCCTTAAAACCTGAACTTTGCATTTGGAAATCTCGCTCTAAAACAAGAGCCAATTCAGGGAGCACCCAGTCGTATGCCTTTCCAAGTAAAAACAAGGTGTTCATAGAGTAGGCTTTTGGGGCTATTTTCTCATTGTTTATCAAATAGTCAAAACACGTTTCAATAATGCGCTCTTTGTGTGTTTCCGTTAAGCTGTTTTTAATTCTATTCTCTTTATTGGAAGTGTAAGCTTTAGCGATAAACTCACATATTTTAGCCACGGGCCGTACAGCAGAATCCTGGTGTACTTTACCCATATGGGCCGTAAAAGTCTCTAAATGTGGTATGATTATTTCAATATTTTCGTTGCAAATAAATTCGAAAACCCATGCTGCTTTAGGTGATAATTTATCATCAACCATAAAAAGGACTTCCAGAAGTTTAGGTATTAAACTGAGGTCAGCTAATATCAGATTGGCATAATACAGTCGTTTTTCGCGCGAGCGGTTTACATAATTTAATTCGTTGTAAAGTTGAGTTGTAGTCAAACCGATTTTACTATTTTTATGGAAAATTAAAAATATTAAAATGAAAATTATAAAAAAAATACTTTTAGCCCTGTTGGTTTTATTTGGGATTGCTCAATTTTTTGGTCCAGAAAAGAATGAAGGTGATTTAAGTTCTGTTGAACCATTTTTGGCAGAAACCAATCCACCTGAAGATGTAAAACAGATTTTAGAAGAAACCTGCTATGATTGCCATAGCGACATTACCCACTACCCATGGTATAATAATATAACACCAGTAAATTATTGGTTGGCAAGTCATGTAAAGGATGGGAAAAAACATTTTAATGTTTCAAATTGGGTAGATAATTCCATAAAACGAAAAGACCACAAGTTTGATGAATTGATTGAAATGATTGAAGAGAAAGAAATGCCATTAAAATCCTATACTTGGACGCATAGCGAAGCCAATTTAAGCGACGTCGAGATAAAAGCAGTAACTGACTGGGCCAAAATGGTAAGGTTTAAGTACAGTTTAGCTGCTGAGCCAGAATAAATTGATAACTATGTAATTTGTATTCCAAATTTCGATTACTATCATAGTTTCGGAATTTGGTTTTTTTTAATTCGAGATTTGAAAAACCCTAAAAGCAAAAATATACTCATTATCGGTTTTGTTTGGCCTGAGCCCAAAAGTTCGGCAGCAGGTAGCCGAATGATGCAGCTTATCGATTTTTTTAAAGCTCAAAATTATCTTTTAACTTTTGCTAGTGCTTGTGCCAAAACCGAACGGGCATTTCCATTGGAAACCATTGGTGTCAAGCAAGTGTCTATAAAATTAAATAATCATGAGTTTGATGTTTTCGTTAAGCAGCTAAATCCTGATGTGGTGCTTTTCGATAGGTTTATGGTCGAAGAGCAATTTGGATGGCGCGTTACAGAGCAATGCCCAAATGCTCTTAAAATTTTAGATACCGAAGACTTACACTGTTTACGAAAAGGTCGCCACCAAGCCTACAAAGAAGGGGAACCTTTCGATAAATCTTATTTGTTTAACGTCGCTGCTAAACGAGAAATTGCCAGTATTTACCGTTGCGATTTAAGCTTGATTATTTCGGAAGCTGAAATGGAGATATTGAAAACTAATTTTAAAGTGAATCAAGATTTACTAGTTTATCTGCCATTTATGTTGGATGAAATTTCAGAAGAAACTATCAAAAGTTTTCCAAAATTCAACCAAAGACACCATTTTATAACTATCGGGAATTTTCTGCACGAACCTAATTATAATGCGATTTTATATTTAAAAGAAACCATTTGGCCTTTGATAAGAAAGCAACTTTCTGGTGCAGAAATGCATGTTTATGGAGCCTACACATCGCAAAAAGTAAGTCAATTAAATAATGAAAAAGAAGGTTTTTTAATTAAGGGCTTTGCTGCCGATGTAAACCAGGTGATGCAGGCGGCCAAAGTATGTTTAGCTCCCATTCGCTTTGGTGCTGGATTAAAAGGGAAATTAGTTGATGCCATGCAAAATGGAACTACCTGTGTAGCGACTTCTATTGGAGCAGAAGGCATATATGGTACTCTTGAATCCAACGGGTTTATTGCAGACCAACCAGAAAAATTTGCTCAAAAAGCAGTTGAATTATACCAAAACGAAACGCTGTGGAATGAAAAACAGCAGAACGGATTTCAAATTGTAAATGCACGTTTTGGTGAAAAAGAGCATCAAAACAATTTAATTTTAAAAATTAAAAATATATTTCAACAGCTTACCAACCACCGACTTAACAACTTTACAGGGCAAATGCTACAACATCATACCATGCAAAGCACCAAGTTTATGAGTAAATGGATTGAAGAGAAAAATAAGAATCAGTAAAACTTTAAAAAGAACCTATAACTTTTCTAATCCCAACAGTAGCTGTGTCAGCTATAACCGTTAAATTTTTATTGCTTTCAATATTGGGTTTTGGGTCAATAAAATAAGTGGGGGTGTTTTCAGGCACATAATGTATCAGACCGGCTGCGGGGTATACTTTCATAGACGTGCCAATAATCATTAAAACATCGGCAGTTTCGCAAATGGTTACTGCTTTTTCAATCATAGGTACATCTTCTCCAAACCAAACAATGTGGGGCCGTAATTGGTGACCTCTTTTGCAAACATCACCCAAAACCAAATCGGTTTTCCAATCTTGTATATCCGTATGGTCAAATGTACTTCGTACCTTTAAAAGTTCACCGTGTAAGTGGGTAACGTTTCTGCTTCTGGCACGCTCGTGTAAATCATCAACATTCTGGGTAATGATACTGACATTAAATTTCTTTTCAAGCTTGGCCAAATCAAAATGTGCTTGGTTAGGTTCAACTTCAAATAGCTGTCGTCGTCTTTGGTTGTAAAAGTCTAAAACCAGTTCTGGATTGGCTTTAAAACCTTGTGGAGTGGCCACTTCCATAACATCATGGCCTTCCCATAAACCATCGGCATCCCTAAAGGTTTTTATACCGCTTTCGGCGCTCATGCCCGCTCCGGTTAGTACAACAAGGTGTTTCATTGTATAAATATAAAAACTTTTTACCATTGCAAATCGCTCTTTTGGTGGATGTTGCAATTTATTTGTTTAGGGTTGGGAATAGACTATCAAATCATTTCATTCTTTTCAGTTAAGGTTTTGTTTTATATTTGAAACTATGGTAGACCTAAAACTCATCGAACATCTTGAAACTTTTTTAACCGAAAATAGGCGTGAACGTTTTAAAACGGTTTTATCACAACGTACCAAGCATTTTACCGTGGCGACCGAAGATGTGTATCAATTACATAACACCAGTGCAGTTATTCGTAGTTGTGATGTTTTTGGCATTCAGGAAGTCAATATTATTGAAGAACATAACAGCAAGCGTATAGATAGAGAAATAGCTATGGGCGCCCAAAAGTGGGTTGACTTAAATCGATATCATTCCGTGAAAAGTTGTATTTCAGATTTAAAACAAAAAGGTTATCAAATTGTAGCAACAACTCCACATACCAACGATTGTGTATTGCATGAATTTGATGTATCCAAGAGATCCTGTTTTTTCTTCGGAAGGGAAACGGAAGGTTTGTCGCAAGAAGTTTTAGATGAAGCCGATTGTTTTTTGAAAATTCCTATGGTCGGGTTTACTGAAAGCTTGAATATTTCGGTTTCTGCCGCCATTATTTTACAGCACGTTACCACAAAGCTGAAACAAACAGATGTTAAATGGCAATTATCTGAAAACGAAATACTTGAAAAGCGATTTGATTGGTGTAAAAAAACGATTAAAAGCTACGAAAAAGTGGTTGGGCGGTTTTATAGCAACAGTTAAATTTTGTAATTTTAGTTGATATCAAGTTAAGATGGTTATAGAAACATAAACTAAAAACAGTGTCAAATGAAAAAAAATATGGTAGGCTGGTTTGAGATCCCAGTAAGTGATATGGATAGGGCCAAGGCGTTTTATGAAATGGTGTTTAATGTGAAAATTGATATTCATGATTTTGGAGGGATGTTGATGGGCTGGTTTCCTTTTGCTGAAGGTAAAGAAGGTGCGGCAGGAACCTTGATAAAACAAGAATCTTACATACCCAGTGAAGAAGGTACATTGGTTTATTTTATATGTGACGATGTGCAGATTGAATTAGATCGCATTGAAGGTGCCGGTGGAAAAATTTACCAACCGAAAACACAAATTTCTCCCGAGCATGGCTATATGGGGGTCTTTATAGATACCGAAGGAAATAGAGTGGCATTGCATTCACAAAAATGAAAAAAGGAATCCATTTTGGGATTCCTTTCAATATATAAATTTCAATCTAAATTCTTTTTAAAGTCTTTTGCTACGGTTTCGGCTAAGAAGCTTATATTCTTCATAGCATCCGCTAATGGCATCAAGTATCTGCAAATCATTGGCAGTTTTGATAAAACCTTCAGAGTAGTTGCACTGACTCACAATTTCATCTAAATCTACACGATTTACATTCAACAAAACCATAAGCATTTCTCTGTCAAAACGTGAAGCTAATAAATTCCTGATTTTATCATCTTCTTTCATCTTTTTGAGCTTCCGTAGTTCATTTGGCTTTTTGCCAAACATGCGGTGAAGGAAATCGGCAGGATTAAAAATAGAACCAATCACCTTGGTTAAACCAGATTTTTTACTGGCTTCATAACCTGTGCCTTCCAGACCAGAAATACTGTATCGGTAATTGGTGTTTTTATCGGGCACTTGTTCTATGTCTACTTCTAAATAACCTGTTAGTCTCAATTGGTTTACAACCACTTCTTCCAAGGCTAAGGCCAATTCGGTCAACTCAATTTTTGAGCTTCCAAACTTTAGCCAGTCGTTGGTAACACGCACTTTAATAGATTTAAAACCTAAATATGAAAGGTGGAGCGTATCGTTGGGTTTGGCCGAAATTTGAAACTCACCCTTGCTGTTGGTCGTTGTTCCAATAACTTGGTTAAGGTTAACGATATTAACATTTTCCAAGGGTTTGTCATCAGAAGAATTAATAACCACACCCAATACTTTATCGGCCTCTTGAGCCATGCCCATAGTGGAAGCCAGCAAAATCGCAAAAAGTATTAAGTAGTTCTTCATGATTTGGTAAAACGTTAATTTAAGAATAAAAGTACTAAAGAAAATTTTAGCAATGCCTTTCTGTTTTTATTTTGACTAAATATTAACAAATTAGTTTAATCGCTAGGGTTACCTTCTAGAACGACGTGGCCTTGAACTGGCAAAATCACCAGAATTAGAACGTCTTGGTTTCGATTTTCCTTCTGAGCGTCTTCTGTCTCCTCTATTTCCTGAGGTCGCTTTTCTGTCATCACCGTTACCGCTGCGTCGACCATCGCGTCTTTTTCCGCCTTTTTTACCATCACGTCTTCCGCCGCCTCCCCGGTTTTCAGACACTTCAACATTTACATAACGACCTTCGTGTTTAAAGTCGGTAAAGTGTGCCAAAACTTTTTCCTTTAGTTCATTTTCGGTATTGAAAAACGAAAAACTATCTTTGGTTTCCACTTTAAAAACGTCATCTCTACCTAAATCAAGCTGTTCTTTTAAAAAGTCTTTCAACTTCATCCAGTCGAAGCCGTCTTTTCCACCAACGTTAATGAAATAGCGTGTTGAATCCTTGCTTCCACCTTTATAATCACGTCCGCCATCACGGTCGCTTGCGCTTACAGAAATATTTAAATCTTTTGCTTTGTTATAGTAATTAAAGAACCTCGTAAACTCCACTGAAAAGAATTTTTTTATTAATTCGTCTTTTGTAGTGTCTTCAAATAATTCGTTGATGCTTAGAAGGTATTTGTCAATTTCGTGGTTTATTTCGGTATTGTGGATTTTATTGGCGAGAGACATCAATTGAACCTCGCAAATCTCCATACCATCGGGAATTTCCTTTTTTTCGAATTGTTTTTTTATGATACGCTCGATACTCTTAATTTTTCGAACTTCACTTTTTGAAACAATAACCATAGAAACCCCAGTTTTTCCAGCACGACCCGTACGACCAGAACGGTGTGTGTAGGTTTCAATTTCGTCTGGTAATTGATAGTTAATAACGTGCGTAATATCATCTACGTCAATACCACGGGCAGCCACATCGGTAGCTACCAACATTTGAATTTGGTTTTTTCTAAACGCATTCATTACCAAATCACGTTGGTTTTGGCTTAAATCACCATGAAGCGCTCCTGCATTGTAGCCGTCTTCAATGAGCTGTTCGGCAACTTTTTGGGTGTCGCGTTTTGTGCGACAAAAAACCACCGAAAATATATCTGGGTTGGCATCGGCCAAACGTTTTAAGGCTTGGTAACGGTCTCTGGCATTTACCAAATAATATTCGTGCGATACGTTACTAGTGCTTTCGTTTTTGTTTCCAACAGTAATTTCGTTGGGTTTATGCATAAAGTTTCTAGCAATAGCAGCTACTTCTTTAGGCATAGTTGCCGAAAATAACCAAGTACTCTTATCTTTTGGTGAATGCGATAAAATATCCGTAATATCTTCTTTAAAGCCCATGTTCAGCATCTCGTCGGCTTCATCTAAAACGGCATATTCTATTTTTGAAATATCAACCAAACGACGACTAATCATATCTTTCATTCGTCCTGGCGTAGCTACTATAATCTGGGCGCCACGCTTTATTTCACGGGCTTGGTCGGTAATACTAGAACCACCATAAACGGCCACTACATTAAGTCCTTTGCAGTATTTGCCGTAAAGTTTCATTTCGTTGGTTATTTGCAAACAAAGCTCACGTGTGGGCGATAAAATCAAGCCTTGGGTGGTGCGGCTTTCGATATCAATTTTTTGTAGCATAGGGAAACCAAATGCTGCGGTTTTACCGGTTCCGGTTTGCGCCAGGGCCACTAAATCATCTTCAGTATCTAATAAAAGTGGAATAGCTTTTTGTTGTACTTCACTTGGGGTTTCAAAGCCTAAATCGTTGATGGCTTGTAATAGGTTGTCATTAAGACCTAAATCTTGGAATGTGCTCATTTTAATATAAGTATTCGATTATGTTATGTAGTGTTACATAAGAAGAGAATCGACATACTTAAACCTAAACTTCCAGTAACACATCCTCACCCTGAGGAATTTAACTCATTTTCTGAGTTTCAAGGCGCAAAGATAGTCTTTTATTTATCAATACCATTATTTTATGATTTTGTTGTGAATTAAGCTTAACGCATGATTTAAAATAGGGTTGCGATTATCTTTGTTCCAAACGGCTGAAAGCACCGTGCGCTGGCGAATTTTGGTGAGTTCTATAAATTTAATTTTTGAATTGTTTTTGGTTTTTAACGATTTGGGGACAATAGAAACACCAAAATTGTTCTCTACTAATTTATAAATGGAACCGGCATGAATGGTATTATGGGTGATTAATGGGCTAAAACCACTATCGTCAAAAATCTCCATAACATTTTCATAGTATGATGCACTGTATTCAGAATCGAATAATATAAAATGCTCATTTTTTAATTGCAACATGTTTTTAAAATTTGAAGCATCTATTGGATGATTTTTAGGAAGAACCAAACAAAACGGTTCTTTCAAAACGGGTTTAATGTGCAATCCACGAGGAATGCGTTCCAATCGTACAAAACCGATGTCAATATTTTGCGCAAGCAAATTTTCAATTTGTTTATTATTGTCCATTTCCTTCAAGCTAAACAAAATATTGGGATGGTTTTGGGTAAAATCCAAAAGAAGGTCGGGAATAATGCGTTGCATAGCAGAACCCACGTAACCAAAATTGAGTTTTCCGTCTTTGCCCTCCTGCAATAGTTTGGCATGGTTTAAAATGGTGTTTAGACTATTTAGGTTTTTGGTCAATTCAATTTTTAAGTATAGCCCTACCGGGGTCAGTTGTACCTGTCGATTATGCCTATCAAAAAGATTGATACCCAAAAAGCTTTCCATGTCCTTTATCTGTCGACTTAATCCGGGTTGTGAAATAAATAGTTTTTCGGCAGCTTTTCTAAAATGAAGTTCGTTAGCGACGGCTAAAAAATATCTGATATGTCGTAATTCTATTTGATAACTCATAGTTATTAAATGTTGATATTAATGGTCTTATTAAGCATCAAATTTATCAATAAATTTGTAATACTTAATACTTAATATTTAAATTTAAAATGATGTTTGCATACGGTATTGATAAACTTACGGTAGATAAGGTTTTGGCTATTGCTAACGGTAGTTTTAAAGCAACATTAACAGAACAAGCCATTAAAAGTATTAATGACTGCAGGGAGAAAGTGGAAACTTTAGCAAATTCCACTAAGCCCATGTACGGTATTAATACAGGGTTTGGGCCTTTATGCGACGTTAAAATTTCTCTAGAAGAAACCAGCCTTCTTCAAAAAAACCTACTGATTACACATGCTGTTGGTGTTGGCGAACCAATTGCAAAGGAACTATCAAAAATAATGATGATTTGTAAAGTGCATGCTTTAAGTCATGGGTTTTCGGGTATTCGTTTACATGTTATAGAACGTATTATGTATTTCATTGAAAACGATTTATTGCCAATAGTTCCAGAACAAGGTTCGGTTGGTGCTTCGGGTGATTTGGCACCATTGGCACATTTGTTTTTACCATTAATGGGAGAAGGTGAATTTCGGATAGGAGAGGATATTGTTCCTGCAAAAGCAGTTTTAAAATCACATAATTTAAAGCCCATAGAATTGCAGGCCAAGGAAGGCTTGGCATTAATAAATGGCACCCAATTTATTTTGGCACATGCCATTGTTGGTTTAAAAAAGATGGAATATCTTTTAGATTTGGCCGATGTTTGCGGAGCTATGAGTATTGAAGGCTACCAAGGAAGTTCGGCACCTTTTCGTGACGAATTACATAAATTGCGTCCGTTTAGAGGCACAGTTGAAGTCGCAGAACGAATGACAATGCTTCTTTATAAATCACAGAATGTAGACTCTCACGAAAATTGCGAGCGCGTGCAAGACCCTTACTCCATGCGTTGTATTCCGCAAGTACATGGCGCATCAAGAAACGCATATTACCACTTGTTGAAGTTAACAAAAATTGAAATGAATTCGGTAACCGATAATCCCATTGTGTTAAGTGAAACCGAAGCAATTTCAGGTGGAAATTTTCATGGGCAACCATTGGCAATGGCTTTAGATTACTGCTCGATTGCTGCAGCCGAATTGGGTAATATTTCAGATAGAAGGTGCTATTTGCTTATTGAAGGTAAATTTGGATTGCCGAGGTTATTAACCACTGGTGGCGGATTGAATTCAGGTTTTATGATACCGCAGTACACCACCGCAGCTTTGGTAACCGAGAATAAATCTTTATGTTTTCCGCCGTCTGCAGATAGCATTCCAACCTCTTTGGGGCAAGAAGACCACGTATCTATGGGAAGTATTTCGGGGCGTAAATTCAATCAGATTTTAGGGAACATCGAAAAAGTATTGGCCATCGAATTAATGTATAGCGCCCAAGCTTTGGAGTTTAGAAGACCCAATACCTTCTCAGATATTATAGAAGAAAATCATAAGATCATTAGAAAACAAGTTCCGAAATTAGAAAATGATAGAATTTTAAAAAACGATATCAATACTATGATTGAACTTGTTAAAATTAAAGCTTTCAATTTAAGGTAATATTAAAAATGACATTTCAAGCGCAAATATTACGAGGAATTCCGCAAGAATTACCAATAAAATATGATTATCCTGCAGATGCCAACAGAGCGCCAAAGCGAAAGGATGTTTTATCGAAAGAGGAAAAACGTTTGGCCATTCGAAATGCATTAAGATACTTTCCAAAAAAATGGCATGAAGTGTTGGCGCTAGAGTTCGCGCAAGAATTACAAGATTTCGGTAGAATTTATATGTATAGGTTTAAACCATCTTATAAAATATATGCCAGACCAATTGAAGATTACCCGGCAAAATCGTTGCAAGCGGCGGCTATTATGCTCATGATTCAAAACAATCTAAATCCAGACGTGGCGCAGCATCCCGAAGAATTAATTACTTATGGAGGAAACGGGTCTGTGTTTCAAAATTGGGCACAGTACCTTTTAACCATGCAGTATTTAGCAAACATGACTGAAGAGCAAACGTTGCACATGTATTCTGGTCATCCCATGGGACTGTTTCCGTCATCTAAAAATGCGCCACGTGTTGTGGTTACAAACGGGATGATGATTCCCAATTATTCTAAGCCAAACGATTGGGAGAAATTCAATGCTTTGGGCGTTACACAATACGGACAGATGACAGCGGGTTCATTTATGTACATTGGTCCACAAGGTATTGTACATGGAACAACGATTACGGTGATGAATGCTTTTAGAAAAATAGCAGCTCTCCCAAACTCAAAAAATCAGGATACCGTGGTTTTCCCTCCTTTGGAGGGGACTAAGGGGAGGCTTTTTTTAACTGCTGGTTTAGGCGGAATGAGTGGCGCGCAACCCAAAGCTGGAAACATAGTGGGCTGTATAACGATTGCTGCCGAAGTTAACGAAAAAGCAGTTAGAAAGCGCTACGAACAAGGTTGGGTAGATGTTTTGGTTGATAGTTTAGATGATTTAGTTGCTCGAGTAATAGAAGCTCAAAAGGAAAAAGAAGTCGTTTCTATTGCCTATATTGGGAATGTGGTTGATGTTTGGGAGCGGTTTTATGAAGAAAACATTTTTATTGATGTGGGTTCAGACCAAACGTCGTTGCATATACCATGGACGGGTGGTTATTATCCGGTGGGTATTTCGTATGAAGAATCAAACCGATTGATTCGGGAAGAACCCGAAGTTTTCAAAGAAAAGGTTCAAGCCTCATTACGAAGACATGCCGAAGCAATAAATAAGCATACGGAACGAGGCACCTATTTCTTCGATTACGGAAATGCTTTCCTTTTAGAGGCTTCACGTGCCGGCGCCGATGTGATGGCAGAGAATAATATTGATTTTAAATATCCATCATATGTTCAAGATATTTTAGGACCCATGTGTTTCGATTATGGTTTTGGGCCTTTCCGTTGGGTTTGCACTTCGGGCAAACCAGAAGATTTAGATAAAACTGATGAAATTGCCATGGAAGTCCTACAGGGGATTATGAAAAATTCGCCTGAAGAAATCCAACTACAAATGCAAGATAATATCACTTGGATAAAAGATGCCAAAAAAAATAAAATGGTCGTAGGTTCGCAAGCACGTATCTTATATGCCGATGCGGAAGGGCGTGCTAAAATTGCTGAAGCCTTTAATAATGCTGTAGCTTCGGGAGAAATTGGTCCAGTGGTATTAGGGCGCGACCATCATGATGTGAGTGGTACAGATTCACCTTACCGTGAAACGTCAAATATCTACGATGGTAGTCAATTTACAGCAGATATGGCGATTCAAAATGTCATTGGCGATAGTTTTAGGGGTGCTACTTGGGTATCCATTCATAATGGCGGCGGCGTTGGCTGGGGCGAGGTAATAAATGGTGGTTTCGGCATGTTCTTGGATGGTACAAAAGAGGCCGAAGAACGATTAAAAAGCATGTTGTTTTATGATGTAAATAATGGAATTGCACGCCGGAGTTGGGCTAGAAACGATGAGGCTTTGTTTGCTATAAAGCGTGAAATGGAACGTACGCCTAGTTTAAAAGTAACTTTGCCTAACTTAGTAGATGATAAAATGTTAGAAAACCTATTTTAATGCGCATCTTATTTCAAAATATAAAAGCATTACTTCAAGTTCGAGAAGAGCCTATTGATTTCGTTTCAGGTAAGGATATGTGTCATTTGCCTACTATTAAAAATGCTTATTTATTGATTGAGGAAGGTGTGATTTCTGATTTCGGAAAAATGGAGGATAGCCCTGAAATAAAAGCAGATAAAACCATTGATGCCAAAGGAAAAATGATTTTGCCTGCCTGGTGCGATTCACATACCCATTTAGTATATGCCGGAAACCGCGA
This sequence comes from Flavisericum labens, assembly GCF_045446075.1. Lineage (NCBI taxonomy): Bacteria > Pseudomonadati > Bacteroidota > Flavobacteriia > Flavobacteriales > Flavobacteriaceae > Flavisericum > Flavisericum labens. The sequence continues at coordinate 8,323 of NZ_JBJJBQ010000008.1, read as the reverse complement.
AAGTGAATTTGTTGATAAAATAAATGGGGTTTCGTACCAAGAAATAGCCAGTAAAGGAGGTGGTATTTTAAATTCGGCTAAAAAGCTTCAACAAACTTCGGAAGAAGATTTATATCAACAAACCAAAATCCGATTAGAGGAAATTATTGCCATGGGAACAGGTGCAATCGAAATTAAATCGGGTTACGGTTTAACGGTGGAGTCGGAGTTAAAAATGCTCAGTGTCATTAAGCGCTTAAAGGAAAATTATGACTTACCTATAAAAGCTACTTTTTTGGGTGCGCATGCCGTTCCAGATGAATATAAAAACAATAAGGAAGGCTATTTAGAGCTAATTATAAGAGAAATGATTCCATTGGTTGCAGAAGCCAAATTAGCCGATTTTATTGATGTGTTTTGTGAAGAAGGCTATTTTTCGGTTGAAGACACCGAGCGCATTCTAGAAGCTGGAAAACAACACGGACTAATCCCGAAAATTCACGTCAACCAATTCAATTCCATTGGAGGGATTCAAGCAGGAGTAAAGTACCAGGCACTTTCGGTAGACCATTTAGAGGAAATGCGAACTGAAGATATTGAAGCCTTAAAAGGCACCCAAACGATGCCAGTAGCTTTACCCGGCTGTTCTTTCTTTTTGGGTATTCCATACACACCGGGGCGTAAAATGATCGATGCTGGATTGCCATTAGCCTTGGCCTCGGATTATAACCCAGGTTCTTCACCTTCTGGAAACATGAATTTTATGGTTTCTACAGCCTGTATAAAAATGAAACTCACACCTGAGGAAGCTATTAATGCGGCTACCATAAATGGAGCGTATGCCATGGGCTTACAAAATGAAATAGGTAGTATTACCGCAGGAAAAAAAGCGAATTTTATTCTTACGAAACCTATTAATTCTTATCAATTTATCCCATATTCGTATGGTGCAAATCAAATTCAACAGGTTTATATTTCAGGTAAAAATTTAAAATATTAATTCAGGTATGTTTCTATTGCTTTATTTGACTCCAAAATAATCAAGTTCCAAAAGTTGTAGTTAACATAAAATTACCTAACGCAAAATATTCGGCGTTTATAGAAATACTATCTTTAACTTTTTAAATTGAATCTATGAAAAACCTAATCTTAATTACAGTTTTAACACTTTCAAATTTTTGTATGGCACAAGAGGAGAATAAATCGCCGTATCAGGAAATACCAGATTATTCTATTAGCTATACAGCGGGAGCAGTTATGGCGAGAATGCTTGATGGTTTAGGGTTTCGTTACTACTGGGCGACCGAAGGATTGAGGGATGAAGATTTGAATTATAAACCAAGTGAATCTGGCCGTTCTTGTGGTGAAACTATCAATCATATATTAGGACTTTCAAATTTTATTTTGAATGCCGTTTCAACTTCTGAGCAAAAAAAAGAACATTCAAATTTAAGTTTTGATGAGAAACGAAAACTTACCTTAGAAAACCTAAAAAAGGCTTCAGAAATTTTAATAGTTACAGAAGATTTAAGTCAGTTTGATACTAAATTTCCATTTTGGAATATTATAAATGGTCCCATTGAAGATGCCGTTTGGCATTGTGGGCAAATAGTTCTGTTAAGACGAGCATCAGGTAATCCGTTTACTTCAAAAGTGAGTTTGTTTACGGGTAAATTAAAATAACAAATAGCTTAACCACCATTTGTCTTTGTTGCTCGCTTTGTACAACATATATTTTTTACTTGGAAAATAGAGCAGGCCAATAACCAAAATCCAAACTATATAAACAACAAAAAGTGTATAGCCATAATTGATTAGCAATGCCTTATCGACTACTTCTTTTGTTAAAATCATGTCTTTCCAATTTCCGCCAAAAAACTAGAATTAAGGGCTTTTAGAAATAAACAAACATTATTTCTAAACCTAGGGAAAATTTTGTACGCAAAACTAAAATAAAAAAGCACCTCAAATTTGAGACGCTTTTTTATAATTACTGATGATATAAAACATATTATTTACTTACATCATCTAATTTTTTGGTGTCTATATATTGTTGAAATGCTACTACCTTACCATTCTCAATAGTCCAAAGGTGTGCAGCTTGGGCGTTATACGTTTTTCCTGTTTTTTTAAGTTTGGCGTCGTACCTTAAGGTGGCCAATACCTGATTGTTATACATGTCGTGAATTTCAATATCACTTAGTTTAAAATATTCATGTTCTTCGCCAACACGAGCAAAAACACCTTCTAGTACGGCATCAGGGCCTATGTAGGGATTGCCGTCTGCATAAGCATTACCTTCTGCTTCGTTCCAAATTACTTCGGCATCTAAACCAGCGAGTACTTTTGGAATATCACCTTCCCCAAAGGCAGTATAAAGATTGTTGACTAAACTTGTATTTTCATATGCAGATACAACACCTAGTTGTTGTAAAAAAGCCATATTGTCCATAAAATCATGCTCTTGTAAAATTTTGCCATTTTGCATTTTTACTAAGGTAACACCTTCAATATTTACAGGTTTTCCAGTGGGCGGCATTCCAAAGAATTCACCGGTATGTTTGCCCTTAAAACTCCAATGTTTTACAATTTTATCATCTTGCCCAAAAGCATCAACCGTTGTAAACTCAATATCTGAAAATCCGGTAAGAAAGTTTTGGTAGTAGGCTTTTACGTTTTCAATACCCACGATATTTTCAGGGCTTGAAACCAGAATAATGTCTTCTACGAAATTGGTGTTATTAATGAGGTCAATATTACCATCGTTAATAATTTGATCCCAAGTTTGTGTATACATCGAAATGTTTTTTTCTAATTGAGCATTTTTACAAGACATTACACAAAGAAACATTGAGAAAAGAAGGAGTTTTAAACTGTTTTTCATTTTGGTTGATTTTAATGGTTAGTAGTAATGAACTGAAAATCTATAGTGATATACACAAAAAGTCCAACCAAATAGATGGACTTTTTATTATAAATAAAACTTGTTTAATTTAGTTTGATAATTCTTTATTTAGTGTATATATATACGACCAATCACTTGAAACGGAAGCTCTAAATTTTGCTCTAAGCGCATCGGTTTTGTTTTTGCCATTTGCATTTTCATAAATTTTCCAAACACCATCTCGTTCAACATCTAAGCTAGCAAAGTTTTTGAATGGAACACCAATAAAATAATCAGCTACCTCTGGAGATCCACCCATAACACTATACCAAGTTCCTCTGCTATCTCCTTCAGCTTTTTTAACCGCTTTGCTTATTTCAGAAACAACGTCATTAAAATCTGATGAATTATTAACTTTTACATTATAAACCCACACTAATCCTGTGTCTTCAGGCATTGGGGCATTTCTGCTCAACTCTGGCATAGAACGCGCTATATTATAATGAACACTTTTAACATGCGGCATGATTAAGTTGACAACAATCATTCTACATTCTTTTCCTGCTGGGTCATCTTTTTCATCCATTTCTGCCCAATTAGCCATGGCACTTGTCATGGTATATACATTGCCCTCCCCTTGAACACGCTTCCAAATATTCCATTTGTCTTCGCCATCATTTTCTAAATAGCATTCTTTCCATGCTTTTACACCCTCAATAAATTGTGCGTTATGACCTGTTTTAACAGTAATCTCTGATAGATTCAGTAAAAAAGATTCATTCTCTTGTGATACTACTAATAGCGGTAGTAACAACATTAAAAACAATAATTTTTTCATTTCGGTTGGTTTTAAATTAATATATACACGTGTTAGAACTATTCTAACACAGGATTTTAAATATTAATTTAGGGCTATGTTGTTTTATTTTTTGCTACTAATGCTGTGAGAAGGGGGGGCTAGCTTTCGATTATTAAAGCCAGAATTTAAATATAGTAATTTTTTTACTGATATCAATTCTTTTGAGAACAATGCAATATCTTTTAGTTTTCATGTTTTATTGAATTATAATTTTTTCTACAAAATTTTCCATCGACTTTTTGTGTTTTCGAAAATTTATAAACTGTAATATCAATACCGTTAGCAACGGACTCACTGCAATAAATAGGAAAATTTGCTCCCATTCAAAAAATGCCTTTAATTGACCGATGAGTCCCGAACCATATGCTCTACCCATATTAGAGATTGCCATGTATAGGGTAAATTGGGTGGCTGCAACTGTTTTAAAACATAGCTTCATTCCTGTTGCGAAAAATGCAATACTAATAAATGTTGCCAATAAAGATGATAATAAAATAAAGCTGAAAATGATTTCATTGAATCCCCATAATGACGAAGACAACCCAATTCCAAATAGTAAAGCTATTGTTGCTATTAAATATATAGTAAGCATTCTCTTTTCACCGAAGTAATCAACTAAGGCACCACCGGCAAACATACCAAATAGACCACTAATTAAACTGGTTGTTGAATAAGCTTGTGAGAAAGAGGTGTTTGTCCATCCTAGTTCTTGAATTGTGTAAATGGGCAAGAGCGTATCAACAAGACCATTTAGCATGCCATTAAAACAAATGGCTATACTCATAAAGATGCTGGATGGAAGAATAATGACTTTAAAAAGTCCTTTTAAATATCTTTTTCCAACTATGGAGTTGGATTTTTTCTGCATCCGCAGAAGGCTTTCCTTTAGTCCATGGCATTAATTTTTCACCTGGGCGTTCTCTAAAGCATATAGGTACTAATATAAAAAAAGCAAAGGCAAGAGATAAGAACGGTATCGCTGTTGAAAATCCTAATAGATTTATTAGTGATGTTCCAACAACAAGTGTAATTGAAACTCCTATGGTTTTAGAGCCCCACATTAAGCCATTTGCGCGCGCTTTTTCATTATTTGGAACAATTTCAACAGCCATTCCGTCGGTGGCAACATCTTGAAAGGCACCAAAAAAACTAATAAAGAACCCAGCCATCATTAAACCACTTAAATTATTTAATGGATCAGGGACAAGTCCAATGGCTAAAAAACTTATAATCAATCCCAATTGACCAAATATTACCCACGGCCTTTTTCTGCCCATTGAAAGAATTGTAAACCTATCCATTAATGGCGCAATAAATAATTTTAAGCTCCAGGGGATTCCGATGACAGCAACAAAACTAGCAATTTCTGCGGGTGTTTTTCCGTTCATGGCTAACCAAGCGGGAATGGCATAAAAAGTAATGCCCTCTGGTGCGCCCTGAGCTAAATAAAGTGCGGAAAAGTTAAAATATCTTAAAAAAGAATTTTCAGATAATACAAGATTAAGTTTTTTCCAAGGTTTTCTTTTCTTGTTTATAGAGGCGGTTTTTTTTGCTTTCAAATTGGGAGGACATTGGTTAAACAAAATTTAATCATAGTATCGGGTTAAATAATAATCAAGGTATGTGTGAAAATTGATAGAAGAGGTTTGGCTCTAGATTATTGAGCCATTTTTTTTTTGAATTAAAGAATTGAGATTTTGCATAGCCTCTTTTTGTTGATATTAAACTTTAAAAAAAGACTTAGGGGAATATATAAGCTAATATTACGTAAAATATTGAATATTATCAAGTTTGTGACAATATATCGATAGAGTTTAGTGTAAAAAAAAAGAGGCTCTACATTTGTAAAGCCTTTTTTTGATAACTAAGATTAGTTGGAAATTACTTAATAGCAGTCTTTTTTTCTTGTGTAGAAAAGTCAACTTCAAGCTGATTCTTTATAATGTCTTCAAAAGTTTCACGTTTTCTTATGAGATGTGCCTTTTCGTTATACCAGAGTACTTCCGCTGGACGGAAACGCGAATTGTAATTACTGGCCATAGAAAAACAATAGGCTCCAGCATTTTTGAAACTAAGGACGTCACCTTCGGTAATTTCTTTAATACGACGATTACTGCCAAAAGTGTCAGTTTCGCAAATGTAACCCACTACGGTATAGAAACGCTCTCTGCCATTTGGGTTAGAGATGTTACTTATATCGTGGTGCGACCCGTAAAACATTGGGCGAATTAAATGGTTAAAACCAGAGTCTACCTGAGCAAATACCGTTGACGTTGTTTGTTTTACTGCATTTACTTGTGTTAAAAAGCATCCCGATTCACTAACCAAAAACTTCCCAGGTTCGAACGCAAGGGTTAAATCTTTACCGTAATTTTTACAGAATTGGTTGAATCTTTCGGTTAGTTTTTGGCCCAATTCTTCAATATTGGTCTCAATATCGCCTTCTTTATAAGGTACTTTAAATCCAGAACCAAAATCTATAAAATCTAAGTTTTTAAATTGCTTGGCTGTTTCGAATAAAATTTCGCTGGCATATAAAAACACTTCAATATCCAATATATCACTTCCCGTGTGCATATGAATACCATTGATGGTCATTTTAGTGTTTTCCACAATGCGCAGAATATGAGGAATTTGGTGAATGGAAATACCGAATTTAGAGTCGATGTGACCCACCGAGATATTGGCATTTCCACCCGCCATAACATGTGGGTTAATACGAATACAAACTGGTACCTTAGGGTGTTTTGTGCCAAACTGCTCTAAAATAGAGAGGTTATCGATATTTATTTTTACACCAAGTTTTGCGGCTTCCTCAATTTCACTTAAGGAAACACCGTTGGGAGTGAATATAATTTGCTCTGGCTTAAAACCTGCAGCCAAACCTAATTTTACCTCTTGAATGGATACCGTGTCTATTCCAGAACCTAAAGATCTCAAAAGTTTTAATATTGAAATATTAGACAGCGCTTTAACGGCGTAGTTTATTTTTAAGTGCTTCACATTTTTAAATGCACTTGTAAGTCTTTTATATTGTGCTTCAATTTTATGGCCGTCGTAAACGTATATGGGGCTACCGAACTCCTGTACAATTTTAAGCAATTGATTTTCTGTCATGATTTCAAATTTTCGCCAAAGATATTTTATTAAAACTTATAAAAAAGAAATCAGTAAAAAATTTGTAAACATTAAACAAAATGTTAATTATTTAACATTAAATATTGTTGTTTGCTATTCTTAATAAGTTTTCGCAATTAATTATTAGGGTAAGTAACCGCTATTATTTACATTTGTGCTTCTTAAACTTATCAAGGACATTATGAATTTACACGAATATCAAGGCAAAGAAATACTAAGCAGTTTTGGCGTACGCATTCAACGCGGTATTGTGGCACAAAATGCTAAAGAAGCAGTTGCAGCAGCAAAACAATTAACAAGTGAAACAGGAACCAGTTGGCATGTAATAAAAGCACAAGTTCATGCAGGTGGTCGTGGAAAAGGTGGAGGCGTAAAGCTTGCCAAAAACCTTGGAGAAGTTGAAGAAATTGCTGGGCAAATAATTGGTATGGATTTGGTTACTCCGCAAACTTCAGCCGAAGGAAAAAGAGTGCACCAAGTTTTAGTTGCCGAAGATGTTTACTATCCTGGAGAAAGTGAAACCAGTGAGTTCTATATGTCTGTTTTGCTTAATAGAGGAACTGGGCGCAATATGATTATGTATTCTACTGAAGGTGGAATGGATATAGAAACCGTTGCTGAGGAAACACCTCATTTAATTTTTACTGAGGAAATTGATCCAGCTGTAGGAATTATGCCTTTCCAAGCTCGACGAGTAGCCTTTAACCTTGGCTTATCGGGTACAGCGTTTAAGGAAATGACCAAGTTTGTTACTGCTTTATATACAGCTTATGTAAAATCTGATTCTTCATTATTTGAGATTAATCCAGTTTTAAAAACAAGCGATAATAAAATAATGGCTGTAGATGCCAAAGTTACGATTGACGACAATGCTCTTTATAGACATAAAGATTATGTTGATTTAAGAGATATTAGAGAAGAAAGCGCCATTGAAGTTGAAGCTGGTGAGAAAGGACTGAATTACGTAGATTTAGACGGAAACGTTGGTTGTATGGTAAACGGCGCCGGTTTAGCTATGGCTACTATGGATTTAATTAAACAAGCGGGTGGTGAACCAGCCAACTTTTTAGATGTAGGAGGCACTGCTGATGCCGCTCGTGTTGAAGCCGCTTTTAAAATCATATTAAAAGACCCAGCTGTAAAAGCTATTCTAATCAATATTTTTGGAGGTATTGTTCGATGCGATAGAGTGGCACAAGGGGTTATTGATGCTTATAAAAACATGGGTAATATTAGCGTACCAATTATTGTGCGATTACAAGGGACCAACGCCGACGTGGCAAAAGAATTAATTGACAACTCTGGTTTAGATGTATTAAGTGCTACCGAGTTTCAAGAGGCTGCAGATAAAGTACAGGAAGTGCTTTCTTAAAGTTTTTAAATATTTGTCTAGTCCTAAATAACCGATACAGATTATTAAAGGATTAAATTTATAAATTAAAGCTGAACAATGGTAACATTGT
>NZ_JBJJBQ010000007.1:0-175388 GCF_045446075.1 Flavisericum labens | reverse complement strand
CATAGATACCGCTGCATCTGACCAAACTGTAGAATGTGATGGTGCCGGCAATGGAGCTGCTCTTACAGCATGGTTAAATTCTAATGGCGGCGCTGTGGCCTCGGATACTTGTGGCAATGTAACTTGGTCAAATAACTTTACTGCACTTTCTGACCTTTGTGGAGGAACGGGTTCGGCGACGGTAACTTTTACCGCTACTGATGATTGTGGCAGAACTGCTACTACTCAAGCGACATTTACTATTGAAGACACCACAGACCCTAGCATAGATACTCCATCTTCCGATCAAACTGTAGAATGTGATGGTGCCGGCAATGGAGCTGCTCTTACAGCATGGTTAAGCTCTAATGGCGGCGCTGCTGCCTCGGATACTTGTGGCAATGTGTCTTGGTCAAATAACTTTACTGCACTTTCTGACCTTTGTGGAGGAACGGGCGCTGCCACGGTAACTTTTAACGCTACTGATGATTGTGGTAGAACTGCTACTGCTCAAGCCACATTTACTATTGAAGATACAACACCTCCTGTAATATCTGGTGTGGGACCAGATACAACTATTGAGTGTACCGAAACGCCTGTATTCAGTAGCCCAACTGCATCTGATGCTTGCGATGGTTTGCCATCACTGGTCTTTATAGATGTAACCACTCCAGATGCATCACATCCTGATGAATATTCTGTAACTAGGACATGGACCGCAACCGATGCCTGTGGCAATAGCTCTCAAGAATCACAGACCATCACAGTATTAGATACTACTCCACCGGACACAATAGTCATATCCACTGAGACCCGTCAATGTTCATTCACTGTCAATGCACCAACAACAACAGATAATTGTGCAGGTACAATAACCGGGACAAACGGAGATTACGATTGGCCACATACCTTTAATAGTGATGGGACTTATGTTATTTCGTGGCTTTTTGATGATGGTAATGGTAACTCAATTACAGTAGATCAAACAGTAATTATAAATGATACTATCCCACCTGTTCCGGATATTGCAAACCTTCCAGATATCAATGTTGTTGATTGCGAAGTTGATGTAGTAACACCAACGGCAACTGATAATTGCCGAGGAACAATTAATGGAGATCCGACGGATGCTAATGGAAATGATATAGATTTTCCTATTACAACCTTTGGTACAACTATAATCACCTGGACCTATGACGACAGAAATGGTCAAATAGTAACGCAGCAACAAAATGTAACCTTAACAAAACCTCCTATTTCTGGAGGGGTCTTGCTAGGTCGGGTGGATGATTTGGATCCAGTGGAATTTCCTCCTACTAACAATGTGGCCATATCGGCCTGTCCTGATGATATCAATCCGGTAACGATCAATTTATCAGGAGAAAATGGAACAATTGTACATTGGGAAAAATTTGAAGCCGGCGATAACAACTGGGATATTATTCCAAGTACTTCTGGTTTAAATACGTATAATATCGATTTTGATTTTGCAAATACTAAATCCACGGTGTTTAGAGTACTCATTCAATGGGGAACCTGTGAGGAATATTCGCAAATTATGAGTGTACATGCCGTACCACCAGATGTGCCCCCAACACTTGAAAATGATTATTTCAATACGTGTTTGGGTACAGAAATTTCATTGGTTGCTTATAGTGGGTATGGAGGCATACTTATTGATCCGGATGAAGAAGAAGCCGGACAGTTTGATCAGGGTCAGTTCCCTGATAAATGGAATCCGAATATGTGGAAGATTGATGGGCAAGTAGCGGGCGTTGCATTTACTGGAGCGGCCAACAATCGTTCTGTGAATAATTGGACTGCAACAAACAATCATCCTTTTCCAGATGGGACTTGGTCACCTAAAATTGAATATGATTCTAACAATTTTAAGTTCGCTATTGCACAAGGCGATTTTACAAGTCAAGAATACATCGATGAATTTCCTCCTGGCAATGCCACAACATTAGAAACGCCAATTTTGAGTTTACTTGGTTTGGAATCGCCTTCAATATCATTTACCACAGCTTGGAATTTAGATGATCCTACCGATATTGCCTTATTTGAAATGTCTCTGGATGGCGGACTTACTTATAACGTATTACTACAGGACATCTGGGATATCCCGGGAGTTATTCCTGATGGCGAATGGCCCTATACATCTGATCCGGGGTCTTCACAGTTTAATTATGTATTTGACACCTATCAATTAACATTTCCATTGGATCTTTACACGTCTTACGATCAGGTTCGGTTTAGATGGACCTATTTTGGCAATAGTCCTTTTAGCGCTTGGGCCATAGATGAAATTACATTGCCGCTTGGTGGATCTCCAGCCAATGAAATTGAATGGACTGACGGTATTGGAGACCCTAATGAAGATCCTCTAGCAGATGGAACCTTGAGTGTAGCTTATACTTTTACACCTGATGCTCCAGGGGCCCATCAGTATGGTGCGACAATTTTGGTTAATGGTTGTAGAGCATACGACCCAGATGGTACAGCTCTGGCAGATGTTCTGGTTAACTATGCTTATGCCGGAGAGGACATTCTATATGCACCCGGTGAATGTGGAGAAAATGTAATAACCCTAAACGCTTACGACAATACGAAGAACGCCATTGACAATGCAACAAAAGGCGCCTTTACGCTTCCTCTTGATTGTAAGAATTGTGGTGATCCCGGTACAGGTACGCCGGGGAAATGGACTGTTGATCTTGATAATTCAAGCTTCGATTGTGGTAGTTCTTATTCATTTTCAGATGACGAGGATCCCAATGCTACTTTTACAGGTGATCCAGGAACCTATAGATTACTATGGACGGTTGGGCCATGGGGTCCTAATAATGAATTTTCCTGTGTAGACGATGTTATAGTCGAAATTACAAATTGTGCCATTGTTGATTTTGATGGTGAAAACGACAATGTTACTTTTGGCGATAATTATAATTTAAATCCAGCATTTAGTGTTGAATGTTGGATCAAACCCGATGCCACAACCAATACTGGTGGAACAAACAATGCGATACAAACCATTATATCCAAACGGAATGCTAATTCGAGTGATTATAACAAAAAAGGTTATGATCTTCGACTAGTTAACAACATAGTATCTTTTAGATGGAACGAATCTGGATCCATTACATCGGCTTTCCCTATTGGCACCAATAGGTGGTATCATGTTGCCATTACTAGAACTCCTACTAATGGGAATAGTGGTATTTACCGTATGTATATTGATGGTATTCAGGTTAGTAGCAATAGTGGAAGTGCTCCAAATACCAATGCTAATGACTTTATTTTAGGAGCGATGGCCCAAACTGGCAATCCGCCAAATAAACCCGTGAATTATTTTTCTGGTTGGATTGATGAAGTGCGCATCTGGAATAAAACCCTGAGTGTCCATCATATTCGTCAGATGATGAATCAGGAAATCAAGCAATTAGGAAGTGATGTAGGTGGTGAAGTTATACCAACAAAAATTTATGGAGTGGATACAAATCAAGATGGAGTTGAAGAAGATCTTCTTACTTGGGCAAATCTTGACGGCTATTACCGTATGGATCAGATTGCGTGTGGGTATCTTGAACCTTACGGTGGTGTTGGTGTTGATGGTAAGCTTAGACACATTACTAGTCAGCAAGAACCAAGTGCCCCATTGCCATATACAACAAAATCTGGCGGTAATTGGTATGACATCACACCTGCCACACCATGGACATATAGTGATACCGTTTGGGACTATCCAAATGCATTAGGGATTGATAACACTACCCGAATTGATTGGAATATCGTAAAAACTTCGCATATCATTGAATCTGATTTGACCTCTGCATCTCCGAGAAATATTACCCTTTTAGGATTAGTTGTCGACCCAAGCAGTGACTTGACCATTACAGCACAAGGTACTCAAGATGAAACCAATACAGGCCACGGCCTATGGATTACCCACTATTTAAAATTGGATGGCTTTATGGATTTGGTGGGTGAATCACAATTAGTACAAAAACGCTACAATACTAGTGGCAATCCAACTGTTCAATTTAACGAAAGTATTTTAGATGTTACCAGTGCTGGTTATATATTTCGATCCCAACAAGGAAGTATCAACTTATTTAATTACAATTATTGGAGCTCTCCAACTTCTCCTGTTAATACAACTGATAATAATTTACCTTTTTATATTAAATGGCAACATCGCGATGGTACAGTATCTAGTACCCCAAAAGTTATAAACTGGTTATCTAGTGGTTATAATGCATCTGCAACTTCAAGTCCCATATCAATACCAGAGTACTGGCTATGGTCTTATGAAAATTTTGCATCAAACACGTATGCAAAATGGGTTAAATTAAGTAGTACCACAGCTATAAAAACAGGGTTAGGCTATACCATGAAAGGAAGTGGCGCTGGTGGCTCATATCAAAATTATGTGTTTGTAGGAAAACCACATAATAACACAATCAATTCACCAATAACCATTGGGAATGATGCCTTAATAGGTAACCCATACCCGTCTGCTATAGATGCCGATGAATTTATTAAAGATAATATACCTGCACTTAACCCTGGTGGAACACCTACTCCAGCAAACCCAGAAACTACAGGAAGTATTGATGGTTCGCTGTATTTCTGGATACATTTTGATTCAAATAACACCCACGTTCTAAGAGATTATGAAGGCGGGTATGCCACTTATACTTTAGCTGGTGGTAATGCACCGGTTACTGGAGTAAAATATACCACAACCGATGGTTTTGAAGTAAGTGGTAATGGCTCTTCAATTTTAAGACCTGGCCAATATATCCCAGTTGCTCAAGGATTTTTTGTTCATTCTGCATTTCCTGATGATAAAGACGAAGATTTTCTTAAATTTCAGAATAGCCAAAGAATCTTCGAAAGAGAAACCAATGATAATACTAATGATGGCTCGCAATTTTTGAAAACCAGTAATTCTAAAAGTGCAAAAAACAGTTCAGAGCCAATTATAGATGAAACAGTTATTAAACGTATTAGGTTTCAGTTCAAATCAGCTGAAGGAACAAATAGGCCTTTATTATTAGCCTTTACGCCAAATAATGAAGCATCTGATGGTTTTGATTATGGTTATGATGCCAAGGCATTTGAAACATTACCAAGTGATATGCTATTTATGATAAGTGATGAAAAATATGTGATTCAGGGTGTTGGCGAGTTTGATAAAGCAAAGCAATATCCAATTGCCATTACTATAAATGAGACAGGGCCAGTACAGATTTCGTTGGCTGGCTTGGAAAACTTTGATAGTTATAAAAATGTATATGTTTACGATTCATTTTTGGATACTTACACCAAAATAAACAACAAAAGCTTTAATATATATTTGGATGCAGGCGACTATTCAAATAGATTTTTTATCGCCTTTACTAAGGCTCAAAACAACACGCTAGACCTTGAAGACTTCGAAATAGAAAATGCTGTTGTAAATTATTTAAATAAATCCAATCAGATATATATTCATGTACCAAATACCATAGAAGTTGAACAAGTATATATCACTAATCTTATAGGACAAACAGTTAAATCTTGGAATCGGCCAGAAATGTTCAGCATATCTGGTGGTGAATTTAAAATTCCTGTTAAAACCATTTCGGAAGGTCCTTATGTAATCATAGTTGAAACTAAACAAGCTGTTTTTAGAAAGAACGTTATTATTACTAATAAGTTTTAACCAATACTAGCTCATAAAATGGATGTATGATGCAAAATCAATTGTATGTCTTCCGCCTAAATTGAACTTTTTAGGCTGAAGATATCCGCCCGTCAAGGGCAATTCTACAATTTTTTTCTATCTCTAACTTTAATGTATTATTTAGTCTATTTGTTGAATTCCATCTTTTTTTTGCAATCCATTTTCAGTACTAAGCGTTGTTGATTTTCCTTTATGCGTCATTTTTAGGTAAGTAGGGTAACTCAAGTTGTCTTTTAGTTTGTCTGTTTTTAAATAAAAATTTGGTTTAATCATGATAAGAGTTTTAAATTAATTCGTTAAAGTGTCAGTAAATCAATTATATATCAGGGAATCACCATTGATTCCTTGAAATTTAGTTACCCTTATTTTTTAGAATATATAGGGTAACTCATAGGGTAACTGAACTATGAGATTTAAGGTGGAATTTGATTTCTATTTAAAAAATAAAATAAACCCCTCAACCAGATTAAATTCAAATAAACTCAGTGTTTAAAAGGATTTTAGGAATTCTTATTACAGAAAAGTGATGTAAAAAAAGAAGCCTCACATAAAATGCAAGGCTTTTAGCGGAGAAAGAGGGATTCGAACCCCCGGAGGTGTGACCCTCAACAGTTTTCAAGACTGCCGCATTCGACCACTCTGCCATTTCTCCTTGAGTGCCTCATCAAGCTATTTGCCTGAATGCGGGTGCAAATATAGAATCCTTTTTTAATTCTTTCAAATAAAAAACAATTTTTTTAAAAGAAATTTTCAAGATTTAAAAGTCTATATTTTCTGAAACAATAGCCGAAAACAAAATCACAAATCTTATTTTTGCACAAAATTATATGCAAATGGATACGATTAAGCAGTTAAAATGGCGCTATGCAACCAAAAAGTTTGATGCAGAAAAAAAACTTTCAGAAGCCAAATTAAATGTAGTAAAACAAGCCTTTAATCTAACGGCGACATCGTTCGGACTTCAAACTATAAAGCTAGTAGTTATTGAAGATGAGGAAATCAGGAGTCCATTATTAAAGCATGCATACAACCAAAAACAAGTAGTAGAGGCATCGCACCTGCTGGTTATTTGCATACAAAACGATATTTTGCAAAATGACATTACCACGTATTATAACAATATAAAAGATACGCGAAAAACACCGGAAACTATATTAAAGCCATATCGGGAAGATCTTATAAAAATGATTGAAAAGATGTCGGTAAAAGAACGCCAACAATGGTCCACAAATCAAGCTTACATTGCTTTGGGTAACCTAATGACCGTTTGCGCGATTGAAGGCATCGATTCCTGCCCCATGGAAGGATTTCTGCCTAAAAAGTACGATGAATTACTGAAATTAGATGAAAAAGGACTAAAATCAGTATTGCTTCTGCCCATAGGTTACCGCGCGAAGGACGATATGTTTTCCGAATTTAAAAAAGTTAGGAAACCAATAAAAGAAGCGGTAATAGAAATTTAAATAATTAGGGCGTTACCGCAAGGGTCGGGCTTTACGCTATATCTTTTTATCGTGCCTCAAAAAAGGATGCCGCTTCAATCCCTAACGCAACCTAAAAGCCTAAATACAGAATAACAAAAAAATATTATGCCAGGATTTGAACTGTTTGGAGAAAAAGAAAGAAAAGAAGTTAACGATGTTTTAGATAGCGGTGTGCTTATGCGTTACGGTTTCGACGGTATGCGAAACGGCCACTGGAAAGCCAAAGAGCTAGAAACCGAGTTGCAAAATACTTTTCAATCAAATTATGTTCAATTAGTTTCAAGTGGTACGGCTGCTGTATCGGTAGCATTGGCAAGCGCAGGAGTTGGTGCTGGAGATGAAGTAATCATGCCAACATTTACGTTTGTAGCGAGTTTTGAGGCTATTATGATGCTTGGCGCCATTCCCGTTTTAGTTGACATAGACGACACCCTATGTTTAGATCCCAATGCTGTAAAAGCAGCGATAACACCAAAAACAAAAGCCGTCATGGTAGTGCAAATGTGTGGTAGTATGGCCAATATGGATGCATTACAACATATTTGTAAAAAGCATGATTTACTTTTAGTTGAAGATGCTTGCCAGGCCATAGGTGGTACCTACAACGGAAAACCGTTGGGAAGTGTTGGCGATTTGGGTTGCTTTTCATTCGATTTTGTAAAAACCATTACCTGTGGTGAGGGCGGGGCAGTAGTTACCAATAACAAAGTGTATTATACAAATGCCGACCATTACAGCGATCATGGTCACGACCATGTAGGTAGTGATAGGGGGGCAGAAACACATCCATTTTTAGGTTATAACTTCAGGATTTCAGAATTGCATGCTGCAGTTGGTTTAGCACAAGTAAAACGCTTGCCTGAATTTTTAGAAATCCAACGTAAATATTTAAGCATATTTAAAGACATTGTTGGAGATGTTTCAGGAGTAACTTTAAGAACAGTTCCTACTGGTGGTGAAGAAAGCGGAGCATTTTTCAATTTCTTTTTGCCAGATTTAGAATCGGCCAGAAAAGTAATTCAAGGCTTTAAAGAAGGGGGAATTGATGCCTGCTGGAATTATTACGATAACAACTGGCACTACATTCGTAAATGGGAACATTTGAAAGGATTGAAATCACTTTTCCCAATTTCAGAAGAAGTTAAAATAGGTTTAAAATACTTAGAAACCAAAACTTTTGATGCTTCAGACCACTTTATTGGCCGAAATATTTCCTGTTTAATAAAATTATCCTGGACAGAAGAAGAAGTTATTGGCAGAGCAAAAAAAATGGCTGAGATTATTACACAAGTGCTGTAGTTTTATGTTCAAAACAATTTCGTAGCTTTAGGGGTAAATCCTATAAATGAGTTCTGTAAAATTTGTTCTGGTATTTTTATTGACCATAACTGCTTTTTCCCAAAGCCATAGAGACCAAATGGCTTTTAGGGGGTTAGGGGTAGAGCAGGGCCTTTCACAAAATAGTGTGATTAGTATGGCTCAAGATTCTATTGGGTACATGTGGTTTGCCACACAAGATGGTTTAAATAGATACAACGGCCGAACCTTTAAACACTATAATAAACAATTTGAAGACATTACAAGGGCTACCTTTAGTAACTTAGGTAAGGTTTACATCGATAAGCAAAATAGACTGTGGATTATTACCCATTCAGGGCAACTAGAGCGCTATCAGGCAAAAACAGATACATTCAACATTGTAAAACAGGGGTTTCGGGCAAGTGCTATTTTCCAAGATGAAAAATTAAATCTGTTTATAGGTTCTTATGGCAATGGGCTTTTTAAGGTTAATTATAAAACAAAAGATACGATTGCAATATTCAAAAAGGAAGATAAAACGACCACGGTCTATAATATTGTTCAAGCCAAAAAAGAAATTTTGGTTGCGGCCTCAGGAGCTGTTTATAGGGTTTTTGACAATGGCCGCTACATCAAAGTGCCAGTAAAAACTAGTACAGAAACCAACTTTGGTACATTAGAGCAAGATCGTGCCGGTGGTTTTTGGTTGGGATCTTATGGAAATGGATTGTTTTATATGCCCGAAAACAACAATGAGTTTGTAAAATACAGTCATGAAGACCTCCCGAATGACTTAAATATTGAAGACTTGTTAATTGATAGCAAAAACCGACTATGGATTGCCACATACGGAAATGGTGTGTATTTAATAGATTTCCCAACCAATAGTATAAAGAATTTTAAAGCCAATAAAAACAATCCGTTCGCCATTCACTATAATGATATGCTCTGTTTGTATGAAGACATTACGGGGGTAATATGGATAGGGTCAGACGGAACAGGAGCCAGCTACTACGACGAACATTTAATTAAATTCAATATTCTTACCAATAATCAGGTGCCAAGAACCGTAAATGTTGATATGATTAGAAGTTTTACAACGGACAAAGACTATAATTTTTGGATTGGTACTTCAGGAAAAGGGCTGACTTACCACAATACCAACGACGAAACCTTTACAACATACACTATTGATAACTCGCCGTTAAACAGTAATAGAATAATTAGTTTAAATTATTTTGAAGAAGAACTTTGGGTGGGTCACCAAGGTTACGGGTTAAATATTATTGAAAGTTCGGGCAACTATTTATCTTTTTCCGAGTTGAACAATTATACTATTTGGCGAATTTTGGAGGAATCGAAAAGCCGCCGTTGGTTGGCCACCGAGCGACATGGTATTGTTTTATTTGATAAATACAAAGGTATTATGAAACAATTTAATACATCCAATTCGGCGTTGACACAAAATAATATTCGGGCATTTATAAAAGGAAACCATAATGACTTTTGGATAGGAACTGACAATAAAGGCGTTTTTAAACTCGATATTAAAACCAATAAAATCTCAAAAGTTAAAGGCCTAGATGATAAAATAAAGTCACTGTTCATTGAAAATCAAACACTGTGGGTGGGCACTTTTGGAGCCGGTTTAAAAAAGTTCGATATAGCAAATAATACGATCAAAGTTTATACAGAAAAAGACGGACTGCCCAATCAAGTGGTTTATGGTATTTTGCCAGACAATGATAAAAATTTATGGTTTAGTACAAATAATGGTTTATGCCGTTTTAAACCTGTTGATGAAGATTTCGAGGTGTTTAGCGTTGACGATGGGTTGCAAGATACCGAGTTCAACACAGGAGCCTATTTTAAGGATTCTAAAGGCACTCTTTATTTTGGAGGGCTCGAAGGGCTTAATTGGTTTAGCCCAGAAAAAATCACTTATAACAACGTGAAGCCCAAAACTATCATTTCCAAGTTTGAAGTCTTTTCCAAAGAACAACCTTTGATGGGAAACACTAAGTTTAAGTACAATCAAAATACCGTTACATTTACATTTTCCAGCTTACATTTTTCGCAACCTGAAAGAAACCAGTATAGGTATAGACTTTTAAATTATGATGATAATTGGATTTCGCCAAAAAGCATCAATTTTGCACATTACACTAATTTACCGCCAAACACTTATACTTTTGAGGTTATTTCCTCCAACTACGACGGTGTCTGGAACAATAACTCAGCCACCTTCGCCTTTACAATTTTAAAGCCATGGTACCTAACTACAACGATGAAATTGTTTTATATGTTAGCATTCTTGATTTTGTCTTTAGGTGTCTACAAGTATTTAAAGTTTAGATGGAATGTAAAAACGCAATTACAATTAGAGCATGCGGAAACCGAACGTTTAAAAAAGTTAGACGAGTTTAAAACACAGCTGTATACCAACATTTCGCATGAATTTAGAACACCCCTTACACTTATTTCTGGTCCTATTGACCATCAGTTGTCTAAAGAAGATTTAAAGCCCGAAGACCGTAAAGAGTTGGGATTGGTAAAACAAAATGCAACTAGATTGCTTAATTTGGTTAATCAAATGGTTGATTTATCTTTAATAGATTCGGGCCAGATTAATTTAAAAGTAACACAAGGGAATTTAACGGTACTTCTAACGCAAATTGTTTCAGCGTTTCGATATAAAGCCAATGAAAAAAGTATTCAGATAAACAGTACAATTCAAAATTTAAGTAATGCTTGGTATGATTCCGATATTATTGAAAAAATTGCTTCAAACCTATTATCTAATGCCGTAAAATATGCGCCAGAATCAAGTGCTATTAGTTTTGACGCCAATAAGCAAGAAAGTGCTTTAGTGTTATCCGTCACGAATACCACCAAGGAAATCACAAAAAAAGATTTGGGTAAATTGTTCGAACGTTTTTATCAAGATGATGCGACCGAAGAAGGTGTGGGGGTTGGTCTTGCGCTTGTTAAAGAATTAGTATCCTTGTCGAAAGGAAGAGTTGTTGTTAGTAGTTTAGATTCAGATAATATACAATTCATGGTTACTCTTCCTATTGAAAAAAATGCATTTAAAACTTCAGAAATCATTTATGTTGAAAATGATGATGAGTTATACAACAACCACTTTGAAGATGATTTGAGTGATAATAGCCGTACTTTGCTTTTAGTTGAAGACGATGTTGATATTAGAACATTTATGGCTTCCATCTTTAAAGGGGCTTACAAAATTATTGAGGCCAATAATGGAAAAATTGGCGTTGAAATGGCTCTAAAACATATCCCAGATTTAATTATTAGCGATGTCATGATGCCTGTTGAGGATGGGATTTATCTATGCAATGCTTTAAAACATAACGAGCTAACAAGTCACATTCCTATAATACTTTTAACTGCCAAAGTAGGTGAGGCCCAAAAAAAAGAAGGCTTAAATACAGGAGCCGATGCTTACGTAACCAAACCATTTAATACAGAGACCCTAAAATTGCGGGTTGAAAAGCTTATAGAAAACAGACAAAAGCTTCAAAAACATTTTAGTAAGGGTTTTGATTTAAACCCAGAAATACGCATTTCTTCAACTGAAGAAGAATTTTTAAAGCGATTAAAGTCAGTTTTGGATAAGAACTTGGTCAACCCTGACTTTTCGAGTGTCGCTTTTTCCAAGGCAATGGGAATGAGCAGAACACAATTACACAGAAAATTAAAAGCCATTACTGGGTCTAGTACTTCAGAATTTATTCGTTCGCAACGTTTAAAATTATCTGTTGAACTTTTGAAAAAATCGGATGCTACAATATCAGAAGTAGCATATCAAGTAGGTTTTAATACACCATCCTATTATATCAAGTGTTTCAAAGAAGCTTATAAATGCACGCCGAATGATTATCTTCAAAAAAGCTAAGTGATTGATTTTAAAAAAGGTCTTTCAGTCTTGTTAGTTTTCTTGTAACATATCTTGCATCATCTGAAACATATATTGCATCCATATATGGGTTGTTTGTCTAATTTGGTCATGTAAAGTAATAGCGGTAATTAAATGGTCGATTCTACCCTAAATAAAAGTAAGGACAAAATCTATATGAGTATTGACCATTTAGAAAAAGGGGTTTACACCTTACATATTTTACTAAACAATAAAGTCGTAAAAATCGTAGAGATAACTAAAGAATAAAAAGAGGCTATTAATCAATCCTTCAATAGGGGAATAACAAAAATTAATTTTGATGTTCATTCCCCTATTTTTTTAAAACTAAACTATGAAAACAAAGTTTGTCAATCTGGTATTACTATTTTTCGCGGTAACAATTTTGTGCGGGTGCAAAAACGAGAAAAAATCAGAGTCTGTTGAAGAAGTGATAATTGAAGTTGAAAACCTAGTAAAAGAACCCACCAATGTTATTGATATTGTAACACTTAGTATGGAATTTCAGATGCAAGATACCATTCCATCAGGTTGGAATACTTTTAAATATGACAATCGTGCCAATGAAACGCATTTCTTTCGATTTGTAAAATTGCCAGCAGGTATAACAGTAGAAAATTTTATAAATGAGGCCGATCCAGTTTTTGAAGAAGGTATGGATTTAATTAATGAAGGAAAAACCGAAGAAGGCTTTGCTGCTTTTGGTAAAATGCCAAAGTGGTTTAGCCAAGCAGTTCCAAGTGGAGGATCTGGCTTAATTGCTCCAAAGTTAAGCGGAATTTCAACACTTAATTTAGAGCCTGGTCTCCATAGTGTTGAATGTTATGTAAAGATGGCTAATGGTAAATTTCATTCTACAATGGGTATGATTAAAGAAGTTTACGTAACAGATGCTAAAAGTGATTCAGGACCTCCAATAGCGACTAATACAATTGATATAAAAGAAGATGGTTTTCATATTTCAGGAGACCTAAAAAAAGGCGAACATATATTTGAGGTAAATATCATTAATCAGAAATTACATGAAAATTTTGCAACCTCAGATGTACATTTAGTAAAACTTGATGATATTGCAGATGTTGATGCTTTGGAAGCTTGGATGGTTTGGTACGACCCTAAAGGATTTATTACACCTGTTCCAAATGGATTAACTTTTATGGGTGGTTATAATGATGATGATGAGGGAAGCACTGGATATTTTCAAGTTAATTTAAAACCTGGCAAGTATGCCTTTATAGCAGAAGTACCAAATGCGAGGGAAAAAGGATTACTAAAAGAATTTGAAGTAGTAGATTAATAATTAACGTAGTCAACAATCTCTAAGCCGTAACCAATTAGTCCAACACGCTTGGTTTGGCCAGAGTTAGAAATTAAACGTAACTTATGAATGTTTAAATCGTGAAGTATTTGAGCTCCAATACCAAAATCTCTGTTGTCCATTTTAATTTTTGGTGCTTTGGTAATCGTATTTTCTTGTTGATTTTCTTTTAAAAACGACAATCTATTTAGAATATTGGTAGATTGTGATTCTTGGTTTATAAAAATAATAGCACCTTTTCCAGCATCATTTATAACCTTAAACATGTTGTCCAATTGTTTGTCGGCGTTATTGGTAAGTGTGCCAAGAATATCATTATTCACCAAAGTAGAATTTATTCTGGTCAACACCTCTTCATTATCTTTCCATTGGCCTTTTGTTAAAGCTATATGTATTTGATTGTTAGTGGTTTGCTGGTAGGCTATTAATCTAAAACTTCCAAAGCGTGTTTCGATGTCAAAGTCTTCTTTTTTCTCAATCAAAGAATCGTGCTGCATTCTGTAAGCAACCAAATCCTCAATAGAAACAATCTTTAAATCTAGCGTTTTTGCTACTTCGCAAAGTTGAGGAAGGCGCGCCATTGAACCGTCTTCATTCATAATTTCTACTATAACACCTGCTGGGTTCAAGCCAGCCAATCGAGCAAAATCAATAGCCGCTTCTGTATGTCCAGTTCTCCTTAAAACACCCCCTTCTTTTGCTACTAAAGGAAATATATGACCAGGTCTGGCCAATTCAAAAGGTTTGGTGTCCCTGTCAATCAATGCTTTCACTGTTTTAGCTCTATCTGAAGCAGAAATACCAGTTGTAACACCTTTTCCACGTAAATCAACCGAAACGGTAAAAGCGGTTTCCATGTGGTCGGTATTATTGCGCACCATCATGTCTAGTTCCAAATCATCACATCTATTTTCCGTAAGTGGTACACAAATTAATCCACGGCCCTGAGTAGCCATAAAGTTGATAACTTCTGGCGTAACCTTATCTGCCGCAGCCAAAAAATCGCCTTCATTTTCACGGTTTTCATCATCAACAACAATAATAACTTTTCCGTTTCTTATATCGTCAATGGCTTCTTTTATGGTGTTCAATTTAATTTCAGACGTGCTTTTATGTGTCATGGTTCCTACATTCATGCGGCAAATATATTGCTTATTTTAAAGATTCTAAACAGTTTTGTTTTAAGTCTTCCTTTATTTTTTGATTAAGGAAGAGGTGTACAATTATATAAAGTGGTAAGCCAATCATTAAAAGGTATATCTTAGGTCGTTTTCTATTCTTGTTAATATGACCGTAAAATTGGTAGACGTTTTTAATTGATTTTAAGTAATAAATAACGAATAAAACTAAAGATACTACACTTAGTTGAATGGCAGGTTGTGCTAATGAAGGCAATTTATTGTTTTTAAACACGAAAAATAAAACTAATAACGCTACCCCTATGAAATAGAGTGCTTTCGCAAACTTCACGTGATTTGAATAGTTCTTTACAATTTGTTCAGATTTTAAAAATGCTTTATCAAGAAAAACACCGATTTCCTCAAGCTGAGGCGTTTCTAATCCTCTTGCATTTAATAGCTTTATGGCTTCAAACCTTACTGGTTCTTCATGTCCCAGAGACTCGTAATCGCTTATTAACTCAATAAGTTCATTGTTATTAAGATTGCTAAGGAATTTATAATCAACCGAATCTTTTTCTTTGATTTTAAATATTCGTTTTAAAGGCTCAGTGATGCTGTCAAAATCAAATAAACTTTTATCGGCAGTTGCTCTTTTTGTTAAAAATATACCTAATGGAAGCATGAGTAATGTAGAAAACCAACTCGCTAAAATAGGATTGAACCCTCCATTTTTTGCACTATTGGTAGCAAAAATTCCAATAAAGTGGTAGGTTAAAAATAATAAAATAGCAATAACCATAGGTAAGCCCATACCGCCTTTTCTAATTAAAGCACCCAACGGGGCACCAACAAAAAAGAGGATGATACAGGCAAAGGCTAAAGCGAATTTTTCATGAAATGAAATTATATGTTTGTTTAACCAAGACTTCGAAGTTTTTATTATTGTCTTTTTTGAAGAGATAAGCTGATTGGACGAACCAACAGTTCTTAATGAAGATTCCACCAACTCAATTTTCTTTTTTGTATCAAAAATATCGAGAATATCTCCTGTGTATTCAGTTTTTTCAATTTGTTTAACTGGTATATTCTTTTGAATTTGAGGCATGCCAGATCTTACATGTAAATTTTTTGAAAATGTTTCGTGGTCTGTTTCACTTTTCTTGATTAGAGAGTCTATTGTCGTATCAAGGTCCATTACATCTAACATATTATATTTGTCGGTTTGCGATTGTTCATCGAAATCAACATTATTCATATCGGATAAATCGATATTGATTATTTTTTTCTCAAAAGCACTCTTCGCAAATGTCTGCCTATTCCTAACTTTTAATTTATTGCTTCCTCCCGGATTATCTTTATAAACATGACCGTTATTTAATATAAGCTTTAAAACATTCGAACCTTCCGGACTGGTTAATTCACCAGTTTTGGCTATGATGACGGTAGTGTTTTTACGCCCATTTACATCTTTTACGTGTATGGTAACATCTTCTAAAAACTGTCCACGGTCACCACTTTTTTTCTCAACTTTTATATTATAATCTGTATTATCAATACTGTTAAATTGCCCTTCAGCAATAACCATGGCTGGTTTTAACTTGGCAATGTTCCTTCTTAAATTATATGAATTAAGTTCTGCCCATGGAATAACGTTGTTCGAAAAGAAAAAGGTGGTGATGCCCAATATCACAATGAATACGCTAAGCCCGGACATAGCACGTTGCAACGAAATGCCCGTAGATTTCATGGCAGCGAATTCGTAGTTTTCGGCAAAACTACCGAAAACCATAATTGAGGATAAAAGAATAGTTAGAGGTAAAACTAAAGGAATAAGTTTTGGCAAAAAATAAGCCAAAAACTTAAAGATAATGATAAGATCCAAATCTTTACCGGCCAACTCTTTTATATATAGCCAAATAGTCTGTAAAACAAAAATCAGCATGAGTATGATAAACACGCTGAAAAAAGTTTTTAGGTAGGTGGTTAATATGTAGCGGTCTAAAATTTTCACACGTTACTCGATCATCGAGATTTAATTGTTTCCGAAGGTTGCCTCGAAATTATTGATGTTTTTGGTTTTGAATATCTAATGGACTTACCTAAAAAGGTTTTGTCTAATCTAGTTTGTTGATATAGTAATCTTTGTATTTGCTCGCGTCAAATGTAAACAAGCTTTTAGAAATAGGTGTGTTTGTTTTAAAAGAATTAACAGTTAAAGTTGTTTTCGTTCCGTTTTTACCAACTTGAATTAAATTGTAAATATGTTTGGTATTTGCATCAATGCCTAAAAGAATATTTTTTATTTCAGAATTAGAATCGATAGGGGTTAGCCTTATATACTGAATTTTTCTTCCTTTTATATTTTGCTCAATGTCGGTTTCGTAAGTGTAGCCTTCTTCATAAAACGATAACATTTTACTGGGTGTTATATCGTCGTTTTCATCTTCAATATGAGTAGAAATGGTTACTTCTTCGTCCTCAGGACTAATACTATAAAGCGTTTTACCATCAAACAAACGGGTAACCCCAAGTATATTTAATCGGTATTTTTCACCTTCTAAAACGACATCACCTTTTGTTTCTTGCTTTATATTTTCAGAAATGTTTTCGAGGGTATACTTAAAATCAATTGAGATATTCTCGTAGTTTTTTACTTTTTCTGAAACCTCGTTTAACAATGCTTTGGCCTTATTTTGCGCAAATGCATTAACAGAAACCGTAATCAATAGAATAGCAAATAGTTTTTTCATTTTTTCAAGTTATAATTCGTTTTCTAAAAGTTTTTCAAGCGCCGTAATATCTGGAACTAAAACCTGTCTGGCTTTACTGCCTTCAAATGGTCCAACGATACCTGCGGCCTCCAATTGGTCAATTAATCTTCCAGCCCTATTGTAGCCCAATTTCAATTTTCGCTGTAACAACGAAGCCGAACCTTGTTGTGCTGTTACCAGTACTATAGCAGCGTCTTTAAAGAGGGCGTCCCTATCCGATATATCTACATCAAGACCTGTGCCACTTTCTTCGCCAACATATTCAGGAAGCAAATAAGCCTCAGGGTATGCTTTTTGTGAACCAATAAAATCGGTAATTCTTTCAACCTCTGGCGTATCGACAAAGGCACACTGCACACGAATTACGTCGTTGCCTTGTGTGTAAAGCATATCACCGCGACCAATAAGCTGGTCAGCACCAGAGCCATCTAAAATGGTACGAGAATCTATTTTAGAGGTAACCCTAAAAGCGATACGCGCCGGGAAGTTGGCTTTAATAATGCCCGTAATAACGTTAACAGAAGGCCGTTGCGTGGCTATAATTAAATGAATGCCAATAGCACGAGCCAATTGAGCCAAACGCGCAATGGGTGTTTCAACCTCTTTTCCTGCCGTCATAATTAAATCGGCAAACTCATCAACCACCAAAACGATATAAGGTAAAAACTGGTGCCCATCATTAGGATTAAGCTTTCTAGCTTTGAACTTAGCATTGTATTCTGCTATGTTTCGGCACATGGCGTTTTTTAACAACTCGTAACGATTGTCCATTTCAATACACAATGAATTCAAGGTATTGATTACTTTAGTGTTATCGGTAATTATCGCTTCTTCGCTATCTGGCAGTTTTGCTAAATAATGACGTTCAATTTTATTGAAAAGCGTTAGTTCAACTTTTTTAGGGTCGACCAAAATAAACTTGACTTCGGCTGGATGTTTTTTATAAAGTAAGGACGTTAAAACGGCGTTAAGTCCAACCGATTTACCTTGACCAGTTGCACCAGCCATAAGTAAGTGTGGCATTTTTGCCAAATCGACTACAAAGGTCTCATTGCTAATTGTTTTCCCTAATGCGATAGGAAGTTGCATTTCTGAATTTTGAAATTTTTTCGATGCAATGACCGAGCGCATGGAGACAATGGTAGAGGTTTTATTCGGCACCTCAATACCAATAGTGCCTTTGCCTGGAATGGGCGCGATAATACGTATGCCTAAAGCAGAAAGCGATAATGCAATATCGTCTTCTAGATTTTTAATTTTTGAAATTCGGATCCCTGCGTCTGGTACAATTTCATAAAGTGTTACCGTAGGACCTATCGTGGCTTTGATGCTTGCAATGCCAATCTTATAATTGTTGAGGGTATCAACAATGCGGTTTTTGTTTTCCTCTAGTTCTTCTTGGTTGATTTTAATACCTTCGGTATCGTACTTTTTAAGAAGGTCTAATGTTGGGAATTGATATTTTGCTAATTCTAAGGTGGGGTCAAATTGCCCAAAATCTTCAACAAGTTTGTTGGCTAAATTATCAGTTTCAGAAGTTTCTTCCTTAACTTCTTCAACTTTTATTTCGAGTTCTGATTTTTCTTCCTCGTTATTTACATTGACTTCTAGTTTTGCAGGCTCATCTTTCTTCTCGGATTCTTTATTAGATTTTAAAGTTTGTCCGGTATCTTCTTTATTATCCAAAGGGATTTCAAAAGCCGATTTAATGGCTTGAGCTTCTTCTGAAAGATTATTGTCCAACGGAACCATAACATCTTCTTTCATACTTGAAAGTTCGTCTTTAATATCTTTTTTTGCCGATTTAAAAAGGTTTGTAAAACTTTCAAAAGTCATTTTAAAACGAATGGCCAAATAAGTTATTAGGCCAAACAACAATAAGAGGAAAGTGCCTATTTTCCCAATGTAATCTTGCAGAAAACTGTTAAGTTCATAACCAATGGTACCACCCAAAATATCATTCTTGGAGCTAAAAAAACCTAACAAAATGGATGTCCAGATAACAATAAGAATACCCCAAAACCAATGCTTTCTCAGTTTGGCTTTATTAATGTCCATAAGTACATAAGCTCCAGATAAAAAAATCAAACCAGAGAATATAAACGACGCCACACCAAAACCTCGTTGAATAAAAAAATCGCTTAACCAGGCTCCAGATTTGCTGAGCCAATTTTGGGTTTCTAAGTCGCGTGATGCAAACTCACTTAAAGTACTTTGGTCGGCTTTACCGGTAAACAAAAACGATACAAAGGCTATAAAAAGGAGCAACCCTAATATGGCCAAGAAACTTCCCAACACCAATTTTTGCTGGTTGCTTAGGTTAAATTTGGGCATGCTCAAACTCTTTTTGGGTGTTTTTTTAGATTTGGATTTCCTTTTTGCCATTAATACGGGAATGTGGAATTGACGTTCTTAAAATTTATTAAAATTGCTAAAGTGTGTTTGCAACTCAGCAAAAATACAAATAACTAACGTTTATCCTAGAGGTAATATTATTTTAAAAAATCTTCGGAAAATAAATAATCAATCCTACAATTACCGCAAAAAATGAAGCGATAAAAACCGCTCCTGCGGCGATATCTTTTATTTTTCCAATTTTTATGTTGTAATCTGGATGGATAAAGTTGGCAATTTCTTCAATAGCTGTATTGGCACCCTCAATACTCATAACCAATGCAATGGCCAATATTTGAATAGTCCATTCGGAGGATGAAATATCGAAATAAAAACCAGCGGCTGTAACAACCAACCCAATTACAAATTGAATTTTTATACTGGGTTCGGTTTTTAATAAAAGCACAGCGCCTTTAAAGGCATATCCAACACTTTTTATCCGATTCATTAAAAGAGAGTCTTTTTTATTCATTAATTTTTTAAATCAAGCGAGTTATATATTCAATGCTTCAAGTGCGGATTTATAATTAGGTTCTTGTGCTATTTCAGGGACTTGCTCGGTATAAACCACCTTTCCAGATTCATCTGTGACAATTATAGAGCGAGATAAGAGTGCATCAAACGCACCACTCGTAATTAAAAGTCCATAATCTTTTCCAAAATCCCCATTTTTAAAATCGGAGAGCATAATAATATTTTTTAATCCTTCAGCTGCACAAAACTGATCTTGTACAAAAGGTAAATCTCTTGAAATGCATAATATTTTTGTGTTTTCCAGTCTGTTTGCTTCTTGATTAAATTGCCGAATAGAGGCAGAACAAACTCCTGTATTAACACTAGGGAAGATGTTTAATATTAACCGGCTTCCATTAAAATTTGCCAATGTTTTGGTGGATAAATCTGTTGCAACTAATTTAAAATCTGAAATATGGGAACCAATCGCGGGTAATTCCCCTATAGTTTTTATTGGGGTTCCGTCTAAAGTAATCTTAGCCATTTTTTTGTTTCTATGGTTTGAAAAACTAAAATAAGAATTATGGCGATGTTAATTAGTACAAATTAAAATTCTTTTAAAATTCACAAAAGCCATTGTCTATAAATTTTACCAATTGAAATATAACTTATAAAAATGTAGATCTACTCTTTTTTTCGCTAAGCTATTCGTAAATTTAAGAAATCAATAAAAAATCATTTAAAAAATTAATAATCTAACATTATGAATAGCTCAAAACAAGGAAAATGTCCCTTTCATCATGGAGGAAATACGGCATCGAGTAAAACGGTTACGGATTGGTGGCCAAATGCTTTAAATCTTGATATTTTACATCAACACGATTCTAAAACCAATCCACTGGGAGAAGATTTTAATTACCAAGAGGAATTAAAAAAATTAGACGTCGAAGCGTTAAAAAGAGACATGCATGATTTAATGACCGATAGTCAAGACTGGTGGCCTGCTGACTGGGGGCACTATGGTGGATTGATGATTCGTATGGCTTGGCATGCTGCCGGGACTTATAGAACCTCTGATGGTCGAGGTGGTGGAGGAACAGGAAACCAACGTTTTGCACCGCTTAATTCTTGGCCAGACAATGTTAGTTTAGATAAAGCGCGACGGTTGCTTTGGCCAATAAAGAAAAAATATGGTAATAAAGTAAGTTGGGCAGATTTAATTATTCTTGCCGGAACTATGGCTTATGAAAGTATGGGCTTAAAAAGCTATGGTTTTGCTTTTGGCCGAGAAGATATATGGCATCCTGAAAAGGACATTTATTGGGGTGCAGAAAAAGAATGGTTGGCGCCGAGTGATGAACGTTATGATGATGTAGATAGCCCTGATACCATGGAAAACCCTTTGGCAGCCGTTCAAATGGGATTAATTTATGTAAACCCTGAAGGTGTTAATGGTAATCCAGATCCACTAAAGACAGGAGAACAGGTACGCGAAACTTTTAAGCGTATGGCCATGAACGATGAAGAAACCGTAGCTTTAACTGCAGGAGGGCATACCGTTGGGAAAATGCACGGAAATGGAGATGCTAGTATTTTAGGAGCTGATCCTGAAGCTGCTCAAGTAGAAGAACAAGGTTTCGGATGGGCAAATCCAACGAGAACAGGGGTAGGGAAAGATGCTGTTACCAGTGGAATAGAGGGTGCTTGGACCACCCATCCAACGAAATGGGACAATGGCTATTTCGAAATGCTGTTTAACCACGAATGGGAGTCATGTAAAAGTCCTGCCGGAGCTTGGCAGTGGGAGCCAGTAAGCATCAAAGAAGATGAAAAGCCTGTGGATGTGGAAGATTTATCAACACGTCACAATCCAGCCATGACAGATGCCGATATGGCGATGAAAATGGATCCTGTTTACCGAGAAATTTCTTTAAAATTTAAAGATGATTTTGAAGCATTTTCAGATGCTTTTGCACGGGCTTGGTTTAAATTAACGCACCGTGACATGGGGCCAAAAGACCGTTGGTTTGGACCAGATGTTCCACAAGAAAATTTAATATGGCAAGACCCAATTCCGAAAGGAAAAAAAGATTATAACATTGATGCTGTAAAAGCAAAAATCGCTGATTCTGGATTAACTATTTCAGAAATGGTATCGACCGCTTGGGATAGCGCCCGAACTTTTAGAGGTTCAGATTTTAGAGGCGGTGCCAATGGTGCCCGTATTCGTTTGGCCCCTCAAAAAGATTGGCAAGGTAACGAGCCAACAAGGTTGTCAAAAGTGTTATCTATTTTAGAACCTATTGCTTCAGGATTTGGAATTAGTTTGGCTGATACTATTGTTTTAGCCGGAAACGTTGGTGTTGAAAAAGCGATTAAAAATGCAGATATAAATATTACTGTGCCTTTTGCACCTGGACGAGGCGATGCAACGGCTAAAATGACAGATGTCGAATCTTTTGAGCACCTTGAGCCTTTAGCCGATGGATTTAGAAATTGGCAGAAAAAAGATTATGTGGTAAGTCCAGAGGAGATGTTATTAGACCGAACACAACTTATGGGGTTAACGGCGCCTGAAATGGTAGTTTTATTAGGAGGTATGCGTGTTATGGGAACCAATTATGGAGGAACAAAACACGGTGTGTTTACGGAAAACGAAGGTGCATTAACCAACGACTTTTTTGTAAACCTAACGGATATGTCTTATAAATGGAAACCTGTAGATAGTGGTATCTATGAAATTTCCAATAGAAAAACAGGTAAAGTAAAATGGACAGCAACACGAGTAGATCTTGTTTTTGGTTCAAATTCTATTTTAAGAGCTTACGCTGAAGTGTATGCGCAAGATGATAGCAAAGAAAAGTTTGTAAATGATTTTGTGGATGCTTGGGTTAAAATGATGAACGCCGACCGTTTTGATTTAGATTAATATTTGAATATTTTGTTCACAAAAAAACCACTTCATTCGAAGTGGTTTTTTTATATAATCAATATTTAGTTAAATTATTTTAAGCTCCCTACCATATCTTCTGGTTTTACCCATTCATCATATTCTTCGGCAGTAACGTAACCTAAGTTAATGGCTTCTTCTTTTAAAGTCGTTCCGTTTTTATGAGCTGTATTTGCTATTTCAGCCGCTTTATAATAACCGATTTTCGTGTTAAGCGCTGTTACAAGCATCAAAGAGTTGTTAAGCAATTTGGTAATAACTTCGTGGTTGGGTTCAATTCCAATAGCACAGTTCTCTTCGAAGCTAGCACATGCATTACCTATTAATTCAGCTGATTGTAGTACGTTAGCAGCCATAACAGGTTTAAACACGTTAAGCTCATAATGGCCTTGTAAACCACCAACAGAAACGGCTACATCGTTACCCATAACTTGAGCGCAAACCATAGTTAATGCTTCGCATTGTGTTGGGTTCACCTTGCCTGGCATAATAGAACTTCCTGGTTCGTTCGCCGGGATAATGATTTCTCCAATACCCGAACGAGGACCTGAAGCCATTAATCTAATATCGTTGGCGATTTTATTTAATGAAACAGCCAATTGTTTTAAAGCACCGTGTGTTTCAACCAAGGCATCGTGCGCTGCCAGTGCTTCGAATTTATTGGGAGCAGTTACAAATGGTAAGCTAGTGAATTCAGCAATATATTCTGCAACACGTTTGCTGTATCCCTTGGGTGTGTTTAACCCCGTTCCAACTGCAGTACCTCCCAATGCCAATTCACTTAAGTGTGGCAATGTATTATCAAGTGCTTTTAAACCATGGTCTAATTGTGCCACATAGCCAGAAAGCTCTTGTCCTAAAGTTAAAGGTGTAGCATCCATTAAATGGGTTCTACCAATTTTAACTACATTTTTGAAGGCTTCGGATTTTTTCTTTAGCGTATCACGTAATTGCTTAACCCCTGGAATAGTTGTTTCAACTATTTTTTTGTAGGCAGCAATGTGCATACCAGTAGGGAAGGTGTCGTTCGAAGATTGCGATTTATTCACATCATCATTTGGTGAGATGGTTTTGTCTCCTTCACCAATAACATTTCCAGCTAATTGATGCGCTCTGTTGGCAACAACCTCGTTCACATTCATGTTGCTTTGTGTTCCAGAACCTGTTTGCCAAATCACTAGAGGAAACTGGTCATCGTGCTTACCTTCTAAAATTTCATCACAAACCTTACCTATTAAGTCACGTTTGTCAACAGGCAAAACACCCAATTCGCAATTGGTGTATGCAGCGGCCTTTTTCAAATAGGCAAAACCATAAACAATTTCTAAAGGCATGGATGCTGCAGGCCCAATTTTAAAGTTGTTTCTCGAGCGTTCTGTCTGTGCGCCCCAAAGTTTATCAGCAGGTACTTTTACCTCGCCCATGGTGTCTTTTTCTATTCTGTAACTCATCTTTTTGGTCATTAAATTTAAAGTTGCTAAGTTAATGTTTTTGGTAGCTTTGTTAATGATTTTTGCTAGTTTTTATTAGAGGTTTTTAACATATAAATAACGGTAATAAATTTATAAACTGCGTGTAATTAATTACATTAGCTTTACATAATTGCTCAGTTCAATTGAGTGATATATTTTAATAACTTTAACTAAATAAAATAATATTATGGCAACGATTAGATTAGGAGACGAAGCTCCAAATTTTACTGCACAGTCTACAGAAGGTGAATTAAACTTTCACCAATGGTTAGGTGATGGTTGGGGGATTTTATTTTCGCATCCAGCAGATTATACACCGGTATGTACTACCGAATTAGGAACGGTAGCCAAGTATAAAGATGAGTTTGACAAGCGTAATGTAAAAGTGGTCGCTCTTAGTGTTGATGGATTAGAATCGCACAAGGGCTGGGTTAACGACATTAACGAAACCCAGAATACCACGGTTAATTTCCCAATTATTGCAGATGAGGATAAAAAAGTATCTAAACTTTATGATATGATCCACCCCAATGCCGATAGTAACGCTACAGTTCGCTCGGTGTTTGTTATTGGGAACGATAAAAAGGTAAAACTGACTATTACATATCCAGCATCAACAGGAAGAAATTTCGATGAATTGCTACGTGTAATCGATTCATTGCAGTTAACAGCTTACCATAAAGTAGCTACCCCCGCTAACTGGAACAATGGTGAAGATTGCGTGGTTGTACCTGCAGTGGCAACCGAAGATATTCCAAGTATTTTCCCAAAGGGCTATAAAGAGATTAAACC
Source organism: Flavisericum labens (assembly GCF_045446075.1). Taxonomy (NCBI): domain Bacteria; kingdom Pseudomonadati; phylum Bacteroidota; class Flavobacteriia; order Flavobacteriales; family Flavobacteriaceae; genus Flavisericum; species Flavisericum labens. The sequence continues at coordinate 149,684 of NZ_JBJJBQ010000007.1, read as the reverse complement.
TTATTTAAGACTTACACCACAGCCTAATTTAGATTAGTGGAAAACTATGTTAATAAATTTAACATGGATATTGTATAAGTACGCCCTTTGCATTATCTTTGCGAAAGATTTTTAAAAGACACTTATTAATTATGTTTGATTTTGACCAATATTTAGGCTTTTTAGCATTCTTAACTATTTTAACCATAGGGTTTTGGTTAATGATATTCTTGTTAACCTTTGTAATTCCTTATTGGATTGGAGGTTCTTTAATTGAAAGATTGAAAGAAATGAGGGAAGAAAAGAAAGCTAAGCGCGAAGCTGGTCATTAATCACTTTAATTAATTTTAAAGATAAAAAAAGGAAGTTCATTTTTTTGAACTTCCTTTTTTATTTGTATTTAAAATTTGAAGTGATTTAAAACTCCATCTCGTCATCACCGCCACCGTTTTGGTTTTCTCTTCGGCTATTGCGTTGCTTTTGTTGGTTAAATCGGTACCTAAACGATAAGTTAACTTGGCGCTGTCTCCATTGTGATTCATTGTATACTTGGTAAGTTTCTTCCGTGGTTAAAGATTTTCGTTTTCTGGAGTTCAATAAATCCCTTACATTAAGCGATAAGGTGGCATTATCATTAAATATCTCTTTGCTTAATGCTAAGTCAATAGAAAGAACGCCTTTATTTTCGCTTTGTGCATTTTCATTTGCGCCTCTATAAAAAGCATTGGTCTGCCAATCAATTTTAGCGGGTAAGGTTACCTTGCTGCTTAAGCGTGCAAACCAACTAGTGTTTTTGTAACCGTAATCACGTCCGTTAAATTCTCCCTCGTTTTCAAATTGAAATACGTTAAGACTGGAGTTTAACCTCAACCATTTATTGGGGTTGTAAAGTATGCCAAATTCACCGCCCGTTCTTTTTTTAGTTGAAAGGTTAACTGGAATTCTTCTAACTATAGCTATTTTATCATCAGTTTGTTGTCCAGTATTTTCTAAAATAAATTCAAATGAATCAGTTTCATGTTGATAGTATACCGATGAGGTAAGGGTTAATTTATCCCAACGCTTTAAATAGCCAATGTCGAAGGCGCTGGCAAATGCTGGATTTAAATTCGGGTTACCCTGAAACACATTGGTTCTACTGGAACGTGAAGGGAAGGGGTTGATGAACCAACCTCTGGGTCTGTTAATCCTTCTATTATACCCTAAGGTAATGCTTTCTTCAGAATCGGTATCGTTTCCTCCTAAATTATAAATGAGGTTAACGGTAGGGAAGAGCCCTAAATAGTTTTTGTCGAAATCGGTATCGATAGGGAATTCATAATAATCTTCTAATTGTTGGTCTGTTAATTTAGAATTAATTTTCCCCTTTAATTGAGTGTGCTCTAAACGCAAACCTAAAAGAAACGAAAACTTTCCAAATTTGGTGCCGTATTGGGAGTAAAGTGCATTTACGTTTTCAGAATAATCGAAAACATTGGAAATGGTATCATTCACAAAAAAACTATTGTCACTTATATCCTCCTGTTGTAAAACATAATCCTTTATTTCGTTTTCAAAATTACCTCGGTAGCCTGCTTCAAATCTGGTGTTTTCACCAATGGGCAGAACATAATCTACTTGAAACAAATATTCTTTTTCATCTTCAATTTCTTTTACTTTTTCATCTTGAAATGGTTCAGGATTCGCTTGGTCGGTAAAATTATAATCTTCATTTATTGAAGTTATTTGTTCTTCCGAACCGGTTTCATATTGAAAATCGGCGGTTAATTGATGCCCAGCGTCATCAAATTTTGTGATATAATTTAGAGCAAACTGGTAGTTGTTTCCTGCTTCATCTTGTTTTTCTTTTCTTAAGGTTTCTTCTACAATGTTACCACCGTTAAAACGCTCACTGTTGTTAACTGATAAATCGGCATCTTCTCCATATCTGTAAAATACACTTCCTGTTAAGGAGGTTTTTTTAGAAAGGAAATATTCCATACCAAAACTAGCATTATAATATCGGTTTAGGCGCGTTACTTCTTGGTCCTCTCTAATGCGCCTGTATTCTGGAACAATAGTTGCCCCGTCTTCAATTCTATCAAAATATTCAGTGTCGTTAAAGCTGTTTCTCGGGGAACTAAAATATCTAAAACCTAAGTTTGAAAACAGATTAAATTTTTCTGTACGGTAATTTATATTAGCAGAAACCCCTGCGTTATCTGGATTACCGGCAGTTAAGTTTAGCGAACCGTTAAATCCTAAAGTCTCCCTTTGTCTTAAAATAATATTTAAAATACCAGCTGTACCCTCAGCATCATATCTGGCAGAAGGAGAAGTAATTACTTCAACGCGTTCTATAGCTTCGGCTGGAAGTTGACTCAGTACGTTTGTATCACCAAAACCCGCCATGGCCGATGGCTTTCCATTGATTAAGATTCTAACATTTTCGTTTCCTCTAAGGCTAATTCCACCTTCAATATCAACCGAAACCGATGGTACATTGTTAAGGGCGTCACTAACCGTACCTCCTGCGGTTGTTAAATCTTTACCAATGTTGTATATCTTTTTATCTAGTTTTATTTCAACCGTCGTTCGTTCTGCAATAACTTCAACCTCATCAAGAGCCTCTAAATTAATCTCTAAGGAGATAACACCGAGGTTTTGGTCGTCATCTAAATTTTTATTGGACAGGGTTATTTTTTTATAGGAAATATATTCAATGGTAATATCGTAAAGTCCGTTAGTGATTGGAATGCTAAATTCACCATTAATATCGGTTAAACCACCTTCTACAATTTTATTCTGCTTTTTACTAAAAAAGGCTATTGTAGCATATTCCAAAGGTGCTTTCGTTTCTGCATCTACAACTTTACCGCTAACAACTATTTTTTTGTCTGTTGGGTATTCTAAACTTTTAGGTTGTGCTTTTAAAGAAATTGAAAAAATAATAATCGATAAAAAAGAAAATAATACCTTAATCTTGGTCATGGTTACGTTTTAGAAGGTTAGACATGAAAACTAAACCATGGTTTAAATTATATTGGTTAAAAATATGTTAAATAATTTCATGTAATTTTCCAGGAGGCCTTCCAATCACGGCTTTTTCGCCATTTATAATAATGGGGCGTTCAATGAGTTTTGGGTTTTTAACCATTGCCGAAATGATTTCGGAATCACTTAAATCTTTACCTTTATAGTTTTCTTTCCAAATGGCTTCGTTTTTACGAACCAATTCTATTGGTGGTATGTCCAATAATTTTACTATGCTTTTAAGTTCTTTTTCTGTTGGTGGATTTTCCAAATATTTTACAATTTCAAAGTCCTTTCCTGTTGCCTCAAGAAGTGCTAAACCTTGCCGTGATTTGGAGCATCTGTTGTTGTGGTAAATGGTAATCATGATAAGTTGTTTATGTTATATGTTCTTAAATGTTTTTTTAGTTGCACTGGATTTTTAAAATGAATGGCATGAATTCCTAAAGCCTGAGCAGCTTGAATGTTTCTTAGATTATCGTCAATAAATATGGCATTTTCTGGATTTATGTTGAAACGATCTAAGGTAATATCATAGATTTTTTTGAAAGGTTTTCGTGTTTTCTCTTCACCCGAAACTACAATGCCTTCAAACCATTGTAAAAAATCAAATCGGCCTAAAGCAATTGGAAATGTTTCAATGCTCCAGTTAGTCAATGCCACCACTTTAAATTTTTCAGAATCAATTAGTCCTTTCAGAATTTCAACTGTACCTTTAATTTCGCCACCCAGCATTTGCTCCCATTTGCCATAAAAAAGCTTGATATACCTTTCATAAGCAGGAAATTTTTCAACCAGATCTTTTGTGGCTTGTTGTAACGGATAGCCGGCATCTTGGTTTTCGTTCCAGTCGCTAGTACAAATATTTTCTAAAAACCATTTTGTTTTTTCTTGGTTACCATTAAAGGCATCAAGAAAAACATACTCAGGATTCCAGTCTATTAAAACACCTCCCAAATCGAAAATAATCGTGTCAATTTTAGTCATAATCTAAAGGGTGGAGGAGTCTTCTTCTTTTTGCCCCGTCATCATTAAATACGATTTCAAAAACTCATCAATATTACCATCCATAACGGTGTCTACGTTTCCAGTTTCGTGGCCGGTTCTAACGTCCTTTACTAATTTATAAGGATGCATCACGTAGTTTCTAATTTGACTGCCCCATTCAATTTTCATTTTACCAGCCTCAATATCTTCACGCTGTTCCATTTGTTTTTGAAGTTCAATCTCATACAGTTGTGATTTTAGCATTTGCATGGCTCTGGAGCGGTTATCGTGCTGTGAGCGAGTTTCGGAACAAGAAATTTGAATGCCGGTTGGCTTATGTGTTAGTTGTACTTTGGTTTCAACTTTGTTAACGTTTTGGCCACCTGCACCACTGGAGCGCGCTGTTGTGATTTCAATATCTGCTGGATTGATCTCGATTTCAATAGAATCATCAACAAGTGGATAAACATACACCGAAGCAAAACTGGTATGGCGTTTGGCGTTGCTATCAAAAGGCGAGATACGTACCAAGCGGTGTACGCCGTTTTCACCTTTTAGCCAACCGAATGCGAAGTCGCCCTCAATTTCTAAAGTAACGGTTTTTATACCTGCCACATCGCCTTCTTGAAAGTTGAGTTCTTTTACCTTAAAACTATTTTTCTCAGCATACATAAGGTACATTCGCAAAAGCATACTGGCCCAGTCGCAGCTTTCCGTTCCACCAGCTCCAGCAGTGATTTGTAAAACAGCACTTAAGCTATCGCCTTCGTCAGAAAGCATATTTTTAAACTCCAGTTTCTCAATAAGATTTAGAGCCTTGCTGTATCGCTTTTCAACGTCTTCGGCAGTAGCTTCTTCCTCCTTATAAAATTCGTAAATCACTTCAAGGTCTTCCACCAAAGTTTTGGAAGTATTGTAGTCTTCTACCCAACTTTTTTTCTCCCTTAAGGATCTCATTACCAATTCGGCTTGCTTGGAATCATTCCAAAAATTGGGGTCGAAAGTTTGTTCTTCTTCGTTCTGTATTTCTATGAGTTTGGCATCTATGTCAAAGATAGTGCCTTAGTTTATCAAGGCGGGTATTTAGATCTTTAATTTGATCAGAAGTTATCATTGTGTCTAATTATTTTTAGCAAAAATAACATTAAATACGAAATATGATTCGTTTAAACCAGACTTGTTTTAACTACGAATTATTATTTCTATCTTTCAGTACATTAAATTTGCTTACTAAAAATAATAGCGACGATTATTGATGAAAATAGACCTAAGAAGCGATACCGTGACTAAACCATCTCGAGCTATGCTTGACGCCATGTTACAGTCTGAAGTAGGCGATGATGTGTTCAGGGAAGACCCAACCGTTAACAAATTAGAAGCTAAAATAGCTAGTAGTTTTGGTAAAGAACAAGCTTTATTTTTTCCTAGTGGAACCATGGCCAACCAAACGGCTTTAAAGCTTCATACACAACCGGGAGACCAGGTGATATGCGATAAATATGCTCATATTTACAATTACGAATCTGGTGGCGCTTCATTTAATAGTGGAGTATCGTGCAAATTAATTGATGGTAATCGAGGTATGTTTACCGCCAAGCAAGTTGTTGGAGCAATAAATCCTCAAGATTACTATTATAGCAAAACTAGTTTAGTTGAAATAGAAAACACCACAAATAAGGGAGGAGGAGCATGTTGGGATTTTAATGAAATTTTAAAAATTAAAACCGTTTGTAATGAAAGAAACTTAGGCTTTCATTTGGATGGTGCGCGCTTGTGGCATGCCCTAGTTGCTAAAAAAGAAACGCCTATGCAATACGGGGAGGTTTTCGATACGATTTCGGTATGTCTTAGCAAAGGTTTAGGCTGTCCGGTCGGTTCGGTGTTAATCGGCGATTCACAAATAATGGAAAACGCCATTAGAATCCGTAAGGTTTTTGGAGGAAATATGAGGCAGGCAGGCTATTTGGCGGCTGCAGGATTATACGCCTTGGATAATAATATTGAAAGATTAGCCGAAGACCACAAAAAAGCAAAAGAAATTGGCGACGTTTTGGCTAATTTATCATTTATAAAAAACATGGATTCGATTGAAACCAATATTGTGATTTTTGAACTTAATGACGATGTTGATGAAAACGCTTTTGTTCAAAAACTAGCAGATAAAAGCATATATATTATTTCAATGGGAGGGTGTAAATTACGCATGGTTACACACATGGATTACACCGACAGCATGCACGAAAAAATGTTGAAAGCCCTAAACCAATTACTTTAAACTGTTATTTAAACAAATCCATCCCTGGAATATTTGGCATGCCTTCTTTAGCTACAGCAGCCAGTTCTGCTTCATTTACATTAGCAGCTTTTTCAAGGGCTTTGTTTAGGGTAAGAATCAAATAATCCTCTAATTGTTCTTTGTCTTCAAGCAATTCATCATCTATTTCAATAGACTTTATGGATCTGTTGGCGGATAATGTAATTTTAAGTTTTCCGTCACTACTGGTTTCATCAATTAAAACAGTATCCAATCGTTTTTTCGTTTCTTCAACTTTCTTTTGGGTTTCTTTAAGTTTGCCCATCATATTCATCATATCTCCAAACATATCTTTTAATTTAATGTTATCCTGCAAAACTATTTAATTTTTCTATTTTTGAGTGCTTAAATTTTAAGAATAAAACATTCCCATTTGAAAAATACCATTCAAGCACCAGTTGCGAAAAAAATACCGAAAAAACTGAGTATTCATAATGATACAAGGGTAGATGATTATTATTGGCTTAATGAACGTGAAAATCCTAAGGTAATAGCATATCTAAATTCCGAAAATGATTACACGAAGAACATGATGAGGCATACCGAAAGGTTTCAAAAAGAATTGTTTGAAGAAATGAAGGGTAGAATTAAGGAAGATGACACGTCTGTACCTTACAAACTCAATGGCTATTGGTATTTAACCCGTTATGAAAAAGGAAAGGACTACCCCGTATACGTGCGTAAAAAAGAAACTTTAGAAGCACCCGAGGAAATTTTGTTTGATTGTAACGATTTGGCGAAAGACCATGCTTACTTTAACCTAGGCGGCATAGCCATTAGCCCAGACAATACCATGGCGGCATTTTCAATCGATACTGTAAGCAGAAGACAATATACCATCCAAATCAAAAATTTAATTACTGGAGAGGTTTATTCTGACAAAATATTGAATACAACCGGAAGTGTGGTCTGGGCCAACGATAATAAAACCTTATTTTATGCAATGAAAGATGAAGTGACTCTTAGGTCGCATAAAATTTTTAAGCATAAATTCGGTGCCAATTCTGATAATGACGAAGAAGTTTATCACGAAAAAGATGAAACCTTCCATACATTTGTTTACAAATGCAAGTCTAAAAAATATATCATAATTGGTTCCTCAAGTACGCTTTCTTCGGAATATAGAATTTTAAATGCCGATAACGCTGATGGAGAATTTAGGGTGTTTCAAGAGCGCACAAGTGATTTGGAATATTCCATTTCGCATTATGACGATAGTTTTTACATCGTTTCCAATGCAGATGGAGCAACCAATTTTAAACTATCAAAGACCAATGAGAATCATACCGAAAAAGCACATTGGGAAGATGTTATTCCACACCGAAAAGATGTGCTTATTGAAGATATAGAAATATTTAAGAACTATTTAGTGGTTAACGAGCGCGAAAACGGACTCAATAATTTGCGCATAATAAGTAGGGATGGGGGTGAAGATTATTATTTGCCTTTTGAATCGGAAACATACACGACCTACATGGGCAATAATCCTGATTTTGAGAGCCCTGTGATGCGTTATGTTTTTAACGGGTTAACCTCTCCAACTGCCGTTATAGATTACAATTTTGAAACCAAAACGAGCGAGATAAAAAAAGAGCAGGCTGTTTTAGGTGGTAAGTTTCACAAAGAAAATTACGAGTCTAAAAGAATTTGGGCCACAGCTAGAGATGGTGTTAAAGTCCCAATATCTTTGGTTTATAAAAAAGGTATAAAGTTAGATGGTTCCAACCCACTGCTGCAATATGCGTATGGTTCATATGGTTCAACCACCGATCCTTCTTTTTCCAGTATTCGTTTAAGTTTGTTGGATCGCGGATTCATTTATGCCATAGCACACATTCGTGGCGGTGAGTATTTGGGAAGAGATTGGTATGAAAACGGAAAACTTCTCACCAAAAAAAATACATTTGCCGATTTTATAGACTGCTCAAAGTATTTAATAGCAGAAAATTATACTTCAAATAGGCATTTGTACGCTTATGGGGGTTCAGCTGGAGGCTTGCTTATGGGGGCTGTGATTAACATGAACCCTGAACTTTATAACGGTATTTTAGCTGCGGTGCCGTTTGTTGATGTGGTTACGACCATGCTTGATGATTCTATTCCCTTAACAACAGGAGAGTATGATGAATGGGGAAACCCAAACAATCCTAAATACTACGATTATATGAAATCTTATTCGCCTTACGATAACATAGAGGCTAAGGTGTATCCAAACATGTTGGTAACAACAGGGCTTCACGATTCGCAAGTACAATACTGGGAGCCTGCTAAATGGGTGGCAAAACTCAGGGATTTTAAAACCGATAAGAATAGATTGCTGCTGTATACCGATATGGATTCAGGACATGGTGGTGCTTCAGGCCGTTTTGAAAGCTTAAAAGAGGTTGCTCTCGAGTATGCTTTTTTGTTAGATTTAGAGGGAATTCATGGTTAATAAAAAAAAAAGTTTTATTTTTGTCCGATTTTAGGTTGCATTTCACATACAAAAAATTGCCGCCTGTAAATAGCTTTTATGGAACACAGAAATCAAGTATTTGATAATGTATTAGATTTAATAGGCAAAACTCCGCTTGTTAAACTTAATAGAATAGCTTCCAACCTTAAAGGTGACTTTTATGCAAAAGTTGAATCCTTTAACCCTGGACACTCATCTAAAGATAGAATAGCACTTTATATTATTGAACAAGCAGAGAAGAAAGGTATACTTTCTCCTGGCGATACAATAATAGAAACCACATCGGGCAATACTGGTTTCAGTATTGCGATGGTTAGTATTATTAAAGGTTATGATTGCGTTTTGGCAGTAAGTTCTAAGTCTTCTCCAGATAAAATAGACATGTTAAGAACAATGGGGGCAAAGGTTTATGTATGCCCAGCACATGTTAGCGCAGACGACCCTAGATCCTACTACCAAGTAGCAAAACGTTTGCACGAAGAAATGAAAGGTTCGATTTATATCAATCAATATTTTAATCAATTGAATATTGATGCTCACTATAAGTCTACAGGACCAGAAATTTGGAATCAAACAGAAGGTAAAATAACTCATCTTGTGGCCTGTAGTGGTACAGGTGGAACAATTTCAGGTACGGCGAAATACCTTAAGGAGCAAAATCCAAATATTAAAATTATTGGTGTAGATGCCTTTGGTTCTGTTTTAAAAAAATATCATGAAACCAGGGAGTTTGATGAAAAAGAAATTTACCCTTACCGTATTGAGGGTCTAGGAAAAAATTTAATCCCTTCAGCTACAGATTTTGATTTGATAGATGAATTTGTTAAAGTTACTGATGAAGACAGTGCCCATACTGCAAGGTTAATTGCTAAAACCGAAGGTATGTTTGTAGGTTATACATCAGGAGCCGCTACTCAAGCGCTGTTGCAATTAGGTGAAGAAGGAAAGTTTAAAAAAGATGATTGTGTTGTGGTTATTTACCCTGATCACGGAGCACGATACATGAGCAAAGTTTACAGTGATAAATGGATGAAGGAGCAAGGCTTTTTTGATAGCATTAACGAAGCTTCAGCGCAAAACATCCAATATATTAAGTAATATAAGATATTATAGTAGATAAAGAGGTGATGTTTTGCAGTAGTAGCAAAATATCACTTCTTTTTTTATTTTATCAATAATTGAGCATTAAAAATTATGTTCAAACCAGATAAATATTTAATTTTGCACCAACTAACTAAGAGCTAAAGGCTTTCTTTGAATTTGCTTAACACATGGTGTTATTATTCCCAAAAAGCATTTGATTGGTTATAGTTATGTCTTAACTTTAATAGCAACAAGATTATAATAAATGAAAGATTTATTTGAGAAGATTTATAAGGATAAAGGGCCATTAGGAAAATGGGCAGCTCAAGCAGAAGGGTATTTTGTATTTCCTAAATTAGAAGGAGAAATTTCAAATAGAATGAAGTTTCAAGGTAAGGAAGTGATTACGTGGAGTATCAATGATTACTTGGGGTTAGCAAACCACCCAGAAGTACGAAAAGTAGATGCTGAAGCTGCAGCTCAGTACGGTTCTGCTTATCCCATGGGGGCAAGAATGATGTCTGGTCATACCGATTTACATGAAAAACTTCAAAATGAGTTGGCTTCATTTGTTAATAAAGAAGCGGCTTATCTTTTAAATTTTGGCTATCAGGGAATGGTATCTACCATTGATGCTTTGGTTGCCAAAGACGACATCATTGTTTATGATGTAGATGCCCATGCCTGTATTATTGATGGAGTACGTTTGCACATGGGCAAACGTTTTACTTATAAACATAATGACGTACAAAGTTTAGAGAAAAACTTAGAGCGTGCTACAAAGATGGCTGAACAAACCGGAGGTGGTATTTTGGTTATTTCTGAAGGCGTTTTTGGGATGCGAGGAGAACAAGGACGTTTAAAGGAAATAGCCGAACTTAAAAAGAAATTTAATTTCAGATTGTTTGTTGATGATGCTCATGGTTTTGGAACCTTAGGAGCTACTGGTGCTGGAGCAGGCGAGGAGCAAGGTGTTCAAGATGATATAGATGTTTATTTTGCAACGTTTGCAAAATCGTTGGCAAGTACAGGGGCATTTATTGCCGGGGATCAAGAAATAATGGATTATTTAAAATACAATTTACGTTCTCAAATGTTTGCTAAGTCATTGCAAATGCAATTGGTGGTGGGTGCGTTAAAGCGTTTGGAAATGCTTAAAACCATGCCCGAGTTAAAAGCGAAGCTTTGGGAAAACGTAAATGCATTGCAGTCTGGTTTAAAAGAACGTGGTTTCGATATAGGGACTACTCAAAGTTGTGTAACTCCAGTATATTTAAAAGGTAGTATCCCCGAAGCTATGGCCTTGGTTAAAGACTTGCGTGAAAATTATGGAATATTCTGTTCTATAGTAGTTTACCCTGTTATACCTAAAGGATTAATTTTACTAAGATTGATTCCAACAGCTACACATACATTAGAAGATGTTAACGAAACTCTTGATGCGTTTGATGCTATTAGAGATCGATTGCAAAACGGTACTTATAAACGTCTTTCTGCTGCGGTAATGGCAGCCATGGGCGAGTAATTCTGAATAAAAGTTAAAAAAAATCCGATTCTAAAACAGAATCGGATTTTTTTATGCATAATCTTTTCTAAACGTTTTTCTTCGTTTAAATACTTCGGGGTCAAAATGCTTCCAGATTTTCCTAATGGCTTCATTGTCTTCCAATTCTGGGGTTCTGTAACACATTTTAATACCTTTTTCCGTAAAAGTATTGAAGTATTCGTTGAATATAACCGCATGAACGCCTTTATTTTGATATTCAGGATGAACGCCAATTAAATAGAAAGCAACATCTTTGCTGTGTTTTTTTGCTTTTATAATATGTCTAAACCCAAAAGGAAACAGTTTGCCGTTCATTTTTTGCAGGGCTTTTGAAAATGATGGCATAACAATAGCAAATGCTATCATGTTATCGTTTTCATCTACAACAAATTTGATATATTCGGGGTTTATAAAACTTATAAACTTCTTTTTAAAATAAGCTTTTTGAATGTCGTTAATGGCAACAAAAGAAGATAGCTTAGCGTAAGAATCGTTAAATAGGTCAAACATCTTATCGGCGTAAGGCATGACCTCATTGGTCGAAGAAAATTTAAGTGCCCTAAGCTTGTAACGTCTTTTTATTAATTCGTTTGCCTTAACGAAAAATTCAGGTTTTACATTAGAAAAAGGAAACCGGCTTTCACAATAAGATTTCTCGATTCTATAATTGGCCGCTTCATAGTGCTTTGCGTAGTACGGGTGGTTGTACCAAGTTATCATTGAACCAATAGAATCGAAGCCTTCGGTTAATACACCAACCTTGTCTAGATTTGAAAATCCAACTGGGCCTTCAACATATTCTAGATTGTGCTTTTCCCCAATGTCCTCAACCCTTTCAAGAAGAGATTTCGAAACTTCCAAATCGTCAATAAAATCAAACCAACCAAATCTCATTTTTTTTTGGTTTTGTTCCTTGATTTCCAGCCAATTGGTTATAGCTGCAACCCTTCCAACAATTTCTTTGTTTCTAAAAGCAAGAAACAATCTGGCTTCCGCGTCTTTAAAAACAGGGTTTTCATTTTTATCGAAAGTTTTCATTTCCTGACTAATAATAGGAGGGACCCAAAATTTTGAGCCCTTGTATAGCTTAAATGGAAACTTTACAAAAGCTTTAAGTTCTTTTTTTGTCTTTACTTCTTTGAGTGTTACCATGGTTTTTTGGTACAGTTTTTTTAGGGTTTAATCAAAGTCTATATCTGTTTTCTTCCTTCTTTTTGAAGGTTCAGAGGAGTCTTCTTTTTTGTTTTTTCTAGACTTTTTTTGTCTGTTGTTCCTGCGTTGTAATTCATCTTTGGAAGAAGTGCCGTTATCAACTTCTTTGTCTTTATGAAAATCCAATCGGTAAGAGGCCCCTAAGTTTATGCTAAAAACCGATGGGGTATCTTTGGTATTAAACGTTAATGCTGTGTCCAGTTGAAAATCTTTACCTAGCAAATAAGCGCCACCAAACCTAAAAAGGTTGTCGGCATAGAAATCGCTTTTAATGCCTTGAGTTTCGCCGAAAATAACCCATTTTGGGCTAAAAGAATGCGTTAGAGTGAGTATGTATTGAAAGTCGGACTGGTCTGTGCCAATTCGGTCTTTTATTAGGTTTATAACAAATACCCATCCGCCGGAAAAGTTGTTTTGAGTAGCAATCATAACTTTTGGGCTAAATCCTTCAATATCTGGAGCGGTGTAAGGATTGTTTTTTGCATCATAATTGGCACCTGCGTAAATAGCGATAGCTGGTATTAGCGATTTCCATTTGAATTGTCGGTTAGCCTTCCAACTGTAAAGGTTGGGTTTGTCTTCTTCTGCATTTTTATAGGGGTCGTAAAGTAAGTATTTTGCGCCAATTGCTGCAAATTTAAAATTAGCCCGATCTTCTTCGGAATTAAAATTTGAAGCAAACGTCTTGGTATCGTTTTGGTATGTGCCTTCAATGTTTAACTCAAGCTCTTCAAAAAAAAGTCCATAACGCGCAGCAAAATCAATCCCAAACCCCGAAACTTCATAAGCTGGCGCTGGTGTTCGCTCTTCTTTTAAAATATATGGCCCTACTTCTAGTTGGGCTACATTTGTGCCCACAGAAAAGGCGCTTCGCGATACACCTGGGCGATTGGAGTTAATAACATTGGTATATTGGCAATAGCCTTTTACTGTTGCAAGGCTTAAAAGAACAAATAAGACAGATTTAAATGGGGTCATAATAAAGTAGGTTTGCAAAAAGGAATCACAGATTTTAGTTAAATGCATTTCCAAATATAGATATTTTATAGTTTTTTTATCATTTTTCGTCTTTAATTAAACGCTCATAATCGTATTTTTGTATTAAATATCAAATCAAAGTGAAAAATGGGTTTATTAAGAACCATACTCATCATTGCCTTAGTTTATTATGCTATAAAAATATTATCAAGGATTTTTGCGCCCTACTTAGTGAAGTATGCCGCTAAGAAGGCAGAGCAACGTTTTGGAGGGCAATTTGGTGAGTTTCAAAAAAGAGCTGAACAGCAGCCAAAAAAGAAAGAAGGAGAGGTGACCATTGATAAAATTCCACAATCGAAAACTTCAAATAAAGACGTAGGAGATTATGTGGATTACGAAGAAATTGATTAATTTCCGACTTCATTTTTTCTTAAAAAAAATACATGCAATTTTCTTTTAAAAAATTTCTTCCGCACATCTTAATTTTATTGGGGTTTGTTGTTATCTCGTTGACTTATTTTAGTCCCGTTTTGCAAGGCAAGGCTATTTACCAAAACGACATTGTTCAGTTTATTGGTATGAGCAAGCAGCAAAAGGATTTTAAGGCTGAAACCGGTGAAGAAACTTATTGGACAAACGCTGCTTTTGGAGGTATGCCAACTTACCAACTAGGTGCCAGGTATCCAAATAACTACATAAAAAAACTAGATTCGGCTTTACGCTTTTTACCAAGACCTGCTGATTATTTATTCCTTTATCTATTAGGATTTTACATTTTATTACTTGTGTTGAAAGTTGATTTTAAGCTAGCTGCAATAGGGGCGTTGGCTTTTGGTTTTTCAACCTATTTAATAATTATATTAGGGGTGGGGCACAATAGTAAGGCTCATGCCATTGCTTACATGCCTTTGGTGCTTAGTGGTATTATTTTGGTTTTTAAGAAAAAATATATAGCTGGATTTTTATTGACTACCATAGCTATGGGTTTGGAATTAGTGTCCAACCATTTTCAAATGACCTACTACTTAATGTTTTTAGTGATTATTCTGGGGCTTGTCTATTTGGTTGATGCTTACAGGAAAAAACTATTGCCACATTACTTTAAATCGTTGGGTATTATGGTTGCGGCTGTGGTGCTATCCATAGCTTTAAATGCAACTAATATTCTGGCAACCAAGGAATATGTGAAAGAAAGTAAGCGTAGTAAAAGTGAACTCACCATTAATGCGGATGGCATGCCGAAACAGGAAGTCACATCGGGCTTGAGTAAAGATTATATTACCCAATTCAGTTATGGTTACTGGGAGACCTTTAATTTATTTATTCCTAGATTTCTTGGAGGTGGAAACGGTGAAGATTTGGGTAAAGATTCTGAGACTTATGAGGCTTTCAGGAAATTGGGAGCCACTACCAGCCAAGCTGCGCAGGAAGCCAAACGCGCACCGATGTATTGGGGCGACCAACCAATAGTAGAAGCACCCGCATATATTGGCGCTGTAGTGTTGTTTTTGTTTGTTTTTGCGTTGTTTTTGGTTAAAGGACGCTTGAAATGGTGGCTACTTGGAGGTACTGTGTTTTCGTTGCTGCTGTCTTACGGGAAAAATTTAGGCTTTTTAACCGATTTTTTTATTGATTATGTGCCTCTATATGATAAATTTAGAGCGGTAACATCCATTCAAGTTATTTTGGAGTTGTGTGTTCCAGCATTGGCTGTTTTCGGTTTGGTGCGTCTTTTTAACGATTTTGAGAGTAAAGATGAAAAGCTAAAGGCCTTAAAATATGCCACTGTGATTACCGGAGGATTGGCACTTGTGTTTTTATTGTTCAAGTCATCCCTTGATTTTTTAGGACTCGATTTTGTAGGGGCTAATGATGGTTTTTACCGTCAAAACTACGGACAGTCTTTTGTGGATGCTCTGAAGGCCGACAGAAAAATGCTTTTTACTCAAGATACCATAAGAAGTTTGGTTTTGGTGCTGTTATCTGCCGGAGCGGTTTTCATGTACTTAAAGGGAAAATGGAAAGAAAAATGGGTTGTTGTTGCCTTTGGCGCTTTAATTTTATTTGATTTGGTTGGAGTTGATAGGCGTTACGTGAACAATGATGACTTTGTATCCGGCATAGCTATGAGTAAACCTTTTGAGGCAACCGAAGTGGATAAATTTATCGCAAAAGACAAATCGCATTACCGGGTTTTTGATTTGGTTTCCGGCCCATCTAAACCTTCGTATTTCCATAATTCTCTAAATGGCTATAATGCAGCAGAATTAAGGCGTTACAGTGAAGTATTTGATTTTTTTATTTCCAAAAATAACCTCAATGTGCTCAACATGCTCAATACAAAGTATATTGTAGCTCAAGATGAAAAAGGCAATGCATTTCCATATACAAATAACGAAGCTAATGGTAATGCTTGGTTTGTTGAGAATTTAGAAAAAGTTGATTCTGCAAATAAAGAAATCATGTTGCTGGATAGCTTAAACAATAAGACTAAAGCTATTTATTCGTCCCATAAGGCTCTAGAGAAGTTTAATGCTTTAAAAAGCGATTATGCGGTAGTAAATTCTATATCGACAATTGAATTACAAGAAGTTAAGCCTAACTATTTAAGGTATAAGTCGAATAATGAAAATAATGGATTTGCTGTGTTTTCAGAGATTTATTATCCACATGGCTGGAAAGTTTTTGTTGATGGGAATGAAACCCATCATATGCGAGTAAATTACATTTTGCGAGGCATGCCTGTTCCGAAAGGGAATCATATTATCGAGTTTGAATTTGAGCCAGATGTTGTAAAAATTGGAAGTACGATTTCCTTGGCCAGTTCGGTTTTACTCGGTTTGTTGCTGATTGGTGGTTTGTTTTACGAGATTAAGAAGGCTAGAAGTGTCTAAAAAAATCCTCATTATAACTTATTATTGGCCGCCTGCGGGTGGGCCTGGAGTACAGCGTTGGTTGAAATTCGTTAGGTATTTGCCTCAGTTTGATGTGCAGCCTGTTGTGTTTATTCCTGAAAACCCGAGTTACCCTTTTGTTGATGAGAGTTTGAAATCAGAGGTTTCCGATGATCTCATTGTGATAAAGCATCCTATAAGTGAGCCTTATAAATTTGCGGATATATTTTCGAAAAAATCATCAAAAACGATAAGTAAGGGCATTATTTCGGAAGCAAAGAAGCAGTCTTTAGTTGAAAAATTACTGCTTTTTGTTAGAGGTAATTTTTTTATTCCTGACGCGCGCGTGGGTTGGGTAAAGCCTTCGGTGGTGTATCTTTCAAATTATATTCAAAAAGAAGGCATTGAAACTGTTGTAACAACCGGCCCGCCACATAGTTTGCATCTAATCGGTTTACAGTTAAAGGAAAAGTTTGATGTGAAGTGGCTTGCGGATTTTAGAGATCCATGGACAACCATTGGTTATCACAAAGAGTTGAAACTTACAAAATCTTCTCAGAAAAAGCACAAATTACTGGAAAGAAAGGTGTTGAACACGGCCGACCACATTGTGGTAACTAGTCATGTGACCAAGAAAGAGTTTCGGAAAATTACCGATAAGTCCATTGAGGTCATAACCAATGGGTATGATGATGAGCCTTCCGTTGATTTTAAAATGGATAAAAAATTCTCGCTATCACATATCGGGTCGTTTCTGTCAAAAAGAAATCCTGGAAATTTATGGAAGGTTTTGGCAGAGCTTATTGTTGAACAAGAAGGTTTTTCAAAAGATTTTCAGTTGAATTTAATAGGGTCAGTAAGTGAAGATGTATTGAAATCTATTGAAAAATACAGGTTAAGTGATTATGTGAATAATGTTGGCTATGTTTCACATAAAGATTCGGTTGTGTTTCAAAAAAAATCACAATTACTTTTGTTAGTTGAAATAGATTCTAAAGAAACGAAATGTATTATCCCGGGAAAACTATTTGAGTATATGGTTTCAAACCGACCGATAATTGCATTGGGGCCAGAGGGCTCTGATATAGAAAAAATCATTAATGAAACCAATACGGGGCAATACTTTAAGTATAATAACTACGACTCGTTAAAAAGAATTATATTAGAACATTATAGTGCGTATAAGAAAAATTCGTTGCAGTCGCATCCTATTGGTCTTCAAAAATATCATAGAAAAAAGCTTACAGAATCCTTATCTAAGTTGTTATAATGGGCATAGTTGCATTACAATCCTTAAAAAATATCATATCTACCTATTTGGGTTTTTTTATTGGAGCGATTAATGCCTTATTTCTTTACACTGAATTTTTAAGTGATAAATATTATGGTATGGTAGGGTACATGCTGTCATTGGCATATGTTATTATGCCGCTTATGGCTTTTGGTGTGCACAATACTTTGGTAAAGTTTTATTCGTCGTTTAAAACACGGGTATCACTAAATAGTTTTTTAACACTAATGTTATTATTGCCCATTTGTGTTATAATACCACTGGTTATAATTTTCTATTTTTCATATGATGTTATTAGTAATTTTCTTTCTCAGGAAAACGAAATTATTAAAAATTATTTATGGCATACCTTAATTATTGCTATCGCTTTGGCTTATTTTGAAGTGTTTTTTGCATGGGCAAAGGTTCAAATGAAAACTGTTTTCGGCAATTTTATGAAGGAGGTGTTTCATCGGGCAGGAGCCATGGTATTGCTTTTTTTACTTCATTATGATTTCATAAACCTAGAGCAATTTATGGCTGGGCTAGTTATTGTATATGTATTGCGCATGTTAGTTATGAAGATTTCCGCGTTTAGCATTAGGTGGCCCGTTCTTACTTTTAAACCTGTTAACGGGTTAAGCCGTATTTTTAAATATTCGTTTTTGATTATAATTGCTGGATCGGTAGCAACCATACTCTTAGATGTAGATAAGGTGATGTTAGGACAGTATATTGAAATAAAAGAAATAGCCTATTACAATGTGGCGATTTTTATATCGGCCGTTATTGCTGTGCCTCAGCGTTCCATGAACCAAATATTATTTCCTCTATCGGCCAAATATTTAAATGGAAAAGATTATGATGCCTTGGCGGATTTGTACAAAAAAAGCTCTTTGAATCTTTTTATTGTCGGTGGATTTATTTTTCTTTTGATCGTTTTAAACATTAATCAATTATACCAAATTATCCCTGAAGAGTTTAGTGGAGGTCTTTTTGTGGTCTTTATTATTAGCACCACAAAATTATATGATTCACTTTTGGGAAGTAATAATGCCATTTTGTTTAATAGTGATTATTACCGTATAGTTTTAGTGTTAGGGGTGGTGTTAGTGATTTTAATGGTGCTTCTCAACATGGTTTTCATTCCGTGGATTGGAATTAACGGAGCCGGTCTTGCAACTTTTCTGGCTGTTTTCGTTTATAATTCTATTAAGCTATACTTTGTTTACAGAAAATTTAAACTTTTTCCTTTTTCAGTATTTACCTTAAAAATTGCTTTACTTATTTTATCAACAACCCTGCTGTTTTACTTTTGGGAATTCCCGTTTCACCCCATTCTTAATATAGCCTTGAAATCTATTTTAATAGCATTGGTTTATGTTTTTATAGTGCTACGGTTTGATTTTTCTGAAGATATTTCAGGGTTAATAAAGCGGTATTTAAAGTTGAAATAGTTTTTAACTGAAAATTCTATTAAAAAGAAAACCCCGCGATGTTGCTTTGAGGCAAACTTATCGCTGGGCTTTCCAAACTAACCAACCAAAATTATTATGATCGTCTTCTGTTATTTGCTACCGATCTATTATTATTTCTAGAACTGTTTGATTTTACAGATCTTGTATTTCTATTTTGCGTAGTTCTTTTAACGGTAGTCTTTGGTCTATTTACCGATCTCTGAGCTACTTGAGTGTTTCTTTTTTTAGTAACGCTTTTATTATATGTACGTTTATTTGTTGTATTTGGTTTTTGTGCAATCCTATTATTTTTAGTTCGAGAAACATTGTTTGTTCTTACATTGTTGTTTCTGTTAACTGTTCTTCTAACGTTTTCTCTCATTTTATTATTGCTTATTTGAGAATTAGTTCTAGAAGGTGTTCTAGTAAATTTATTGTCTCTTCTTATAACCTCACGGTTTAAAGCAGGTGCAGTGCGTTTTGTAGTTTTATTATTGCGTCTAACGGTTTGGTTTTGTGCAACATGCCTCCTTGAAGCAGAATTCTTATTAATTCTGGTTATATTTCGTTTACTTCTGTTCACCGTGGCATAACTTCTGTTTCTTATAATTTTATTTCCGCGTCTGCTTGCTACAGATGTTCTGGGTCTATAGTTGTTATAGTACGGTCTGTTATAAGTGTATCTTATGGGTGTGTAATAACGTCTGTAAGGCCTGTTGTAAACCACGCAGTAATCATAAGCCGGAACACTGTAGTATCGGTGCCAAGGTCTATATATATAACTTCTATTATAAACGTTGATGAAGCCTGTATAATGAGTAAATATATTGCGTCTGTTATAGTGAACGTATAGCCCTCCTACACGAGATACATAACCAAAATTGTTATAATATATGTTGATATTTCCAACTTGATTGATTCTGCCGTAATAGTCATAAAAAATTGGCGTGTTTTCTATCTGAATAATAGCGCCATATTCATCATATTGCACGTAGGCATTATAATCGTAACCAGAATTAAAACTGAGATTAACGTTTGGCGAGCCTACAGATAGACTAAAACGTGAATTATTTCGTAAAATATTGAAATCGAATTGTCCATCTGGAAAAACCGAAAATTCAATTCCATTTTCAACAAATATAAAAGAATTGCCGTAACCTCTATTATAAATGTTGATTTCTGAATGTTCTGTATTGGTGGTTGTGGCTGCGTTAACAGTAAATCCCGAAAGGATTAAACCTGCTAATAAAAATATAAACTTTTTCATAATCTGTGTGTTTTTTAATGTGACTCGTTTAATGAGATACAAACAGCGTGCCAAAACTAAAATTATGTTCTAAAGTAAACATTATCAACTGGTTTTAGATGGGTTGTGAGTACCTTTGCTTTCCTAGGAATAAAAAAAGGGATACAAAAATGTATCCCTTTTAAATTTAATGTAATATTTCAGTAATTATTATTTCACTAATAATTTCACTGCTTTTATGCCTTCAAAGGTTTTTAAGGTAGCAATCCAAAGGCCTGAATTAAAGTTGAAGTTTGTGTTTGTATTAGTTTTGATGGTCTTAACTAATGCGCCAGTCATGCTGAAGACTCTAACTTCAGTTGAAGATTTTACATCAGAAATATAAATTCTGCTTCCAATTGCTTTTACTTTGGACAACACGTTTGATACTTCGCCAGCTTTGTCTATACTTAATGTAAAATCAGGATTAACATACAATTCGCTAGGCACTTCCAGTCCTGTTAAAATGTAAGCGGCGTTTCTCCACATGGTTAATGCTTCAGAAGAAACATTTTCGCCATCGCCATTTACTATGGCACCATAGCTTAAGGAAAAAGCAAAAGCATCAGTGTTTAAAACATCACTTGTATTCTCGCCAAGTTGTGTGCCTTCTGGCCAAAAATTAAAGACAACTGCTTCGTTTGGGTTGGTGACTTCATCAACTGTAGCTAAAAGAGAACCAGTGGTTGAAATGTCCAACCCATTAATTATTTCAATGGCTTTGTCACCTCCGTCATTGCCGTTGCTTTCTGAAGTTTCTACAAACATTCTAACGTCCTCACCTCCTAAAAAATCAATGCCACTAAATAGATCGTGGTCTTGGTTTGTTACAGGCACGGTTATGTTAAGGTTTTGAGTATTGACATTAGTGGCATTAGGGTCAGTTACCGCTCTTCCATCTCTAAAAGTACTGGATTTATTATAAATAATAGGTGTTTGAATAGTCCCGACGCTTAGTCTCCCTCCAGGTTTAAAAAAATCGCCTCCAGAACTTAAGTTTTCTTGTGCGATAACAAGGTCGAAAAAGCCAGGGTCAAGAATTTGAAGTCCATGATTGTAAGTTTCAAGGTAAGTCACTTTAAAATTGCCATCACCTTCTAACATTCTAATTACTGGATCTTCACCGGGAGTTGACACTTCTGATGTTGGCGCATCTACACCTTTTTGGTTAACATATAAAACTTGTTTGAACAATGCCGGGTTGTCATATAAATTATCAGGAATGGGAACACCTGTTAACAAGTATGCGGCATTTCTCCAAATGGTAAGGGCTTCTGCGGTTATATTGGTTCCTTTTCCCTTAACCAAGGCACCATAGCTAAACGATAGGGCTACAGCATCAACTTGAAGCTCGTCCATTGCGTTTTCGCCTAGTTGGGTTCCTGCTGGTAGATAATTAACTACTAAAGCTTTTTCTTCATCTGTGACTTCATCAACAGTGGCTAAAAGTGTATTGGGAGTAGAAATCTCTAAACTATTTAGCACATCTATGGCTTTATTTCCTCCATCAGACCCGTCGTCGTTTGCCAATTCATAGGTGATTCTCACTTGGTCGCCTCCTGAAAAATCAATTCCGCTAAACATATCGTGGTCTTGGTTAACTTGTGGTACGGTAATAAAGAAATTTTGGGTGGCCGTTACCGCAGCATCAGCATCGGTAACAGCTTTACCGTCTCTAAAAGCCCAAGTTTTATTATAAATAATTGGAACCGTTACATTTTTTATACCCAGAGCGCCATCTGGTCTAAATAACCCGGCATCTGAGCTAATGGTTTCTTGGGCAATAATTAAATCGAAGTCAGAAAGATCATTAGGTATGGCGCTTCCGTCAGCAGGAGTTTCTATATAGGTTACCGTGTAATGCCTGTCAAACTCTAGCATTCGCACAACAGGGTCGTAGCCTGGTCGAGAACCTCCACCATCGCCAGGGTCTACACCAACTTGGTTTACATAGAGAACCTTCATTGCTGTTTTAGGATTGTAGTGAAGCTCTTCTGGCACTGTTAAGCCTGTTAACAAGTAGGCTGCATTCCTCCAAATGGTTAAGGCCTCAGATGAGATGTTTTCACCATCATTTCTAGCTAATGCACCGTATTTAAAAGGTAGTGCAACTGCATCAACTTGAAGTTTATCATCTGGGTTTTCTCCTAATTGAGTACCTGCAGGAAAATAATTGATTACTAAGGCTTCTTCTGGAGTGGTAACTTCAGGAACTGTAGCTAATAAGGTATTTGGGTTTGAAATGTCTAAGTTGTTGATAATTTCTATGGAGTTATTACCTAATTCCGATCCGTCACCATTAGACAATTCGTAGTGTATTCTAATCTGCTCTCCGGCTGAAAAATCAATGCCACTGAATATATCGTGATTTTGATTGGCTTCAGGTACAGTAATAAATAAATTTCGGGTTCCATCGGCAACAGCATCAGCATCAGTAACTGCTCTTCCATTCCTAAAAGCTCCAGTCTTACAATATATTATAGGCACCGTGACATTTTTAATACCTAAAACACCATCTGGTTTAAAAAGATCGCCACCTGAAATAATATTTTCTTGAGCTATAATTAAATCGAAAATAGAAAGTTCTGGTATAGCACTTCCGTCATGTGGAGTTTCAATATAAGTCACCTCAAAGTTAGGGTCATCTTGTAACATTTTGATAACAAAGTCTTCACCTGGATCAGATGGAATAGATGATGATGCTCCCACACCGTCTTGGTTAACGTATAAAACTTGTTTTGCCTGAGCATTTATTTGCACTGGTAAAACTATTGCTATAAGTAAAATGAATAGAATGGTTTTGTTTTTTTGTCTCATTTTTTGTTTGCTTAATTTGAGTTTTAATAAATTTTTATAATAATTTATAAGACCGTATGAAACGAATTTAAATATTACACTATGTTTTAACGATATTTTTGTACAATGGTCAATTTTGTAAACGTTTAATTTTCAATCGAGTAGTTTTTGATAGTTTCTATTGGTAAGTTGTCAAATCATAAATTGTATTATTTTATTGTTTTAGGAAAGACTAGGATAGTTAACTCTAGGAAATAAAAAAAGGGATGCCAGTTGGCATCCCTTTTAGACTTAATATTGTTGTTGAACTTATTATTGTACTAATAATTTTACAGCTTTGGCTCCTTCTATAGTTTTAACTGTAGCAATATAAAGCCCTGTGTTAAAGTTAAAATCGGTATCAGTATTAGTTTTTACTGTTTTAACAAGAGCCCCAGTCATACTATAAATGTTAACTTCAGTTGAAGTTTTTACGTCAGAAACATAAATTCTATTTCCAATAGCTCTTACGTTTGAAGAAACATTAGATACTTCTCCAACTTTATCAATACTTAGAGTAAACGCTGGGTTTTCGACTAAAGTCGTTGGTACTTCAGTAGGCCCAAATGCTAACATATAAACAGCATTTCTCCAAATGGTTAAGGCTTCTGGGCTAATGTTAGCGCCATCACCTAAAACCGTTGCTCCATAGCTAAATGATAATGCTACGGCGTTAACTCCCAAGACATCATTTGCATCAGTACCTAGCTGTGTTCCAGAAGGTAAATAGTTAACCACAAAAGAACTAGTAACATCAGTAGCTTCTGGTACTGTAGCTAATGAATTAGCTGTGCCAGCTATGGTAGGAGTAATATCTATATTGATACCTGCGTCAATAGCTTTGTTACCACCAACACTTCCATCGTCATTTGCTGTCGCTTCTTTAAAGATTCTTATGTCGTTCCCGCCAGTAAAATCGATTCCACTATATAATGGGTGTACGGTATTGGTTGCCGTAATTGATACGTTTTGAGTTCCTTCAACAGCTGCATCAGCATCTGTAATAGCTCTTCCGTCTCTAAAAGCCCAAGTTTTATTGTAAATAATGGGTGTTGTTACATCTTTAACTCCTAACGCACCACCTGGTTGGAATAATGCAGCACCAGAACTGATAGTCTCTTGTGCAATTACTACATCGAAACCAGAAATATCTGGGATAGCACTACCGTCTGAAGGTGTTTCAACATAGGTTACTTCAATGTTAGTATCAGCGTTAAGCATGTTTATAACTGGATCTGCACCAGGAGCGGAAGCGCCCGCACCTTGGCCAACACCACTTTGGTTTACATAAAGTAGTTTTGCAGGTGTTACATAAGCTGGGTTTTCTACAAGAGTTGTTGGTACTTCTGTAGGACCATAAATAAGCATGTAAGCCGCATTTCTCCAAATAGTTAAAGCTTCTGGTGTGATGTTCGCTCCATCACCTAAAATGGTTGCTCCGTAACTAAATGACAAAGCCACGGCATTAACACCAAGTACATCTGTAGCGGCTTCACCTAATTGAGTCCCAGATGGTAAATAATTGATTACAAAAGAACTGCTTGGGTCTGTTGCTTCAGGTACGGTTGCTATAGAGTTAGCTGTACCAGCTATTGTTGGTGTAATATCAATATTGATAAGTGCATCAATAGCTTTGTTGCCACCGGTGCTTCCATCATCGTTAGCAGTTGCCGACTTGAAGATTCTTATATCATCTCCTCCAGAGAAATCAATTCCACTGAAAAGTGGATGCGCCGTATTGGTTGCAGTAACCGATACATTTTGGGTTCCTTCAACTGAAGCATCTGCGTCTGTAACCGCTCTTCCGTCTCTAAACGCCCAAGTTTTGTTGTAAATAATTGGGGTTGTTACATCTTTAACGCCTAATGCACCACCAGGTTGAAAAAGTGCAGCTCCAGAGCTAATTGTTTCTTGAGCGATCACTAAATCGAAACCAGAGATGTCAGGAAGCGCACTGCCGTCAGAAGGTGTTTCAACATACGTTACAAAGAAATTATCGTCTGCGTTGAACATGTTTATTACAGGGTCAGCTCCTGGAGCTGAAGCGCCTTCTCCTTGACCAACACCAGTTTGGTTAACGTAAAGTATTTGTCTGTAAGCTTGCCCGTTTTCGTAAAGGCTAGTTGGCACTTCTTTACCTGTAAGCATATAAGCGGCATTTCTCCAAATAGTCAATGCTTCAGAAGTCATATTTCTACCATCGCCTCTAACTTGTGCTCCATAACCGAATGCAAAAACAACGATATCTTGCGTTGAGACATCACCTGCGTCTGTACCTAGCTTTGTTCCAGAAGGAATATGGTTAATTACAACAGAAGAATTTGCATCACTCACCTCGGGTGTAGTGGCTAAGGTTGGAGCAACTGGATCCATTTCTAAACCATTCAATACTTTTATAGCTGTGTCACCAGTACCTGAACCATTCCCGTTTGTAGCAGTATAGAATAATCGTATGTCATCTCCTCCAGAGAAATCAATGCCACTGAATATTGGGTTAGATTGGTTTGCACCAGGAACTGTTACCGAAATATTACTTTTGTTACCATCAATTGCAGCGGCAGTAGTTAAAGTTGCCTTGTCATTTCTAAACGCTTCCGATTTACAATAGATAACCGGAACCGTTAGGTTTTTAGGAGCCAATGGTCCATCTGCGCTAGATTTAAAAGCATTGGAACCAGAAGATACATCTTCTTGAATGATGATAAGATCATAAGGACTAAGGTCGGAAGGTGTAATGGTACCGCCACCATCAATAGTTCCTGCCGTTACTTCAAAGTTTTCATCTGAATTTAGCATTCTAGTAATGGCATCGTTTCCAGGTACCGAAGTTGCACCGCCTTCATCAGAAGAGTTGGCATTGTTTAGATAAAGCACCATAGTTGGTGTTTTTCTTAATGTTTGGTAAGTCACCTCAATGTATGGTAAATATATATCAGAACCTCCATTTACATCACTTGCCAAAAATTCTAAATTTTGGGAGTTACCAACTGTGGCAAAAAATTCTATTGTGATAAACTCGTTTAAATCTTGTCCGTCAGCAGCTGTGGCCTCAAGAACTTCAGCGTAAGGATTGGCAGTTTGGGTATTACCGTTTACTTTAATCCAAGATTTACTGTTGTTGTTAGCCATTTTAAAATCAAAATCTAAACTAGAAAATTGAGATAAAGGCACCTTAACAACAGCTGTGCCTAGTGGTTTTAATAGCACCCTAGAACCATTTTTCATGTCCAGTCCATAACCAGAACTGTGGTAGTTATCACCAGCAGCATGTCTATAATCCAATCTTCCGTCAGCACTTTTAAATCTATCGGTTTGAGGTTGAGCATCTGCTTCAGGAGACCCTTGAATTACGTAACCGTCAGATGGATTTGGAATGATTGATCCATCTCTAAAGTCATAAACGGTTGTTTCAGTAACGATGTCGTAATTATCATAGTCCGGGTTAACATATAATGTACCTGGAACTGCTTGTCCTGTAAGTATATAAGCAGCGTTTCTCCAAACAGTTAAAAATTCTGAAGTTACATTGCCGCCATCCATTTTTCTGGTTGCACCAAAACTAAATGGTAATGCTATGGCATCCTGAGCAAAAGCACCATCAGCTGTTGTACCAACTTGAGTTCCTGAAGGGAAGTAGTTTATTCCTACTGATGTCGCGTTATCAGTGATATGGGGTACAGATGCCAACAAGGTTGTGCCCGATGATATTTCAAGATCATTAACAATGTCTAATGCTAAAGGGCCTTGTTGATTACCATTATCGTCTGAAGTGGTTCTTAAAAATTCAACACTACCTCCAGATACGTCAATACCACTGAATATTGGGCTTGCCGCATTTACAACACTCATAGATAATTCTTGAGTTCTTACAACAACAGACGAAGAAGTAACCAATGCTGTTGAACTACCTCTAAAAGCATAAGATTTAGCGTATATAGCAGGGATTGATAATTGGTCGGGGTGTAATGGGTTACCTGCCTTGAAAATAGCATTGGATGACGCCAAACTTTCGGTAGCAATTACCAAATCGAAACCAGTAAAATCAACTGGACTAGATACAGCATTACTTCCAGCTGCCTGAGCCCCCATTTCTGTAACAGTGAAATCTGCATTGGCTATTTTAACCCATGAAACGGTGAAATTGGTATCAGATTCCAACATTCTGGTTATAGCATCGTTTCCGGGCACAGAGCTACCATTGCCTTCGTCATTGGTGCCGTCTTGTATAACGTACAAGACATTTTGTTGTGCTTCAATTTGATTTGGAATTAATGCTGCAAAGAGCATAAAAACCAAAATACTTGTAATTTTCTTCATAATTTAATGAATTTAGGTTTAGTTAATATTCGTTTTTAGAACGTTAAATTTAACGAATTAATAATAATTAGCTAGCATTTTTGAACGATGAACGATTTTATAATTAGTTTTTAAGATATTCTTACCAAAAAAAACAAAATTGAGTCTAAAATAGTATAAAAATTACTGCTTAATTATTTTTAAAGCTTATGAAGCTGTACTTCTTTAGATTAATTTTTTGTTAGCCAATTTTTTCTCGATTAATTATTATTATACAGCAGTTTTTTTTTGTTAATTTATTTATTGAATAATATTTTGTGTTGGGTATTGTGAAATCAGAACTAATTATAGGGAGTCATTGCAATAAAATTTTATCAAAACAAAGATTAGTTTTTAATGGAAAGAAAGTTAGAAACATGTAAAAATTGTGAGGAGCAATTTCGGTCAAGTTTTAAATTTTGTCCGTATTGTGGCCAGCAAGCTAAAGATGAACTGACAGTAAAGATTTTGTTTTACAATACAATAAGTAACTATTTTTCATTTGATGCTCGGTTTTTTAAAAGCTTTTTGCCTTTGCTGTTTAAACCAGGGTATTTGGCTAGTAAGTTTATTGCGGGAAAACGTTTACTTTACCTGCATCCTGCGCAAATGTACTTGTTCGTTACCGTTGTATTTTTCTTTCTGTTTTCTTTTGTCCAGCGACAACAGGTGAAAGATATGGATGAAAAAGTTGGTTGGTCATTTAATCAAATGGATTCACTTAAATCAATTAATAATGAGTCATTAAAGGTGGGCGAACGCTTAAAACAAATTATTCCGGAAACAGCAGATAAAGAAGTGTTGGAGAATGCTTTTAATCAAAATGAGGTATTGGAAGAATTGTATAGCGAAGAAACAGATTCTTTAATTGATGCAACCAAAAGTAACAAAAAAGATATAGTAGAACTTGACTATAACACAAAGGCTGTCGATTCATTATTGGAACTGGGAGCTTCGAACGATTTGATCTACAAAGCAATGGGTATGCCAGATGAAGCAAGTGCCTTTAAAAAGCGAATGTATTCTCAAGCACTTAAGTTTTATAAATCAAGAAAGGGAGGGGGTATTTTGCAAACTTTTTATGATGCCATACCATTTGCGATGTTTTTCTTGTTGCCCATTTTTGCTCTAATATTAAAACTACTTTATAGAAAAAGAGGCCTGTACGCACATCATCTCGTTTTTAGTTTTTACTATTTTGCATTTTTGTTTACCGTATTTAGCATTATTTTAATCATCAATTTTATTTATGATATACCAGATTGGATAGATTTTATTTTAATGCTTTCTACATTTGGATATTTATTGTTTGCTGTTAAAAGGTTTTATAGACAAGGATGGTTTGCAAGCATTTTTAAGGCATCACTAACGATGCTCTTGTTTTTATCTTTAGTGGCCCCATTAACTGTTATCGTTTTAGGGGTTTTTGCATTTTTATTTTATTGAATTTTTCAATTAGCACTAAAGTTTGGCTTTTAAATACTTGCTAATTCCAGATTTTTTTGTCTTCGCAATATCTTCTGGTTTGCCCGAAGCAACAAGGCTGCCGCCGTTTTCTCCTCCTTCAGGACCTAAATCAATAATATAGTCGGCACACTTTATTAAATCGATGTTATGTTCAACAACAATTATAGAGTGTCCTTTTTCTATAAGTGCTTCAAAGGATCTCAATAGTTTTTTAATGTCATGAAAATGAAGTCCTGTAGTGGGTTCGTCAAAAATAAATAGTGCTTTTTCCTTATTGTTTCCTTTTCCTAAAAAAGAAGCCAATTTAATACGTTGGGCCTCGCCGCCAGAAAGCGTAGATGAGCTTTGGCCCAAGGTAACATAACCCAAACCAACATCTTGTAAGGGCTTAAGTTTGTTTTTAATTTTTGTTTGGTCGTTTTTTTCAAAAAATGTAACGGCATCATCGATAGTCATATTTAATATATCGTCGATGGTTTTATCGGCAAAAGTAACCTCGAGAACTTCTTTTTTGAAACGTTTACCCTTACAGGTTTCGCACTCCAAATGCACATCGGCCATAAATTGCATTTCAATGGTTACTTCGCCTTCTCCTTTGCAAGTCTCACAGCGTCCGCCGTCTACATTAAATGAAAAGTGTTTTGGCTGGTAGTTTCTTATTTTGCTCAATTTCTGTTTTGAATATAATGCTCTTATATCGTCATAGGCCTTAATGTATGTAACGGGATTAGAGCGTGAGGAGCGCCCAATAGGGTTTTGGTCGACAAACTCAATATGCTGAACGTTTTTAAAATGCCCTTCAATTTTTGAAAATTGTCCTGGTTTATCGCTAAAATCTGTAAGTTGTTTTTGTAATGCTGGAAATAGTATTTTCTTAACCAAGGTACTCTTTCCGCTACCGGAAACTCCGGTTACTACTGTGAGCATGCCCAACGGAAAGCGAACATCGATGTTTTTTAAATTATTTTCTCGAGCACCAATAATATCTACGTAGTATTTTGAGCTTCTTCTTTTTTGAGGTACTTCAATGTTTAATTCTTTATTAAGGTATCTGGCTGTTAAGGAATTAGAAGCCAAAATATGAGCAAAACTTCCTTCTGCAACTACACTTCCTCCAAACGTTCCTGCTTCGGGGCCGATATCAATAATGGTATCGGAAGCTTTCATGATATCTTCATCGTGTTCAACAACAATAACGGTGTTGCCCAAATCCCTTAATGATTTTAACACTGAAATTAAACGCTCTGTGTCCTTTGGGTGTAAACCAATACTGGGTTCGTCCAAAATATACATAGAGCCTACCAAGCTGCTTCCTAACGACGTTGCCAA
Source organism: Flavisericum labens (assembly GCF_045446075.1). Lineage (NCBI taxonomy): Bacteria > Pseudomonadati > Bacteroidota > Flavobacteriia > Flavobacteriales > Flavobacteriaceae > Flavisericum > Flavisericum labens. The sequence goes on along the minus strand of NZ_JBJJBQ010000007.1, from coordinate 119,246 downwards.
GTTAATACGTTGGCTTTCTCCACCAGATAGGGTATTCGATTTTCTGTTAAGCGTTAAATAATTCAAACCCACATTGGCTAAAAATGAAAGTCTATTGTTTATTTCCTTTAATAATCTACTTGCTATTTGAGTGTCATAATCGTTCAGTTCAAGTTGCTTAAAGAAATTGGCCAGTTTGCTAAGAGGCATTTCCACCAAATCGGTTATTGTCACGCCAGCAACTTTTACGTAGTTAGCCTCTTTACGCAGTCGTTTTCCGTTACAAGCTTTGCATTTTGTTTTTCCACGATAACGTGAAAGCATTACCCTGTTTTGTATTTTATAGGCTTTAGATTCCAGTTCTGCAAAAAAGGAGTTTAAACCTTGAAAGTACTTATTGCCTTGCCAAATAAGTTGCTTTTGTCCATCGGATAATTCGAAGTAGGGTTTATGAATGGGAAAATCGAATTTATGTGAATTGTTCACCAATTGGTCTTTATACCAACTCATGCTTTCGCCCTTCCAAGGGAAAATGGCGTTTTCATAAATCGAAAGCCCTGTATTGGGTATTACTAAATCTTCATCAATACCAATAATATCACCATAGCCTTCACATTTGGGGCAAGCACCATATGGGTTATTAAAACTGAATAGGTGAATGTTAGGCTCTAAAAAATCAATACCATCCAATTCAAACTTATTGCTAAAATGGCGCTGTTTGCTATCAGATATGGTTTGAATTATACATTCGCCTTTGCCTTCAAAAAATGCAGTTTGTATAGCATCTGCCAATCGGTTGTAAAAGTCTTCGTCGCTTTTTGTTATAATCCTATCGACCACCAAATGAATTTCATCGCTTTCTGAAACTGACTCGATTTCATCAATTCTTAGTACTGTACCGTTAATTTTTAATCTAGCATAGCCTTGCTGTGAAAGTGTTTTTATCTTATTCTCCATAGAACGTCCTTCTTCCAAATGAACGGGAGAGAGGAGTAGAAGCTTTTCTCTTTCGGGGAACGATTTTAAATAGTTTAAAACGTCGGTAACCGTGTCTTTTTTAACTTCGTCTCCAGAAACAGGCGAATAGGTTTTTCCTATTCTGGCGAACAACAGCTTTAAATAATCATAAATTTCTGTGGTGGTGCCTACGGTAGAACGGGGATTGGTAGAATTCACCTTTTGCTCGATAGCAATAGCAGGGGCGATACCTTTTATGTAATCTACTTTTGGTTTGTTTAATCGCCCAAGAAACTGCCTGGCATAACTAGACAAGCTTTCAACGTACCGTCGTTGTCCTTCCGCGTATAGTGTATCAAATGCCAAACTGGATTTTCCCGAACCCGAAAGTCCTGTTATTACGACTAATTTGTTTCTAGGTATAACAACATCAATATTTTTAAGATTGTGCAATTTTGCACCTTTTATAATAATGTTTTCTTTAGGGTTTACTTCGGAAATGCTTGTGTTCATAAGCTTTTTAGGCAATAATTGTACAAAGATACTATAACATATCGAGCATAAAAAATGCTTTATTGCTTAATAAAACGTTAAAAAAAAGTGTTAATTTTTTCATTTTGGGAACGATTGTTGTTATATTTGGACTTAATAACAGCAATTAAAATAACTTACGCCTATAGCATAATTTTACTTTTAAACATGTAACCCCAAGCAAAGAAACCTATGTTTCCTATGCGTTAAAAGTGAATATTATGCAACACGAACTTATTACCGATGCTACTTTGGTAAGCAACTACATTAAAGGCAATGAAGCTGCACTTGAGGCTTTAATTGGAAGACACAAACAAAAAATTTACAGTTTTATTTATTCGAAAGTATACGATAAAGATGTCGCTGAAGATATTTTTCAAGATACTTTTATAAAAGTAATTCGTACGCTAAAACGTGGCGCATACAACGAGGAGGGCAAGTTTTTACCCTGGGTAATGCGTATTTCCCATAATTTGGTTATCGATTATTTTAGGAAAAATAATAGAATGCCAAAGTTTGACAATACTGGAGAGTTCAGTATTTTTTCTGTGTTGAGCGACTCCAGTTTAAATGCGGAAAAATCCATTATAAAAGAACAGGTTGAACATGATGTTAGACGTTTGGTTGATGAACTTCCAGCAGATCAAAAGGAAGTGTTGTTAATGCGCATATATAAAGATATGAGCTTTAAGGAAATCTCTGAGAGAACCGGGGTAAGTATCAATACGGCGCTGGGGCGTATGCGTTATGCGCTGATTAACTTGAGAAAGATTATTGATAAGCACAATATAGTTTTGACTAATTAGATACAATAAAGTAAAATTTGTTGCGTTATTGGTTTATGTTAACCCTTAAATTAATAAAATGGCAAAAATTTACTCTGAAAATTCTATTAATAAAATAGAAAAACTACAACCGAAAGAAGAAACGGTTAATTTTCTTCTAAACTATTCTAAGGCTTTAAGTGTTATAAGTTGTAATAATTTGAAGTTTGAAGCACTTCAAAATTGAGTTTGAGGAAGTCCTGATTTAATCAGGACTTTTTTCTTTTATAATAGTCGTTGATTACGGACTGTCTTCCAATTTTTTTTGTGATGATATCTTTCTCTAAGTCCCAGCCTCGTGCAGGTGAATATTCTCTGCCATACCAAATGATCTGAAGATGTAAGTCGTTCCATAATTCTTTTGGAAATAAGCGTTTAGCATCTTTTTCCGTTTGCACTACATTTTTGCCATTACTTAAATTCCAACGGTACATTAGCCTATGGATATGGGTGTCCACTGGAAAAGCCGGCACACCAAAAGCTTGAGACATCACTACACTAGCTGTTTTATGACCAACAGCCGGGAGCGCTTCTAAAGCTTCAAAACTTTGAGGAACTTTTCCATGATGTTCGTCAATGAGTATTTTTGACAAACCATGGATGCCTTTGCTTTTCATTGGAGACAAACCAACGGGTTTAATTATCTCTCTAATTTCCGCTACCGAAAGTTTTACCATGTCATAAGGATTGTCTGCTTTTTTAAATAAAAGCGGCGTTATTTGGTTCACTCTCACATCTGTACTTTGCGCAGACATCAATACAGCTATCAACAACGTAAAGGGGTCTTTGTGGTCGAGTGGAATGGGAATTTCAGGATAAAGTTCTTTTAAGGTATTTATAACATATTCAACTTTCTTTGTTTTGGTCATAAATTGTATTTTAGCTAAAAATCAAAGTTAAGATTATGGACACATTAAAACAAGGTGATACCGTGCCTAATTTTTCGGTAAAAGATGAACAAGGAAATACGGTAACATTGACTGATTATAAAGGGAAAAAGCTGGTTGTGTTTTTTTACCCAAAAGCAAGTACACCAGGTTGTACGGCCGAAGCTTGTAATTTGAGGGACAACTACGAAGTATTGCAAGAACAAGGTTATGAGCTTCTAGGAGTTAGTGCAGACAGCCAAAAACGACAATCTAATTTTAAAAATAAATACGAATTTCCATTTCCGTTATTGGCAGATGAGGATAAAACCGTGATTAATGCGTTTGGTGTTTGGGGACCTAAGAAATTTATGGGCCGCGAGTATGACGGAATTCATCGCAAAACATTTATTGTTGATGAAAATGGGGTAGTAGAGCGCGTTATTGATAAAGTTAAAACTCAAGATCACGCAGCGCAAATTTTGGAATAGTCAAAGTTAGCAAGCGTAGTTAATAAAAAAACCAGTTTGAATTCAAACTGGTTTTTTTATTTTTTTTATTTTCTTACCCTGCTTAAAGTTAATGGTTTGCGTGTATAGCCAAAAAGTCGGTAATCCTTTATTAGTTCTGCGGTGCCTTCGGGCACCATGTCTTCCCAGCCGCTTTCTCCTTCGGTAATCATGCGCAAAATTTCACGAGAAAATATGTTCATAATATCAGGCTCGTAGTCCGTTATATCAATAACTTTTCCGTTGTATTTAAAGAATTTATATAATTCTTTCATTCTTGGGTAAACTTTCAAGTTTTCGCTGTTAACAAGTTCCCCGGTTTTTGGATCCAACATTGGGTAGAGGTAGACCTTAAGGTCTTTAAAGAACAGCTTACCGAAAGCTTCCAAAATACCGCCACTGATATGACGATAGTATTTTTCATCAAAAATTTCAATTAAATTGCTAACACCCATAGCTAATCCCATTCGGGCCTTGGTGTATTTTGAGAAGTATTCAACAACTTTAAAGTATTCTTGAAAATTAGATATCATAACTGAATGCCCAAGAGAGCATAACAAGTCAGCTCTATCTATAAAATCCTGTTCGTCAATTTCACCTTCTGCTCTTAAATTTGAAAGTGTTATTTCAAAAACCGTAACGGTTTTATCTTTATCAACTTTGTTTTCATTAATAAACATGTCATATGATTTCTCATACATTTCCATGTTTACTCTAGTTACTGGTCTAAAGCTTCCACGAAGTGCTAAAATATTTTTCTTATAAAATACCTTGGCGGGTAAAACATTGGTGCCATCTGGACCAAACATTACGGCATCGGTCATACCATTTTTCACCAACTGCAAACTCATCAATCGGTTATCTACATTTTTGAAAACTGGACCCGCAAAGTTTATGGTGTCAATTTCCAGCTGATCTTTGTCTAGGTGGTCGTATAGGTAACGGAGTAGTTTTTTAGGTTGGTTATATTTATAAAAAGCACCATAAATTAGGTTGGTGCCCAAAATACCTAATGTTTCTTGCTGTAACCTTGCATCGGTTTCTTTAAAACGAAGATGAAGTATTATTTCATTGTAGTCGCCACCAGCTTCTACCTGATATTTGATGCCAACCCAGCCATGGCCTTTAAATTGTTTTGCAAAGTCGATAGTGGCAACGGTATTGGCATATGTGAAAAATATTTTATTTGGATTTTTTTCACGGGTTAACCTTGTTTCTATTAAATTCATTTCATGGGCCAACATTTTTCTTAAACGCGGTTGCGTCACATACCGCCCATCGTCTTCCGTGCCATAAATAGCATCACTAAAATCTTTATCGTAAGCAGACATGGCTTTGGCAATGGTGCCCGAGGCGCCCCCAGCCCTGAAAAAATGCCTGCACGTTTCTTGGCCAGCGCCAATCTCGGCAAATGTACCGTAAATGTTTTCGTTCAGGTTAATTCGCAGTGCTTTAGATTTTAACGAAGGGATATCATCAAACTCTTTGTCTCCTTTTATGGTAATCTCCATGCTTATAAGGTTAAATTCAATAAAAAGTAAAGATATTAAATTACTATTTGAAACGAAAAAATAACCTTATTTTTGGCTAAAATTTACGATATTTTGAAAATAACCTTTCTCGGTACTGGTACTTCGCAAGGAATCCCAATTATTGGGAGCAATCATCCAGTTTGTCTGAGCAAAAACCCAAAAGATAAACGTTTAAGGGTTTCTGTTTTAGTCGAGTGGGGAGATTATGCCTATGTTGTAGATTGTGGTCCGGATTTTCGATATCAAATGCTGAGAGCTCAATGCAGTAAGATAGACGGTATTTTGTTTACGCATGAGCATTCTGATCACGTATTAGGTTTGGACGATATTCGTCCGTTTTATTTCAGGCAAGGTGATATTCCAATCTATGGACATCAGCGGGTTTTAAATGAGATTAAAAACCGATTTCACTATTTTTTTGAAACGGAAAACAAATACCCTGGAGCACCGAGTGTTATTGAAAACCCAATAGAAAATAAGCCTTTCAAGTTGAATGATTTGCAGGTAATACCCATAGAGGGATGGCACGCTAATCTTCAGGTTTTTGGGTTTAGGTTTAAGGATTTTGCTTATTTAACAGATGTAAAAACTGTTGAAAACAGCGAGGTTGAAAAACTAAAAGGCGTAAAAGCCTTAGTGGTTAACGCTTTGCGAATTAAGCCGCACCGTTCTCATTTTAACCTGGAAGAGGCGTTAGAGTTTATTGAGCGGGTTGGACCGGAAAAAGCCTATTTGACGCATATTAGTCATTTATTGGGGTTTCATGATGAAGTGGAAAAAACCTTGCCAGAAAATGTTTTCATGGCTTATGATGAATTGCAGATTACAATATAAAATTTAAAGGATGAAACAGAAAATATTTATGTACTTGTTCGTGTTCTCAATACTTTTGGTATTGTTTCAATATATGAATTCAAAACATATTTTTGAAGACATGAATAAAAAACTTGAAACTTATAAAAGTCAAGCGGCCAAGTATAAAGATTCCGTTTCAGTATTAGAAAACCAAATCATGGGTCTTTCGCATTTTAATGTATATAGAAATGAAGACGCCATAAGTTATTTTGAAAACGATGGCTATGATGTTAATAAACTAATCCCTTTCGTGAAAGATAAGCTTTATGAGACCAATGAAGCCAAAGGACAGCATCCTATTGTGCCTTATTCAGCAAGCGAAGGAAGGAAAATGATGATTAACACGGTGAAAATGCTCAACCACAAATGGATTATTGCAGACTTTTCAGATGGAGAATACTGGGGCGAGATTTTCTTAACCTACGAGGTGACTCCAGAAAAAGAATTGAAATTCAATTTAGTGGAATCGTTTCTTTATCCTTTTGATTAAGTTTTAATTCGTTTTGTAGGCAATTCCCTTTTGTTTTTTGGTTTCACCCACATATGAGTACTCATATGTATACGAAGAATCAGTGGTAGTAATTATTTTTAAATGGACATCTTTTTTCTCAGCCATGTTCTTTGGGTTTATGGTTCTGAAAATAACTTCACAGTCGTTTATCCATCTTAAACGTGAAGAGTCTGTTTTTTGGTTGTAAAATTCAACCTGTAGGCTTTCGTTGCGTTCAAACACTGATTTATACACTACGCCATCAATTTCTACTTCGCTATAAAATTTACCCGATTTAAAGTCTGTGCAGTTTCGTTGAGATTCGCAGCAGGTAAATAGTATAAGAACAGCAAAGAGGAGTAAAAAGCGCATAAAAATTAATTTAGGGGCAAATTTAAGAAACTAGATGTTTAATTCTGAAAGTTTTTAAAGGTTCCGTCAGAATAAAAGATAACGATACGTTCAATGGTTTTTCCGTTGCTGTTTTTTACTTTTAAATTTTCAATAATAGAATTTTGGGAGGTACTGGTTTTCACTTCCTTGTCGGCTATCTCATTTTTATTTTCCGATGGAAAATTTCCTCTACCATTAAAAAGCCAATACAAATCCACCTCAGGAAAGGAGGAAAGTACTTTTAAAATAAAATCTAAACTGGGTTTGTTTCTTCCGGATAATATGTGCGAAATACTAGAACGTTGTACGCCAATTTTTTCGGCAAAAGACGATGCCGATTCACCGTAGTACTCCATGATATTTCGGAGTCTTTTTGTAAAATCTTCTGTGTTTATCATTGTAAACTATAAATCCTCAGGTTTGGTGTTACAAATGTAACAATAAAACTTAATACTATGGATTTTATTGCGGCATATATTCGGTTTATATTAAATATAAACTTTATTTAAAACAATTTATATAAATGAAAAACAACATGTTAAAAGGGTGATTATTTGATTTGGTAGATTTCATCTTCAATTGTCCGGTTTTCACAACTTCACGTGTTGATAAAAGTAAACAAAGTAGTTAAATTAATTGTTTACAAATGTAAATTTGTAAATGTTTACATTTGTCACAAAGAAAATAACATGGAAATATTCCGATTAAAAGAGTTGTATTTAAGCCACAAAGAAAGTAGTTTATCTCACCGTTATATTACCAACAAAAACATCGAGCCTTTACTTGATAAATTGAGAAATTTTTTAATTGTAGAAGCCCTTGGTAAATCCGTTTTGGGTAAACCTATTTACGGATTGAAAATTGGTGAAGGAAAAAAACGGATACTCATGTGGTCGCAAATGCATGGTAACGAATCTACCACAACAAAAGCTCTATTCGACTTACTTAGTACTTTAATTGATAAAACTTCAGGTTTAGACTATATTTTAAAAAGTTGCACATTATTTATAATACCCATTTTAAATCCGGATGGGGCAGAAGCTTATACTCGAATAAATGCCAACAATGTTGACTTAAATAGAGATGCGCAAAATCTATCGCAACCAGAAAGTAAAATTTTAAAGGAAGCATTTACAAGTTTTAAACCCCATTTTTGTTATAATTTACATGGGCAGCGCACTATTTTTAGTGCCGGCAACACAAATAAATCAGCTATAGTATCCTTTTTGTCCCCTGCACAGGATAAAGACTGTAGGGTTACGCCAAACCGAATGGTGTCTATGGAGGTTATTGCCGTTATGAATCAGGTCTTGCAAGGAATTATACCAAATCAAGTAGGTATATATGATGATGCTTTTAACATAAATTGTGTTGGTGATACTTTTCAAAGTGAAAATGTGCCTACCATGCTTTTTGAAGCTGGTCATTTTCCAGAGGATTATAGCCGGGAAAAAACAAGAGAACTCATTTATATTTCTTATTTATCATCTTTGAACTATATATCGAAAAATGAAATTACAGGACAATTTCATGAATCTTATTTTGATATTTCTGAAAATGGAAAGTGTTTTTTTGATGTAATTATACGTAATGCATTGTCGGAAGGAAAACAAATTGATATTGCTTTTCAGTTTCAAGAGCGGCTAAAAGATGGTGAAATTAAATTTATTCCGAGAGTGGTAAAAATGGAAAAGTTAAATTACCATTTTGGTCACAAAGAGATTGATGCTCAGGGAAATGAAGTTTTTGGAGCGGAAGGTGAGGTGTTAAAAATGGATTACGAAAACGTTTTCGTGGTGTTAAAAAATGAAAAAACCTTATTGTTTTCAAAATAAAGCCTATCAATTATATGTTATTTTTGAAGAAAATGTATTAATTTTGCTTTTTATTTAAGAATAGTTAATTATGGGGAAAATTAAATTAGACGAAATCGACCATCAAATTCTTGATATGTTGATTGATAACACAAGAATTCCGTTTACGGATATTGCAAAAAAATTATTAATCTCAGCAGGTACAGTCCATGTTCGCGTAAAAAAAATGGAGGAAGCTGGGATAATAAAAGGCTCTTCTTTGATGTTGGATTACAAAAAGCTCGGGTACTCATTTATAGCCTATGTAGGTGTCTATTTAAATAATACTTCTCAAACCAAATTCGTTTTGGAGCGCATTAACGAAATAGCTTTTGTTACGGTAGCGCATATTACTACTGGTAAGTTTAATATTTTCTGTAAAATTAGAGCGCGAAGCACGGAGCATGCAAAGGAAGTTATTTTCCTGTTGGACGATATAGAAGGGGTTTACAGGACGGAAACCATGATTTCTTTAGAAGAGAGCATCAATGATAAAAAACGTTTGATGCACTCGATATTTAATGATTTGTAGTTTACATCGAAAAAGATTAATTTTTAAAAAAAGTTCCCTTTTAAAAGGGAACTTTTTTTATGTGTAAAAGTCATTTTTTGGATAAAGTGCATTTCAATGATTTTTACATGCCTGATTAATACATAGTAAGCAGGAACAATAATACTAATTTTGTTTTGCATACTGAATGGGTTTTGAGTATCTAATTAATTATTAGAGAATTATATTATAGAAAATATAGTAGGGTATATAATTTATAGACGCCCATCGTATTTCTTTGTAATACCTTTAACATCATACACAATGCCGTTAGGACTTAACAACTTATCTAAATTTAAGTCTAAATACTCTTTATGTGCTACGGTTATTACTATCGCATGAAATTTTCCTACGGGTAACTTTTGTGAAGTTTTTACATTGTATTCGTGATTTACCTCATCAGGAGAGGCCCAAGGGTCATATACCGAAACTTCAGTTCCGTAGCTTTTCAATTGATTTATTACATCTACAGCCTTGGTGTTTCTAACATCAGGGCAATTTTCTTTAAATGTAATACCGAGGGCTAAAATCTTAGCTCCTTTGATTCGGATATCATTTTTCACCATCAACTTTATAATTTCTGAGGCAACATATTGTCCCATGCTATCATTAACACGTCTTCCTACTAAAATAATTTCTGGGTGATAACCAACTTCCTGTGCTTTTTGAGCTAAATAATATGGGTCTACACCAATACAATGACCACCAACCAAACCAGGTTTAAAAGGAAGGAAATTCCATTTTGTGCCAGCGGCCTCCAGAACAGCATGAGTGTCAATATTCATTAAATTGAATATTTTAGCCAACTCATTTACAAAAGCAATATTAATATCTCTTTGTGAGTTTTCAATAACCTTTGCAGCCTCAGCGACTTTTATAGTAGGGGCGAGGTGCGTGCCAGCTGTAATTACACTTGCGTATAAGTTATTTACTTTTTTCCCTATTTCCGGAGTAGAGCCAGCCGTTACTTTTAAAATTTTATCTACCGTATGCTCTTTGTCACCTGGATTAATTCTTTCTGGCGAATAACCAGCATAAAAATCTAGGTTAAAATTTAGGCCACTTACTTTTTCTAAAATGGGAACACACTCATCTTCCGTAACTCCAGGATATACGGTTGATTCATAAATAACAATATCACCTTTCTTCAGTACTTTTCCAACCGTTTCACTAGACTTGTATAAAGGTGTTAAATCTGGCCTGTTATTTTTATCTATAGGAGTTGGAACAGTAACGATATAAAAGTTACAATCTTTTATATCCTCCAAATTCGAAGAACAATATAAGCCTATAGTAGAATCAGAACTATCTTTAAGCACTGCTTTTAGAACATGGTCTTCAATTTCTAGAGTGACATCTCTACCTTGTTGTAATTCAGTAATTCGATTTTCATTAATATCGAATCCCACAACTGAATATTTTGTAGCGAATAAACGGGCTAGTGGTAACCCCACATAACCCAATCCTATAATGGCTATTTTTTCTTCATTCATAATATTATAGTTTATTTACCAATTGAGGAATATTCATAGCCATAGGGAGTTTTGACACATATTCAAGATTCCATGCATATTTACGTTTTTTGTTAATATCAGGGTTCTTGGGCGTAATGACCATGGTTGATCCACCAACATATCCGTCGCCAATACAATAAACGTTTTTAATTTCCATTATGGTTTCTTACTTTAAATTTTTCCAATACCAAGCTACTGCTTCTTTCAATCCGCCGCCAATATCGTATTTAGGTTGATAATTTAATAGTGTTTTGGCTTTGTCAATGGATGCTAATGAGTGTGGGATATCTCCAACGCGATTTTCCCGATGTTTGATATCAACATCCTTAATCGAGCTATCAAACTCAGACAGATATTCTTTTAGCAAAGTAGCCAGTTCCAAAAGTGTGGTGCGTTCTCCATAGGCCACATTGTAAACCGTATTAAGGGCTTTTTTATTTTCCGTTGTAAGGGCATTGATGTTCATTTGAACCACGTTATTAATATAAGTAAAGTCTCGAGAATAACTTCCGTCGCCATTAATAATGGGCGATTCGTGTCTTATAAATTGATGCACAAATTTAGGTATAACAGCTGCATAAGCGCCATTAGGGTCTTGTCGTCTTCCAAAAACATTAAAGTATCTAAGCCCTATAGTATCTAAGCCATACGTTTTATGAAAAATATCGGCATATAATTCATTTACATATTTGGTAATAGCATAAGGCGATAATGGTTTACCAATAACTTCTTCTACTTTGGGCAAGGCTTCATGGTCGCCATAGGTTGATGAACTCGCTGCATATACAAAACGTTTAACTCCTGCATCACGAGCAGCGACTAACATATTTAAAAATCCGGATACATTTACATCGTTAGTTGTAATAGGGTCTTTTATAGAACGAGGGACCGAACCTAATGCCGCTTGGTGTAATACGTAATCCATATTTGAACAGGCCTTCTCGCAGTCTTTTAAGTTGCGAATATCGCCTTCAATTAATTTGAAATTTTCATTATCGAGGAAAGGTTCAATATTTTCTCTTTTTCCTGTAGAAAAGTTGTCAAGGCAAACAACATTTATATTGTTGTCCAACAAGGTTTCAATAAGGTTTGACCCTATAAAACCAGCACCACCGGTAACAAGTATTTTTTGATTACTTAAATTGTTAGCTTGTTGAGTAGTCATGGTAAATTTGAGGTTTTATTTATTAAAGCAAATATTAAAAAAAAATATCCAAGAACCTGCACTATTTATCTCAAGGTTTGGTTTTTTCTTCCGAAAAACAATTTTTTTTTCAATAACCTAGATCTATGTGTATATTTTAAATGTTTTTTACTAAAATAAAATTATCCAATAAAACTTGGTAAATGATAATCTAGATTTTCTTGTGATTTCTTATCTTGTACTATCGGTTATTTAATTTGTTTTAAAAAACTCTTAAATGTATTTAACCGATTACAATTACGCTTTTAGCAAAATAAGAAAAAACCCAGTTTAAAAACAGATTAAAATATACAAGATTTAGTCAAGCTCTCATAAATTATAATTGTTTTATTGGCAAATCATAATATATATATATATTAAAACAGTTAAAACAATATTAAGTTATTAGTTAAAATGTTGTTACATGAAAAACAAGAGAGTTGTCTCAATTATTTTGTGGGACATGTGGCGGTTATAATTCTAAAAATATAGGCTTGTGCTTGTTGCGCGGATTTTTAAATAAGTTAAATGTTGACCAAATCGAAAATATACTTGTCTTCACCGCATATGGGTGGCTCTGAACAAAAGTTTGTAAACGAAGCATTTTTAACCAATTGGATAGCACCTTTAGGCTCTAATGTTAACGGGTTTGAGCAGGACTTAAAAGATTATATTGGAGGTAACAAATATGTTGCGGCCTTAAGTTCTGGTACAGCTGCGATTCATATGGCCTTACAATTATTGGGTGTTACAAATGGAGATGAGGTTATTTGCCAAAGTTTTACTTTTTCTGCTTCTGCAAACCCTATTATTTACCAAGGGGCTGTACCAGTATTTGTTGATAGTGAAAGAGATACTTGGAATATGTCACCAGAATTATTAGAGATTGCTATTCAAGACCGAATCCAAAAGTATAAAAAGCCAAAAGCTATTATAGCCGTGCATTTATATGGAATGCCTTATAAATTCAAGGAAATAAATGAGGTGGCCAGAAAGTATAATATTCCAGTGGTAGAAGACAGTGCGGAGGCCTTAGGCAGTAAATATCATGATGCGTTTTGTGGAACACTTTCTGATATAGGTGTTTTTTCCTTTAATGGCAATAAAATTATTACCACATCGGGAGGTGGGGCTTTAGTGGTTAACTCTCAGTCACAAAAAGAAAAGGTCGTTTTTTTGGCTAGCCAAGCTAGAGATAATGCGCCACACTATGAACACTCAACGGTAGGGTTTAATTATAGAATGAGCAATGTTCTGGCGGGGATAGGTAGAGGTCAAATGGAAGTGCTTGATGAACGAGTTGCTGCAAGAAGAGCGAATTTTAACTTTTATAAAAAACATTTATCGAATATTGATGGTATCTCTTTTTTGGAAGAGCCTAAAAATTTTTTTTCCAATAGGTGGATTACTTGTATTACAACTATATCTTTTGAATTGCGAGAAAAAATCCGTGTTCACTTACAAGAAGAGCTCATAGAAACAAGGCCTCTATGGAAACCTATGCATATGCAGCCTGTTTTTAAAGATTGTGTGCATTTTGCAAATGGTGTTTCAGAAGATTTATTTAATAGGGGCCTTTGTTTGCCAAGTGGTTCTAACTTAACTCAAGATGATTTAGAGAGAATACTCCATAAAATAATAAAAACCCTCAGCTATAAATAAAGACTACTTTTCCTTCGTTTAATTTATACAGAATAATACTCAATAGATTCAATAATCAAATTCTCATCAACCGTGCAATCTAATTTATGTTTTCCAATATCTTCAAGGAGCACAAAATTTATACTACCATGGCTGTTTTTCTTGTCGTACTTAAGCAAATCTATAATGGGAGCATAATCAGTTTTATCGATGGTTACTTTTCCGTAATAACCAATAAATAAAGACTTGATATCATCAACTAAACCTTTTGGAAAACCTAAAAGTTCTGCTGATATATAGCACTCTAAAATCATACCTATAACAATAGCTTCTCCATGTAATAAAGTTGATTTTTCAGGATGACTTAAGAAATGGGACTCTACGGCGTGCCCAAGCGTGTGACCAAAGTTGAGTGATTTTCGCAATCCATTTTCAAAAGGGTCTTGTTCAACCACATTTTTTTTGATAATCACTGACTCATGGATGAGTCTATCTAAATCATTTAGTGATAGTTTCGATAAGTCTAAGAAGTTGTTCCAGTAACCTTCACCGGTAATTAACCCGTGCTTCAACATTTCGGCCAATCCAGAACGCATCTGGTTTTGGGGCAGAGTTTCCAAATAATCAGTGTCAATTAGAACCAAATTAGGGTTACTTATCACGCCTATTTGATTTTTTAAAGCACCAAGGTCAACTCCAGTTTTTCCACCAACCGAGGCATCAACCATAGAGAGTAGCGTGGTAGGCACATTTATATAAGCTATACCGCGTTTAAAGGTACATGCTACAAAACCACCTAAATCTGTAATAACGCCACCACCGATGTTTATCAATAAACTTTTTCGGTCGGCATTAAGTTCAGAAAGGGCATTCCAAACACCAACACAGGTATCAATAGTTTTATTTATTTCACCAGATTCTATTTCAATAATTTCAACTTCAGCATCAGAGTAAAGTTTCTCTAAAAATTTTGGCAAACAAAACTGATGCGTATTCTCATCAACTAAAATAAAGACCTTAGAAAAGTTCTGTTCTTTAAGGTGCTGGTTTAGTGATGTGTAACAGGTTTCGTTGAAATGAATAATACTATCATTTGCTGTAATAGAATCCATAATTATGATGTGTGTTTTTTAACGCCGTGAAATTAAGGAGATTTTATAAAAAATGACAACTTCATTAAAATTATATTTCAATAAATTTTAGTTTGGCTTTGTAAAAGCCGCTGATTGACAAAGTAATTAAATTAGAGATAACCTTTTAAAATTGATTTAATTTCTGAATGTGTTGTAAATGGGGTTATCCGTTTTAATTCTGAAAAATCAAAAGGTTTTAAAATTGATTTTCTTTTTTCTTTTATCAATAAAATATTATCAATATAAGTAGTGGTTAAAGTTTCATTTTCAGTGGTGATATCTTCAAAAAGTTTTTCTCCCGGACGCAATCCCGTGTATTTTACTTCAACATCTGTTAGTTCTTTGGAATAAATCTTAGCCAAACGTTCAATTAAATCCATAATTTTAATAGGCGCTCCCATGTCGAACGTAAACATATTTTCATTGGTTTTGTCAAAATGGGCAATTTTTAATATTAGATTACAGGCTTTACTTTTACAAATAAAATATCTGGAAATTTCTGGATGAGTGATTGTAATGGGCGTTCCGTTTTCTAGTTGTTCTTTCACCAAAGGAACAATAGAACCATTAGACCCAAGGATATTACCGAATCTGGTAATGAAAAAGGCTGTTTTCCCCTTTGAATTTAGAAACGTAAGATGCTTTTCTGAAATACGTTTAGACATACCCATAATACTGGCCGGTTTTACAGCCTTATCAGTTGAGACGAAAATAAATTTCTTAACCATATATTCTATGGATAATTCAGCCAACAGTTTGGTGCCAAAAATATTAGTTTGTATCGCTTCCATGGGATGTTTTTCCATTAAAGGGACATGCTTGTAGGCCGCAGTATGAAAAACGATTGTGGGATTGTGCTTTTTAAAAAGAAAACTTAAGGATTGAAAATCATTGATATTTAGTAGGTGAAATTCCACTTCACATTGGTCTTCAAATTCAAACGCCTTAATCAAACTATAAAGAGGAGACTCAGCCATATCAACTAAAATAAGTTGCTTAAACGGGCTGTTTATCAATTGTTTATATAGTTCACTGCCAATAGTGCCTGCTGCACCGGTTATTAAAATAGTTTCTTCAGAGAAATTAAAATTACTTGAATAGCGTGTAGGTTCTGTCTGGTTTTGAAATAAACCACTATCAATTAACAATTGATCTATTTGACTGGCTAAGGATTTATTCATGGGCATACTTTCTCTAAAGTAAGGCTTTAAAGCTAAATGATTAACACAAAGTATGAATATTTTGTTTTACGCCAAAACCTTAATGGAGTTGGTTTTAATTTATGATAATATGAACTACAGTGAGCCAAATAAGCTTTAAATCGAAAAAGAAATTTCTTTTTTTTATGTATTCTTTATTTAATTTTAATTTCTCTGGAATAATAGTTTTAATAAAAAACTCTTCGGGGTCATCAGCAGCTTTCAACAGCTCAACCTCATTTCTGTATTTTAAAGAGGCTAACCCGGTAATACCCGGCCGTACTTGAAAGATTTTCATATCGTCATCATCGTAAAGATTTACGTAATATCTCAATTCTGGTCTTGGGCCAACAAAACTCATGTCGCCCTTTAAAATATTTATAAGTTGAGGGAATTCATCAATTTTATAGCGGCGCAAAAAACAACCTATTTTTGTAATTCTAGTATCGTTGTTTCCTAAGGTCAGTAAACCCTTTTTGTCGGACTCAATACGCATAGTTCTAAATTTATAGATATTGAAGTCTTTATTGTTTTTTCCTACGCGACCTTGTGCAAACAGTACAGGGCCTTTCGAATCAATTTTTATAAATAACGCAATAGCGAGAAGAATAGGAGATAAAAGAACAATTCCTATTATGGAAAAAACAATATCGAAAATCCGTTTAATTACCAATTGGCTCCAACTTTATGTTTGTGATGGTGGCAATACTATCACAATTTTCAATTGTTAAAAAAACTTCATTATTTTCAAATTCTCCCTCAACCATATAAAGTCCACATGGTTCCTTCCTTGGATTACTTTCGGAAAAATCAATATCGCCTTTTCTTAAAACTTTTATAATTTCCGCCGAATCTATGTTATTGTTCATCAACGTATTCTGTATCGACTCACTATAAACTACTTTTTTACTATTAATATTTTTAATAACCCGTGCCCCAGGACCATAGCTGCAGGAGGTTTTTTTTCCACTTAAAAAAAAAGCCAATATAATTAATCCTATGGCAAAGCCACCTAAATAATAGCCTATACGCTGTATTAGTTTCATGTTGTTTGATTATAAAAACTGAAAAAAATGGAATTAAAATATGAGCAAGTTAACGTCGTTGTAGTCTAAATTGAACCACTCGGCTACAGATTTGTTCGTTAAAATTCCGTGGTAAAAATACAATCCATTTTTTAAACCTTTATCAAATCTCAAAGAATTTTCTATACCACCTTCTTCTCCTATTTGTAGCAAATAAGGTGTGAACATATTACTTATTGAAACCGAAGAAGTCCTGGGGTATTTTGCAGGAATATTGGGAACACAATAGTGAACTACATCATGCTTGATGAATGTTGGGTTTTTATGAGTAGTTACCTCGCTAGATTCAAAGCAGCCTCCCATGTCAATGCTAACATCAATTATTATAGCCCCTTTTTTCATGGTGTGCACTAAATCTTCTGAAACAACAATAGGAGATCTATTAACTCCCCGCACTGCACCAATAACAACATCACAACGTCTAAGCGCTTTTTTTAAATTTTTTGGCTGAATAGTAGATGTGAATATAGAGCGTCCCAAATGAGATTGTAGACGTCTTAATTTTGTAATTGAGTTATCAAAAACTTTAACTCCAGCGCCTAAACCAATGGCGCCACGAGCAGCAAACTCACCAACTGTCCCAGCTCCTAAAATAACCACTTCAACAGGGGGTACACCGCTTATATTTCCAAACATGAGTCCATTTCCACTCTTTGGGTCAGACATTAATTCTGAAGCAATTAAAATTGACGCCGTTCCTGCAATTTCACTTAACGATTTTACAGCCGGGTAATTGCCATCTGCATCTCTTATAAATTCAAAAGCCAATGCCGTTATACGCTTTGAAGCCAGTGTCTCAAAATATTTTTTTGACTGTGTCTTTAATTGTAGTGCAGAAATTAAAATGGCTTGTGGATTGATAAGTTTTATTTGTTCAAGGGTAGGTGGTTCAACTTTAAGAATCATTGGGCAAGAAAAAACTTTAGCCGTGTCTTTTGTTATTTCTGCTCCTGCTTCACTGTAGTCCTTATCACTAAAATTTGCACCTTCTCCTGCGCCAGATTCCATTAAAACCCTATG
Organism: Flavisericum labens; assembly: GCF_045446075.1. Lineage (NCBI taxonomy): Bacteria > Pseudomonadati > Bacteroidota > Flavobacteriia > Flavobacteriales > Flavobacteriaceae > Flavisericum > Flavisericum labens. The sequence goes on along the minus strand of NZ_JBJJBQ010000007.1, from coordinate 101,132 downwards.
GCCATTACCTACAAGAGCGTAAACAGCGTCTGGAGTTAAACAAACGCGTTTTTCTTGAAATGCAGTTTCCTTGGGTATTCCTATAAATAATTCACCTTTTTTTTTAAAGATCTCTAAAGTTTCTTCTTGAGGCAACAGCTGTTGCTTTGTGAAAGGAGAAAGTGATTTAGCCATAGTGAGTTTGTTAAAAAATTCAAATTACAAATTATTTTCTAAAGGTAATATAATGTGTAAAAGATTTTGAATTTTTTGCCCATCTCGTCAATTTTGGTTGATGTGGGAAAAAACTTTTTCACTATTGTGGTTTTGCCCCATATAGGTTTCGTTTAATTATTATAAATTTGTGTTATAACTTGCTTTATGGCCAAACAGTTTCTTTTATATTTTGGGTTGCTATTTTCTGTTTTAGGTTTCTCTCAAGAGTTTAGTGTTTCGGGCAGCGTTAAAGACACAGATAAAAAGCCTATTGCATATGCCAATGTGGTCTTGGTCACCAGTGATAGTGGTGAGCTTTATTTGGGTGTTACTACTGACGAACAGGGGGAGTTTAGCATTAGAGGTATAAGCCCAGGAACTTATCTTTTTAAAGTAACCTACATGGGCTACGAAGGGTTGTCAAAAGAGGTGTTTGTTGAAACAAATCTGTCTTTAGAAAATATAATTCTTAAAGAAAATTTACTTGAACTTGATGGCGTAACCGTTGTCGCAAAAAGACCTACCGTAAAGCGCCTTGTAGATAGATTGGTTTTTAATGTTGAAAACTCGACGCTTTCAACTACCAATGCTCTTGATGTTTTGATGCATGCCCCGGGGGTGATAGTTAATAATAATACTATTACGGTTAAACAAATGGTACCCATCATTTATATAAACGATAGGAGGGTGCACCTGTCAATCAACGAAATTCAACAACTTTTAGAGGGTACCTCGGCAACAAATATTAAATCTATTGAAGTTATTACAAGTCCTCCCGCCAAATATGAAGCAGAGGGTGGCTCTGTTATAAACATAGTAACGAACAAAAATATGGTTGCGGGATATAATGGAAGTGTGTTTGGTAATTATAAGCAGGGTAGTGAGTTTCCAAAGTATGCATTTGGTACCAGTCACTTTTTTAAAACCAAAAAACTTAATACTTATTTAAATTATAGCATAAATCCACGGAAAGATTTCAGAAATAATGACGAGCATGTCAATTTTATTGAAAACGACCAAGTAACTACCAGTTGGGAAACTGATTATAATCGGATTCGCGAAAGGGCCAACCAGAACATTAACGCTAATATTGATTATGAATTAAACGACAACAATAGTTTGGCATTTTCTACAAGTATGCTGCTAGCACCACGAGAAAATAGTAAGACTTTTGTGAAATCCAAAACACGGGTTTTTAGTTCTACACAAGAGTTGGATTCCATTTTTGATACTACTAACCGAGTGGTGGATGAAACATTTAATTTTGCATTTACTTTAGATTATATCCATAAATTTAAAAATAAAGGGGGAAAATTAATGGTTAGTGCGCATCATACTAATTATGAATCTTCTGATTTTCAAAATGTTGATACAGATTATTTACGTCCAGATGGATCCCTAATTAGACCAAATAGATTTCAAACATTTACAAGCAAAGAAATAAAACTTTACACAGGACAGGTTGATTATGAATTACCAATAAAAAATTCTGGTGTTTTTGAGGCTGGAGCAAAATTTTCCAATATCAATTCTGAAAATATTCTAACCCAATATGGATATGAAAATGGTAAAAGGTTTGAGGATGTTGACAATTCGGATGTCTTTTTGTACGATGAGTTTAATTACGCAGGCTATTTTAGTTTTTCTAAAGATTGGGATACGTGGAGTTTAAAACTGGGATTAAGAACAGAACTTACCGAAACTAAAGGCAATTCAATTTCTAAAAATACGGTTGTTGAAAACAATTATTTGAAATTTTTCCCATCATTTTATGTGTTGCATAAGTTAAATGAAAAAAATGAACTTTATTTTAATTATAATAGGCGCATTTATCGTCCAAGATACAGCCAATTAAATCCGTTTAAGTATTTTTTAAATGATAATGCCTACATAACTGGCGACCCTAACTTAAAACCTCAAATTGATGATAGCTTTACTTTCGGGTACACCGTAAATCAAAAATATACATTTGAAGCTTATTATCGTTATGAAAACAACCCCGCAATAGAGATTTTGTTTCAAGACAATGAAGAAAATATTTTAAAATATATGAATACTAATATTGATAAAAGTATATCCTATGGTTTAGATTTCACTACTTACACCCAACTTGCTAAACGTTGGAATATATATGTGCTTTCATCACTTTTTTATTACGATAATTACTTTTTTGCCGCCGAAAGAAACAACCAATTATGGGCTAACAATAAATGGTCCTTTTATGGTAGAGTTGATAATTATTTAAGCTTTTTAGAAGACCAAAGTCTGATAGTTGATCTATCATATTATTACATTTCGCCATCAGCGGAGGGAGTGTCTATAGTTAGTGCATCATCTAGTTTTAATCTTAATTTCAGAAAATTACTTTGGGATAAGAGAGCATCAATATCGATTGGAGTGGTTGATTTGTTTAATTCAAAAAACGTTAACCAAATTAATAAATACTTAAACCAAGATGTAACTATTAATTATGGACTTGAAAATAGGTTGTTTACCTTGAGCTTCAATTATAAATTTGGAAACTTTAAATTGAAGAACAACCAAAAGGAAATCGAGTTAAACGAGAGGGAACGATTGAAAAATAAAGATTAAAAATAATCTTTTACTTTACCCCAAAAGTTTTTTGGGGACATTTTAAACTCATCTTCCAATTCTTCCATGGATTTATTAGCTGAATTAACTTTGTTAAACATTTGTGCTCTAATTAAATATATGGTTGGTATGATAATGACCATTATTGGAATCAGAAAAATTAATTGATTGGAGTCAAAGTAATTCAAATCATCATTTAAGGAAACAAACCCTTGATAAGCATACATGGCAATTGGCACCAATAAAACATGATACCACCAATGCCTGCATGTAAAGAACCAAATAAACAATAAATATAATGGAATAATTTTCCCTGTTAAGATCCACATTGCCGTATTGGCATTTTCGAAAAAACCACTATTATATGTAAACAAAAAAGTGTCCCAAACTTGTTTGTCAGGAACACTTTCGTATAAATAAAATAAATAGGGTGTTATTGCTATCAAAGTAGCAACGATACTTCCTATTACAAGTCCTCTACTATCCTGCTGATGGTAGTTTTGTAATGGCGTCTTTTCTGATTGCTGTTTGTTGCTCATCTAAGTTATATTGATTTGCAGCTTGAGCCAAAAATAACATACCACCAAAAATCGCGAATGCAATTAAATACTTTTTAGTTTTCATAATTTAAGGGATTTAATTAATTAATAACTCAAATTTAGATAATCACTAGTCTGAGATAATTTGTTAAATGTTAAAATTATGTTAAAAACTGCGATTTCTTAAATACGGGCTGTGGGTTTCCCGTAAAACTAAAAAATATTAAGTGAAAATGTTATTTAAAAGGCATAGGCTGTAGATTTTTAGGGTTAATTAGAATTTATTCTAGGGTTAAAACTCTTTGATTTTTTTCGTCTAATTCCAATATTATTTTGTCATAAGAGGTATATAGAATCGTTTCAATTTTTTCAGGCCATTCTATGAGCTTCCAGTGTTCTGATTCTAAATAGTCTTCAATTCCGAAATTGTAAGCTTCTTCTAAATCATTAATGCGGTACAAATCAAAATGAAAAATTTTTTCTTTTTCCGAATTATATTCATTAACTATTGAAAAGGTAGGGCTACTAGCTTCATCATCACTGCCCAACGCTTTTACGATGTTTTTAATTAGAGTAGTTTTACCAACTCCCATGCCACCATAAAATAGTAATGTTTTGGATTTTGAATTCTTTACAATCTCACTGGCAACTTTTTCGACTTCATTTAGACTATAACAAATTTTCAATTTCAATATTATTTATAGCAATATTAGTAATTAAATTTCACAAATCCTAAAAATAAATGCGTTTCATCGGATATATTTACCGTTTATGGATTTATTTAGGGTTGAAAACCGCAAACGGAATTATCATTTCTTCTAAAGACACCCCTCCGTGCTGATAAGTATTTCGGTAATAGCTAACGTAATGGTTATAATTGTTAGGATAAGCAAAGAACAAATCACTTTTAGCAAAAATAAACGAACTGCTCATATTAATACTGGGTAGATGGAGTTTTTTGGGGTCTTTGGCAACCAAAACATCTTTATTATCAAAGGTTAGGCTTTTGCCTGTTTTGTATCTTAAATTTAAGCTAGTGTCTCTATCGCCTATAACTTTTGAAGGGTTTTTTACATTAATAGTACCATGATCGGTAGTTAAGATGAGTTTAAAGCCTAAACGCTGCGCTTGTTGTATCATTTCAAGAAGCGGAGAGTTTTTAAACCAGCTTAATGTTAGCGATCTATAGGCTTTGTCGTTAGATGCTAATTCTTTTACAACTTCCATTTCGGTTTTCGAATGCGAAAGCATATCTACAAAATTATAAACCACCACAGTCAAGTCGTTATTTTTTAGAGAATTGAAATTGTCAGCCAGTTTTTTTCCTGCCTTTAAGTTGGTTATTTTGTAATACTCATATTCCAGTTGGCTAAGCCCTAGTCGTTTTATTTGCGCATTTAAAAAATCTTCTTCGTGTAAATTTTTACCACCTTCCTCAGTATCGTTTTTCCAAAATTGAGGAAACAATTTTTCCATGTCGCTAGGCATCAATCCAGAAAAAATGGCATTTCTAGCATATTGTGTAGCGGTTGGCAAGATGCTGTAAAAAGCTTCTTCCTTTTCTTTTTTGTAGTAGTTATTGATTATAGGTTCGAAAACTTTCCATTGGTCATAACGTAAATTATCAATTACCACTAAAATGGTTGGCTGTTCCTTGCTTATTTCTGGAACAATACTTTCCTTAAATAATGTATGTGACATAATAGGCGCATCAGTATTGGGTTCAAACCAATCGGCATATTTTTTTTCGATAAATTTTCCAAACTGGATGTTTGCCTCAACCTTTTGGGATTCTAGTATTTCGAACATTCCTGCATCCTCAATATCTTCCAACTGAATTTCCCAATAAATAAGCTTCTGGTACAAGTTCACCCATTCTTCATAACTGTTTACCATAGATAAATCCATAGCAATTTTCCTAAATTCCTGCTGGTAGTTTGATGTAGTTTTTTCAGATATTAGCCTAGAATGGTCCAAATTCTTTTTTAAACTTAAAAGTATCTGATTGGGGTTGACAGGTTTTATGAGGTAATCTGCAATCTTGTTTCCAATAGCTTCCTCCATTATATATTCCTCCTCACTCTTTGTAATCATTACCACAGGAAGACTGTCTTTCTTTTCTTTTATACTGTTTAAAGTTTCAAGTCCAGTAAGTCCTGGCATATTTTCATCTAAAAATACAATATCGAAACTTTCATCTTCTAATATATCAATGGCTTCAGAGCCACTTTTGCAGGTAGTAACAGCGTAGTCTTTCTTTTCAAGGAATAATATATGCGGTTTTAGTAAGTCTATTTCGTCATCTACCCAAAGTATTTTTATCATTTTAGTGTAATTATTTATGTTATTGAAAGTGTTTTTAAGTATAACTTTATTAATTGAAAACGTTTCTTTTCAATTACCTAGTATAAGGCTTAGATGGTTATATTTGTAATATTTAAAATAAAAAATTAAAGTTTGAACAAACTTAAAATATTAAACGACCCAATTTACGGATTTATTACTATTCCAAATTCGTTAATTTTTGATTTAATACAGCATAAATACTTTCAGCGTCTTCGCAGAATTACCCAAATGGGCATGTCGTATTTGGTATATCCAGGTGCGCAACACACAAGGTTTCATCATGCTATTGGTTGTGTGCATTTAATGCAGCAAACCGTTAATGTACTTCGTTTTAAGGGAGTTAGCATATCGAAGGATGAAGAAACGGCACTTTATATTGCCATTTTATTACATGATATTGGGCACGGGCCCTTTTCGCACGCCATGGAACATAGTATAGTCGATAATGTTTCCCATGAGGAAATTTCATTGTTTTTTATGGAGCGATTGAATCAAGAATTTAACGGAAGTTTAACGCTTGCCATAGAAATTTTTAAGGGCAAATACCCGAAAAAATTCATGTGTCAGTTAGTTTCTGGCCAGCTAGACATGGATCGGGCTGATTATTTAAAGCGTGATAGCTTTTACACTGGTGTTGCCGAAGGGAATATAAATAGTGAGCGATTAATTACGATGTTGAATGTTGTAGACGATGAATTAGTTGTTGAGGAAAAAGGTATCTATAGTGTAGAGAAGTTCCTTGTCGCTCGTCGTTTAATGTATTGGCAGGTATATTTGCACAAAACGGGGTTGGTGGCGGAGCAGTTGTTGATTAGGGTTTTAAAACGTGCAAAGGAACTTTATGATTCTGGACAAGAGTTAGAAGGTAGTGCTGCGCTCTTGTATTTTTTGGAAAACAAAATAACCATTGAAAATTTTGATGACCAAACTTTAGACGTATTTGCCAGATTAGATGATTATGACGTTATATCTGCCATGAAAGCTTGGCAAGACCATGACGATTTCGTGCTCAGTAATTTGAGCGAAATGATAATTAATAGAGATTTGCTTAAAGTAAAGGTTAAAAACAAGCCTCTCAAAGGGAGGAGTCTTCAAAAGCATGTTCAAGGATTGGTTGACAAATACGAAATAACAGAAGAAGAAGCGCATTATTTTGTGTTTACCGGCAATATTTCAAACCAAGCTTATCACATAAAACACAAAGGAATAAACATTTTGCACAAATCGGGAAAAATTCAAGATATCGTTAAAGCATCAGATCAACTTAACCTAAAAGCATTGTCAAAACCAGTAACCAAATATTATATATGTTATCCTAAGCGTAAACTTTAGTACATTTTTCCTATTTTTGCGTATTCAAAAAAACATCTAACTTTTTTCAGTGTGAAATTTACAGCACAACAAATAGCGGGGATTTTAGAAGGCGATGTAGTTGGAAACCCTGAGGTTGAAGTATCTAAAATAGCGAAAATAGAAGAAGGTTTTGAGGGTTCGCTAACGTTTTTGGCTAATCCTAAGTATACTCCACACATATATAAAACAAAGGCTTCAATAACCATTGTTAATAAAACGTTTAATCCTGAAGACCGCATAAGCACGACATTGATAAAGGTTGATGACGCCTATTTGGCATTTTCAAAAATTTTAGAATATTACAATGCGGTTAAGCTAAATAAAGTAGGGCTAGAGCAACCTTCGTTTATAGCGAAATCGTCCAAGTACGGTGAAAATGTATATATAGGTGCTTTTAGCTACATTGGTGAAAATGTGGTTATGGGTGATAATGTGAAAATATTTCCAAATACATATATAGGAGATAACTCTGTGCTAGATGATAATACTATTGTGTTTTCAGGTGCGAAAATTTATTCTGAAACCATTATTGGCAAAAACTGTGTAATCAACGCAGGTGCCGTAATCGGCGCAGATGGCTTTGGTTTTGCGCCTAATGATGACGGTAGTTATAGTAAAATACCACAAACTGGAAATGTGATTGTTGAAGATTTTGTGGATATTGGTGCAGCTACCACCATTGATAGAGCTACTTTTGGCTCAACAATAATTAGAACAGGCGTTAAACTCGATAATCAAATCCAAATAGGACATAACGTTGAAATTGGAAAAAACACAGTAATTGCAGCCCAAACAGGTATTGCCGGCTCAACCAAAATAGGTGAAAACTGCCAAATAGGTGGTCAAGTGGGCATTGTAGGGCATATTACTATTGGTGATAACGTTAGGGTTCAGGCTCAATCGGGTGTAGGAAGAAGTGTAAAGGATAATGAAATGTTACAAGGGTCGCCTGCAATAAAACTTAGCGATTATAATAAATCGTACGTTCATTTTAAAAACTTACCAACTATAGTGAAAAACATAAATGAATTAGAAAAAAATAAATGGGAATAATTAATACTGAAATTAAACAGAGAACCATTAAGGAAACCATTTCTTTAAACGGGGTTGGGCTTCATACAGGAAAAGATGTAACCTTAACTTTTAAACCGGCGGAAGCCAATTTCGGATTAGCTTTTAAACGCATAGATTTAGAAGGTGAGCCGGTAATTGAAGCTGATGCCAACTATGTAACTAACACCCAAAGAGGAACTTGTTTAGAGAAAAACGGAGTGGTTATCCAAACTTCAGAACACGTTTTAGCTGCTTTGGTTGGCATGGATATCGATAATGTAATTATTGAATTGAACGCTTCAGAACCACCAATAATGGATGGGTCTTCTAAGTTTTTTGTTGAAGCTTTGGAAAAAGTGGGTGCCATTAAACAAGATGCTTTTCGAGAAGTTTTCGAAATAACTGACATTGTTTCTTATGTTGATGAGGAATCAGGTAGCGAAATATTAGTTATGCCCGCGAAGGAATACCAAATTACCACTATGGTAGATTTTGGTACTAAAGTGTTGGGTACTCAAAATGCTACTTTAAATCAAATTTCAGACTTTAAAAACGATATTGCCAACTCACGAACTTTCAGTTTCCTTCATGAAATTGAGATGCTTTTAGAGCATGGCTTGATTAAAGGGGGAGATTTAAACAATGCTATTGTTTATGTAGATAAAGAATTGTCACCTGAGACCATGGATAAGTTAAGGGCGGCTTTCAAAAAAGATAATATTGCCGTAAAACCTAATGGTATTTTAGATAATCTAACGCTACATCACCCAAACGAAGCGGCAAGACATAAATTATTGGATGTTTTGGGCGATTTAGCTTTGGTAGGAACTAGAATTAGAGGAAAGGTTATAGCTAACAAGCCTGGGCATTTTGTTAATACACAATTTGCAAAAAAAATGTCTAAGATTATAAAGAATGAACGACGCAACAATGTACCAAATATAGATTTGAATCAACCTCCATTAATGGATGTTGCACAAATTATGGCTATGTTACCCCATCGTCAACCGTTTTTATTAATAGATAAAGTTTTTGAATTAACTGATAAACACGTTATAGCCACAAAAAATGTCACGATGAACGAAGAGTTCTTTAAGGGACATTTTCCAGGAGCCCCGGTTATGCCAGGTGTTCTTATAGTAGAAGCGATGGCACAAACAGGAGGAATCTTGGTACTAAATACGGTTCCAGATCCAGAAAATTATTTGACGTTTTTTATGAAAATGGACAATGTTAAGTTCAAACAAAAAGTTATGCCTGGTGACACGCTTATTTTCAATTGTTCATTAATAACACCTATACGCCGAGGCATTTGCCATATGCAGGGTTATGCTTATTCAAACGGAAAACTTTGTGCAGAAGCAGAGTTGATGGCACAAATTTCTAAAGTAAAATAAATTATGAATCAACCCTTAGCTTATGTGCATCCCGGTGCCAAAATTGCAAAAAATGTGGTTATTGAACCTTTTGCAACTATTCATAACAATGTGAAAATTGGTGAAGGCACATGGATTGGTAGTAACGTTACCATTATGGAAGGTGCTAGAATAGGTAAAAATTGCAACATATTTCCTGGTTCAGTAATTTCAGCTGTTCCTCAGGACCTTAAATATGACGATGAAGATACAACCGTTGAAATAGGAAACAATGTAACCATTCGTGAATGCGTTACTATAAACAGAGGTACAGCAGATAGAATGAAAACCGTTGTGGGTGATAATTGTTTGATTATGGCTTACTGCCATATTGCACATGATTGCATAGTCGGCAACAATTGTATTTTTTCTAATAATAGTACACTAGCTGGGCATATAACTATTGGTGATTATGTGGTTTTGGCAGGAATGACTGCTGTTCATCAGTTTGTTTCCGTCGGGAGTCATGCGTTTGTAACAGGAGGTTCTTTGGTTAGAAAAGATGTTCCCCCTTATGTTAAAGCAGCTCGAGAACCTTTGTCCTATGTTGGTATTAATTCCGTTGGATTAAGAAGGCGTGGATATACCACAGAAAAGATTAGGGAAATACAAGATATTTTCAGAATACTGTATCAAAAGAACTATAATAATACGCAGGCTGCAGAAATTATTGAAGCCGAAATGGAAGCCACTCCAGAACGTGATGAAATTCTTCAATTTATAAGAAATTCGCACCGTGGTATAATGAAAGGATATTTTAAATCAAACTAAATACATGGCAACAACTTCAGATATTAGAAACGGATTATGCATTAAATATAATAACGACATCTATAAAGTAATAGAGTTTTTACACGTAAAACCGGGCAAAGGTCCAGCGTTTGTAAGAACCAAATTAAAAAGTGTAACCAACGGAAAAGTTATCGATAACACGTTTTCTGCGGGGCATAAACTGGAAGATGTTCGTGTTGAGACACATAAGTTCCAATATTTATATAATGATGGGGAGTTTTATCATTTTATGAATGAAGCCGATTACACCCAAATTAGATTGTTGGAAGCCGCATTAGACAGGCCTGATTTAATGAAGGAAGGTGAAATAGTTACTGTGATTATCAATTCAGAAGACAATTCACCACTTTCAGTTGAAATGCCGGCTAGTGTCATTTTAGAAGTGACGCATACTGAGCCAGGCGTAAAAGGAAACACCGCTACGAATGCGACAAAACCAGCAACGGTTGAAACCGGAGCTAGTGTAAATGTTCCTTTATTTATTAATGAGGGTGATAAGATTAAGGTAGAGACAGAAAAAGGGAGTTATAAAGAACGTGTAAAAGAATAATTCTTTGAAATTCCCTCAACCACATACCTTAAAGCAAATTGCAGAGATAATTGACTGTACATTTGTGGGAAGGGCCGATTTTGAAGTCTTGGGTATGAATGAAATACATGTCGTTGAGCCTGGAGATATCGTTTTTGTAGACCATCCAAAATATTATGATAAGGCACTCGATTCTGCGGCAACTATTGTTTTGATAAACAAAGAAGTGGAATGCCCAAAAGGGAAAGCGTTATTGGTGAGTAACGATCCGTTTAGAGATTTCAATAAACTTACTGATTATTTCAAGCCGTTTAGAGCTTCAGATAGCACTGTTTCGTCTTCTGCCAAAATTGGAGAAAATACGGTTATACAGCCCAATTGTTTCATTGGGCATAACGTAACCATCGGTGATAATTGTGTTATTCATTCTAATGTAAGTATTTATGATGACGCCCTTATTGGGAACAATGTTACAATTCATTCGGGAACAGTTTTAGGTGCCAATGCTTTTTATTATAAGAATAGACCAGAAGGCTATGATAGATTAAAATCAGGGGGGCGCGTTGTTATAGAAGACCATGTCGATATTGGAGCAAGTTGTACCATTGATAAGGGGGTTACAGCTGATACCAAGATTTGTGAAGGCGCAAAAATTGACAATCAAGTGCAAATTGGTCATGACACCGTAATAGGCAAAAATTGTTTGATAGCCTCTCAAGTTGGTATTGCAGGTTGCGTTATTATTGAAGATGAAGTGACTATTTGGGGGCAAGTTGGAATTACTAGTGGCATAACAATAGGAAAGAAAGCAGTAATCTCCGCAAAAGCAGGTGTTAGTAAATCTTTAGAAGGGGGTAAAAGTTATTTTGGTATTCCAGCTGATGATTTTCGATCCAAATACAAGGAAATAGCATCTATTAAAAAAATTCCGGAAATACTTGATAAATTAAGATCGTTAGATAAAAATACCTGAAATAAAAGTTTTATTTTGTTTAAAAATTTAATTCAAAAAATTACTTTTGCGTACAACATAAATTAATCACAAAAAAATAATCACTTATGAGTGTTTTAGTAAATAAAGATTCCAAAATAATTGTTCAAGGTTTTACCGGTAGTGAAGGTACATTTCACGCCAGCCAAATGATAGAGTACGGAACCAATGTTGTTGGTGGTGTAACACCGGGAAAAGGTGGTCAAACACATCTAGATAAGCCTGTTTTTAATACAGTTTTAGAAGCTGTTGAACAAGTTGGAGCAGACACAACTATTATTTTTGTACCGCCAGCATTTGCTGCCGATGCGATTATGGAAGCCGCTGATGCGGGCATCAAAGTGATTATCACGATTACTGAAGGAATTCCAGTAGCCGATATGATTATGGCTTCAAATTATATAAAAGATAAAGATTGTAGATTGATAGGGCCTAACTGTCCGGGTGTTATAACGCCAGGAGAAGCTAAGGTTGGTATTATGCCTGGTTTTGTTTTCAAGAAAGGTAAGGTAGGTATCGTGTCTAAATCTGGTACTTTAACTTATGAAGCGGCCGACCAAGTTGTAAAACAAGGTTTAGGTATTACTACAGCTATAGGAATTGGTGGAGACCCAATCATTGGAACTACAACTAAAGAGGCTGTTGAGCTATTAATAAACGATCCAGAAACTGAAGCCGTTGTTATGATTGGTGAAATTGGAGGGCAACTTGAGGCAGACGCTGCTAACTGGTATAAAGAAAGTGGAAGTAAAAAACCAATTGTAGGTTTTATTGCTGGAGAAACAGCTCCTGCTGGACGTACTATGGGGCACGCTGGTGCTATTGTTGGAGGAAGTGATGACACCGCGCAGGCTAAAAAGAAAATTATGAAAGCATGCGGAATCCATGTTGTGAATTCTCCAGCTGAAATTGGTAAAAAAGTAGCCGAAGTTTTAGGCTAAAATTTATAAAGTAATATAAAAAGCCTCACAATTTTTGTGAGGTTTTTTTATTTGAAGCAACTTGTATTTGCTATATTTGAATAAAGTAAAACTTCATATTAATAAAAAACAACCAACTGTACAAGCATGAAATTACTAGAAGGAAAAACAGCTATAGTTACTGGCGCTAGTCGCGGAATTGGAAAAGGAATAGCTCAAGTATTTGCAGAACATGGAGCCAATGTTGCATTTACATATAGCTCATCCGTTGAAGCAGCCAATGAATTGGAAAAAGAACTTACCGATTTAGGGGCAAAAGCCAAGGGCTACCAAAGTAACGCCGCTAGTTTTGAGGAAGCTCAAAATTTAGCGAATGAGGTCGTAAAAGAATTTGGAAGCATCGATATTTTGGTTAACAATGCAGGTATTACCAAGGATAACTTATTGATGCGTATTACAGAAGAAGACTTTGATAAGGTTATTGAAGTGAATTTGAAATCGGTGTTCAACATGACCAAAGCGGTACAGCGTACGATGTTGAAACAACGTAAAGGCTCGATTATTAATATGAGTTCGGTGGTTGGTGTAAAAGGAAATGCAGGTCAAACCAATTATGCTGCTTCAAAAGCCGGTATTATTGGGTTTTCAAAATCTGTAGCATTAGAGTTGGGTTCTAGAAATATTAGAAGTAACGTAGTTGCTCCTGGGTTTATTGAAACAGAAATGACCGCTAAATTAGATGAAGAAGTTGTAAAAGGATGGCGAGCAGGAATACCTTTAAAGCGTGGCGGGACACCAAACGATATAGCAAATGTTTGCGTGTTTTTAGCTAGCGATATGAGTGCTTATGTTACGGGGCAAACTTTAAATGTTGATGGCGGAATGCTTACTTAATTGTTATTCCTGCGTATGCAGGAATACATTCAATTAAACAGAAAGCAAAAATCGTAAATGCAAACAGAAACCATTTTATATATAATACTTGCTGGAATTATTGCACTGTTGGTGGCGATTTTTCAGTATTTATCAAAAAAGAAAAGCATGTCTAAGTTAGGTGTGCTTTTTGCTTTTTTAAGGTTTATTACGGTTTATTCGGCGATTTTGTTGTTGATAAATCCAACTTTTGAAAAAGTAAAGCCATTTACAGAAAAGCCCGATTTGGTTGTGGCCATCGATAACTCCAGTTCAATTAAGCATTTAAACCAAAATGTAAAAACGTTGGAATTTATTGGTCAATTAAAAGATAATGAACGATTAAATGATAAATTCAATATCGAAGTTTACACTTTTGGTGAATCTTTGAAGGCCTCAGATTCTATTACCTTTTCAGAAAAACAAACTAATATAGATGGAGCTTTCAGTCAGCTTACACAAATCTATAAAGAAGCCAATGCGCCAACTTTGTTGGTTTCAGATGGAAATCAAACTTTCGGAAATGATTATCAATTTGCATTCAACCAATATAAACATCCTGTTTTTCCAATCATATTGGGCGATACCGTTCAGTACACCGATTTAAAAATCCAACAACTTAATGTTAATAAATACGCATTTCACAAGAATAAATTTCCAGTGGAAGCTATATTGGTTTATAATGGAAATGAAAGTGTTGAGTCAAAGCTTGTAGTTAGACGTGGAAATACTATAGTGTATTCTAAAGCGGTAGACTTTTCAGAAGCAAGCAATTCAAAAATTTTGAATTTTAATTTACCCGCCAATATTATAGGTTTAAGTAATTATAAAGCAACGCTCATACCGTTGGAAAAAGAAAAAAACAAGGTAAATAATTCTAAAAATTTTGCTGTTGAAGTTTTAAATCAAAGAACTAAAATAGCCATAGTTAGCGATATAATGCATCCAGATTTGGGCGCATTAAAAAAGGCTATTGAGAGCAACGAACAGCGTTCAGTTTTCATCCTAAATACAAAAGAAGAATTAAGTAAAATAAATGATTTTCAATTATTTATAGTTTACCAGCCAAATAATAAGTTTAAGTTTTTTATGAAGGAATTAAAAGCTCAAAATAAAAATGTTTTTATGGTTGTTGGCCCTAAAACGGACTTAGATTTTTTAAATGAAATCAATCATGGTTTTAACCTTGAAATCACCGATCAATTAGAGAGCTACCAACCGGAGTGGAACAGGAACTATACGCCATTTTTGGTTCGGGATATTAATTTTGAATCTTTCCCGCCTTTGCTTTCCAATTATGGAGCTGTTGAATTTTCTGGACCCTTTGAAACTATTCTGAATAAAACCATCAATGGAATCTCAACAGAAAATCCGCTTTTAGCAACTTTTGAGAACGGTAGTAGGCGTCAGGCTATTTTGTTTGGCGAAAATATCTGGAAATGGAGGGCGCAAAGCTTTTTAAACAGTAAATCCTTTAATGAATTCGATAATTTTATAGGGAAACTAATTCAATATTTAGCTTCGAACAAACCTAAAAGCCGCTTAAAAATTGATTACGAGAATTTTTACAATGGCAACAGCAACGTGTTGATAACAGCTGAATTTTTCGATAAAAATTATGTTTTCGATGCCCGCGAAACTTTAAATGTTAAAGTGACAGATGAAAATTCAAACGAAATCAAAACATTTCCACTTGTTTTAAAGAATAATAACTACCAAGTTGATTTGAGTAGCCTGCCTCCATCAAAATATAACTTTACGGTACGCTCAACTCGGGAAAATTTGGCTAAATCGGGGAGTTTCGAAATTCTCGAATACAATGTTGAACAACAGTTTTTAAACGCTAATGTGATCAAATTGAATCAGTTGGCCAAAAATACTGAAGGAACCAGTTACTTTATTTCTAAACCCCAAGGTCTTATTAATGATTTATTAAGTGATAATCGCTTTGTTCCTGTTCAAAAAAGCGTAAAAAAAAGCATATCTTTGATTGATTGGAAATACCTATTAGCTATAATGGTCTTGAGCCTCGGAATAGAGTGGTTTCTGAGAAAATATAACGGATTAATTTAAAACAACAACTTGAATAAAGAAACTAAAACGGTCATAGTAACAGGGTCGTCATCTGGCGTTGGAGCAGCTTCTTGTATTGAATTTGCCAAAAGAGGTTGGAATGTCGTTATAAATTACTCCAAAAGTAAAGACAATGCTTTAGATGTCGTCAAGGCATGTGAAAGTTTAGGGGTGAAAACATTGTTGTGTCAAGCAAATGTTGCTAACGAAGGTGATTGCAAAAAGATGGTGACCGATACGATTAATACTTTTGGTAGAATTGATGCTTTGGTTAATAATGCAGGAGCTACTAAATTCTGTGACTACAGTAATTTAGACGGTTTAAGCAAAAAAGATTTTCAAGAGCTTTATGAGGTTAACGTTATTGGTGCTTATCAAATGGTTAAACTATCGGCAGAATATTTAAAAGAAAGTCAAGGGGCAATTGTAAACATTTCATCAATTAGTGCAATATCAGGAGTGGGGAGTTCAATTGCTTATGCGGCTTCAAAAGGCGCTTTGTCTACCATGACGCTCTCTTTGGCGCATGCACTATCTCCAGAGGTTAGGGTAAATGGTATTTGCCCGGGGTTTATTCAAACGAGATGGACAAAAGGCTTTTTGGGAGAGCGATATGAATCTGTCAAGGAAAAAATCGAAAAAGCTTCTCTTGTTAACAAAACCTCTTTGCCTAAAGATATTGCAAAAGGTGTGATTTACCTAGCAGTTGAAGCCCTCACAACATCTGGACAACTAATAACAATAGACGGTGGGCAATTGGTTAATCAAGGAAAATTATAAATAATAATAACGAATTAATTTAATAAAAATAAAACATGGACAAATTACCAAAAATCGCGCTACCCTTTATTATTGGCGCAATTGTATTAGTTATCATATTAACAAAGTCGGCCGTGACCATTGGCTCTGGTGAAGCTGGCGTTTTGTATAAAACATTCGACGGAGGTGTCGTTATCGACGAGCCACCTCTTGGTGAAGGATTTCACATTGTAGCGCCTTGGAATAAGGTGTACATATATGAGGTGCGCCAACAGGAGCTTTTTGAAAAAATGAAAGTATTATCATCAAACGGTCTGGAAATTCAAATTGATGGTTCTGCATGGTATCAACCGGTTTATAGCGATTTAGGCAAGCTTCATCAAACGCTAGGTGAGAATTATTTACAACGGGTTATTCAGCCTGCCATTCGAAGTGCGGCACGTAGTGTTGTAGGACGCTACACGCCAGAACAACTGTATTCTAGCAAAAGAGATGCTATTCAAGATGAAATATTTATTGAAACTAAAAAGATTTTAGAAAAGCAGTTTGTTCAGTTAAACGAATTTTTAGTGCGCGATGTTACACTTCCTTCAACTATAAAAGATGCCATTGAACGTAAATTAAAACAGGAACAGGAATCGTTAGAGTATGAGTTTAGATTGGTTACGGCTGCAAAAGAAGCTGAAAAAGTGATTATTGAGGCTGAAGGAAAAGCTGAATCTAATAGGATTTTGAGCGCATCATTAACTGATAAAATTTTGCAAGATAAAGGTATAGACGCAACTATTAAATTATCAGAATCTCCAAATAGCAAAGTGATAGTAATTGGATCTGGCGATAGCGGAATGCCAATAATTCTAGGAAATCAATAGTTGATGATTAAAAAAGTTAGTTTTGAGCTTTTTGTTTAAAAATGTTGATTTTTTTAATGTGAAAAATCAATATTTTGAAATTGTAGCAAGAATTGTATTTAAGAATTGGAATTATTCGTATAAATTTTTAATCTTTGCAACAGCAAACAAATGAACATGATATTTATTCGTACACATCACCATTTTCAAATTGGCTCTCAAGCGAAGTGAAATTGTATTGAATAAATTCAACATATATTTTTAAACCCGTTTGAGACAATCGAACGGGTTTTTTTAATTAGAACCAAATAGATTGTTTCAAACTCATAAAAAGAACAAAATGAGTAAATTAAGAATTGCAGTGCAGAAATCGGGTCGTTTAAACGAAGACTCGATGCGAATATTAAAGGATATCGGTATTTCAATCGATAACGGAAAAGACCAACTCAAAGCTTCGGCAAAGGGATTTCCGATAGAAGTTTTTTATTTAAGAAATGGCGATATACCACAATATTTAAAAGATGGTGTTGTAGATGCTGCTATTATTGGTGAAAATGTATTAATAGAAAAAGGCGAAGGCATCAATGTGGTTGAGAAATTAGGTTTTTCGACCTGTCGCGTTTGTATTGCTGTTCCTAAAGCCGCAAAATATAGTGGGATAAAAGACTTGGAAGGCAAGCGCATTGCTACATCCTACCCAAACACGGTTCAAATGTATTTGGACGAAAATGGAGTAAATGCGAATTTGCACATCATTAATGGTTCGGTTGAAATTGCACCGAATATAGGGTTGGCTGATGCTATTGTCGATATCGTTTCCAGTGGAAGCACCTTATTTAAAAATAATTTAAAGGAGGTTGAAACTATTTTAAAGTCTGAGGCTGTATTGGCTGTGTCACCAGTTTTAAGCGACGAAAAACAAGCTATTTTAGATAAGATTCAATTTAGAATAAAATCTGTTTTAAAAGGAAGAAACTCCAAATATGTCTTATTAAATGCACCAAATGATAAGGTTCAAGACATAATTAATGTACTGCCAGGAATGAAAAGCCCAACAGTATTGCCTTTGGCAGAAGAAGGATGGAGTAGTATTCACTCAGTAATCAACAAGAATGAATTTTGGGAAGTCATTGACGAATTAAAAGCTAAAGGTGCCCAAGGTATTTTGGTTTGCCCAATTGAAAAAATGGTGCTTTAGTATGCTGATCCTGTTTCAGTGTCTTTTTAAATAGAATATAAGATGCAAATCATAAACAATCCAAAGAAAGAAAGTTGGTCGGACATTTTAAAACGACCTACCCAGACCGTCGATGATATTGAAGGTGTTGTTAATGAGGTTTTTCAAGATGTTCAGAAAAATGGTAATATGGCCATTAAAAAATATACTGAACGATTTGATGGAATTTCTTTAGAAAATAGTATAGTTTCAGAGGAAGAAGTTCTTGAAGCCATACAAAATGTTCCCGAAAACCTTAAAAAGGCAATAAAACAAGCGAAAACCAACATAGAAGCTTTTCATAAAGTTCAAAAAACAGAAAGAGTAGAAGTTGAGACTACAAATGGTGTTTTATGCTGGCAAGAAAAAAGACCCATACAAAAGGTAGGGTTGTATATTCCTGGAGGCACAGCGCCTTTGTTTTCAACTGTGTTGATGCTTGCTGTTCCTGCTCAAATTGCAGGTTGTAAAGAGATTGTGTTGTGTTCTCCTCCAAACAAATCAGGAGGCATAGCTCCTGAGATTTTATTTGCCGCTAACCTTTGTGGTGTAACCAAAATTATAAAGGTGGGTGGTATTCAGGCTATTGCAGGATTAACTTTTGGAACGAAGACCATTCCGCAGGTTTATAAAATTTTCGGTCCTGGTAATCAATTTGTAACGGTAGCTAAGCAATTGGCAACCAAATTTGGTGTAGCAATCGATATGCCAGCTGGACCGAGTGAGCTTTTGGTAGTAGCAGACGATTCAGCAAACGCATCTTATATTGCATCCGATTTGTTAAGTCAGGCTGAACATGGGGCTGATAGTCAGGTGATTTTGGTGTCCACTTCAAATAAATTGATTAAAGAAGTTTCGGATGAAGTTGCAAAACAACTAGATGAACTTCCACGAAAAGCAATTGCTGAAAAAGCCATTTCAAATTCCAAATTAATTTATGTTGAAAATGACTCATTAGCGCTAGAAATGATTGACGAATATGGTCCTGAACATTTTATAATCTGTTGTGAAAATGAAGATTTGTATGTTAACGGAATAAGCAATGCCGGCTCGGTTTTTATTGGTGATTATACACCAGAGAGTGCTGGTGATTATGCTTCTGGAACCAATCACACATTGCCAACCAACGGATTTAGTAAAGCATATTCTGGAGTGAATTTAGATAGCTTTCATAAAAGCATGACCTTTCAAAAAATATCAAAAGAAGGTATTTTAAATATTGGCGAAACCATTGAATTAATGGCAGAAGCAGAAGGTTTACAGGCGCATAAAAACGCGGTAAGTATAAGGTTAAAAGATTTAAAGAAGTAAAATGCCGAATTTCAATCAACAAGAAACATTAATGGATATTCAAGATTTAATAAGGCCAAATATAAAAGCATTAAAGCCGTATTCTTCAGCAAGAGACGAGTTTCAGGGCAATAGTAATCAGATGGTATTTTTAGACGCCAACGAGAACCCATTTGAAAATGGTGTAAACCGTTATCCAGACCCATTGCAACGTTCCGTAAAATCATTACTTTCGGAAAGTAAGAAAATCAGTGCTCAAAATATATTACTGGGCAATGGCAGTGACGAGGTGTTGGATTTGATTTTTAGGGTGTTTTGTGAGCCCAATCAAGATAACATTATTACCTTGCCGCCAACCTATGGTATGTATGGTGTATTAGCCGGAATTAATGCGGTTGGGGTTAAAGAAGTGCAGCTTGATGAAAATTTTCAGCCAAATGTTGAAGCTATTTTAAATATGGCAGATGCTCAATCCAAATTATTGTTTTTGTGTTCGCCAAATAATCCAACGGGAAACAGTTTTGAAGCCATTACAATTGAAAATTTAATTAAAAGTTTTAATGGTATTGTGGTTATTGATGAGGCTTATATCGATTTTTCAAATGAAGAAAGCTGGATAAGTCGATTAAGTGAATTCCCTAATTTGATTGTAACGCAAACGCTTTCTAAGGCATATGGTATGGCTGGCATCCGATTAGGTATTTGCTATGCTTCCGCGCAAATTATTTCAGTATTAAATCGAATAAAGCCGCCTTATAATGTGAATGAATTAACTCAATTAAGAGCTATTGAGCGCTTAAGCAAGCCTAGTGAGGTCGAAACCGAAGTGAAACACATTTTGGGAGAAAGAGAAAGCTTGATTTTAGCATTAAAAGATGTTGATTTTGTTGCTAAAATTTATCCCTCGGATGCCAATTTTGTTTTGATAAAGGTAGATGTTGCTACAAAGCGTTATAATCAACTCATCGAAAAAGGTATCGTTATTCGAAACCGAACAACACAACCAGGGTGTGAAAATTGCTTACGATTAACAATAGGAACGCCTGAAGAGAATGAGAAATTGATAAACGAACTTTTATCAATTTCGAAATCCTGAACTTGTTTCAGAAACTTTTAAAATGAAAAGTGAGTTTGAATTTAAATATTATTGCTACATATTAACCAATAAAAATAGAACAGTAATATATATTGGTTAAACCGATAATTTAAAAAGAAGAATTGGACAGCATAAAAACAAAACGGGCACATTATTTACGAAAAAGTATCATGTTTTAGATTTAGTATATTTTGAAGAATTCAATGAAAAGAATAAAGTCAAGGCTAGAGAAAAGCAGTTAAAAAATTGCATAAAGAATGGAAATGGAATTTAGTAAAAGGATTCAATCCTAAATTAGAAACTTTAAGTATAAAATAAAAGGTCCTGAAACAAGTTCAGGACATATAACTTCGTTATATGAAAAAAGTATTATTTATAGATCGAGACGGTACTTTAGTGCTAGAGCCACCCGTTGATTATCAATTGGACAGTCTGGAGAAATTGGAGTTCTACCCAAAGGTATTTCAATATATGGCTAAAATTGCCAATGAATTGGATTTTGAATTGGTAATGGTAACCAACCAAGATGGATTGGGTACAGACTCATTTCCGGAAGATACGTTTTGGCCAGCACAAAATAAAATTATTAACGCTTTTGAAAAGGAAGGTGTGGTGTTTGCGGAAGTATATATTGATAGAACGTTTCCGCATGAAAATGCTCCAACCCGAAAACCGCGTACTGGATTGATGACCAAATATTTTTCTAATGATTACGATTTGAAGAATTCATTTGTTTTGGGAGATAGAATAACCGATATGGAGTTAGCGAAAAATCTAGGAGCAAAAGGCATCTATTTATCTGAAAACCCAGACTTAGGGAGCGATGAAATTGAAACATCAAAGCAAGAAATTTTAGATTGCATTGCGCTAACAAGTACAGATTGGGCTGAAATTTACAAGTTTTTAAAACTTAAAGATAGAGTTGAAGAAATAACCCGTAACACTAATGAAACACAGATACATATAAAGTTGAATTTAGATGGTTCTGGTAAAAATAGTATTGATACAGGGCTATCGTTCTTTGACCACATGTTGGATCAAATTGGTAGGCATGGCGCCATGGATTTAAAGGTTAAAGTTGATGGTGATTTAGAGGTAGACGAACACCATACTATTGAGGATACGATGATTGCTTTGGGTGAATTGTTTAATAAAGCATTGGGCAATAAACTAGGTATTGAACGTTACGGTTTTTGCTTGCCTATGGACGATTGTTTGGCTCAAGTTGCAGTTGATTTTGGAGGAAGAAATTGGCTGGAATGGGATGCCGAATTTAAACGAGAGAAAATAGGTGATATGCCAACAGAAATGTTTTATCATTTATTCAAATCATTTACCGATGGTGCCAAATGTAATTTAAACATTAAAGCAGAAGGCGTAAACGAACACCATAAAATTGAAGGTATTTTTAAAGCTTTTGCCAAAGCCATGAAAATGGCTGTAAAGCGCGATGCCAACAAAATGTTTTTGCCGTCAACAAAAGGGATGTTGTAAAAACCCCTTAACCCCAAAAGGGGAATAAATAGTTATAAAAATAATGACCAAAAATACACATATGAGTGAGAATCCTTCCCCTTCAGGGAAGTTAGAAGAGGCTTCAGTTGTTATAATAAATTACGGTGCTGGAAACATTAAAAGCATTCAATTCGCGTTCAAACGTTTGGGTGTTGACGCAGTATTGTCTAATAATCCTGAAGAAATTAAGGGGGCCGATAAAGTTGTTTTTCCAGGAGTGGGCGAGGCCAGTTCGGCAATGAATATGCTTAAAGAAAGTGGTTTGAATAAATTAATACCAACCCTAAAACAGCCCGTTTTAGGTATTTGTCTAGGTATGCAATTGCTTTGTAGATATACGGAAGAGGGCAATACTATAGGGCTTGGTGTTTTTGATACCGATGTAAAACGCTTTTCAAACGAAGTAAAAGTACCGCAGATGGGCTGGAATGTTATAAAAGACTTGAAATCTGATTTGTTCAATGGCATTAAAGAAAGTGAATATATGTATCTAGTACACAGTTATTATGCTGAACATTGTGACCAAACCATAGCTAAAACAGATTATGGAATCAACTATGCTTCAGCTTTGCAACACGACAACTTTTATGGCGTGCAATTTCACCCAGAAAAGAGTAGTGCCGCAGGAGCGAAAATTTTACAGAATTTTTTAAACTTATAACCGGTATTTTGTAGTTAGTATATAGCTAATTTCAAACAACCAAGAGCAAAAAGCCAAAAAATGAGAATTATACCAGCAATAGATATTATTGACGGCAAGTGTGTTCGATTAACGAAAGGAGATTATGACACCAAAAAAGTATATAACGAGAACCCTCTGGAAGTTGCCAAAATGTTTGAAGACTCGGGTATCCAGTATTTGCATTTGGTAGATTTAGATGGTGCCAAAGCACAGCATATTGTCAATTACAAGGTGTTGGAGCAAATTGCTTCAAAAACTAAGCTAAAAATTGATTTTGGTGGCGGATTAAAATCTAATGAAGACTTACATATAGCTTTTAATTCAGGAGCACGTCAAATTACAGGGGGAAGTATTGCCGTAAAAGACCCAAAAACATTTGATGGTTGGATAAAAAAATACGGAAGTGAAAAAATTATTCTTGGTGCCGACAGTAACAATGGAAAAATTGCCATAAGTGGTTGGCAAGAAGAAAGTAACAAAGATCTTATTCCGTTTATAAAAGGTTACCAAAAGCAAAGTGTTCAATATGTAATCTGTACCGATATTTCTAAGGATGGTATGTTAGAAGGACCATCTGTCGATTTGTACAAACAAATTATTTCAGAATGTAGCAATAGTAGTAGTAAGCAATCCATTAAGCTCATAGCTTCAGGGGGCATTTCAACCATTGAAGAGCTGCCCGTTTTAAAAGAAATTGGTTGTGAGGGCGTTATTATTGGAAAAGCCATTTATGAAAATAGAATAAGTTTACAGCAATTAGAAAAATTTGTATAATGCTCACAAAACGAATTATACCCTGTTTAGATATTAAAAATGGTCGCACTGTAAAGGGCGTTAACTTCGTCGATTTACGCGATGCGGGAGACCCCGTTGAGCTGGCCAAACAATATGCTGATTATGGTGCAGACGAGTTGGTTTTTTTAGATATTTCGGCAACTTTAGAAGGTAGAGCAACGGTGTTGGATATGGTATTACACGTGGCCGAGCAAGTTAATATTCCGTTTACCGTTGGCGGCGGTATCTCAAGTGTAGAGCATGTAGATGCATTGTTGCAATGCGGAGCCGATAAAGTTTCGGTTAATTCTTCTGCAGTAAAAAGGCCAGAATTGGTAAACGAATTGGCCGATAAATTTGGAAGTCAGTGTGTCGTAGTGGCCATTGATGCTAAAGAAGTAGATGGTGAATGGAAAGTGCATTTGGCAGGCGGAAGTATCCCAACCGAAATTGATTTGTTTGAATGGGCGAAAGAAGTTGAACAGCGTGGCGCAGGTGAAATTTTATTCACCTCTATGAACCATGACGGCACAAAAAACGGGTTTGCCAATGAAGCTTTGGCCAAGTTGTCAGAAGAATTAAATATTCCTATTATTGCCTCTGGAGGTGCCGGTAATGTTCAGCATTTTGTTGATACCTTTAAAAAAGGAAAATCTGATGCGGCTTTAGCGGCTAGTGTTTTTCACTTTGGTGAAATTCCCATTCCTGAATTAAAAAAAGAACTTAAAAAACATAATATCGAAGTAAGACTTTGATGGTCACGTTGAATTCATTTCAGCATATCACAAACAGAATTTATGGAAATTAAATACGACGCAAACGGACTGGTGCCAGCTATTATTCAAGATGCTACAACAAAAAATGTTTTGATGTTGGGCTATATGAACGAGGAAGCTTATCAAAAGACGCAAGAAACTAAGAAAGTTACTTTTTACAGTAGAAGTAAAAAACGTCTATGGACAAAAGGCGAGGAGAGTGGAAATTTCTTAGAGCTTGTAGATGTAAAAAACGATTGTGACAACGATACGCTTTTGGTCAGGGTTCATCCAGTTGGACCAACTTGCCACAAAGGCACCGATAATTGTTGGGGAGAAGAGAACCAATCAACTTTTGGTTTTTTCTCAACTCTCGAGGATGTGATTTCAGAGCGTGTTGCAAATAAGGACACTAACAAATCATACGTTGCTAGTTTGTTTTCAAAAGGCATTAATAAAGTTGCCCAAAAAGTAGGTGAAGAAGCGGTTGAGACCGTTATTGAGGCCATGGACAATAACGACGAATTATTTTTATACGAGTCGGCCGATTTATTATTTCACTATTTAATGCTTTTACAGGCCAAAGGCTTCACTTTAAAAGATATTGAAAAAGAACTAAAGGGTAGACATAAATAATAAAAGCATTGGGAATTTTCCAATGCTTTTACTATTATCAATCTATATTTAAGAAATCCATCCTTTGGATATAGATTTCTTCGAAAACCATACCAAAAATATAGCGAATACGATAATGCTAATGGTCATTCCTGTATTTTCGGCGTGCCCTTGAATTAAAATATATCCCATCTGAACAATAACCGCTATAAGCGATAAAACCAAAAGCGAGTAAGCCCACTTTTTTCTTAGCAACAGCCCTAAACTTCCAATGGTACCGGCAAAAACGGCGATTGCAAATGCAGCGGTTAGCCACGCAGGAAAATTAGACATGGTTTCAATTTGTTCAGGGGTCAGAGCAGATTGCCACCTTTCGGTTTTATAGGCTTGCCCAATATATTGGTCAACACCCATAGCATTCCAAAGAAGCGCAATAATGCTCACAATCCAAAACCAAAAAGGAGGCTTTGTGTTTGAATTTGAACTCATAAGTTTTAGTTTTTGTTGGTTAATACAGCAAACAAGTTATGATTTTTTTGTGATATATAATAAATAACTTACTTTTCCGGCCGAATAAAGACTTCAATGAAAAAGTATTTTTATGTCATCGACATCCAGTATTTAGGTTATCGTTTCCATGGTTGGCAAAAACAACCTACTGTTAAAACACTTCATTTAATGGTAGATCGAACCTTGAATTATATTCTCGAAGGTAAGGCTTTTAAAAGTTTAAGTTCAGGAAGAACAGATGCCATGGTGTCTGCAGAACATGCAGCTTTTGAGCTTTTTCTAGAAGAACCTATTGAGGATCAACCATACTTTTTGCAATGGTTTAATTATAATCTCCCCCAAGACATTAGGGCTTTAAGCATAAAAGAAGTCGATAAAAAATTTAACATCATAAACCATTCAAAAACCAAAGAATACCTCTATCTGTTTGCTTTTGGTGAAAAATGCCACCCGTTTTGTGCTCCAATAATGACGACTATTTTAGATGATTTGGATATTGATTTAATGAAGGAAGGTGCTAAATTGTTTGAAGGGGAACACTATTTAAAATCGTATTGCTACAAACCAACGGAAAACGGTATTTACATCCGAACTATTTTAACCTGTGAATTGATTGAAAACACCATTTACCAAGCGAACTATTTCCCTGAGAAATCATATATATTAAGAGTTCGTGGAAAAGGTTTTATGCGTAATCAAATCCGTTTGATGATGGGAACACTTATCGATTTGGGAAAAGGCAAGCTCACATTGGAAGATATAAAAGCTAGCCTGCAATCTGAAAGTAACATTAAAATGAACTACATAGCACCTGCCTCCGGTTTAATTTTAAATAAAATAGACTTCGAGTAGCTGTAAGCTAACTTATATTTTCTCACAAATTATTTTAACAATCACCGTATTCCTTAACAAAAAATTATGTTAAAGAGTTCCTGCAATGGTTAAACACCGTTAAAGGCTTTGACTTTATTATTCTATCTCTTAGTTTAAGAATTGTATTACGAACCTTAAAAAGCAATAATTATGAACTATTTGAATATGAAGGATGAGGATTTGTTAAAGGTAGTGGTAGAGTTGAACATTTTGCTTGCCGATTATCATATATACTACCAAAAGTTAAGAAGTAACCATTGGAATGTCTTGGGTAAAAATTTTTTCGATTTGCATTTGAAATTTGAAGAACTTTACACAGATGCAAGACTTAAAATCGATGAAATAGCTGAGCGCATTTTAACCTTACGATATCACCCCATGAGTAAACTTGAGGATTATTTAAAAGTTTCGTCTATTAACGAGGATGTACCCTTAAAATCTGATGAAGATATGATTATCGAAACTTTGAAAGACCACAAGAAGCTTTTAAGCCAAATGTCTAAAGTTGTAGCTATTGCTAACAGCGTTTCTGATGAAGGCACTGTTGATTTAATTGGAGCTTATATCAGGGAGCTAGAAAAGTACAGTTGGATGCTTAATGCTTGGAGTAAAGACACCACAGCTTCATTAAAAGAAAACGTGGTTGAGATGTCGTAAGCTCAAAAAATCAATTACTAATTAAACGATCACTAATTAAAATTATCAAACAATGGAAAAGACACTAACAGAAGCATTTAATAGTCTTGTTGAAAAACTTGAAGGTTGGTTATCTGCTATCATACAAAATATACCAAATTTAGTCTTGGCTATTTTGGTTATGATTGTAGCGTATTTCGTTGCAAAATATACTAGAAAGCTAGTTTCAAAACTCATTGAAAAAAAGGTGAGTCAAAAATCAATCAGTACTATGATTGCCAAGGTTTCTGCAGTTATTGTAGTCTTAACGGGGTTGTTTTTGGCACTAGGGATAATGAATTTAAGCAAAATGCTTACTTCGTTATTGGCTGGTGCTGGTGTAGCTGGTTTGGCTGTTGGTTTGGCGCTTCAAGGTACATTGTCCAATACTTTCGCCGGTATTGTATTATCGTTTAGAAAGAAAATACAAATAGGTAATTGGGTTGAAACCAACGGCTATTCCGGTGAAGTGATGGATATTAATTTAAAAGATTTCACCTTGAAAGAGGCTGATAATAATCTTGTTGTTATTCCTAACAAAATGATTTTGGCAAACCCTTTGAAAAATTATTCATTAACAACTCGAATGCGAGTTTTTTTAGAATGCGGAGTTGGTTATGAATCCGATTTAGAAAAAGTAAAAGACTTAACCAAACAAACTATTGCTGATTCATTTGAACAAGTTGAGTCTCCAAAGGATGTCGAATTTTACTATACAGAATTTGGTGACAGTTCAATTAATTTTTTATGCCGGTTTTGGATTGATGCTGAAAGCATGCTTGAAAAATTAAAGGCAAAAACTACGGCAATCATTGAAATCAAAAAAGCATTTGATAAAGAAGGTGTTAATATTCCGTTTCCAATTCGGACATTGGAATTTAATAATAAGCTGACTTTTGACGAAAAAATATTAAACCAGCAATTTGTAGATAATTAAAGGTATGCGTTTTATCAAATGAATTAATGCTTTAGTCACTCCTTAATTGATTATGAAAAACTACAGTAAATTACTTTTGTTTAACCATAAAAAATCAAAAAAGATGAAAAACTTAGTATATCTTCTTGCCATGTTTGTTTTTACTGCGGCATGGTCACAGGAAAAGCCAAAAGAAGTAAAACAGGAAACAGAGGTTGAAACAGTAAAATATAACGACGGTAGTTCAACCACCGAAAAAAAAGTAAAGGTGGTAAAACGAGAATCGGCCGATGTTAAGTTGAATGATAAACACCAAAATAAAGTCAATCAAGACAGGGTGAAAGCGACTAAAAAAGTCGAAAAAATTGTTATGATAGACAACGACGGTGATTCAGGTTATGAAATATTAACCAAAGAAACCAGTTTTGTAAACGATAATTCTGAATATAAATTCATACCGAACAATAATAAAGGTTTCGATATTGTTTTTGACAGTAAAAACAAGAAGGCTGTTAAAGTTGGAAAAGCCTGGACTGCCAAAGTTAATGGAGGCTATATTATTAGTGGTAAAATGCAAAATGGCTTTGGTTATTTTGATCAGGAAGGAAATTTTATCATAGAATATTATGATGAAGACTCTAATGCAGTTGAAACCAAAATTTATAAAAAAGGAAAGATGTAATTAAAATTATAAATAGATTGCACGCTTAAAAGTCTCGGCTTAGCCGAGACTTTTTGTATTTTAGTTTATTAAATATATAATTTCAAATTAATGAGCAGCGTTGTACCAAAAACAGTATTTACATTTTTAAAAAAATTAGAAGAAAACAACAATCGCGACTGGTTCAATGAAAACAAGGCTGAGTTCAAGGATTTAGAAAAAGAGGTTAAGTCATTTTATAGCACTGTTTTTGAAAACCTAAACAAACACGATGATGTAGATAAATTGAAAATTTTTAGAATTTATCGAGATGTGCGTTTTTCAAAAAACAAAATTCCATATAAAACTCATTTCGGAGGGTCTTTCCATAGAACAAAACCTAAGCTGAGAGGCGGTTATTACCTTCATGTTCAGCCTAATAATGAAAGTTTTTTGGCCACTGGCTTCTGGCAACCCGAATCTTCAGATTTACTTCGAATTAGAAAAGAGTTTGAAATGGATGACACCGAAATACGCGACATTTTATCCAATAAAAACTTCAATGTCATATGGGGTGACACATTTGAAGGTGATGAAGTGAAGACAGCGCCAAAAGGATTTAGCAAAGAACACGACGCTATTGATTTAATAAAAAAGAAACAATACATCTTTACAAAAAAATTCACTGATAAAGAGGTTTTGGATTCTAATTTTTTAAACGAAGTAGATGCTGCTTTTAGAGCCGTTCGTCCATTTTTTAACTATATGAGCGACGTGCTTACCACGGATCTTAATGGAGTGTCACTAATTCAGGACTAAACAGCTTCTAAATATTCTGGCCTTTCAAACAATTGAATTTGACTTAAAAGGCGTTCTTTTACCAGATTCATCATGCGCTTATTCAAAGCCGAAGAATTCTGAATATAGATAAGGTATTCATCAACGGTAAATTGGCCAATAACCATGCCTTTCATAGAATTACGCAATTTCATGTCCTTTTGAATGGCATTTTCAATATAAAGCTGACGCTTTTCCAATGACATATCATAAAAAACTGATTTGTGCTTGGTGATGTAGTTTCTAAAGACCTCAATAAATAAGTCATTTTGAAATTTAATCACAGGGCGCAACACCAAATTCTGAAAACGTTCATCTTTACTCATGTTATCGTTAATGGTGGTGCTTAAAACTTCTGGACGAATACTTTTGATTTGGAATTTTCTAGTGTTCATTTGGAAAGATTTTCAATAAAAATAAATATTATAAAAGCCTATTTAGGCATTGCTATTTATTATTATCAACGAGGTTATTAACATTTCAATTTTTTCTACCTTTGATTGTAGAGAAAAAAAGCATGCTTTCTTAATCACAGTTTAATGATGACTATGGAAAAAACAGGAAACCATATATGAAGTTTGGAAGTGTAAACAATCCGCAGGATATCGATTTTTCTTTACCCAAAGACCACCCTGATACAAAAGGTGTATTGAATAAAGTGAAGGACGATAATGTGCCTGAGATTTATGTGGGTTGTGCTAAATGGAATAAGGCAGACCTAAAAGGGTTTTATCCCAGAGGCACAAAAGACGAGTTGGGTTATTATTCTTCTCAGTTCAATTCCATAGAACTGAATGCGACCTTTTATAGAATTTTTCCAGCGGAACAATTTGAAAAATGGAACGACAAAACGCCGAAAGGCTTTAAGTTTTTTCCAAAATTGAATCGGGAAATAAGCCATTGGAAACGTTTAATAGATACGCAAGCAGTTGTTGGAAATTATCTGAATAACGCCGCTAATCTAAAAGAAAAATTGGGCACGGTTTTTTTGCAAATGCACAATAATTTTGCTCCAAAAGATTTTGATAGGGTGGTGGGCTTTATTGAATCTTGGCCAACAGAAATTCCGTTGGCCGTTGAGTTTAGGCATACCGATTGGTATAATGACGATAAGGTTTCCGAAGAATTATACCAACTTTTAGAAAGCAATAACATTTCAAATATCATTGTAGATACGGCTGGGCGTCGGGATTTAATGCATATGCGACTCACTAACCCAACGGCATTCGTGCGTTATGTTGGTGCAAATCACCCTTCTGATTACAGCAGATTGGACGATTGGATTGAGCGATTAAAAATTTGGAAAGAACAAGGTGTTAAAGAAGTAGATTTTTTTATCCACCAAAACATTGAAAAGGAATCACCTTTGCTTTCAGCATATTTTATAAAAAAACTGAATAAAGAGTTGGGGTGCAACCTGAAGATACCAAATGAAGATGACCAACAAGAATTATTTTAATTAGAAACATAAATAGAACATGAGATTTCATACCAGAAAATGGGTAAAACCAGAAGATTTAAATGCCAACGGCACATTATTTGGAGGCCGACTACTAGAGTGGATTGACGAAGAAGCGGCTTTATACACCATCATTCAACTTGAAAACCAAAAAGTGGTAACCAAATACATGAGTGAAATAGATTTTAAAGCCTCTGCCAAACAGGGCGATATTGTTGAAATTGGCATTGAAGTGGTGAAATTTGGTAAGGCTTCATTGGTGTTAAGTTCAGAAGTTAGGAATAAAATGACTCATGAAACCATTATAACCATTTCAAATATTGTTATGGTAAATTTAGGGCCAGATGGTAAAGCCAAGCCACATGGAAAAACAGAAGTTGAATACGTGGCCGATAGGTTGAACTAATAACGCCGTGGATTTGCTTTAAGATTTACAACCATATTGCTTTTCTATTAAAAAATTATAGATTATTTCGAAATCCATTAACAATATTATAAAAATAAATAAGTTAGCGGGTTAAATTTTATTATATACGAAAAAAACAAGGGGTTTTTCGTAAATTTGCCAGCATTTTGGCTACTTATGGTTTAGCCAAAATTATTCTTTAAGACTTTAAAATTAAATAAAATATATATGAGTGAGACATTGTTTGACAAAGTGTGGGATTCGCATGTTGTTAGAAAAATAGAAGATGGTCCAGATGTATTTTTCATAGACCGCCATTTTATCCATGAGGTAACCAGTCCTGTAGCCTTTGTTGGATTAAAAAGTCGTGGTATTGGTGTAATGTATCCAGAAAAAACTTTTGCAACTGCAGACCATAACACGCCAACTTGGAACCAGCATTTACCAGTAGCTGACCCTTTATCATCAAATCAACTTGAAGCCTTAGCTAATAATGCTGCTGAATATGGTATTTCCCATTGGGGCTTAGGGCACAGAAATAATGGTATTGTTCATATTGTTGGGCCGGAAAATGGTATTACATTACCTGGTTCAACCATTGTTTGTGGCGATTCGCACACATCAACGCATGGCGCTTTTGGAGCCATTGCTTTTGGTATTGGCACTTCTGAGGTTGAGATGGTATTGTCAACACAATGTATCATGCAGCCAAAGCCTAAAAAGATGCGTATTAACGTAAACGGTAAATTAGGATTTGGAGTAACGCCAAAGGATGTTGCACTTTACATCATTGCGCAACAAACGACTTCTGGAGCTACAGGTTATTTTGTCGAGTATGCTGGTGATGTTTTTGAAGATATGTCTATGGAAGGCCGTATGACGGTTTGCAACCTTTCCATTGAAATGGGGGCCCGTGGTGGAATGATTGCACCAGACGAAAAAACCTTTGAATACATAAAAGGAAGAAAACATACGCCAAAGGGAGCCGATTGGGACAAAGCCATGGAGTATTGGAAAACTTTAAAAACAGATGATGATGCTGTTTTTGATGTAGAATTTAATTATGATGCGGCTGACATCGAACCTATGATTACCTACGGAACCAATCCTGGCATGGGCTTAGGGGTAACCAATTCAATCCCTAAGGCCGAAAATGTAGAGGGTAATGTAAACACCTATAAAAAATCATTGGGCTACATGAAGTTTGATGAGGGTGACAGCATGATTGGCAAACAAGTTGACTATGTGTTTTTGGGGTCTTGTACCAATGGCCGTATAGAAGATTTTAGAGCGTTTTGCTCAATTGTTGAAGGAAGAAAAAAGGCCGATAATATCACCGCTTGGTTAGTGCCTGGATCGCATAAAGTTGTAGACCAAATAAAAGAAGAAGGATTAGATAAAATTATTGAAGAGGCAGGTTTTGTGCTAAGAGAGCCTGGTTGTTCGGCATGTTTAGCCATGAACGACGATAAGGTTCCTGCAGGTAAATTGGCTGTATCAACATCCAACCGTAATTTTGAAGGCCGTCAAGGTCCTGGATCAAGAACATTGCTTGCTTCTCCACTTGTAGCTGCAGCAACGGCCGTTGAAGGTGTGGTAACTGATCCTAGAACACT
This sequence comes from Flavisericum labens, assembly GCF_045446075.1. Lineage (NCBI taxonomy): Bacteria > Pseudomonadati > Bacteroidota > Flavobacteriia > Flavobacteriales > Flavobacteriaceae > Flavisericum > Flavisericum labens. Next base: position 67,937 of record NZ_JBJJBQ010000007.1, on the reverse strand, counting down.
TATGACAGTAAACAGTTAGAAGAAATCGGTTTTCAAAAAACATCTAACTTTAAAATTAATTAAATAAAAATATGACTGCCAATTGAAAATGGGCAGACTAAATACAAAAACAACATGGCTTACGATAAATTTGAAGTTTTAACCAGTACAGCTTATCCTTTACCAATAGAAAATGTAGATACCGATCAAATCATTCCAGCACGTTTTTTAAAAGCTACAGAGCGTAAAGGGTTTGGTGATAACTTTTTTAGAGATTGGAGATACGATTCTGAAGGTAATCCTATTGCAGACTTTCCTTTAAACGATTCAAAATACGATGGGGCTAAAATATTGATAGGCGGTAAAAACTTTGGTTCAGGTTCTTCTAGAGAGCACGCCGCATGGTCGGTTTATGATTTTGGTTTACGTTGCGTAATTTCATCTGCATTTGCAGATATCTTTAAAAATAACTGTTTAAATATAGGTGTTTTACCAGTACAGGTTTCTCCGGTATTTGCGCAAAAATTATTTGATGCGATTGAGGCCGACCCTAAAACTGAAATTAAAGTAGATTTGCCAAACCAAACGGTGACTCTGCTAGAGACCGGCGAATCAGAATCATTCGAAATCAACGGTTATAAAAAAGGTAACATGCTTAATGGTTTTGATGATATTGATTATTTGCAAAATATGAAGGAAGAAATTGCCGAATTTGGTGAAACAAGACCTTTTTAAATCAAAATAAAAACAAAGCCCATTCATATTTAATGAAGAAGATAGAGATTATGGACACGACACTGCGCGATGGTGAACAAACCTCGGGCGTGTCGTTTTCAGCTTCTGAAAAACTTACCATTGCCAAACTTTTACTTGAAGAATTAAAAGTTGACCGTATTGAAATAGCCTCTGCAAGAGTTTCGGAAGGCGAGTTTCAAGCCGTAAAAGATGTAACCCAATGGGCTTCGGAAAACAGTTATATTGATAAGGTCGAAGTTTTAACTTTCGTTGATAAAGGTGTTTCAATCGATTGGATGATTGAAGCAGGAGCCAAGGTGCAAAACTTACTTACAAAAGGTTCATTAAACCATTTAACCCATCAACTTAAAAAGACTCCAAATCAGCATTTTGCAGAAATAGCAGAAACTGTTTCTTTGGCAACTTCAAAAGGTATTGAAACCAATATCTATTTAGAAGATTGGAGTAACGGTATGCGTAACTCAAAAGAATATGTTTATGAGTTTTTAGAGTTTTTGTCCACTCAACCATTAAAGCGCATTATGCTTCCGGATACTTTGGGCGTTTTAACCCCGAATGAATCTTTCAATTTCGTAAAGGAAATAAAAGATAAATATCCCGATTTACATTTCGATTTTCATGCACATAATGATTATGATTTGGGTGTTGCCAATGCCATAGAGGCCCTAAAAGCTGGAGCTGATGGTTTACATTTAACGGTAAATGGCATGGGTGAACGTGCAGGTAATGCACCAATGGCTAGCACGATTGCGGTGATTAACGATTATTTACCAAGTGTAGGAGTTGGTGTAAATGAAAAGGTGCTATACACGGTTAGCAAATTAGTTGAGAATTTCTCTGGGGTTATGATACCTGCCAATAAACCCATTATTGGAGCCAATGTATTTACGCAAACTGCTGGAATTCATGCCGATGGCGACAATAAAAAGAACCTGTACTTCAGTGACTTAATGCCTGAACGTTTTGGCAGGAAACGCCAATATGCGCTGGGTAAGGCTTCTGGAAAAGCCAATATTCAAAAGAACTTACAAGAAATGGGGCTTCAGCTTAATGATGAAGACCTAAAGAAGGTAACCCAACGCATTATTGAGTTGGGCGATAAAAAACAAGTAGTTACCAAGGAAGATTTACCTTATATCATTTCTGATGTATTGGATTATAATTACGAAGAAAAGGTGAAAGTTAATTCGTATGTATTGACCCATTCTAAAGGATTAAAGCCTTCTACAACCGTTTCAATTACCATTGATGACCAAACGTTTGAGGAAAACTCGCAAGGTGATGGGCAGTTTGATGCGTTTATGAATGCCGTTAGAACTATTTTCAAAAGACAAAAGAAAGGGGTTTTACCAGATTTAATTGACTATGCGGTGCGAATTCCACCAGGAAGCCGGTCAGATGCTCTTTGTGAAACGATTATAACGTGGAAATCACCAGAAAAAGAATTTAAAACTCGAGGGTTGGATTCCGATCAAACGGTTTCAGCTATAAAAGCCACCGAGAAAATGTTAAATATTATTATTAATTAAGACACATAAAAACTAACACATGAAATTTAATATAGCCCTTTTAGCCGGAGACGGTATTGGACCAGAAGTTATTGATCAAGCCGTAAAGGTAAGTGACGCCGTTGCTAAAAAATTCGGACACGAAATTACTTGGAAACCAGCTTTAACTGGAGCTGCGGCCATTGATGCTGTTGGCGAGCCTTATCCAGATGAAACTCACGAGGTTTGTGCAGCAGCCGATGCTGTTTTATTCGGAGCTATTGGTCACCCCAAGTTTGATAACGACCCTTCTGCTCCAGTTAGACCCGAGCAAGGTTTACTAAAAATGCGTAAAAAATTAGGCTTATTTGCCAATGTGCGTCCAACATTTACATTTCCATCGCTTTTAGATAAATCGCCTTTAAAGAAAGAACGTATAGAAGGTACCGATTTGGTCTTTTTACGCGAGTTAACAGGTGGGATTTACTTTGGTGAAAAAGGCAGAAGAGATGAAGGAGAAACCGCTTACGACAACTGTGTATATACACGCGAGGAAGTACAACGTTTGGCGAAAAAAGGTTTCGAATTGGCAATGACACGTTCTAAAAAACTATGTTGTGTTGATAAGGCCAACGTTTTAGAAACGTCTCGTTTATGGCGTGAAACAGTTCAAGCCATGGAAAAAGATTATCCAGAAGTTGAAGTAAGTTACGAATTTGTTGATGCTGTAGCCATGCGTTTGGTACAATGGCCAAACAGCTATGATGTTTTAATTACAGAAAATCTATTTGGAGATATTCTAACCGATGAAGCCTCTGTTATTTCAGGATCTATGGGCTTAATGCCATCGGCATCTATGGGAGCGGATATCGCTTTATTTGAGCCTATACACGGGTCTTACCCACAGGCAACAGGATTAAACATTGCCAACCCTATGGCAACCGTTTTATCGGCAGCCATGATGTTCGAAACAGCTTTCAATTTACCAGAAGAGGGTAAAGCTATTAGAGATGCCGTAAATAAAGCCTTGGCTGAAGGTTTTGTTACAGAAGATTTAGCCGATGGCGGCAAGTCTTATGGAACAAAAGAAGTAGGAGATTGGCTAGCTGCTAACATCTAGACACTTTCAATAAAAAATAACATAAAGCCCTGTAAATATTTTTTCAGGGCTTTTTTTATGCTTTGTTATTTATTAACAATTATTGTGAAAAACAGTTGTTTTTTGTAATTTACTGAAAACCTTAATCTTAAAAATTATGACAACACTTTTACGCTTCGCATTTGTCATCTTATTTCTTGGATTTCAAAGTACTTATTCGCAAAACACATTAGACCTTCAAAAAAATAATCATTTTAAGCTATATCCTAACCCATTAGGAGCATCCAGAACACTTATGGTTTCTGGGCATGAGCTTATACATAACATTAAAATATATTCAATCTTAGGGAAAGAACTTCTCAATAAGAATTTTGAAAACATTAAAGCCGCCGAGTTAAATTTAAAAGCGCTAAACACAGGGGTTTATCTTGTTCAAATAAATAATGAAAGAACATCACGGTTGATGTTAGAATAAGGTCTAAGAGAACTAACCCTCAATAATATCTTTATACTCCTCGAAGAAGGCTTCGAACAAGGTCATTTTTTCATTGAAAAATTCCATAACATCACGCCAAGTGTTTTTGTTGTGAATGGATACTTTTTGCTCTAAGGGCACATAAATCCTAGAAATTTCTTTGGAGTTATCTAAAAAATATTCCTCCTCAAATATAGCTTCTGGCAGGTATTCGTCTTTTAAAATAGATTTCAATGCCAGTAATTTTTCCCAGTACGTAATGCGGTGTTCTAGGTCGTCTTCTAAGTCGAGCGCTACTAAGGCTCTTTTGGTATCAAAATGAAATTTAAAACTGAACCCTTTTAATTTCGTATTGTACAATATCCACTTCCGTGGAAACGATTTCCCAAAACTCGTCCAAAATTCTTGCCTTAATAGTCGAGATTCTTCTTTGCTAAACATTGAAAATTAAATCAAATAAGCGATACCAACGCCTAAAATAATCGAAATAAATTTCGACAAATTAAACTTATGGCCATCGCCACTTTCAAACAAAATGGTGGTAGAAATATGAAAAAAGATACCAATTACTACGGCATTGATGGCATGAACATATTGTTCGGTTAAATTTGAAGCATGCGCCACATAAGTACCCAAAGGAGTCATAAGGGCAAATACCAATAAAAATGCTGCAATTTGCATTCTGCTGTATTGGCTCTGCATTAAAAATAAGGTAATGATTAGCGCAATGGGGATTTTATGCACCAAAACTCCATAAACCATATCGTTGTGGTCGTGTATGGAAAAACCCTCTAAAAAGCTGTGTATGCATAAACTGATGAACAACAACCACGGAAAAACGGTTTCGTTTTTATGAATGTGCACATGCCCGTGCTCGGCGCCCTTAGAAAAGAGCTCTAAAATAATTTGCAGCAAAATACCAGACATAATCAAAAGACCGGTAAGTTTAGCCTCCAAATGATGATATACTTCGGGTAATAATTCAAAAAGCGTTAAGGCCAATAGAAAAGCCCCACTGAAAGAGAGTAGGAGCTTGGTATTCCAAGACTTTTGTTTTTTAGAGGCAAGGGCCAGTAAAAAACCAAGAACCACCGCCAATATGGGGAAAATAAATTTGTTCATTTAATTACACTATTCGTAGCAGCAAAAATAAACAACTGCCGGTTATCCTCCTATTTAAAAATCATCACTAAACGTTCCGAAGTTTTGGGGTTAAATTTTCGCAATTTATAATCGCCAAAAACATCCAGTAAATATACATCGGCTTCTTCAAACAGGCTCTCAAAATCCGCTAAAGTAAACGCACGTACCCGTTCCTGAAAATGATAATCTTTATCGCCTATGGTGAATGAGATATCCTTAATAATATAATCGCCTTTTACATAGCGCTTTAAATGGAACTCAATGTCATCCACCGTTTTAACTTCCTCTGGCACCAAATGGTCAATAACATACTCACTGTTCATAAAATCAATCACCCCAAAACCATGTTCGTTCAAATCGGCCTTAATGGCTTTAATGGTTTTTAGGTTGTCCTCGTCATACTCAAAATAGCCAAAACTGGTAAACAAGTTAAAAACGGCATCAAACTGCTTGTTATAGGGTAGGCACATATCATGCACATCAAAATGTAAGCGGTGGTTTTCAAACTTTTTGGCAAAGGCAATACTGTTTTCGCTTAAATCAACCCCGGTAACATCGTATCCAATTTTGTTTAAATACCTGGCGTGGCGTCCTTTTCCGCAGGCCAAATCCAAAATACGGCCATGCTCTGGGATATTCAAATAATCGGTAAGCGTTTCCATAAAGGCATGGGCCTCGCTATCATTTCTATCTTTGTATAAAATATGGTAGTACGGCGTGTCAAACCACGAAGTAAACCATGTAGACGTATTATTGATCATATATTTTTTTTGGGGTTACCCCCGAAAACTATTTCGGTGGTCAGGCTTTCCGCTGTATCTTTTTAAAATGTTAATTAGAAGATGGCTACGGCAAATAAAAATTTGCCTCGCAATACCATTTTCGTATTTTAAAAAGGATGCCGCTGCAATCCTTAACCCATTATCAGCTTTTGCTAGTGTTTAACCGCAAAATTACATTATTTTTGCAAGGTATCAGACTAAAAAAATGGAAGAAAATTTTAACATGGTGGCCAAAACCTTATTTGGCTTTGAAGATTTATTAGAAAACGAACTCAAGCAACTCGGAGCACAAAACATAAAAAAAGGCGTGCGAAACGTGTCGTTTGTTGGCGACAAAGGTTTTATGTACAAAGCTAATTTAAGCGTGCGCACCGCCATTAAAATTTTAAAGCCCATCCATTCTTTTTATGTCAACAACGAAAAAGACTTATACAATAAAATCTATGCCATGGAATGGGGCGAGTATTTAAAGCCCACAGGCAGTTTGGCTATTGATGCCACCATCCATTCGCATTTATTTACGCATTCGCTTTATATCGCCCAAAAAACAAAAGATGCCATTGTCGATAAATTTAGAGATACCGATGGACAGCGCCCCAATGTCGATTTAAAATTTCCAGACCTTAAAATAAACATACACATCGATAGAAACCGTTGTACGGTGTCGTTGGATTCGTCGGGCGATTCCCTACATAAACGTGGTTACAAAACCGCTACGAATATTGCGCCCATAAACGAGGTGTTGGCGGCCGGTTTGGTCATGCTTTCGGGGTGGGACGGCCAATCTGATTTTATGGACCCCATGTGCGGTAGTGGTACTATTTTAATTGAAGCCGCCATGTTAGCCTGTAACATACCGCCCAATTTAATGCGTAAAGAGTTTGCTTTTGAGCGTTGGCCCGATTGGGATGTCGATTTATTTGAAAAAATAGAAGAATCGCTGTTGAATAAAACCCGCGATTTCCACCATAAAATTATCGGCTACGATAAAGCCCCAAGTGCGGTGGCCAAGGCCAAAGAAAATGTAAGCAACGCCCAATTGGACGATTTTATTGAAATCAGTCATGAAGACTTCTTTAAGACCCAAAAAGGCGGGGAGGAGAAACTCCACATGGTATTTAACCCACCTTACGGAGAACGTTTAAATATCGATATGGAACAATTTTATGCCCATATTGGCGATACCTTAAAACAAAATTACCCGGGTACCGATGCTTGGTTTATTACCAGTAACCTTGATGCTTTAAAACATGTAGGCTTAAGGCCGTCCAGAAAAATCCAACTTTTTAATGCGAAGCTGGAATCCAGATTGGTAAAATATGTGATGTATGAGGGAAGTAAAAAGAAAAAGTATTCGAAGTAATAAGAATAATAAACTATTTTTACTCTTCCTTTTTTTGTTTTCTAGTTTTAAGAGCGACAAAAAGTGAAGCTAATAGTAATAACACTTTTCCAATTAAAGCGCCAAACCCAAAGTTACTTAGGTTGGAAATACCTAGCGATAAAATCTGAAAAATATTATAAACAAAAACAATTGAAGCTATTATTGAAACTATATGTAATAATCTTTTCATATGTATGATAAAAAGAGGCTGTCTAAAAAGTCTAAATTGAACTAATTTGTCACATTGAGCGCAGTCGAAATGCATTAAATATCAACATACTAATGTTTTCGACTGCGCTCAAACTGACAATGTTCAAGACTTTTTAGACAGCCTCTTTTATATTTTGAATTAATACTTTACAGTTGTGGTTGTTGGAGAATACAAGCCAAAAGTAATAGAGGAAACTAATCCGTTCACAAAAGAAAGTCTTGTGTGTACAGTATAGTTTTCAGAACCATTAGCCATCTGTTTAGAATCTGAAACGCCTACAGGAGCTAATCCTCCAATTAAATAGTGATTCCACTTTGTCACTTCATTGTTTCCTTGAGAACCTGAACCTACTACGCTTGTGTATGAGTAACAAGAAGTTAAAAGAATTGATGCTGCAAATGCAACAGATGTTAATTTAAGTGTTTTTTTAATCATTTTTTCTGTTTTAAAATAGTTAATTTTCACCAAAAATTATAATTAATCTATGGCAATTTTGAACAAATATAAAATTTATAACGTAAGAAAATAACTTAAACAAGGTGAATTTAGTAGTTTTTTTTAAGTAAAAAATTAATAATCTTGTAATCAAACATTTACAAAAATGTAATTTGCTTAAACTAAAAATGATATACTAACAAATCATTTAAAAGTAAAACGAAAATTTTTTAAATAAGCTGTTCTTTATTGTGTAAGCTATAAAAGAGATATTGGGGTTTACTTCACAACTTCAAAATACGTATACCCCCTTGTACCACCAAAACAAATACGATGGAACCTATAATCAAATCGGGCTTGTTAGAGTGTAACCAATTTACCAAAAGCCCTGCAGTAATCACTCCTAAATTGATAATAACATCGTTGGAGGTGAAAATCATACTGGCTTTCATATGGGCTTCTTCCTTACTTTTCGATTTCTGTAACAAGTAAAGGCAAATGCCATTGGCGATTAACGCCAATATGGAAACCACAATCATAGTAGTAAAATCAGGGAGTTTTTCTGCGCCAAAAAAGCGTCTTAAAACCTCTATAAACCCAATTACCGCAAGCGTGATTTGAAAATACCCAGCGAGCTTGGCAATGCGCTTTTTTAGCACCAAAGTACCACCAACAGCAAATAAACTTATGCCGTAAACAAACGAGTCGGCCAGCATATCTAGACTATCGGCCACCAAGCCCATCGATTTTGAGATTAAGCCCGTGCTCATTTCAATCAGGAAAAACACAAAATTAATAGCAAGAACGGTCCAAAGTAATGTTTTTTGATTTTTAGTCTCAGCAAAGGCGACAGTTTCGGTTTGTTCTGTAGAGCGCCTTTTACCGCCTAAATTCAGTTCGATAATGGCTTTTTCGATATGTTCCATTTGCCCATCGTGAAAAACAGCCAAGGTTCTATTGGGAATATCAAAGTCCAAATGTTTAATACTGGAGATGCCATCTAGTTTCATGCGGATTAAATTCTCTTCCGAAGGGCAGTCCATTTTGGTGATTTCAAATATGCTTTTTTCCATGAGTTCGGTGTTTAATAAAGTATAGGACTAGACTAATGAAATCCGTTGTACATTTTGAACATAAAGCTTAGTTTAGACGTCAGTTCGAGTGATTTTGAGGAACGAAAAATCGTATCGAGAACCGCTTGTTAGATAATTTTTTTTCGATATAAATTTCACTCATTCTGTCGTGAAATTCACTCGAATTGACGAATTTTATTAAAATGCACAACGGGTTATCAAATATACTTAAAGACTAACAAACAAAAATGTTTAACAACTTTTGGATTATAATTTCAGCCTATGGTGTTATTCAATACTCAGAATAACTAATTTAGCTGTTTGTTTATGTTTAAATAAATTAAGATGAAACACCTAAAGCCATCCATAGAAAATAAAGGCGATTCCAAATCTAAAGTTACCATGGCGCAGGCCTTTAAAACCATTATTTGGCCACGGCGTAACTTGGTATTTCTTGGCTTAATCCTTATCGTCATTAGAAGTTTAGCCGGTTTAGTATTACCTTGGCAGAGTAAGGTGTTGTTGGATGACGTGGTGCCGAGTAAAGACATCAGCCAAGTGTATACCTTAGTGGCCATCGTGCTTTCGGCGATATTGATACAAGCCGTGACCTCGTTTTCGCTTACACGAATTTTAAGCGTACAGGCCCAGTATTTAATTAGTGAATTGCGGGCACAGGTTCAGAAAAAAGTATTGTCGTTACCCATTAGTTTTTTCGATAATGCAAAATCGGGGGCTTTAGTTTCTCGTATTATGAGTGACGTTGAAGGTGTTCGAAACCTTATAGGAACCGGCTTGGTTCAGTTGGTTGGTGGATCTTTTACGGCCATCGTTTCATTGATTATTTTAATAAAAATAAACCCGTGGATGACGCTTTTTGTATTCGTGCCCCTATCCATTTTTGGGTATATCGCACTTCGGGCCTTTAAATATATTCGTCCGATTTTTAGAACCCGCGGTAAAATAAACGCCGAAGTAAAAGGTAGGCTCACCGAAACCTTAGCAGGTGTTCGCGTTATAAAAGCGTTTAATGCCGAAGCCCAAGAAAACCAAGTGTTCGAGGAAGGTGTCGATAAACTGTACCAAAATGTAAAGAAGAGTTTAACTGCTACGGCTTTTATGACTAGCTCTTCAACCTTTTTAATTGGTGTGGCCACCACAGGTATTATGGGTATTGGTGGCTATTATATGATGCAGGCCGAAATGACGACCGGTGATTTTCTATTTTTCACATTGATTTTAGGATTTATGATTGCGCCCATTGTACAAATGAGCAATATTGGTAGCCAGCTTACCGAGGCCTTAGCAGGATTGGACCGCACAGAAGAATTAATGAATATGGCTGCCGAAGCTGATGACACCGATAGAAATATTCAATTGGAAACTTTAAAAGGTGATATAGAATTTAACAATGTTTCGTTTGCTTATGAAACCGACAAAGATGTGATTCACAACATTAGTTTTAAAGCACCTGCTGGTTCTGTAACAGCCTTGGTGGGCAGTTCGGGCTCTGGAAAATCGACTATTGCGGGGCTGTCGGCTACGTTTTTAAACCCCAAATCAGGTAAGGTGACTATCGACAAGCAAGATTTGTCGCAAGTTAAGCTGGAGAGTTATCGTAAATATCTTGGTGTTGTTCTTCAGGATGAATTTTTATTTGAAGGTACCATAAGGGAAAATATTATGTTTCCAAGACCTAATGCATCAGAAGAAGAGCTTCAAAACGCTGTAAAAGCAGCATTCGTCAATGAATTTACCGATAGATTTGACAATGGATTGGAAACGCTTATTGGCGAACGCGGTGTTAAACTTTCTGGCGGACAGCGGCAACGTTTGGCCATTGCACGTGCTATATTGGCCAATCCGAAAATTATTATTTTAGATGAAGCCACGTCTAATTTAGATACGGAGAGTGAAGCCCTTATTCAAAAAAGTTTAGGACAACTCGTTAAAAATAGAACTACCATTGTTATCGCACATAGATTGAGTACCATCCGTAAAGCCGACCAGATTTTAGTGGTTGAAGCGGGCCGCATTGTTGAACGCGGTACACATGATGAACTTATCGCTTTAAATGGCAGGTATTACGATTTGTATACCTACCAAGCCAAGATTTAAAAAGATGTTTTTTTTCGAAGAAATACTTTTAATTTTAAATAAAACAAAAGCCAAACTCGTACTTAAAGGGCATAAATTCGTAACTTTATTAATCATGCTAAACTAAATAGATTGATTATGAAAATTACGGATATAAACCAATCGGAATATAGTGATTTTTACAAGACGTATTTGGATTTGATTCCCAAAGAAATCACTTTGCGTGAAGGCTTTAAAGAGGGTTTCAATAACGTTTCTAATTTCTTTCAAAATATTCCCATTATTAAATTGAACCATGCTTACGCCCATGAAAAATGGAATGTTAAAGAGGTTTTTCAGCATCTCATTGATACCGAGCGTATCTTTCAATACCGTTGCTTTTGCATAGCAAGGCAAGATAAAACGCCTTTTCCTGGGTTTGAACAAAATGATTATATAAAACCTTCAAATGCGAAAAATAAAAGTGTTGAGTCTCTTATGGCAGAATTTAAAACGGTACGCTTAAGTTTTATAACCCTGCTTGATTCTTTAAATGAAGAAGACTTAAGTTTAATAGGGAACGTAAGTGGAAATACAATGTCTGCAAGAGTCGCTGCTTTTATTGTTTTGGGGCATTACCAATGGCACATGGATATTATAAAAGAACGGTATTTATAAACTTTTTTTTAACGTTACAAAAAACAAATCTAAGCTAAATTCACAACGGGCTTACGTTTTTTTAGGTATATAAAAACGAGTAATGACAAGATTCCAAACACCGAAAAGCCTATAAACAAAGGTAAAACCGAAGACTCTACAAAACTACCGATATAATTGGCAATAGGTACAGCCAATACGGTCGATAAGAAACCATTTATAGCAGCGCCTATTCCCGCAATATGCCCCAAAGGCTGCATGGCCAATGCTCTTAAGTTACCAAAAAGGAAACCCACGGCAAAAAATTGCATCCCAAAAAAGGCTATTAGAATATGGATACTAGGGTTAATTCCAGACCAAAATAGTAATACATACAACACCGAAATTAGGGCATAAGCAATACAGGCAATAAATGCGATGCGGAGCATACCAAATCTAACAACTAGCTGACTGTTTAAAAATGTGGCCAGACCAATAGAAATGGCTAAACTAGCAAATATATAAGGAAACATTTCTGCCAGGTTATATTGTTCTTGAAATATTTGTTGCGAGGTACTTAAATACACCATAAAAGAACCTGTTATAAATCCAGAAATCAATGTAAACGCAATAGCATCGGTGTTTTTGAAAAACTCTTTGGTGCCGTCAATAAACAAACTCGACGAAAATTTAATGCGCTTTTCTTTATTCAATGTTTCAGGTTGTCTTAACCAGAACCAAACCATGATGATAACTCCAAAAATCAAGTTGAAATAGAATATAGACTCCCAATTGAAAAACTGCATCAAAAATTGCCCGAGTGTTGGCGCGATTACTGGTATCAAAAGAAAAAACATAACAATAAACGAAATGATTTTAGCCATATAATCACCACTAAATTCATCCCTAACCATCGATATACTTATTGTTCTAGCCGATGCCAATCCGAAACCCTGCAAGGTTCTGCCCACAATCATCCATTCGAAATTTTCTGTGGTAACGCAAATAATGCTCGCTATTATAAAAATTACAAAACCTGCATATACTAAAGGTTTTCTTCCAAAACTATCGGATAACGGCCCTAAAATCAACTGACCAAAACCAATACCTAAAAAAATCATGGTAATAAGCAATTGGTTATCGGCTGGGTTAGTAACGCCCAATGATGCTCCAATTTCAGGCAATGCAGGCAATAAGGCATCAATCGACAGGGCTACGATAGACATTAAAGACGCCATTAAGGCTACAAATTCAAACTTAAAATCTTGGGGTTTTTCCATGCCGCAAAATTACAGGAATAAAATTCTTAAAAAATCGATTAACCATTTATTAACACAATGCTATTATTACTAAATTTGATGAGAAACTAAAGCACCATAATGAACATAAAACCACTTTTAGATTATATTGGAAATCACGTAAGCTTAACTAGGGATGAAGAAACTTTTTTGGAATCTAAAGTCACTTACAGAAAATATTTAAAAGGGCAATATGTTATTCAACAAGGTGATATCTGTAAAATTGAGTGTTTTGTGGTTTCTGGCTGCACCAAAATGTTTCATATGGATGAGGAAGGGCAGGAGCACATCGTCATGTTTTCTATTGAAAACTGGTGGACTGGCGATATGGGCAGTTTCATTACCCAAACACCAGCCGATTTTAATGTGCAATGTGTTGAGAACACGGAATTGATTTTGTTTCATCACGATTCTATTGAAGAACTTTACACCAAAATACCAAAACTAGAGCGCTTTTTTAGACAAATCATAGAACGTGCCTTTGCATCCTCACAAAAGCGTATAATTAGAAATTTTAGCCTTCCGGCAAAAGACCGTTATCTATATTTTAAAAACCAATATCCTGATATAGAACAGCGTATTCCGCAGTATATGACAGCATCATATTTGGGCATTACCAAAGAATTCTTATCTAAAATTAAAAGTGAAATTGCATTGGAAGACTGAGATGTTAAACTAGATTAACATCATTTGTTAAACTACTTCATTTTATATGCCCTTTTTCTTCCTGATATTTGCATTGTAATTAAACAATAAATACAATATACAATGAAAAGTACAGTAAAAAAGATAGGATTAATAGCCATAATGGCATTTGCAGCATTTTCGTTTACCGAAATTGATGTCGTAAAAAAAGAAGTAAAAATCGAAGAAAGTAAATTGGTTTGGAAAGGTTATAAAGTAACCGGTTCTCACGAAGGAACTATTGAAATTAAATCAGGTACTTTGGCTTTTGAAGATGAAAAATTGGTAGGAGGGGAGTTTGTTATCGATATGACCACCATAAACTCAACAGATTTAGAAGGTGAATACAAAGGAAAACTTGATGGCCATTTAAAGTCTGATGATTTTTTTGGTGTTGAAAACCACCCAACAGCCAAATTGGTATTCAAAAAAGTAGTGTCTTCAGGGAAAAATGCCTACGACGTTACTGGTGATTTAACCATTAAGGGAAAAACAAATCCGGTCGATTTTACTATTTCAATATACGGAAGTAAAGCTACGGCATCTTTAAAAGTTGATAGATCAAAGTACGACGTCCGTTATGGTTCAACAAGCTTTTTTGATGGACTTAAAGACAAAGCCATTTACGATGAATTTGATTTGGTAGCAGATTTACAGTTCTAATATGATTGCTTAAAAAGAAAAATTAAGACTGATTAATAGCAACGAAGGCACCTTTTTTTAGGTGCTTTTTTTGTTTGTAGGATTTGAAAAGCGGAAACATAAAAATTTATCTTTGTGATATGAAGATTTTTAACTGCCCTAATTGTACTGCTACTATTTTCTTTGAAAACTCACAGTGCGTTAACTGCGGAAACACACTAGGCTATCATTTTGAGAGCGATAGGTTTGTTATTCCAAATAGGTATAACAACAACTTTAGCAATAATCTTAAGTTTTGTAGTAATCATAAATATGCCGTATGCAATTGGTTGATTGAAGATGACGGAAGCCAAACGATGTGCAAAGCATGCCAATTAAACAGACAAGTACCTGGGGAGAGTGACGTTGAAAATTTTAAAAAGTGGAAAAAATTGGAAATAGCCAAACACCGTTTGGTTTATCAACTTGCAAAATTGAATTTACCGTTAGAGTCAAAAATTAAAAATAGTGCTGGTATTGCATTTGATTTTTTATCGGTCAACAACAACAAAAATTTAATGACTGGTCATGCCGACGGGGTTATTACTATTTTGCTTTCTGAAGCAGACTCAGTACATAGAGAATTTTTGAAAAAGCAAATGGACGAACCTTATAGAACGTTGTTAGGACACTTTAGGCACGAAATTGGACATTACTACTGGTCATTATGTTTTGATTATAATGACGACATATACGAGTTCAGAAAATTGTTTGGAGACGAATACCAAGATTATAATCAGGCATTAAAATATTACTACAGCAATGGTGCACCAAATAATTGGAATCTCAGTTTTATTAGTAAATATTCAACTTCACACCCATGGGAAGATTGGGCCGAAACGTGGGCGCATTACCTTCATATTATGGATACCTTAGAAACAGGTTATGCCATAGGTGTTTCATTTTCATCAAATCAAACGCAAAACCAAGAAATAGATGCAACGCGGTGTGTAAATCCTTATCAAACCAATAGTTTTAATACTATTTTTGAAAGTAGCATAGCGTTAACATCGGCTGTTAACAGTTTGAATCGTTCCATGGGCTTACCAGATATTTACCCATTTGTGGTGCCAATACCAGTTTTTAATAAATTAAACTTCATTCATAATTTGTTGAAGAAGAAACGCGGTTGGTGATTTTTTTGACTTTTGCCATTTTCTTCTTTTAAGCCATTTTGTTTAATATTTAGATGATTTTCAATATCGTAGCCGATTTACAATTCTGTTATTTTGTTTTGCCATTTTTTTGTTGTGATTAATGTTATATTTGCCACTTCCTAATTCGTCCTAAACCAATAAGGTATAACAAAATGTTTTATAAGATAAGCGGTTCGTTCTTAATGCTGTGCATGGTTGTTTGTCTTCCTAGAGTTGGTTATTCACAAATAAAAAAGGAAAATATTAAAATTGGGTTTGCTTCAGGTGTTGGAACACAGAATAGGTACCCCTTTAATTTAAGTGATTACCAGAGCGACGTTTTATTCTATAAAGTACAGTTAAACTATATTTTAAAACAAAAACGCAGATGGGCTTTCGAAACACATGTTGAACCCAGTTATTATGTTGTCGAACACCAGCTTTTAAACAAATGGTTCATTAAAGAAGGGTACTATGATGATTATGAGGATAAAAGGGAATTGTTTATGCAAAAACGAACAATTAAAGAATATGTACTCAATTTTGGTTTTGCAGTGAGATATAAGATAGCGGGTAGTTTAAGTACTTATGCCATTGGTAGTATTGGCCCAATGATTTCAGACAAAGCCACAGAGCGACTGGCCAAAGGTTTTGCTTTTTCTGATGTGTTTGGTATAGGTATTTCTTATCAAATAAAATCATGGGAATTGGGATTTCGGTATTCCATAAGACACACCTCAAATTTAGATATGAAATATCCAAATAGCGGCCACAATACAACCAATACCGAGTTGTCTATTCTATACCAATTGTAAAGCTATTAATTCAAAAATATTATGTTTTTTATAAGATTTTAATTACTTATTTGTCAATAGCTAATATAAATGGTATATTTTCATTTACTTTGTAGGCGCTATTAACAATTAAAATGTTTAAAAATTCTTCCTCTCTAATTTTTATGCGCATTTTATTCTGTGCTTTTATTTCAGTCTGTTTTAGGGTGTCAGGACAAGAAGAAAACTATTATCGTTTTGTAGATTCAGCTGACATACAAATAGATTTCGATTCCAAAACCGCATTGGCGTTTCTAGATTCCATTCCAAAACCCTTAGATCAAAATATATCAGGAAGGTTGGCAGAGTACTACGCCATAAAAGTTTTGATACATGACGATTTTAAGGAGTATACTAAAATGCACCAGTGTAATTTATTAGCCCTTAAATACGCAAAAAAAGAAAAAAACTACAAAGAGGCGGGACAAGCTTGTTTAGATTTGTTTTCTAACTTATATTTTATTGATAAGGATTCTACTTTATTTAAATATTTAGATCAAGCTAAATATTATTATAAAAAGTGTGATTATAAACTTGGGCTTGTAGAAGTTGATCAAATGGTGGCTTATGCCAAATTTCTTGAAAGCAAACATGAAGATTGCAATAACATAATTCTAAAGAAGTTAGACGATTACAAAAAGGTTGTTGATGAAGATGCCTATTTTTATCTGTTCGCTAACTATATGCTTATCTCCAATTATCTTGTTCTTGATGATTTCGATTCTGCAAAACAATATTATAAAGAATTTAAATCCTTAAAAGGTAAACCTGGCGTAATCGATTATAATTATTACTCGTTTGACGTAGCGATAAATGTTACTATTGCAGATGTTTATGACCGTAGAAACCAGCCCGATTCGACCTTACATTATCTTAAGAAGTCAGACAAGTTCTTAAAATATATGGGTGAAGATGTACAAAGAGATTATTACGAACTCTATGCCAACGCTTATAAAATTAAAGGAGATATTGATATGTCAAAGGCCTATATAGATTCGTTGGCCGCTTTAAGGGATAAAATTTATAAAAATACTGTTGAGGCCAGTTTAATTATTAATGAGCCTTTTTTATCTGATGGGTCTTTATCAGGAGACGTAGCTAGTTTTTTTGAGATGAAAACAATGCTTTACTTTTTAGGGATTTTAGCCGCTATAAGTGTCATATATTTTCTGTTTTACAGAAAACAGAAGAAAAAAGTTATTGAGTACAGCAATGAATCAAGCAACTTTTCTTATTTAAAATCCAACAACGAAAAATTAACCGTTAAGGTTCAAGGATTAGAAGAATACATAAAAAAGTTAAAGGAAGAAGTTCGGGCTATTTCGACTACCAAAAATATAGATCAGCAAAAGGAACAAATTAAGGAGTTGTATAAAAACTTGCATATTAATTCATCTACTATATTGAATAAAGGCGATTCGCATTTGGAGTTGGTAAACGACCTTAATATCCAATTTTTTAAAGAGATTGAACAAAAGTATCCAGACCTTAATCAATCAGAAATAATATTATGTTACTATTTGTTTATGGGATTTAGCAATAAAGAAATAGCGGTCTTTCTAAATGTATCTATCAGGGCTGTAGAAAGCAGGCGATATCGAATTTCCAAGAAAATTAAATTCAATAAGAACAAAACGACACTTGTTGAACATCTTCAAAACACATTTCAAAACAGCAAGGCAGCTGATTAACTTATAAAATACCATTCACCTAATTTTATAAGGTTGCGTAGTATTTGCGTAGTTAAATTTTATGTCGTTTTAATTATGTTAAAGATATTTGTTTCAATGCTATTATCAATAAATTAATTGTGTTAAGCATTCGTTCTTTTTATGTTCAAATTAATATGATGACTGGGTTGGTTGTATCATATTAATTTTTAAAAAGAAAAGCTTAGTAGATTAATTAATTCAATCTTGCTATTAAATTTAGTTTTGATTAAAGGATAAAAAGGGATCTAAATGGATCCCTTTTTATTATTAAAGTTAGCTTTTAAAGCGGAATGTTACCATGTTTTCGTTTTGGTCTATCCACCATTTTGTTCTCTAATGACGCAAAAGCCTTTATAAGTTTTCTTCTTGTGTTTTTTGGTAGAATAATTTCATCGATAAAACCGCGTTGGGCAGCTCTATAGGGGTTAGCAAACGTTTCAGCATATTCAGCTTCCTTTTCAGCTAATTTCTCGTCTGGATTATCAGAATTGGCTATCTCTTTTCTGAAAATTATTTCACTCGCACCTTTTGCACCCATTACTGCAATTTCTGCTCCTGGCCATGCATAGTTATAATCGGCTCCAATGTGTTTGGAGTTCATTACATCATAAGCACCGCCATAAGCCTTTCTGGTGATTACCGTAACTCTAGGCACCGTAGCTTCACTTAAAGCATACAGTAGTTTTGCACCATGTACAATGATACCGTTCCATTCTTGGTCGGTGCCCGGTAAAAACCCAGGGACATCAACCAAAACAAGTAGTGGAATATTGAAACAATCACAAAACCGGGTAAAACGGGCAGCTTTTCTAGAGCTATTCACGCCTAAAACACCAGCAAACGCCATAGGCTGATTAGCAACAATACCAATACTTTGGCCTCCTAAACGTGCGAAACCAACAATAATACTTCCAGCAAAATCTTTATGGATTTCATAGAAAGAATTATCGTCAATAATTCCAGAAATAACTGCATGCATATCATAGGGCTTGTTTGGATTATCTGGAACAATATCTGATAAAACATCTCGTATTTCGTCTTGTAGATGAACCGCTTCTTTTTTTGATTTTTCAGTATTGTTTTGGGGTAAATAACTTAAAAGTTTTTTTACGTCATTCAAACATTCAACATCGTTTGCCGAAGTTTTATGGGCAACTCCAGATTTTGTGGCATGGGTTGATGCTCCACCTAGTTCTTCGCTGGTTACTTCTTCGTTTGTAACTGTTTTAACCACATTGGGGCCGGTTACGAACATATAGCTTGAATTTTCAACCATTAAAGTGAAATCGGTCATGGCAGGGGAGTATACCGCACCGCCGGCACAGGGTCCCATTATTGCTGAAATTTGTGGAATAACTCCCGACGCTTGTACATTTCTATAAAAGATATCTGCATAACCTCCAAGAGAACGAACGCCTTCTTGAATACGAGCGCCACCTGAATCATTTAGTCCAATAATGGGTGCACCAACTTTTACGGCCAAATCCATAACCTTACATATCTTCTCAGCATGCGTTTCAGAAAGCGAACCACCAAAAATCGTAAAATCTTGGGCATAAACATAAACCAACCGGCCATCAATGGTTCCGTGTCCAGTAACCACACCATCTCCGTAATATTTCTGATCGGCCATTCCAAAGTCTGTGGTCCGGTGGGTTACAAGTGCCCCAATCTCATCGAACGAACCTTCATCTAATAAATAATCAACGCGTTCGCGTGCCGTTAATTTTTTGTTGGCATGTTGCTTATCAATACGCTTTTGTCCACCACCCAAATGAGCTTGGGCTATTTTCTTATTCAATTTATCAATCTTATCTTGTTTTGATTCCATAATTATCAATGAGGTAAACGTAAAAGTTTTTGATCTTTTAAATAGTGTTTAAGTCCGATTAGAGCAGCCAATTTCGCTTTGTCTTGCATTTGCGCCTTTATAATTTCTGGAGAATAATGCTGTTTTACAAAATTGGTATCGAAATTCCCAGAACGAAAGGCTTCATGCTCAAAAACATACTTGCCGAATTGAAGCGTGGTTTCAACACCATCAACTTTATAATTATCGATGGCCTTAATCATCATTTGAATGGTTTCTTCTCGGGTTTTTCCATAAGTAATTAACTTAGAGAGCATAGGATCGTAATAAATAGGAACATCCATACCTTCTTCAAATCCATTATCGACACGGATGCCATGGCCTTCAGGAATTTTATATTTAGCCAAATGCCCCACACTAGGCAAAAAGTCGTTTAAAGGATCTTCGGCATAAACGCGTAACTCTATGGCATGACCGTTAATTTTTAAATCGTCTTGTTCAATGTTAAGTTTTTCACCTCGTGCCACTTTAATTTGAAGCTCAACTAAATCAGCTCCCGTAATCCATTCCGTTACAGGGTGTTCAACCTGAAGCCTCGTATTCATTTCCAGAAAGTAAAAATTGTGGTTTTCATCCAATAAAAACTCAACGGTTCCGGCACCTAAATAATCACAAGCTTTAGCTACTTTAATAGCTGCTTCACCCATTTCTTTTCGCAACTGGGGCGTTAATACTGATGAAGGAGCTTCTTCAACTACCTTTTGATGACGCCTTTGTATGCTACATTCACGTTCAAAAAAATGCAGAAAGTTTCCATGGCTATCGGCCATGACTTGAATTTCGATGTGTCGGGGAGAGGTGACATATTTTTCGATAAACACAGAACCATCTCCAAAAGCCGATTTTGCCTCACTTATCGCGCGATTCATTTGCGATTCTAAATCGCTTTCCTTTTCCACCACACGCATTCCCTTTCCGCCACCTCCAGCCGAAGCTTTTATTAAAATAGGAAAACCAATTTCTTTGGCTATTTGCTTCGCTTTTTTAACATCGGTGATGGCTTCATCTATTCCAGGAACCATAGGGATATTATAGTTTTTTACAGCTTCTTTGGCGGCTAACTTACTCCCCATGATTTTTATGGCTTTAGAACGTGGGCCAATAAATGTAAGGTTATTTTCTTCACACAATTCAGCAAAATGGGCGTTTTCGCTTAAAAAACCGTAGCCAGGATGAATGCCATCTACATTTAAGCTTTTGGCAACTTCAACTATTCTATCCCCGCGCAAATACGATTGGCTAGATGGCGCTTCGCCAATACAAACAGCTTGGTCTGCAAATTTAACGTGGGGTGCATTTCTATCAACAGTAGAATAAACGGCGACCGTTTTAATGCCCATCTTTTGGGCGGTTTTCATTACGCGTATAGCAATTTCACCTCGGTTGGCAACTAATAATTTTTTCATCTTATTCTTCAAATTCAATGAGTAGTTGGTACTTTTCAACGGCATCGCCCTTTTTTATCGCAATGGATTTAATAACGCCATCTCTAGGCGACACCATACTGTTTTCCATTTTCATGGCTTCCAAAATAAACAGTTGGTCATTTTCCTTTACTTCTTGGCCCACTTCAATATTAATTTCTAATATTAAACCTGGCATGGGCGCTATGATAGAATCTACTTGTTTTACATCTCCAGTAGCAAAGCCCATTTCTTTTATCTGAATATCTAAATCGTCAGAAATTTGTACGCTGTAGGAATCATTACCAATCTGTACTTGATAGGATTTACTGAAGAAATTAGAGGAAACTACCTTAGCCTGAAATGGTTTGTGGTCTTGAATAATGTGGTAATTCGTTTCGAAAGTTTGTACAGCATCTAAATTTAAAATGTCTTTCTCTGAAATATCAAAATTGAAATCAGAATTTACGCTTACCTTAAAATTTTTACTCATATTTTAAAAGTTGGTAGTAGTAAATATAAGAATTTTACCTTGCAGTTTCAATTCATGCTATGGAAGAACTTTTTTTATTTCATGCAAAACGAATTGGTAGTAGGATTTATTTGAAGGAACGAAGTGGTTATTGTCTTTTTTTATTTGATTTATGAGTGATTCAAATTCCTGAATACTCACCAATTTTAATGATTCAACCTCATCTTCTTGAGGCCTTAATTGTGAAACGGAAGCATCTAATTTTGCAATGAAGGTATTATGAAACTCATTATCCTGAATACCATTTCCATAGGATTGAAAACATTCAAAAACGCCTATTTTATATAAATCCTTTTCAGAAATATCTAGGCCAATTTCTTCTTTGGTTTCGCGAATAGCGGCTTGCTCGGCCGTTTCGCCTGCATCGATATGCCCTGCTACTGAAACATCCCACATCAGCGGACAAATCGTTTTTTTTGACGAACGTTGTGATAATAAAATATTACCGTTTTCGGTATAAAACCAAATATGCGCCGTGTGGTGGTAATAACCATTTTGATGAATAACCGATTTTAGTTCAGACCGTCCTAAGGGTTTTCCGTTTTCATCTGTAATGTCAATGTATTCGTCCATATTTAAAAAGATTCCCGCGTAAAGCGGGAATCAAAAATTTTATTCGAAATAACTAAATTTCTCGCCTTCTTTAATTTGAAGAAGTGTTTCGTAAATTAATTTAATAACGTTTTCAACATCGTCTTTATGAACCATTTCTACCGTGGTGTGCATATAGCGCAAAGGCAAGGAAATTAAAGCAGAAGCCACACCGCCATTGCTATAAGCGAATGCATCAGTATCTGTTCCTGTCGCTCTTGATAATGCCGAACGTTGAAACGGGATTTTCTTTTTCTCAGCCGTCTCCGTTATTAAATCTCGTAATTTTTGTTGCACAGCTGGAGCGTAAGCTACTACCGGACCTTTTCCCATTTCTAAATGCCCCTCTTTTTTCTGCTCAATCATTGGGGTAGTGGTATCGTGGGTAACATCGGTAACAATAGCCACATTCGGTTTTATGGTTTGGGTAATCATTTCGGCTCCACGTAAACCAATTTCTTCTTGTACAGCATTGGTAACATAAAGTCCAAAAGGCAATTCCTTCTTATTTTCTTTCAATAATCTAGCAACTTCTGCAATCATAAAACCACCCATACGGTTATCGATGGCGCGGCAAACCAATTTATCTTTATTTAAAATATGGAACTCGTCAGGATAAGTTATCACACAGCCTACATGAACGCCCAGTTTTTCTACTTCTTCTTTATTCTTACAGCCACAATCAATAAAAATGTTATCTGGCTTAGGCGCTTCTTCTTTCGACTTGTTTCGTGTATGAATAGCCGGCCAGCCAAAAACACCTTTAACAATACCATTTTTGGTATGGATATTTACCACTTTACTCGGAGCAATTTGATGGTCGCTACCACCATTCCTGATTACGTAAATCAATCCGTTATCTGATATGTAGTTTACATACCACGAAATTTCATCGGCATGCCCCTCAATGACTACTTTATATTTTGCTTTTGGGTTTATTACTCCAACCGCTGTACCGTAGGTGTCTGTAATAAACTCATCCACATAGGGTTTCAGATAGTCCATCCACAATTTCTGCCCGGTCCATTCGTAACCCGTAGGTGAGGCATTATTCAAATATTTTTCTAAAAAGTCCATCGACTTTTTGTTAAGTATGCTCTTCTTGGCCATGTAATAAAGTTTTGCACTAAAATAATAATATCTATATAAAAAAATGTTTTAAACCTTGTAAATTCTTAATTTTGGTATACTTAATGCTCCAATGTTTTATAGATGAACTATTTAAAATATTTATTTCTTCTTATACCCGCTTTTGTAGTGGCACAAGTGAATGTTGTTAAGACGGATTCAACTGAGGTTGAGTATCTTATTATTGAAGGTGATTCAGTGCCACGAACAGCTATCAATTTAGATGAAGTGATGCTTTTGCACAAGCTGAAATTTGATAGTCGTAAAGACCGCATTCGCTATTTAATTTTAAGGCGAAAAACTATAAAGGTTTACCCTTATGCCAAAATGGCTGCCGAGCGTTTGGATTCTATGAACCAACGCATGGCGAAACTTACTAGAAAGCGTGATAAAAAACGTTATACAAGGATAGTGCAAAAGTATATAGAAGGGCAGTTTTCTGAAGAACTTAAAAAAATGACCCGCACCGAGGGGCAAATTCTTGTAAAATTAATTCACCGCCAAACGGGAACCACCGCCTTTGATTTAGTTAAAGAACTTAGAAGTGGTTGGCGTGCCTTCTGGTACAACACCACGGCCAGTATGTTCGATATTTCATTAAAGCGCGAATTCGACCCCATGAACGTAAAGGAAGATTATTTGATTGAGGACATTCTGCAGCGTAACTTTCAAAGTGGCCGTTTAGAACGGCAAAAGTCGGCCATAGAATTCGATTTTTATGAGCTCACCAACAAATGGGTGTATTCCGAAGAACACAATACAGATTAAATGCGTACGCAAACAGGATTAGAGGAAAAACTAAACGCTATATCGCATGGCATTGGTGCTCTATTTGGAATAGCTGCTTTGGTACTGCTCATTTTGGGTGACACAGAAAGAACGCCATGGAGCTTATTAAGCGTGATTATTTATGGTATTTCCATTATCGTGTTGTTTACAGCCTCTACCTTTTACCATACTGCAACTAGTGCGGGACGAAAACATATTTTTAGGGTAATTGACCATATTAGTATTTACTTTCTTATTGCTGGTACTTACACGCCTGTTTTACTTATTTCGTTGATTGAAAGCAGGGGGTGGCCCTTGTTTTACACGGTTTGGGGAATCGCTTTTTTTGGAATCGTCTTAAAGCTTTTTTATACTGGAAAGTTTGAAATATTTTCAACACTGTTGTATTTGGTTATGGGTTGGTTGATTGTTTTTGATTTTTCAAACCTGTCTGATAGCATGGGGAGCAATGGCATTTTACTTCTGTTTGCTGGTGGCATGGCTTATACGGTTGGTATCATTTTTTATATTATTCAACGCATACCGTTTAACCATGTTATTTGGCATTTGTTTGTATTAGCTGGTGCTATTTTTCATTTTTTCATGATTTATTGTTATGTTATATAACATGATTGAAATTATTCCAGTTAAAAGTCGCATTCATTTCTTAAAAATTGAGGAACTTGCCGATGTTATTTGGCGCGAGCATTATATTCCTATTGTCGGAAAACCGCAGATTGATTACATGTTGGAAAAATTCCAGTCAGCTGATGCTGTAAAAGACCAAATAGCTAAAGAATTTGAATATTATCTGCTAAAATACAACCAAACCCATGTGGGCTATATTTCGGTAAAACGTGAAGAACATGCCCTGTTTTTAAGTAAAATATATATTTTGAGCGCCTACCGAGGCCGAAAAATAGGAAAGGTTGCTATCCAATTTGTTGAAGAAAAAGCACGAAACTACCAATTAGGACAAGTTCGGTTAACCGTAAACAAGCACAACACCAAAGCCATTGAAGCTTACACCAATTTAGGTTTTGAAAATGTTGGTCCTTTGGTGACCGATATTGGCCAAGGTTTTATTATGGATGATTACCAATTGGTAAAAAGTGTTTAGTCTGTTTAACGTCATGCTGAGCGCAGCGTGAGCTAAACTAAAAAAATAAAATTGAGATGGTCACGTCATACCTCGTCACCATGACAAGGTTAAATACTTGTGAGTTCTGTATAAGTTTTATTGATTTTATATTTTTGTCATTTCGACAGAGAGAGGAACGAGCGACGAGAAATCCCATTATCATGGGGATTCCTTCTAAATGACTACTGAATTAACGCTTTATTTGCCCTTAAAAACCGAATTACTCGGCAACTCAAAAATCTCCAAATCAAAATAGGGGAGTGCAGCTATCAAATGGTCGAAAATATCAGACATGATATATTCATAGTTTTCCCAACGCTTATCGCTACTAAAGGCATAAATTTCCAACGGAATACCTTGTGTGGTTGGTGCCAATTGACGGGCCATAATCATCATATCTTTATTGATGGCAGAATGCTTTTTTAAATACGAATCGATGTATTTTCTAAACACCCCCAAATTGGTTAGGTTTCTTCCGTTTAACAGAAGTTCCTTATTAATATTGTTTTCTGTGTTATAAGATTTTATATCGCCTTGCCGGGCTTCCAAATAAGACTTTATCAATTGGATGCCTTTAAGTTTTTCAACTTCAGCATCAGTCAAATATTTTACACCATCTTGTTTTATATGAAGTGCTCGTTTTATGCGTCGCCCATCAGAAGCGGTCATGCCACGCCAGTTTTTAAACGAATCAGAGATTAGGGCGTAAGTGGGAATGGTAGTAATGGTTTTATCAAAATTTTGCACTTTAACCGTTGCCAATGTAATTTCGGTAACATCGCCATCGGCACCGTATTTTTCAAATGTAATCCAATCACCAATACGCACCATATCGTTAATGGAAACCTGTATACTGGCCACAAAGCCTAAAATGGTATCCTTAAAAACCAACAAAATCACAGCCGATGCGGCACCCAATCCCGTAACAAATTTAAAGAACTCAATACCTGTTACAATGGCGAATGATGACAAAATTCCAATCACCCAGGCAAAAATCATAAACACCTGAATATAACTGGCTATAGGTTTGTCTTTAAAACGTTTCAGAGTTTTTAAATAATCCTTTAACGTATTTAAAAGGCTGCGAACAATCCATAAGACTAAAATAATACCGAAAACTTGTAGACCTTTTTCGGCTATATTTTCATAATACTGAAAATCGGTCAGCACCATAGGAACAAACTCCAAAGCAACGAGCAACGGCACAATGTGCGCTATATTTCTAGGCGCCTTATTGGCCACCATCAAATCATCAAAATTGGTTTTAGATTTCGCTGCGAACTGCGAAAACATGCCAATGAGTAGCTTTCTAACCAAAAAATCAATTATAAAAATAATGATGAAAAGCGCCACCAGCAGCAACAACATATTCATGTATTTGGCAACTGTTTCGGTAGTGCCCGCATTGATAAAGTAATCGTAAATGAGATGCTTTAAGCGTTCCATTAGTTAGAATTTTTTAGAAATTTTTTATCTACATAAAAGGTTCCGAAGGGAATAACCGAAGCCATCAAAACCACCATAAACGCCCGGTTGTTCCAATTATAATCTTTTCTTATCATAACGGCCATGGCTATGTAAGCAATAAACAAAAGGCCATGGGGCATACCCAGTAATTTCACATATTGTGGGTCGTCGCCTAAGTATTTTATAGGTGTGGCAATAAACAGTAAAAGGATGTATGACGCCCCTTCAAGCAGTGCGACAATTCGGAATATATTTTTAAATGAAAGCATGTTAACTTGTTTAGTGCAAAAGTAAATCACCATACCTAAAAAGCGATAGGAATTAAGACTTTTTTAAATAAAATAAAGCTTTTTCCGAATCTTTAATTTTAATTCAATGAGAACCTGAAACAAGTTCAGATTGACAACAACTAAAGTTTTATTAAACGACGTTAAAAATGAGGATACCGTAAATAACAAAACGTAGTAATCGCAATGAACCATAAAGCATGACGTTTCTAAATGGAAATTCAATAATACCAGCGGCAATACACGAAATAGAAAAGGGCAGGGGCAATAGGGCGCCTACAACTATTAAAAAGCCACCCCATTTTTTGGAGTTCTTTAGTTGCTTTTCCATTTTAACCTCTAAATAGTTATGCACCGACGGAATATTAGTAATAGTCCGCCCCATCCAGTAAGATAAGAGTCCGCCGCTATACGATAAAATCGCCAACAGGCTTAAATACAACCACGGGGCATACATTTTTCCGGCCCAAGCGATAAAAATTTCTGGTGGAATAAGGCCTAAAAGGGTTTCAGAAACAAAAAAGAAACTCAATACGCCGTAGGCTGGCAATATTTCGGTAAGATGTTTTAAACCTGTATTAATATCAAAAAAATGATTGATAGCGTAAATGACCAACACAAAACCCACAATATACGGCAGCGCTTTTTTTACCGCTTGCCAAACAAAAGTGTAAAAGCCGGTGTAGCTGTAATATTGATGCAATAATTGCAGTCTTGACTTAGTTGATTTTGATTTATCTTTCGGTTTCATGTGTTGGGGTTCCCATTTTAGGAAATGCGAAAATAATAGATTAGCAAGTTAATCACGAATTTTTCTGGTTATTTAACATGTATTTAGTAAATTAAGGGATGATTTAGCGGCTATTTAAAAATGCTGACATATGTCATGTTATGCCCTGTTTTTTGTGATTAAATTTAATGACTAAATAAGACGAAATATACATGCCCAGTATATTTCCGTCATGCATCGAAATACTTATACAGATGTTTCAAAAGACCATTGAAAAAACAATAAATACAGACACATGAAAATATACGACGAAAAACACATCAAAAATGTTGTTTTTGTGGGCGCTCACGGTAGCGGAAAAACAACACTATCAGAAACCATGCTTTTTGAGGCTGGACTGATCAACAGAAGGGGAACCATAGAGGAAAAAAATACCATTTCTGATTACCATGAAATAGAGCAGGAGCGCGGCACATCTATTTTTGCAACTCCGCTACATACCGAATGGCGTAATTACAAAATCAATATTATAGACACACCGGGACTTGACGATTTTATTGGCGAAATTATTTCGTCAATTAGAGTAGCCGATACCGTGGTTAATGTTATAAACGCCAAACATGGCTGTGAAATTGGTACAGAAATTATTTGGAATTATATAGATAAATATCATAAACCCATGGTGTTTGTAATCAACCAAATAGACCACCAAAGTGCCGATTTTGAATATAGCTTCAACAGTTTAAAAAAGCTGGTAGGCAACAACGTAATTAAAATTCAATATCCTGTAAAGGTAGATGGTGCCCAAGGTATTATTGATGTTTTAAAAATGAAACTGTATAAATTTGGCCCGGAAGGTGGGAAGCCTGAAAAATTGGAAATCCCAGATTCTGAAAAAGAAAAAGCCGATAAACTCCATAACGAACTGGTTGAAAAAGCCGCCGAAAACGACGAAGAACTCTTAGAACTGTTCTTTGAAAAAGGCACATTGAATGAAAATGAAATGCGCCAAGGCATAAAGGCAGGAATGTTAAATCACGATTTATTTCCTGTCTTTTGTGTTTCTGCACTTAACGATATGGGTAGTGGCCGCCTAATGGGCTTTATAGATAATGTGGCGCCTTCAACGGTCGATTTAAAACCAGAGCAAAGTATTGAAGGCACGCCCATTGAACATAAAAAAAAGGCGCCAACATCCTTATTCGTTTTTAAAACCTTCCATCAGCCTAATTTGGGTCAGGTAACATTTTTTAAAGTGAATTCTGGAACGGTAAATGCCAACGATAAGTTTATCAATTCCAATAATGGTGAAACGGAAACCATCAACCAGCTATTTATTATGGACGGTAAAGAGCGAAACAGCGTTACTCAATTGGCTGTTGGCGATATTGGAGCCACTTTAAAATTGAAGCATACCGAAACGGGCGACACCTTGACCGAAAAAGATTTTGAAGTCACCATGAAACCCATTAAATATCCTGAATCGCGCATTACCAAAGTGGTTATGGCCAGCAATAAAATCGATGAGGAAAAACTGAGTGAAGCCTTAAAGAAAATCCACAGTCAGGACCCCACGGTGGTCATTAATTTTTCAAATGAAACCAAACAGTTGCTATTGGGCTGCCAGGGTGAATTACATTTAGCTACGATACAGTGGATGCTCAAGAATCTGTATAACATTGAAGCCGAATTCAAACAGCCCAAAATTGCCTATCGAGAAACCGTTCAGCGCTCCTCAACGGCTAATTATAGGCACAAGAAGCAATCTGGCGGGTCAGGGCAATTTGCACAAGTGCATTTAAAAATAGAACCCTGGCACGAAGGCATTGAAGAACCGGAAGGCTTTAATATTAGGGGCAAGGAGGTCGTATCGTTGCCATGGGGCGGTACCTTGGTGTTTTACAACTGTATTGTTGGCGGGGCCATAGATTTACGCTATTTACCATCGGTAATGAAAGGCGTTTTGGAGGTGATGGAAGCCGGACCATTAACACATTCGTTTATTAGGGATGTTCGTGTAATGGTTTACGACGGTAAAATGCACTCGGTAGATTCCAACGATATATCCTTTAAAATAGCTGGGGCACATGCCTTTAAGGAAGCCTTTTTAAACTCAAATCCTAAGTTACTTGAACCTTCCAACATGCTCACCGTTAAAGTACCCGAAGAGATGGTTGGTAGCGTTATGACCGATTTACAATCAAGAAGAGCCATTATACAAGGCATAGAAAGCGAGGGGCATTATCAAATTTTAAAATGTGCTTGTCCGGCAGCCGAACTATATGGTTATTCTACCGCCTTACGCTCGTTAACACAGGGCAGGGCGACGTTTAGCTCGGTATTTTCATCATACCAACCAGTGCCATCCAACGTACAGGCCGAATTAATGAAGTCATCCAATTTAGAAACATTAGAAGTTTAATATATAAAACCAAAACATATGCAAACGACAGTATCATATTTAAGTGACCTAAAGTTCAATTTAGAAACATGGAAAAGAGAATTACGGTTTCATTTTAACGAAATGGACACCTTTGAAGAGAAGTTAGAAGAAATCGCCGCCAGGGAATTTGATAAACGTGCCAGATTACAAATAGAGCAATTTCAAAATAGAATAGAAATAGAGCGTAACGAAATATCGAAACTCATGCACCGCTGCAAAAACAAAATGAACAATTTGCACGCTGTGGATTTAAGGGAATCTATTGATGGTAGTTTGTTGCACAAACAAAAACCATTAAAAGACGATATGCGCCAGTACATAAAATTGCATTACGACCTTAAAGAAGAAATGATGGATTTCTTTTCGCAATGGCTGTAAACCAAATTTAAAAATTAACGTTCAATTTTTTTTTTAAGTCAAATAGGCGTAGCA
Organism: Flavisericum labens; assembly: GCF_045446075.1. Classification (NCBI taxonomy): domain Bacteria; kingdom Pseudomonadati; phylum Bacteroidota; class Flavobacteriia; order Flavobacteriales; family Flavobacteriaceae; genus Flavisericum; species Flavisericum labens. The sequence goes on along the minus strand of NZ_JBJJBQ010000007.1, from coordinate 37,265 downwards.
ACTGTATAATAGACAGAACCAAACTAAACACCTTGAGCTGCGCTTTATTTGGCTTTAATATTTTGTAAATATTTTGAGGTAAGTGAAAGGAGTAAAATAATAGCATATTGAATTTGGTTGATCAAAGAGATACCTTAAAATATTCTATTTTACATAATGTAAATTATAGTACATTTTACAACAATTAGCGAAATAGCGCTTTTGGGCGATATTTGACATAATTGCAGATATAAAACAACATCCAAATGTTTTTTTTCGTAAAATGATTATACAAATGATTTGTAGTTATAATTTCAATTTACCTTTTTAAAGTGAAATGACCACTTTTGATAAAACCATCTGTAAAAACAGCTTTAAACCAATAATCGTTAGTTGGAAGTTGAACGCCATTAAAGGTTCCATCCCAATCAATTTCTGGCGTAGTTAGATGCTTTAAAAGTTTTCCATACCTATCATACACGTATACAGAATAATTTTTATTTGTTGCTCCATGTAATTTCCAAGTATCATTAACGCCATCATTGTTAGGTGTAAAAAACTTGGGGTAATCTAAAATTGAAATAACCGTTTCTAAAGTTCCACATCCATTAATTTCTTGAACATATAATGTGTAATCACCGCCTATTAGATTATTGAATACATTACTATTTTGGTAATTAATTCCATCTATAGAGAATTCGTATTCTAAATTTGAGTTAATAATAATTTCTATGCTGTTATTACTGTTAAACTCATTTATATTAATTTCATAATCAGAAATAGGCGTTACACTTGTTTTTGTTACAAGAACCTTCGAAGTATCTGAACTACAAAGTCCGTTACTAACGGTATAAGTATAAATGCCTTCGGAATCCACTAAAGGGTTAAAAACACCTGTTCCACTTACTAAACTGGGCATCCAAAACCCACCTAAATCGGGTGTGCCTTCTAGTCTATCGAACAGGTTTATAGGGCTACTATTAACACATATTTCTAAGCTGCCATCTTCCCCAGCATTTGGAAGCATATTAATGGTAATTTTAACCTCTGAAGTGTCTGAATCACAAATTCCATTGCTAACGGTATAAGTATAGATCCCAGAAGAATCTATTGATGGGTCAAAGGTACTTGTCCCACTTGTTAATTTTGGTGTCCAAATCCCTCCTTCATCCGGTGAACCTGTTAAACTATCAAACAAATCAATAGAACTGTTATTTAAGCATAACTCTAGACTAGCCCCTTCTCCTGCATTTGGAATTTTGTCAACAACAACATTGACTTCTGAACTAGCAAAACTACATCCCGCTTCACCTGTAACAGTATATGTGTAAATACCAGGAGCGTCAACAACTGGGTTAAAAATTCCTGTGCCACTAGATAAAACTGGAGACCAAGTTCCTCCTGGAACTGGTGAGCCTCCAATTTGTTCAAATAAATTAATAGGGGCATTATCAATACATAAATTAATTGAGGTATCCTCCCCTGCACTTTGTTGTTCAATAAAACTAATTGTTATTTCTGTATAATCACTCATACAGCCTGAATTATAAACCGTATATCTATAAGTGTTTTCGCCATCGGTTGTTGGGTCAAAAATATTTGTACCACTAGATAAATTCGGAATCCATATCCCACCAGGATCTGGGTTATTTAATAACTGATTGAATAAATCTATAGAGCTCGAATTTTCACAAATTTCTAAACAAGTACCTTCGCCAGCATAGGGCTTTTTTGAAATATTATTTAAATCTATATGGTATTTAGCAACATATATTTCATGGGTTCCATTTTTTACTAGTGTCGTTTCCGTTAACTGTGTTTCACCAAATATGATATTGTCATCATAATAACCGGTTATATAAATGTTACCAGAATTATCTACATCGATTGCTGAAGCTTGATCCCAATTATTGCCTCCGGCAGTTTCAATACTTAACAATTGTCCATTAATATCGTAAATACAAATAAAAATATCAGCTAGCCCTTTGTTGTTTAGTTGTGTTTCATTGCAGAGGTTTTCATTTAATAAAGTTTCATTATAAAAGTATCCAGTTACATAACTATTCCCTATTTGGTCAACATCTAATGCCAAACCTCTGTCGCCGCCAGCGCTATTAATGGTAGTATTCCAAATATAATTTCCATTACTGTCAAATTGAATTAAAATAGCATCATATTGATCTTCTCCTTCAAGTTCAATACAGTTAGTTAAATAAGTATTGCCGTAAGTGCCATAAGCTCCTGTATAAACTATGCGGTTATCATTTAATACTTTAATATCACCACTTACATTTGACGTGTCATCGCTGTAATAATAAGGGCTTTTTGCCCAAATAAATTGTCCGTTAGTATCATATTTTGCAATAAAGGCCTGCACATTATGCCTTATTAATTTTATTTCATTTGGTTCTGATTCTGCAAATGTTATATCGTCAAAAAAATTACCTGTTATATAAATATTTCCACTTGAATCTAAATCAAGGTTTTCTCCTCTATCCCCTTTATCTCCCCCCGCTTTTTGAACCCAAATAAGGTCGCCATTGGCATCATATTTTGATAAAAACATATCCAATCGATTCCCTGATAATGCAGTTCCGTTAGTTTCACCTGCGCCAAAAACCACATTGCCATTAAAAGCACCTGTAATGTATATATTTTGATTAGAATCAACATAAATATCTCTACCTCCAGGTGCATCATCGTTGAGTCCTCCAAAGGATTTTGCCCATATAAAATCACCATCTTGTGAATACTTAGCAAAAAAGATGTCTCTTGATGCAGCATATGATTGAAATGTAGTTTGGGTAGTGGTGCCTATGCCAAATGTTACTTCAGAATTATAATAACCCGTTATATAAATATTATTATTGGTGCCTAAAGTGATGGCATTACTAACTACCCCATTATTGTTTGCTCCTATTTGTTTTGTCCATAACAATAAACCATTGTTATCATATTTAGCAATAAAGGCACCATTAATATTTAGGTTGGTCTGGTTAGCTTCGCCTTGACCAAAAACAGCCCCAGTGCTCCCTTTTGACATAATACCAGTAACATAAATATTTCCTGAAGTATCACTAACTATATCATACCCTTGATCCAAATGAGAATCTATACTATCGCTCCCAGCACTTTTTGAAAAGATTAAATTTTGAGTATACAGATGATTTACAAAAAAGAATATTAATGTTATTGGAATAATAGATTTAGGCATGTTTGGGAGTGCGTTTGATTTAAAAAAAGGAAAATAAGGTTTTTTTTAATTCTAACGGTTTGTATAATAAAAATATGTATAATTATTCATACATTACGCTTCCCTCCTACGTCGTCGCATAAAAAGTGTTTACTCGCACACGCTATTTTAATGAATAGGTGCTCGTGAACCGCAAGCGGTTTCATTAACATTATAGAAGAAACTTTTAGAATAAATTTTTTTAAGAAACTGTAGTATGCCAGTGCGCCAGCTGGCTCATTCACTAAAAAGGTCTACCAGACCTTTTCTTAACGCTCTGCCCAGCTTTTAACCAAATCGACGAAGGAGATTCGCGAAAACCTCTAAAACAATATAATTGATTTGGGCAAAGCTAAAGTTATCCCGAATCAAGTTCGGGACAGGCTATAACGCCGTACATTATAGCTCACCAGTGGGTGATTTAATATTTAAACAACCTATAGTTACAGAATGGTAAAGCAAAACTTAATTTTTTTTATGCTATATTTAATAGGACTAGAATCTAACGCTCTATGGCTAAAACAAATACAACCAAAACACCTCATAAATTCGGCACGTTTTTGGGTGTTTACATACCAAGTATACTTACCATATTAGGACTCATCATGTTCCTACGTTTTGGTTGGGTGGTTGGAAATGTTGGTCTTATCAATACGGTTATAATTGTTTTATTGGCCAGTTCTATTACTTTTATTACTGGACTTAGCGCTTCTGCTATTGCTACGAACATAAAAGTTGGTGTTGGTGGCGAGTATTTTATGATTTCTCGTAGTTTAGGGCTTGAGCCTGGTGGCGCCATTGGAATTCCGTTATATTTATGCAGAACTTTAAGTGTTACTTTTTATTGTTATGGACTTTCAGAAGCCATTTTAATATTATGGCCTGATGCGCAAAACACGTTGCCTTCTTATAGTCTTCAGTTGTTAACGGTGCTTTTTATTATTCTTATAACTGCATTGTCTGGCAAAAGCGCTAAACTGGTACTAAAATCACAGATTCCAATTATGATTATTGTGGCTGCAGCCATTTTAGCACTAATCCTCGGTGTGGTAACCCAAGATATGCATGCACCCACAACTAAAGCTAATTACTCAAGTGCTCCTGAAGGATTTTGGTATGTATTTGCTGTTTTTTTTCCAGCGGTTACTGGATTTACGGCAGGTATTGGGCTTAGCGGTGACTTGAAAGACCCTCAAAAATCAATTCCAAAAGGGACCATTGGTGCTGTTTTGAGTGGAGCAGCTATTTATTTAATTATTCCTCTAGTTTTATCGGTAACAGGAGTTCTTACTCTTGAACAACTGGCAAACCCAGATGCAGGTATTACCATCTGGACTAGAATAGCTGTTTTTGGTCCATGGCTAGTATATCCAGCTGTTTGGGGGGCAGTACTATCTTCTGCCTTTGGAAGTATTTTGGGTGGTCCACGAATTTTACAGGCACTTTCTATGGATGGACTTATGCCAAAATTTTTAGGAAAACTATCAAAAACTGGGCAGCCAACTATTGCTACCTGGATTAGTGGTTTAATTGCTATTGCCGCCGTTTTTCTTGGGGGGCTTAATACGCTTGCTCAATACGTATCGGTACTTTTTTTAACGCTTTACGTAGCGGTAAATGTAAGTGCTGCTGTTGAGCAACTTATAAAAGAACCTTCCTATAGACCAAAAATACATGTGCCTTGGTATGTTTCACTGTTAGGGGCTCTCGCAGCAATGGTTGTTATGTGGTTAATAAATCCTATTGCATTTGCATTTGCGCTTGGATTGGAAGTTGTCATATTTATTTATTTAATGAATAAGAAATTGGAGCAACAATGGGGAGACGCATCAACTGGAATTTGGATGCATTTAAGTAGATATGCTCTTTTGCGTTTAAGTGCTAAGAAGGTTCATCCTAGAAATTGGAGGCCAATAATAATTCTTTTTATTCATGAGATCAAGGAACATTTGCCGTTAGTGAAATTTACAGAAATGTTAGGCCAGAATAGCGGATTGCTTACTATTTCACGGTTGCTTACTCCAGAGGACAAAGGTGAATTGGAAAGACGTAACGAGATTGTTTTTAAAATGCAGCAAGAGTTAAAAGCAGAAGGTCTACAAGCACTTACAGAAGTAAATGTTGTGAGTGATTTTAAATTAGGAATGAACCTTGTTGCCTCTTCACATGGAATAGCTGGAATAAAAACCAATACCGTGGTTTTTGGGTGGTCTCAAACTCAAAAGGGCAAGTTACAAGAATTACAAATTATTAATGACTTGTCCTCAGCTGGAAAAAACATTCTTGTTGCACACATACCCAATCACTTTAGCCGTAAAGCAAACAAACGAATTGATATCTGGTGGCGAGGACAAGATAGGAATGGAGATTTGATGCTTCTCCTCTCCTACCTGATTAGATTGAATCGGAAATGGAGTAAAGTAGAGATTAATATTTTATCCATAACACATACTGAAGAAGAAAAAAAATTAATGGAACATTATATAAGGTATAATATAAATGAAGCGCGTATAGATGCCAATATCCATGTTTTAGCCAATGACAAAGAAGCACCACTAGAAATTCTAATAAAAAAGAGCAAAAGGGCTGATTTAGTTTTTACAGGATTGGCAAGAGGAAACGATAATTATGAGGCACGTGCTAAAATTATAGACACTGTTGTTACCAAGCTAAAAGCGGTTGTGTTTGTGCAAAATAATGGCATGAAAAACGAAGTTCCTGTAATATTCAGAAATAATTTATAGATTTTATTTAACTTTTATGTACTACCAATTAATAGGTTTATAATCTTTTAGAGATATTTGACATAATCATCGATATAACAACGCCCAAGTATTTTATTTCGTGAAATGCTTATTTCTATTACATCACAGGTTTAATTACGTAAATTGCAGCCTAGCATAAACCTATACATGAAGTATATATCGTTTGTTTTAATTGGCATTGTTTGTTTTCAAGGGTTGGCGCAAAACTATTTTGATATTGCCAATATTAGCTACACCAATACGCCATCAAACGATTTTGAAGTTTCTGAATCGCAAACGACTGTTGAAGAATTAGCATTGGAACTTAATTTTCCGGTGGTTATTAATGAGAAAACCATTTTACTAACGGGATTTTTCACCAATAAAACCAAGGTGAAACTAGATACCAATATACCAAGTCATAACTTAAATGTTTTAGGATTAAATGTTGGTATTAATAAAACGTTGAACGATACATGGTCTACTACTTTTATGCTGTTTTCTAAAATCGCTTCTGATGAAATTAAGCTTTCTAAAAATAACCATCAAATAGCATTCTTATCGTTATTTACCAAAAAGAAACGTAGTGATTTAAAATACCGATATGGCGTGTATGCAAATACCGAGAAATACGGGTTGATTGTAGTGCCTATTTTTGGTGTATATTATTTGAGTAATAACAAGAAATTTGAGGCTAATTTAAACTTACCTATCATTGGGGACCTTAATTATAGGTTAAATGAAAAATCATGGGCAGGCATGCGGTTTGATGGACTTGGAACCACTTATAATTTAAATAACCAGAATTATAGCCCTAACGGGGCTTATGTTTCTAAAACCTCAAATGAATTGGTTGGTTATTTTAGATATAAGTTAAGTAAATCACTTTATGTAAGCGCTAAAGCGGGTTATGCCATTGTTAGAAATTATAAGGTATTCGATTCTGAAGATAAAATAGATTTAGCCTTAACTGCCTTTTATTTAGGAGACAACAGAACCCAACTTAATGAGCGGTTTAAAGACGGGGCCATTTTTAAGGTAGAGCTATTATATCGTCTTCACTTCGATTAAGGTTTATTTATTTGGTCACAACTGAAACCTGATGCTTCCCTTCTGCGTTTCAAAAACACATTGCTGTCTTGTAAAAGGTTTTAGCCATTTAAATATATATTTCGCTTAAATTTAATGTCTTTTCTTATCAAGTAAGCGTGGTAAGCACTGGGGATATCGTGTGCCCATTTTGGCAAAATAAGGGTTATTAATACGATATCAAGTTGTGAAATTAAACCCATAATAATCGCCAATGCAAATGGAACTCCCGCATGGTTAAATCCAATTAAAGATGTAAAGGCTACCAATAATGTTATGGCCCAAAGTTTAGAAAGAAATGCATGCGCGCAGGGCTGTTTTTTAAATTTTATGTAGCTAATAACATGACAGGCTATTTCCATGCCGATTAGGGCCCAAATAACTATAGCGTTGTTAGCAATTAGTTTGGGATATAATATCCAGGTCGCAAAACCCATGGATAACCAGAATATCATATCTGTTTGGCTATCCATCCGTCTTAATTTTGCTGAAGATATATTTTGTTTTCTTGCAATTATGCCGTCCAAAATATCAGATATCAATCCTAAATACATCAGAACAACGATAGTTGTTTTAGCACTTTCTCCAATAAAATAAGCTAAAGACAAAATTATTGGAGCTAATAATAACCGGAATAGTATTAGTGAAATTGGTATGTTCATACTAGTTTATGCTAACTTATAATTAAATTTTTTTTTTGATTGCTATTTCGTTTTATGTCCAAAGCGATAATTGAGTGAAAACACAACTTTACCAGAAGCTTCGTCAGTCTGAAATCGAAAGTTATCTTCCTCCTTAAAAACATACATGAGATTAACACCTAACTGGTCGGTAATTAATGCCTCGGCAGAAATATAATTGGTTTCTAAATTCCATATACGACCATATCTAAAACTATAGTCTTGGCTGAGACCAAAACCACTTCCTATGCTCGCTCTTGAATATAATGTTGGATAAGCAGATGGTATCATAAAACCATAATTATAATCCACATCCAGATATTTTTTTTGTCCTACCCTCAAATAGAATTCAGGCAAGATATAACGGTCTTTGTTGGTGTCTTTTAAATCACCAATATCTATTGTTTCATCTTTATTAACTCGTAATTTACCTAGTTGAAGCCCTAAACCACCACCAAACCATTTTCCATCCCATTTCATATAGGGATTTACAGCAAAAATAAATTCTGATTGTGTTTCATTGGTGCGCAAGTTAGTACTCTTAATATTGCCACCAGAAAGGTTAACACCAAAAGTAGTGGCTTCATCATTTTTTATGCTAACCTGTGAATACCCTGCCCCGGCCATTTGATAGACCTGCTTAAAATACTCATAGGAGTAAGAGGTTGAAGTAGTTCCACATATGTTTATTGATTCTTGTGGGTCAAATTTTACCTCATTTGCGAAATTACCAAAAGAACCACCTACATCTATACGTTTGTATTGTTTAATTTCTTGTGTTTGATCAGGTATAGTTTGGGCCAGAACATAAAAAGGTGCGAGTAACAATATTGCCACAAGTTTACGATGATTTCTTAATCTAGTCTCAGTGAAAAGATAATAAAAAGATAAAACAATGGCAGGAATAAACATAATCCAGACCACTTTAAGTTCGAAAGGTATTAGTAGGTTTGTAAACGTATAAATGAGAAACGATAAGGATATAATATAAATTAATTCGGCATGGAGATATGGTGAATCTTGGCGCCCCTTTGTAATTTCTATTTTAAAACGTTTTTCGTAAAACCATAAAACGAAACCTAATATAAGTCCTAAACCTAGCATGCCCCATTGAATAGACCATACACCTAAGTAGTAGGTTGTGCTAAAATGTGATATACTATGGTCTCTAAAAAACTCAACTCCAAATCGCAATGTAAAATATAAGAACAAACCAAATAGCATGGCACTCCAATTCTTTTTCCATCTTTTCCGGGTTTTCCAAATAACATAGCCGATAGCAAATAACAGAAGGCTTTCATATAACTGAACCGGATGTACCGCTAATGACAGGATAGCATCGTTATCAATACCACCGGAGTACCAATGGTTAAAGTGGCCATGAGTTCCTACGGGATATTGCACACCCCAAAAACCATTAAATGGTAGGCCATAACAGCAGCCATTAAATAAACAGCCGAATTTTGCAATGCCAATGGCAACAGGTACCAGCCAAGCAAATAAATCTAACATGGGCCTCTTAAATCCAAATATACGTTGTGATATTAAGAGCCCAACTAAACCAAATAGCAATCCTCCAATAGACGATCTATTGTTAAATTCGGGAGACTTTGTGTTTATTGCAGTGAACCACTCCTCTATGGGAATGGTAAATAATCTGGTGCCTATTACGGTGAAAAGTGTGATGGTGGTAAACATCAACAATACAGATCGTAAATGATACCCACGCTTTATGCTTTTATAGATAACTACAGAAAACATAAACACAAACGTTAACAAATAAAAAAACTGATAAAAAGCCTGGGGATTGTCTACAGAAATAGCCATAATATTAAGGGTTTAATTTTAGATTTCAATAAACATAGTCCCAATCGTTGAATTTATAGTCCAATATATTCTATGGACGATAATTTCGGATATGTATCGTGACATTTATTTTAAATCAAAACTTTATATTATAACGATTATATATTTAAAAATGAGTATATTACATTTCGTGTAATGATTTAATCAATAGTTGTTAACATCATATTGCCCAAAATCCCTCTCCGAGATGAAATTCTACAAAGATTTGGTCTCTATTTGCCTCTTTTGTCTTAAATAAACTAACGATTAACATCAATAGGGTTATGAAAAGTTATTGTCCATAACCCGTCTATAAGTAGATAATCTAATTTAGCAAAAATATTCTATAGTCCACCTAATAGATTAAATAAAAACACCCCAGCAAAAGCTGAGGTATTCTATTCCATTTTTATTAAATGTATATTTACCTGATAGATTATTATTCCTCCACGACCAACTGAGATTTTGGAACCCCCTTTTTATTAAGGTTCGCTTCTGCGGGTTTCATCATGGGTGGTATCCGCAGAGTTAAACTGGTTTGAATAATTCTGTCTTCATATTGTTTCTTCAATAATCTATTAGAACCAAGTTAATATAAGCTATCAATATTTAAAATATTCCGGGAATACCTGGTAGCTGACCTACCAGCATCAGTGATACTATACAAACAATAAACATGGCTCCGGGAATGATTAATCGTTCTTTTAAAGATAATTCTTTTGCTCTTTCACGATCGCCAATAAGTCCCAAGTTATCAAGTAACATAGTCAATGCCCATCCAAACACGGGATTTACAAATGCACATGCAAAAATACAGGTACCGGCACTTAACGAATCGTTAGTTTTATGTATCATTTGCATACCAGCTTCCAATAAGGGTAAAAATACCCCCACCAATAAGGCTACTCTTAGCACTGGTTCCCACATGGCTAAATCCATAGGATAACCAAAAACTGCTGCTAGAATACATAGTATAGCTGTAAGTATAGCCCCTCCAGGAATGGGACGTTTTGCAATGGCTGCAGGAATCATGTAAGTACCCCATGATGAAGCAATATTGCCACCGCCTAAAGCAGAACCGACCATTTGACGTACGGAAGCCACCGTCATGGTATCATCTACATCCATTAAGACATCTTTTGCTTTTTTGGGATAATTGAGTTCTTGAAAAACCCGGTGCCCCAAGTAATCTGGCGACCACATAGCCACGGCCAAAATAGCGAATGGAATAACAGCAACAAAGTGCCCAAAATCAGGCCATCCCAATTGCCAGCCTGTGTCCTCGCCCCACCAATACAAAGGATTCATGTGCGGTAATCCAGGTTGGGTGGTAAATTCAAAATTAACACCCATGGCATAGGTTATAATACCTGCAATAGCCGAACATAGCGGAATAGCCAACCACCTTTTTTTAATTCGGGCTAAGTAGGCATAAATAAGAATGGTTATACCGATAACCACAAATGAAACGGTACTGGCATTAGCGCTAACCGACCATGCTTCAAATTTTGAAATTTGGGAAATTAGCCCGACAGCACCAAGATAAATAAGAAGACCACCCCGTACACCAACGCCCGTTAAAGTCATTAACTTAGAACCGCCTTTGGTAATACTTAATATGAGTCCAAAAACACCAATTAGAATACCTAATGCTAGTGGGTGCCCTCCTGCTGCAGCAATAATGGGGATTAAGGGAATCATGGGGCCATGGGTTCCTGCTAAATTGGCTCGTGGATTTAAAATAGCCGAAAATAGAATGACAAATATACCTCCTGCAATTAATAGTTCGTACCGTACATTTTCTGCAATAAATTCTGCCGAAAGCCCAAATTGAGCTGCGAAAGCAGCCACCATAGCAGTAACCATAACTACTTTACCTATGGTTGCGGCCAAAGCAGGCACCAAATCCTCAATTTCTATATGGAAGTCACGAAAAGGAAGATGTACCTTCCATCTACGGAATTTCATGATTAATAGTTCGTGTTCTAAATAATCTTCTCTCTTTTCAAATTCACTCGACTTTTTCCGTTTCTCCTTATAAGAGTTTTGTTCCTTTTTTTCCTTCATATTGTATTTGTGCCTAACTTTTTTGAGTTGGTAAAAATAACGGTCTGACTAAAAAAAAGACTTGATAATGGTCAATTTTTAATAATTATTTTTTGTTTATGGTGTTGAACAGCATTTTGTGAATGATTCTACAGTACGAATTTTTAAAAATTTTAGCACAAATTAAAGAATAGGATGTTATTCCTCCACCACCAATTGCGATTTAGGTAATCCCATTTTATACAGGTCGGCCTCTACCGCTTCCATCATGGGTGGCGGACCACACAGATAAACCGGTTTGGTTACTTCTAGGTTGTGTTTTTCCAAATAGTCTTTGCTTATAAGTCCGTGTGCATAGTCTTTATGGTCTTCTTGAGAAAGTATAACATGCAAGTTTTCACCTAACCAGGCTTCTAGGTTGTTCTTGTAAATAATATCGCGTTCTCGGTGATTACTGAAAAACAGTTGGTTGCCTTTCAATTCTCCTTTTCGTTTTAAATCTTTTAGAATAGCGATAAAAGGTGTCACTCCTGCCCCACCGGCAATAAAAGCGCCTGTCCCTTTGTACTGAATGGCACCCCATGCATCACCAATTAACAGATAATCACCAACCTCTAGTTGTTCAAGTTGTTCGGTAACACCATCATGGGATGGGTAAACCTTTATGGTGAATTCCAGTTCTTTGTCATCGGATAAATTGGTAAAAGTAAAAGGTCGTTTTTTATTTTTCCAGCCATTCTTGTCTATAGAAACTTCTGTGGCTTGCCCTGGTTTGAAGTGGTAATCTTTGGGTTTGTCGGTAACCAAATGTAAGACATTATGATTAACGTGTTCAATTTTTCGAAGTGTGACTTTATGTTCCATGATTCTTTTTAATATTTATAGTTGAAAATAAAATCGTGAATAATCGTCTAAAACCTTGACCCAAAACCTATTAATTCGGACGCAAATACAAAAATTAATGCTCACTTCACTCTGTTGTTTGTTTTTCATTATCCCTAGAGTCTTGCAACACACGTAACGGTATATCCTCTTCGTTGCCATAAAGTTTAAGTTCTTTGATGTCGGCAGGTAGATTAAAGCCTTTGTTCTCAAGAGTTTCTTTTATTTGCCTAATGAGATTGCCACGAACTATAATGGCCGATTTTCTATAGTCGAAAGTATCTACCCAAAAATATATTTTAAGGTTGACGGTGCTAACAGCCAGTTCGTCTTCGTACACAAAATTATCGTGTTCGCTATCATGAACAATATAATTGTTATTATCTAGTATGTCTTGAATGATTTTTTTAGCTTCTTCGATATCATCTTCATAGCCAATACCAACGATAAATTCGTTTCTAAAAAAGCCATCTGCAGTATAGTTTTCTACAGGCTTGGTGAGCACATCGCTGTTCGGCACATAGATATCACGTCCGTCGAAGGTTTTTATATGCATATACCTAAAATTTAAACCTTTAATTTTTCCGAAAAAATCGCCAACTTTAATGGTGTCATCAACATTAAACGGCCGGTTAAAAGCCAAAATAATACCTGCTAAAAAATTCTTGCCAATATCTTGAAAAGCAAAACCTAAAATTATCGCAGCACCTCCTGCAGCTGTTAAAATCCCTGTAGCGACTCCGTTTAACCCCGCAACTCTTAAAGCCAATAATATGGCAATAACAATTAGAACCAGTTTTATGGCTTGGGCTAAAAATTTAGCCATTAAAGGATCTGCTGCTCTTTTTAAAATACGTTTCTTGTATATATTGGTAATAAGTTGGGCGATTAAAAAACCAAGTATAACCACCAGAATGCCCAAAGCGATTCGTGGTAATAACTCTATGAAACTTTCATAATAATTGTTTATGGATTTGGTGATGGTCTCAGAAGTAGTTTGTAATGCTATAGCCATAAATCAGTATTTTAGTGTTATAAAGCTAATTTAAAGTTTATTGCATTCAAAATTTAACTTAAAACCGATTAAGAATGTCTTAAATCATAATTGGTTAATTGAAAAATAAACCTTTTGAAGATTCACCTTAAGCAAATAAGCGAACATTCATATCAAATAAGTTAATTTGTTGTATATGTTGTGATTAGATTTACGTAAAGTCAATTTAACTTTGAAAGACAATGAATTGAGTGCTTTAGAAAGCAACATTATTTTTGAATACCACGACATGGATTTCAGCGATAGATTAGAGAAATTTTCCAGAGGACGCCTGGAAACCATCTTTAATCGCTTTGACTTTGTGAGCCGTGCCGACGTGTTTTTTAAGACTAAAAATACCAGCTCTGACGAAACAGGAATGAAGTTTGGCATTAGATTGAGGGCACCCATTTCCAGACTTTTTACTAAGCATCGCACGACAATTTTCAAGATGCGATAAGTGAGTCGGTTAACGAACTGGTAAGGCAATTAAAAAAACGTAAAGAAAAAATGAAAACGTATTAATCATGGGTGTATTTAGCGCTGACAGTAGAGAAATAACTTGTATTTATAACAGCGGTAGCTACAGACGAGCAGACCTTAGCTTATTTAAAAGCTTCTAAAAAGGGACTGCTTTCCATTGATATTTCAAAACAACAATTAACAGGAACACAATGGGCTGAGCCTTCATCAAGATTAAACGTCAATTTGTGTGATATTATCAACGAGGAAGAAGTTGACGGAGGTGTTATTAAATTTGATGACGACGATTGTATTACCATTTACTGATACCGATACAGGAAGTATACCTAGACCCTATAAATAATTGCTATGAAAAGAATTGCTAAAAGTTTAGCTAATACTTTAATGAAGTGAAAAATCCCGTGAAAACGGGATTTTTTAATGTGTATTTCAACAAAAATTAGAACTTCAAATCGTTTAAAAATTCGTTAACTTTTTCTTTAGACTCTCCAGTACGTTTCTGAATTTTACCTAATAGTTCGTCTTCCTGACCTTCTTGATAATCTAAGTCATCATCGGTAAGTTCGCCCCATTTTTGTTTTAATTTTCCTTTAGCAATATTCCAATTGCCTTCTGCTTTATCTTTCCATGGCTTGCTCATTATTCTATAATTTTAAGGTTATGTAAAACATTATTGATTTACTTAAGATAATTTAATGTAAATCATAAAGGTTTTTTGCCGCAATCCATGCAAAAATTGTTTCAATAAAAACGCCCTAGCAAAAGCTAAGGCGAATTATAACATGTTATGGTGTTTGCTTATTTAATAGCAACCAATTCTAAATCGAACACTAAGTCTTGACCAGCCAATGGATGATTGGCATCCACAATAATGTAATCGTCGTTTACTTCGGCCACTCTAAATTGCTGTTCGCCACCATCAGGTCTAGAACCTACTAGGGCCATGCCTACTTCAGGTTTAATACTTTCTGGCAGTTGTTCTTTTGCTACTTTTTGAAATAATTCTTTATTTACTTCACCATAAGCTTCGTCTTTAGCTATGGTGACTGTTTTCTTTTCGCTTACGGCCATATCAACCAATGCTTTTTCAAACCCAGGGATAAGCTGTCCTTGGCCCAATTGTACTTGTAACGGCTCTCTTTCTAAAGAGCTATCGAAAACCTGTCCGTTTACTAATTTTCCAGTATAATGTACCTCAATGGTATCATTTTCTTTTACTTTACTCATACTATTTGTTTAAATTATAAATTCCTGCAAAGGTATGGTTCATAATATAGTTGAAAGAATAATTTTGGAATTCTTTGGAGGTTTTTGATACTTTAATGTGTTAATACTGAACAAAACACACTAAAAAGCAATAAAAAATGCCAAAACTGATTCGTTTTGGCATTTTACTTTATAAGATATATTGAATTCTAATACTCAACGTTTTCCTCACCTAATATAATATCGCGATGAGCGACAAACAAGCCTTCTTTTTTGTCAAGTTTTAAAATTCTATTCGGGTTGGTAGCTTCAATTTTTTCGCGACACTTATCTTTTAATAAAGGATCGTTATCAAAAACAAAACTTTCAATAGCGTACTCTGGTTTACCTGGTTCTTTTAAAATAGGTAAAATTTGTCTTAACTCATTGCCGTAAATATATGAACCAGGAACAAAAGTGTAGAATGTATATTTACCATCGGCATTGGTTCTTATCCAGCCTCTATGGTGAACATAACGTTTTTTATTCTCACGTTTTAACTCAAAATTACCATCTTCATCCGCTTGATGAATAAAAAGCAACACGCTTTTAGCAGGAGTTACACCATCACTTTCATAAATAGTACCTGTTATTTTCAATTTAGTTGTTCTCGATGAAAAATCTGGAATAGTATCAACATTGTTCAACTTCTTTTCAGAATAATCGTAAATAGGACTTCGCTTCTTGAAGTTTGAAGGTTTTTCTTCTGAAATCTCTGCTGTTTCCTGTGCATGAACAAGTTGGTAACTGCTTAAAAACCCAACTAGAATAACAAAAGTGAATAATTTTTTCATGGGACATAATCATTAATTCATTCAAAATTAAACAACTAAGGCCGTTGAAATAAATAAAATCGTTTGAACTATTATTTTTTACGATGAATAGATAAACTGCATGTTAAAAAAGAAAATCTACTCTTCTTCAATTTCTTTAGAAGGTATAGCCACTCCCGAATACCTAATCGGAAATCTGCCCGTACCATTAAGCACCATATCGGTCTTTAAGCTGGGCGAAATGGTAATGAAAACGCTAAAACTTTCCTGATTGCTACTAGCATTAAAACTGACGTTATAGCCGTATTTTTTATTTTTTTCAACTTTATAATTATCTACCAAACCTTTAAACTCAATGGCCGTATCAGTGCCTCCATAGGCTATTTGCATTTGGCGTTCTCCAAAATATGGCAGGTGTGAGCTAATACTATCACCATCTATTTTTAAAAAATTATAGTTGCCCACTAAATTTATACTACTGGCGTTATCTCCTGGCGGCAATATGCCCGAGTTCAAAACGCGCTGCATAGCCATGGTGGCTTGAGGGTAAGCCCAATCAGATTCAATTTTAAAATGTCGTTGGTTAATCAGTTCGTTCAATGCTGCCATCTCAGCATCAGTAGGTGGGTTTTTTGAAGCTCCGCAAGACAGTAATGTTAGCATAAAAATACTCCATATTAAAATTTTAATTTTCATAACATTATTTTATTTCTTCTTGTAAATTACAAAATGTGTTCCATATTTTGTATTCAATCGTTTGCATTTTTAAGGTCTCTTGAAACTTCTATTATAAATTGCCGTATTTTCGTTTTTCATGGATTTAAAACAAAAGGAAATACAACTGCAATTTCAAGGCTTTTTAAACACGCCTTTCCTTTGGGAAAAGCATGATGTTTTTGGGCTGGAACAGATTGAACTGCACCAAACACCCGATTTTATTTTTAACGAAAAACTATCTGATAATTTGCGGTTGGGGAAACGAGTAGAACGTTTTGTAAGTGCCGAATTGAAAAATAATGACACTATTATAGTATATTGTGAAAATGTCCAAATACAAAAAGAGAAAACCACTTTGGGCGAGATGGATTGTATTTTGAAACAGGAGCAAATTCCTATTCATTTAGAAATTGTCTATAAATTTTATCTCTACGATCCAACGGAAGGAAACGAAGAAATACAGCGTTGGATTGGTCCTAACCGGAACGATTCGTTGGTGAAAAAGATTGACAAATTAAAAAATAGGCAGCTTCCCCTACTCTATAATCAACACACCAAACCTCTCTTGGATAAGTTAAATATAAAAGTAAAAGAGATTAAACAAAGGGTGTATTTTAAGGCACAATTGTTCTTGCCGTATCAATCGGATGCTATAATTTTTTCTGCTTTAAATCCTGATTGCGTAAAAGGATTTTACATTCATTTTTCTGAATTGAAGCGGTTTTCAGATTGTAAGTTTTATATACCAACGAAATTCAACTGGTTGATTGAACCAGTTAGCCAGGTCGATTGGATGAATTACAGCTTATTTTATGAAAATATGCAGGTTTTATTTGAGAAACAAAACTCCCCTCTGTGCTGGATAAAATTTAAAAATGGTGAAATAAAAAAGTGCTTTATAGTTTGGTGGAACTAAAAGCACTTTTGTTTTACAACTTATTTTTTAGCCTTAGTTTGTTTGTCTTCAACAATTTCCAGAGGCTGAATTATAGGTTTAATCTTTTTGTAAAGATTCAATTGTGGCCTCGTAAGTATGTTGGCCATTTCACCTGTTTCTGTTATTCGCAGTTTGTATAGTAAATCTAACATTTCTTTGCCAGAAAACTGCTTTCTAATATCCTTTTCACGAATTAAAAACTCTTCTACTTTTTTCTGAAACAGTAATGGTTGTTTACCATTTAATGCCAGCTCACTATTATAAATTTTTGTGAGCTCCTTTGCCGTTTCTTCAATCGTTTCGTTGTTTCTCTGAAAATACGGGTCTTGTGCCTGTAATTGAAAAACTAGCAGGAATACTAGTGTACTTATTAAATATTTCATTTGAATTCTGATGTTTTAGGTTTACTATAAAATAATAATTACACTACAGAAATTCAAATTCTTATACATCGAATTTAACTATCTAAAGTGACTTTCAATTCAATATTAGCATTCAATAATTTTGAAATTGGGCATACTTCTTTAGCATTATTTGCTATTTCCTGAAACTTGTCAGAACTAATTTTTGGAACATCCCCCGTTAAATCGAGTAGAACTTTAGTAACGCTACCATCTTCAAAAGTTACTGTGGCATCCACATTTAAGCTGTTGGGTATAAAGTCTTCCTCGCCTAGCAGAAAGCTAAGCTGCATAGCAAAACAACCAGAGAGTGCAGCACCAACCAATTCCTCTGGATTGGTACCTTTCTCTCCGTTTTCAAATCTTGTATGAAAGGAGTATTGGGTATTTTCTAATACCTTACTGCCTGTGGTGAGCGTTCCTCCACCCTCTTTACCGCTTCCTTTCCATTCGGCATTGGCTTTTCTTGTAAATTTCATATTTATTATTTTTTAATTAAACGTTTTATTTAGTAAGTTCTTTAAAGCCTCCCAGGATTTGGCATCCGCTTCGGCATTATATTTTAATGGTAAATTGAATTTTTCGCCCAAAGCATCGGCTCCTTTACTGGTAAACGCATGTTGTGCTTCTGGGAATTCCATGTATTTGTAGTCTGCATTAATACTATCCATGGCAATTTTAAATGCTTCAACACTTTCCTTTGGGATAAACGGATCAGAACCACCATTGGCTATTAAAACCTTTGCTTTTAATTTATTATTTGGCATCACGGGCAATTGAACGCCACTATGGAAAGCAGCTACCGCATCTATATCTTTTCCGGTGTTAGCCATGGTCAATGCCATACTTCCACCAAAGCAATAGCCAATTACGGCTATATCTTCTGGGTTTACAGATGGGTCGTTTTTTAATACGTGTAAAGCGGCATCAAATCTTGCAGATGCTAAGGGAACATTGTTTCTTAGCACACCAGAAAATTTTCCAGCATCTTCTGGGTGTCCCGCTACTTTCCCATCGCCGTACATGTCGATAGCCATAGCCGTATAACCTAATTCAGCAAGCATATCGGCGCGTTCTCGTACATAATCGTTATGACCCCACCACTCATGAATTACAATAATACCTGGTCGTTTTTTGTTTAAGTTTTTATCGTGAACAATGTAGCCTTTCATTTGTATGGAATCGCTACTGTAACTCACTTCGTGGGCTTCAAGTTCAATCTCTTGAACTTCAATTTTTGGTGTTTCGGTCGATTTTTTTTTGTCTTTGCATGAAGCCAAAACACCGCATAATGCCACTAGAACTAAAAAAATGTTTTTCATTTTAAAATGCTTTAATGTTTTCCTCATAAGGATATGTAACTTAAAACATTTTAAAGTTTTATCAAAATAAATCGGTTTATAAATAAGTATATATGGAGATTTACTTAAGAATAGTATCTATGGCAGTCATCCAATCTTCAATATTTGTTTGATTGGTATGCAAGGCCAAACTACCATTACCGTAAGGGCCATAAACATCTGGATTAGTTTGTGAAAAGAAACCCACCGTTGGGGTTAACGAGGCGCTGGCCAAATGCATAACACCGTTATCGGCGGCAATAAAAATAGAAGTATTCTTTATAATAGCGCCCATTTCACGAATGTCTTTACTGTAAAAATGTGGTGCTATAAAATTGATTTTTGAAATGTTTTCGATGGGTAGCATTTCAATGATGTTATACTTCGGATATTCTTTAAGCAGCCTACTATAAAATGTTTCCCACCATTTTTCGGAATAGCACTTACCGCCAGTCGCATTAGTATATATGCAAATGGTTTTTTTGTCATTCTTGGTAACCTTGTCTAAAATTAATTTACCGTTGGCTATTTCCTCGTCATTCAATTTGATGTCCAAAACCGGCAAATCACCTTCGTTATAAGGTAGTCCGATTTTTCCCAAAAAATATCTGAGATTGTAAATGGGATACTTTGAAATATGCATGTAATCATCATGCTTTTCGGTAATACTTTCATGTACATCTCCAAAAACTTTTAATCTAGCCCTTGATAATGATGTCAATAGCCGCCCAGAAGATGAGTTTTTATCGCCATTAATAACCAAATCGTAACGTTTGGCCTTTATTTTAAACCAAACAGCCAAATATTTTATAAGGTTGCTGAAGGGTTTTTTTGGTAATTTGATAATTTGATGGATATTCTTATAATTTTGAAAAACGGGATGTGCGACACCACCTTTAACAAACAAATCGATTTCGCAACCAGGAAATGTTTCAATAACTTCTTGTACGATTGGGGTTAAAAGCAATTGATTCCCTAATCGATGATTGGGGCGTACAATCATTACTTTCTTTATATCTTCAACCTTCACTGAACCTTTTTCAGGTTCTTTATATGAGCTTCCAACACCTTTTGTAATGTTATGCATTATCCGTCTTCGAATACTGTTTACGCGCGCTGAAACTTTCATGTTTTTAAATAGTGGTTATAAAAATCGAACAAAAATACGAATACCAAAAATTTTTGACAAGAGTAAATATTTTGTAGTCCGAATGCCTTTTTATCTTTTAAACTTAGATTTATACCATACATTGAGCACCATACCAACAATAATTAAAGTTATGCCCAAAAGGCTCCAAAAGGTATAAATTTCGTTAAACAATGTTATGCCTATAATAGTGGTGAAAATGACTTCAACATACTTGATGGGAGCAATTATATTGGTAGTTGCGGTTTGAAAGGCTTTGGTCATAAAAATTTGTCCGAAATAGCCAAAAACCCCCAAACTAAAAAGGAATATCCACTCTGTGCCTTTAGGTGTCACCCAATTTCCAATGGAGAGCACCCCTCCCAAAATAGTGGCAACAACCATGAAATAGTTTACAATTACAACGGGGTGTTCACTTTTCCCAATCTTACTGATAATCACATAAACCAAACCACTTAAAACGGAAGCGATTAGTACAAGAGTAAGTCCGTAGGAATTCAACTCCTTATCCAATCCTTTTAGCACCAAAACCCCTAAAAAAGATATAACGAAAAATACCCATTGCCAAGGCCTAACGTGTTCACGTAATAAAAAAACAGCAAAAATAGCAGCAAAAATGGGTGCGATGTAGCGCAACGAAACCGCTGTGCCAACCGATAAATACTTTACAGACATAAAAAACAACAGCATGGAAGTTGCTCCGGTAATAGACCGCAATATGAGCAGTGTATTGTTCTTTCCAATGATGGGAATTTTGTTCTTAATTAAAAACCCGAAAGTGAAAAATAACGAACCCAAAGACCTAAAAAACACAATTTGATACGAATTAACCTCGCTTAAGTGCTTAACCGTAGCATTCATGCAAGCAAACGCCATAGTACTGATTAACATGTATTTAATGGCTTTCTTAACGTCCAATACCTCTAGGTTTTATAACGCGGTTGGTATTGATAAAATAAACACCTGTGAGTAAGATGGCTGCAGCAACAATAGATTGCGTTGTAATGGTTTCATCTAAAATATACCAACCCAAAATTAATGCGATAATAGGATTTACATAAGTATTGGTAGCCACTTTTTCTGGAGAAACTTCCTTTAAGAGAAAATTAAATGCTGTAAAAGCAATAATGCTTCCGAAAACTATAAGTAGCAGCATGGCCCATTGCACTTTAGGGCTCCAAATTAATGGTGAGGACCAAGTTTCACCCAAACAGAAGCTGGCTATAGCTAACATCATTCCACCGGATAGCATTTGATAACCAGTATTCACAAAAAAGTTTGAAGGTAAATTGGCCTTACCAACAAATAAACTGCCGTAAGCCCAGCTAATCATGCAAACAAAAATCATGAGCATACCTATAACCTGCCCTTCTTGACTAATGAGTTGTTTTTGACTTACCAGTAGATAAATACCAATAAAACCTAAAACTACTCCAATGTAGGCCATGGCGGTTATTTTTTTGTCCTGGATAAATCGCATTAAAATAAGAACCACCAAGGGCTGCGCAGAAATTTCTAAAGCAGCAAAACCACTGTCTACAAACTTTAGTGCCCAAACCACTACCCCATTACCGAAGGTTAGAAACAAAAACCCGGCAATAATCGTATTTTTTAACTGTTCTTTACT
Organism: Flavisericum labens; assembly: GCF_045446075.1. NCBI lineage: Bacteria > Pseudomonadati > Bacteroidota > Flavobacteriia > Flavobacteriales > Flavobacteriaceae > Flavisericum > Flavisericum labens. The sequence continues at coordinate 15,065 of NZ_JBJJBQ010000007.1, read as the reverse complement.
TATGGAAATATTAACCTTTAAGAGCTTAGCAATAATAAAAACAAAAATTCCTGCCGCCAAGAAACGTATGGATGCCAGTTTTAAAGGCGGTAATTCTGAAACGGCTATTTTATTTAACAGGTATGTAGAGCCCCAAATAACATAAATTGCAAAAAATGCTAATGCGATAGTTATGCTTTTTCGAGGTATTCCCATAAATTTTTATGAAAACTAATCGATAGACTAAATCTTCTTGACATTAACCGCATTCATTCCTTTTTGGCCACGCTCTAATTCATAAGTTACCTTGTCGTTTTCTTGAATTTCGTCAATCAAACCTGAGACATGAACAAAATACTTTTCTTGGTTGATGCTATCTAAAATAAACCCAAAACCTTTTGAATGGTCAAAAAACGATACTTTACCTTCTTTTGCAGCGATTTCTTCTTCTGGTCTATCTTCTTTTTTAGGAATACCTACTTCAATGTTTTCAGCCTTTATTTTTTCACGCATAGAAGGATCGGGAGGCGTATCGGTTAAATTGCCATTAAAGTCTACATAAGCAAATTGGATGCCTTTTGGGTTTTCCTTAGCTTCGGCGCGCCGAGCTTCCTTTTTCTTTTGCTTTTCTTCCCTTTTTTTTAGGCGTTTTTTTTCCTTTTCAATTTTGTTAAATGTAGTCTGTGATTTTGCCATAGTTTATAATTACCAGAATTTTTAGTGGATTAAATATCCTGCAAGATACTCCTTATTTTTAATGCTATAGCTATAAAGTGTCGCTAAAATGCTAGAATTATTAATCTTCTGGCGGATAACCATGGATTTCTTCAAAAACTTCGTCAAAATTAGAGCGTAAGTACGAATTTAGCTTCTTTCTATAATCACCCTTTAACCATTCCACAAAATTATAGGTGCTTTTACTAATACATTTGGTGTAACGACCTATTCGAAAGTCGATATCGTCACCTAACATTTTTGCAAGTGCCAAGGCATCATAAACATCTTCGCTGTTTTCAATACAAATTTTGCCGTGCTGCGCAATGGAGCGTTCCAAAACCACTTTTGAAGATTCACCATTTCGAATAGAATCCACATACGTTTTTTGAACATCAAAATAGACTTCTTCAGATTTTGAAAACTCGGCGCGCAATTCATCTGGCATTTCATACCTGAAATTACTTTCAAGTTCCTCATCACTTAGAATGGCGTCCAGATAATATGTTGGCGATTTAAAAATACGCTGCCAATCTAAATCGTCGCCCCATGGACCAAATCGATGGAAATTGTTTCCAAGGTCTATTACGGTAAACGCCTTTTTATCTTTTAAAATACGTGAACCACGACCAATCATTTGATAATAAAGTGTCAATGATTTGGTTGCACGGTTTAAGATGATACTTTCCACCGAAGGCTCATCAAAACCAGTGGTTAATATACTTACCGAAGTTAAAATAGCTCCAGGTGTTTTCTTGAACCATTTTAAGATGAGCGCACGTTCCTTTTTCGTATTGGTATTGTCTAAGTGTGCTATGGGGTAACCAGCCCTTCTGAAGGTATCGTAAACATGCAACGAGGTGGTAATACCATTATTGAAAATTAATGTCTTTTTATTTTTCGAACGTTCTTCATAAGCCTGCATTAACTTAGAAAGCATGTCGTCGGCCGTATATAAATCTTCCGAAGATTTTACTGTGTAATCCCCGTTGGCGCCAACTACAAGCGATGTTAATCCCACATTATAAGTAAACATTTCGGCGCGTGCCAAGAAACCATTTTCTATAAGCGATTCTATGCTTTCACCAACAATCAACTCATCATAATTATCGGTCATTGGCAGTTCAATGCTAGAACTTAATGGCGTTGCCGTAACACCCAAAATAAACGACTGACTAAAAAATTTAAACAGTTTTGTAAAGGAGTTGTAATGGGCTTCATCTATAATTACAAGACCAATATCCGATATATCCAACTTATCATCATTCAACCTATTGTTTAATGTTTCAACCATGGCCACAAAACAGCTATAGTCCGCTTGGTCGCTTAAATCCGCTTTACTATCCACCACCTTGTTTAAAACCCCGAATTCTGTCAGCATCCCAGATGTTTGTTTGCATAACTCAATCCGGTGGGTCATCACCAAAACTTTCTTTTGGTGATGTTTAAGATATTGCCTAACTATTTCTGAAAATATAACGGTTTTACCTCCTCCAGTTGGCAACTGATATAGCAAATGGTAATCGTCTGGCGATTCTTCAAAGGCCGTAAATATTTTATCAATAGCGCCTTTTTGGTAACTGTATAGCTTTTTCCCTTCTGAACGTTCTTCTAACTCTAATTCTGCTTTGGTAATCGACATACTTTAAATTTTGCAACGTGCAAAAATAACATCTTTAAAGGGTTTATCAAGTATGTTCGTATTAAAATTATTAAGTAATATTAACAATTAAACTTAAATATGTTGTTTTTAAGTCCTTATGTAAACCTTCTAAAAATTTAATTTTTTATTAAGGACAATAAAATCGCAAGCTCTGTTTAAATTTATATTTTTACAAAAACAAATTCAACTTTCATGGAGATAAACGACAAATCTGAAGTAAAAAATTATTTAGCAGATGCCAAACGCTATGATTCCATGGCATATAATAGAACTGGGAATAGTGGAGTGCTTTTACCTGCTTTATCTATCGGTTTATGGCATAATTTTGGGTTTGTTGATTGTATTCAAAACGGACGAGATATTTTACGAACCGCGTTTGATTTAGGTATTGTTCATTTCGATTTAGCGAATAATTATGGACCGCCATATGGTTCGGCTGAAGAAAATTTCGGCACTATTTTCAAGAAAGATTTCAGACCTTACAGAGACGAGCTTTTTATTGCCAGCAAAGCGGGTTACGATATGTGGCCAGGGCCTTACGGTAATCTTGGCTCTCGAAAATATTTGATTGCCAGTTTAGACCAAAGCCTAAAACGAATGGGGTTAGATTATGTTGATATTTTTTATCACCACCGTCCAGACCCCGAAACGCCTTTGGAAGAAACCATGGGGGCATTGGCGGATATCGTTCGTCAAGGAAAAGCCCTTTATGTAGGCATTTCTAATTATGGACCAAAAGAAACAGCGGAAGCCGCAAAAATTCTAAAAGCGTTAAATGTGCCTTTTATACTGCACCAAGCTCGATATTCAATGTTCGATAGATGGGTGGAAAATGGACTTCTAAATACCTTAGAACATAATGGTGTAGGTTGTATTGCGTTTTCTCCATTAGCCCAAGGTATGCTTACTGATAAATATTTGAATGGTATTCCTGAAGGTTCTCGGGCGGCAAGAAATTTAACGTATTTGGAAAAAGAAACGGTTTCCAATAATCTGGATAAAATTCAGCGGTTGAATGCTATGGCTCAACAACGCGGACAAAAACTATCGCAAATGGCCATTTCCTGGATTCTAAGACAACCACAAGTGGCTTCTGTATTGCTTGGAGCAAGTTCTTCCAATCAGTTGAAGGAAAATGTGAAATCGCTTGAAAATTTAAAATTTACTGAAGATGAGTTAAAATTGATTGATGGAATTGTTGGGTAAGCTATTTAATAAATTTTTTAGTTACCGAACATCCTTCATCATCTTTTATCAAAAGAAAATAAAAACCTTTTGATAAGCTTTCAACATTTACAGATTCGGTTATCAAGTTTCCCGAAATTTTCAGCTTACCAAGAAAATCATAGATTTCGATGTTATAGTATTTTGAATTGTTTGAAGAAGAAATAAATAGTTTGTCCTTTACGGGATTGGGGTAAATAGAAAAATAGAAAAATAGAAAGCTGAAGAAGTTTTTTTGGTATTTAAAGTGTTAAAATAATAGCGTGCATAATTATCATCGTAATCGGTAATTATTAATTCCCTCGGTTGGTCTAAGTTTTCTTCAATTAACTGATATTCAAATTTTGTGCCTTCACTAATATCAGCCTGAAAAAATTGAGCAAAATCATTGTCGAAATTTTCAACGTAATCCTCCACAGGAATGCAACCGCCTAATGTCGAACCAAAGCCATAAAAAGTAATTTTTGAGTTAGCAGAATCAATTAAAACATCGCCAAACCAAGTATCGCAAACCCGAGTACTAAAATAAGCATTTACATTATTTTTCGAGGTAATTTCGGTTATTATTGGGCCTCCATCTGCTCGTATAGGTCTGTTGTAATTTTCAGAATTAAAATGTAAGTGAATCAAGAACCAATTGCCATTATCAATATCAGGTTGTTGAGAAAACCCTAAAAAAGTAATGAGTAAAAAAAAAATTAATAAGTAGTTGTTCCTCATGGTAAGAAATATTTACACTAAAGTAATAAAAATATTACTCCTTAACAACAATAACCGTAGCCTTTACACCAGTAGCCAAGTTCCATTGGTTATGTGAAACTACCATGCCTTTATCATCAATAACTTTAAATTCTGCTGTATTGGGGCCAGAATCGCCTTGGTTTAAAGCCACAAAATCGATTTTATTAAAACCTTTTTGTAAATCGAGTTTAAAACCACTGTAGCCTCCATTTAAAAACACACGTGCTTTAACCACATCGTCGTTTACGCGCACCTGAATCATATCGCCGTCGGTATAGCCATGGTCGCGATACACTATGTTCACAAACTTAGCTTTACTTTTAAAGTCACCAAAATATTGGTCGGTAGTACTACCATTCCTAGCCTCGACCTCTTCTTTACTGAGTTTTATATTTTCAATATTTTTTTCAATTTGCTTAGTATAAAGCTCACCTGGATTTCTAAACTTTTCTTCAGGAAACATAGAAAATTCCTTTTTGGGCATTTCTAAATTTGGGGTAACCTTTGGCATGTTCATTCCTAATTCCTCTTTATCAATAGGTGTTGATGGAGTTAAAGGACTAGAATCAACCGAGTCGTTTTCAGTTTCTACAGCAGGAATTGCCACAGATTTCTTTCTGCTATCAATTTGAGATTGGGCCGATAGCGTTAAGAAAAGTAATGACACAAATAAAATATAAGGTTTCATTAATCTTATACGATTTAGGTTTCGCGGGCTAATATTCAACTCCAAAGATATTTCTTTCTTTTAAATTGAAGTACCCTATTGCACGTTTTATGAAGATTTTAGCAATAATCGTACCTAATTAATTTTGTTTTATGATTATTCAATTTTTATGACTTTATCCCTTTAATATGTTAAAATATGTTAATTTATTACTATGTTATACATAGTACTGTAACAAAATTAATCTTTGGTCGTCTATTTAGTATAATCAAAAAACAACAATTATTTATTAATCAATCAAAAATTAAAATCATGAGAACTTTAAACAACAACCAATTATCAGGAACTTTAAATGGTACCAAAAGCCATGAGTGGAACACAAAAAGACGTTACAGATAAGTTTATACTTAACAGTCTTATTTTATCAATCAATTTAAAATCAATCAAAAATTAAACAGTCATGAGAACCTTAAACACTAATCAATTAACAGATACCACTAATGGCACAAAAAGCCATGTATGGAACAACAAGAGACGTTACAGATCGTAACGTCTTTTTCCTCCTACTCTTTCATCAATCAAAATTTAAATCAAAAAAAATGAAATCCATCACCAAAATATCACGACGATTAAACATCATCACCAAAGAAAATCTTTATACAAGTAAACGAATTATAGATTTTCGGCTTCTGAGTACAACCCTTTGGAAAGGCGCTAAGCGTTACGCCCATTAATCTATAAATTAATCATTTACGGTATTATTTTTGTGATTTAAGTTTTTATTAACAGTTAAAAACTATAATCATGAGACATTCAAAACTAATTCCAGAGGTCAATGCGGGCTCTATGGCAGACATTGCCTTTTTATTACTTATTTTCTTTTTAGTAACTGCCACTATTTCTTCGGATGAAGGTATTAACCGAGTCCTTCCAGAGGAATGCCCTCCAGGAGTAGATTGCAGCAGTATTAAGTTAGAGCGCAATATTTTACGTATCGAAATTAACAATAATGACGAAATCATGGTTGAAAATAACATCATCGCTATTGAAGATTTAAAAGAGATTACCAAACAATTCCTAGACAATAACGGTGATGGCACCTGTAAATATTGCCATGGAATACAGGTTATTGATGCGTCTGACAACCCTAAAAAGGCAGTGATTTCCCTTCAAAATACAAAACAAACAACTTACGGAACCTACGTTGCCGTTCAAAATGAATTGACAAAAGCCTACTATGAATTACGTCAAGCTTATAGTATAAACGTACTTAAAAAAATTACCGACGACCTATCAAACGAAGAACTGCAACAAGTAAAAGGAGCTTATCCTTTTATACTTTCGGAAGCGGAAACCAAATAGTTAATCGGTTTTAGGAATTCCGAATTCTATGCAAACACGCTTTTTGCCCCAATTTTTTGCCGCCTTAACATCAATGCCCATGTAAATATCGATTCGGTTTACCCATTTAGAATGCATTTTGTCTTTAACCCAATAAATTCCTTTTAGACCTTCAATTTTTACTGGAGTATTGTGCTTTAGACCTTTATAAAGTAAATTTCTAGAAACAGCGATGTAATTCATCCCAGGCTTCAGGCTATCGCCAAAAGCTGTGATGTTTGGATTGGAGTTTGTTTGATAAGCCAAAGAATTGTAAGCTGTTGCGGTAACATTAACAGAATCCCAAATATATTGTTCCTCAAAACGTTTTTCCGAACTTTGACAACTAAAAACTATTAATGCAACTATGATTATTAATATTCTCAAATCTTTATCTTTTTTATTAAAGATATGAAGAAAAAACAACTTCATATATATTGAAAGTACCGGATTAGTAGGCTAACAATTCCAGTATAGCGCTTTCAAATGTATTTTTAGAAAGGTATTGCTGCTCTAACTGGCTGGCAAAAGGAATGGGCGTTTCTAAACTGGCTACACGTTTTACGGGAGCATCCAAATACTCAAAACAATGCTCCATGATTAAAGCTGAAATATCACTGGCTATTCCACCAAATAGTGAATCTTCTTGAAAAATGATGCACCTCCCCGTTTTTTTTACCGACTCATAGATTGTTTTAGTATCCAAAGGTTGTAGCGTCCTTAAATCAATCAGTTCAGCCGAAATATGAAGGTTGTTTTCCAATGTTTCTATAGCCCAGTGCACGGTAGCCCCAAAACTAATAACAGTAATTTGACGGCCTTCTTTTATAACGGAAGCTTTTCCGAAAGGCAATGTGTAATAACTTGAGGGTACATCTTGGCGTACACTGCGATATAAACCTTTGTGTTCAAAAAACAAAACAGGATTAGGGTCGTTAATCGCAGTTGCCAATAGCCCTTTGGTGTCGTAAGGAAACGCAGGATAAACCACTTTTAACCCCGGTGTTTTGGTGAACCAAGCCTCATTGGTTTGTGAGTGAAATGGCCCAGCTCCCACCCCTCCACCACATGGCATTCGGATGACCACATCGGCGTTTTGCCCCCAGCGATAATGGGTTTTAGCTAAATAATTGACAATAGGATTGAAACCAGAACTTGCAAAATCAGCAAATTGCATTTCCACGACACTTTTCATTCCAGCGATGGAAAGGCCCATGGCTGTCTCAATAATTCCAGATTCACAAATAGGTGTATTTCTAACACGGTCTTGGCCAAATTGCTCAACAAAACCTTCGGTTATTTTAAAAACACCACCGTATTCAGCAATGTCCTGACCCATAATAATTAAATCATCGTGCTGCTCCATGCTCTGTTTTAAACTTTCAGAAACGGCATCAACAAAACGAATTCCTTTTAAATCTAAACTTTGCTTAACTTCTTGATATTTAAACTTTTGAAAAACATCATTCAACTCATTAGTTTCATTAAATAAAATAGAGTCTTCTCTAAAGGAAACTTCTAAATGTTCGTTAATTTCATCGGAAACGGAGGTCTTTATAGCATCATCTTCGTCGTCATTCAACAGGTTATTTTGCTTTAAAAACCGCTCAAAATTATGTATTGGGTCTTTAGCTTCCCATTCATCTAAAAGTGGTTGTGGAACATATTTAGTGCCACTCGCTTCTTCATGCCCGCGCATTCTAAAGGTTTTAAATTCGAGTAAAACAGGGCGTGGTTTTTTGCGAACACTTTTAGCAATTTCTGCTACTTTACTATAAACTTCTAAAATATTATTGCCGTCTATAATATGTGATTCTATGCCATAGCCCAAACCTCTATCAGCCAAATTTTCACAGTTGTATTGCTCATTTGTTGGTGTTGACAAACCGTATCCATTATTTTCAATACAGAATAAAACGGGCAATTGCCAAACCGATGCTATGTTTAGCGCTTCATGAAAATCACCTTCACTGGTGCCTCCCTCTCCTGTAAATACCGTTGTAACCTGATTTTTGTTTTTCAATTTTGAAGCCAAAGCAATGCCATCGGCCACACCCAATTGTGGGCCCAAATGCGAAATCATGCCCACAATTTTATACTGTTGTGTTCCAAAATGAAACGACCGGTCCCGTCCTTTTGTAAAACCTGAAGCTTTGCCTTGCCATTGAGAAAACAATCGGTACAACGGAATTTTTCGTGTAGTGAACACCCCCAAATTTCTGTGCATGGGCAAAATGTATTCATCATTATGCATAGCCATGGTAACACCCACCGAAATAGCCTCTTGCCCAATACCCGAAAACCATTTACTTATCTTTCCCTGACGCAATAGGACCAGCATTTTCTGCTCAACCATTCTTGGCTTTAGCAAATTTTTGTAGAGCTCTAGTAAGATGGGTTTATCAAAATTATAAGTAGCGTAATCCATACTTCATTTTAACTATTGTCATTACCAAATATACCATAAAAAGACCAATCACTTCTAAAACTTAAGAGTTGTATTGTGCAACAAATTTTACAATGTTTTTGTACATTTGTTATAATCACAGCTAAAAAATAATCCCAATGAATTCTATACCAAGTGTCAATTTAAAAGACTTCATTTCTGATGACTACCAAAAAAAGCAAAATTTTGTTGATGCCATTGGTAAAGCATACGAAGAGATAGGTTTTGTCGCTCTAAAAGGTCATTTCTTGAATGATAAATTAGTTGAAAACTTGTATAAAGAGGTTAAGGATTTTTTCAATTTGCCTTTGGAAACGAAACAAAAATATGAGATTCCTGGAATTGGTGGTCAACGTGGTTATGTTTCTTTTGGAAAAGAAAGTGCCAAAGGAAAAAAAGAAGGCGATTTAAAAGAGTTTTGGCATTTTGGACAGTACGTTGAGGGTAATGACAAGTTAAAAGCGGAATATCCAGAAAACGTTACAGTTGAAGAACTTCCAGAATTCAATGAAATTGGAAAGGAAACATACAAAATGCTCGAAAAAACCGCTAAATATGTATTACGAGCACTAGCCATACATTTAGGGTTAGAAGAAACTTATTTTGATGAATACATTCATAATGGAAATTCTATTCTTCGTCCTATCCATTATCCTCCCATTAAAGAAGAGCCTAAAGCAGCCGTGCGTGCGGCAGCACATGGCGACATTAATTTAATTACGCTTTTAATGGGTGCGCAAGGTAGAGGTTTGCAGGTTCAAAACCACAAGGGTGAATGGATTGATGCCATTGCGGAACCTGATGAACTCATGATTAATGTTGGTGACATGCTATCCAGACACACCAACAATAAACTTAAATCGACCATCCATAAGGTAATCAATCCTCCAAAGGAACTTTGGGGCACTTCGCGCTATTCCATTCCGTTTTTTATGCATCCCATTAGTGAGATGAAGCTTGATGTTTTAGATGAATGTGTGGATGAAAAACACCCAAAACAATTTGAAGATATTACGGCCGGTGAGTTTTTAAATGAACGATTAATGGAACTCGGCCTTGTTAAAAAATAGCGCATCATGTCGATATAAACATTTCAACTAAATTAAAATGGATTTAAAAGACCAATTGAAAAACCTGTTTCCAGAACATGTTGAAGAAAAAACCATTTCTGAAAATAATGACCAACCTAACATTTGGATACAAGACGATCCCATAATTTGCAAATACGAAAAACGAAAAGGGAAACCAATAACCATATTGGAAGGCTATAATGGTGCCCAGGAAGATTTTAAAATTTTAGCCAAGGAAATTAAAACTACACTAAGTGTTGGTGGTTCTTTCAAAAATGAAAAAATCATTATTCAAGGGGATTACCGAGATAAAATCATGGAAATTCTTGAAGACAAAGGGTTTAAGGTAAAACGTGTTGGAGGTTAGGGCTATGGATAAAAAACCGCTTCATATTACCAACGGCAGTATATTAACCAAACTTTTGAAAGAATTAGAGGTTGAAGGCGAAATTTTAACGTGGGAAGAAATGTTATGTGAGGGCCCAACCATCGAACACATTGATTCTGAAGAATTTTTAAAAATCAGGCACTCATTTTTAAGCGAGTTTTACGATGTTGAAGTCAACACCAAAGAGGTTAAAGAGGAATTAGATAAGCTGAATAATTCTGAGAAATACTCAGAGATTGTACTTTGGTTTGAATACGATTTGTTTTGTCATATCAATATGATAGCGATAATTAGTCTCATTCGGCAAAAGAAAATAGACCTTCCCATTTATTTAGTTTGTAGTGGTCGTGTTGAAGGCAGCAAAGGCCTTAAAGGTTTGTCTGAGCTATCATCACAGCAGCTTTCAGCACATTATAAAGAAAAAACATTCTTAAAAGTGGAAGATTTAGAACTGGCAGTCACCGTTTGGGGTATTTACTGTGGTCTCGATCATAATTTATTGAAACCTTTTATTGTAAAATCATCATCGTTTGATTATTTGAGTAATTGCTTAAAAGCACATTTAAAAAGGTTCCCAGATTCTCATGACGGGTTGAATACTCTCGAGCGTAATATATTGGAAATCATAAACAAATACAATATCTCTTCAAAAAACCATTTATTGGGCTATGCCTTGAACTACCAAGGTTTTTATGGCTATAGTGATCTTCAATTATCGAGAATTATAGATCAACTAGAAGTGTTTTACATCATTAATGACGACGGTATAGAACTAAACAGAAACGGCCATGAAGCATTATTGGCCAAGCACAATTTTTCTCTTGACATTGACAACAATATGGTTTTTGGCGGAGTTAAAAAAATGGATTTTTTATTCAGTAAAAAGAAAAACAAACTCATAAAATCTGTATTTAATGCCAATTAGAGAATCTGAGCTTATTTTGAATTCAGATGGCAGTATTTACCATTTAAATTTAAAACCTGAAAACATCTCAGACACCATCATTTTTGTTGGTGATCCAGACAGGGTACAACACATTACCAAGTATTTTGATTCCATAGAATTTGAAACCCAAAAAAGAGAGTTCAAAACACAAACAGGTCTTTTTAAAGGCAAACGGATTACCGTGATTTCTACTGGCATTGGGTGCGATAATATTGATATTGTTTTAAACGAATTAGATGCCCTACTTAATATTGATTTAACAACCAGAAAACTAAAAAAAACACTCACTAGTCTAAACATTATTAGGGTTGGCACATCTGGGTCACTTCAAAAGGATATTCCAGTAGATTCGTTTGTTTTAAGTCAATATGGTTTAGATTTAAATGGCATGCTACATTTCTATCAGATAGATTCTATTAAAAACCCAGATATTGAACAAGCTTTTATTGAACAAACTAATTGGAGTTCTGAAAAAGCAAAACCAATTGTCATTAAAAACAGTTCTCTACTAGAGAAAAAACTAGAGAGTGATAAGACTTTTAAAGGAATGACTGCTACTGCTGCTGGTTTTTATGGTCCGCAAGGGCGGGTTTTAAGATTACCTGTTCAAGATCCTGAGCTCAATCATAATATGGATACATTTAGTTTTAATGGTTTACGTGTTACCAATCTTGAAATGGAAACATCAGCAATTTTTGGGCTGGCTAAACTCTTAGGGCATCACGCAGTTTCCTTAAATGCTATTATTGCTAATAGGGCTACAGGTGAATTCAGTTTAAATCCTGGTGAGGCAGTAGAAAACCTAATTAGTTACACTCTTAACAAAATTGTAGAATAGAAAGGTTGACATATGGTTAAAGTAAACATTGGTGGCGTACCAGAACATTTCAATTTAGCTTGGTATTTAACCCTGAAAAATGAAGAATATAAAGACGAAGGTATCAATTTAAGATGGCATGATTACTATGAAGGTACTGGTGCTATGTGTAAAGCTTTAAGGGACAAAGAGATTGATATTGCCATTATTCTTACTGAAGGTATCATTAAGGATATTATAGCGGGAAACCCAAGTAAAATTGTGCAAACATTTGTGCAAACTCCACTTATTTGGGGTATTCATGTGGGCGCAAAGTCTAACTATAAAACGGTTGAAGAATTAAAAGGTACCAAGGCTGCTATTAGTAGATATGGTTCTGGGTCTCATTTAATGGCATATATCAATGCTGAAAATAACCATTGGGATTTAGAAAAAGATTTAAATTTTGAAGTTATTAACAACTTATACGGTGCTGTTGAATGTTTAACAAATGGTATTGCTGATTATTTTATGTGGGAAAAATTTACCACAAAACCTTTGGTTGACAATGGAACTTTTAGAAGTGTTGGTAACTGCCCATCCCCGTGGCCATGCTTTGTTATTGCGGTAAGGGAAGATTTTATTGAAAATAAAACAGACACTTTAAAAACTATTCTAGATATTATCAACAATACAACTCTAGATTTTAAAAACATCCCGCGTATTGATAAAATGATTGCTAATAGGTATGAACAACAATTAGAAGATGTTCGAGAGTGGTTAAGCTTAACGGAATGGTCTCAGGAACTTATTGATGAGGAAACCATAATGAAGATTCAAAAAGAACTTTTTGCACTTAACATTATTCCCGAGAAGGTGAGTTATAAAAAGCTAACTTATAATTTGCGCGATTAAATATCAATACTTTAACTTCATAATCTTGATTGAATTGCTTAACTTTGGAATAATGCGCTAATTGCTATTATGATGAATGACATTATCCTCTCTAATTTTCATCCCATATTAGTTGGGAAAATGATTGATCAAAAACTAATTAATCAATATACGAAGTTTTTATATCATTTTTTCCAAAATTTCAAATTACAAAAAGAAAAACATTTAGAATTAAATCAAAAAGAAATTAGCTTTAAAGAGGTATCAGATCATGTAAATAAATATGCCATTCCTTCAAAGAATATCGAAAAGCGTCAGGTATTACTTTTTGATGATATAGAGTCTTTTATAGTAAATGAGATGCAAAACACCACGCCATCAAATTATATTTTTCCTAAAGGATTTGAATTTCTGCCAGATAGTCACTACGGACCTAAAATTGAGATGCGCATGGATTGGTTCAAAAAAAAATTAGGCTATGTATTTGATAAATTCTATGAATACACTCCCAATAAACCAGAAAATATAATTCATGTAACTTGTTCAGGTTATTCCTCTCCAAGTTTAGCTCAGGAAGCTGTAATAAATAGAGATTGGAAAGATGTAAATGTTACTCACTCTTATCACATGGGTTGTTATGGAGCTTTCCCTGCTATTAGAACAGGATCAGGCTTATTATCTTTAAGCAAAATTAAAGGTCGTGTTGATATTATACATACAGAATTACTTTCTGTCCACTTAAATCTTACAGAGTATTCACCCGCAAATACTATGATTTGTTCTTTGTTTTCTGATGGGTTTATTGGTTATTCTTTGTATGACGAAAACTTATTTTATAAAGAGGGTATTAAAAGTAATAAAGCAGGATTAAAAATTCTAGCCTCCCATGAAGTAATAATACCTGATAGCTTAGAAGACATGACCTGGGACTTAGGAGAATATAGTTTTTTAATGACCTTATCTAAAAGAGTTCCTGTTTTTATTAGAAAAAATATAAAAGAATTTGTGGTGAATATGTGCAATAAAGTAGGTTTAGATTTTGAAGCTGAAAAGGATTCCATATATTACGCAATTCATCCTGGAGGACCAAAAATAATTGATTATGTAGTTAAGGAATTGAAAATTGACAATAGTAGAGCACATTGGTCTTATGAAGTACTAAAACATAATGGTAATATGTCTTCAGCCACTGTGCCTCATATATTTAACAAAATTATTAATGACCCCGAGATTAAGATAAACACCAAAATTATTGCCATAGCTTTTGGCCCTGGACTAACAGCTACTGGACATTTACTTGAAAAAGTAGCATAGGTGCATCTTCTAAATAAAGAATATATTTTTTACATGTTCTGATATTTTATGACCTATCCCAATAAAACTTCGATAAGGGTAAAATAGAATTACTTAGGATTAATATAAGTACATATGGTTAAACTATAAAATGAATTAAAACTTAACTAGATACTTTATAATTCTTCCATGGTTAATACTTGATGAAACCTGAATTACATAAACCCCTTGGTTAAGATATTCTAAATTTGTTATGGTTAGCCTATTTTTATCTATTGTCATATCTTTTCTTAAAATAACTCGACCGCTTATATCGTATAACACTATCTGCAGTTCAAGACTTTTATATTCATGAGACAATTCTAAAATTATATTCGATCTAAAAGGATTCGGTTTAATGATTATATTTTTTAAATCAAATGTTTCTATACTTAATGGATCATCGCAACCATCTGGAACACCATCGGAATCAGAATCAATAGTATCATCAAATCCAGGGCATAAATCGTTACAGTCTAGGACGCCATCATTATCACTATCGGTATCGGCCAAACCACAGCCACAATCACCCGGTTCTATTTTAGTTGAATCATTTGGACAATTGTCCATACAATCTAGTGTACCATCAGTATCAGAATCCATCTCCTCTACCGGTATTCCATCAGTACAGTCATTATCCTTGCCATCACACAGTTCTGGAGCTCCTGGGTAAACCGTACTGTCTCCATCATTACAGTCCGTGTTATTACCAACATAGCCCGAAGGTTGGCTATTTGCTGTTTGATCCACACTGGAGTTACCGAAGGTATCCCCATCACTGTCCTGGTACCAGGTCCTTAGATCGGAACCATCACAGTCCTCATC
>NZ_JBJJBQ010000006.1:189525-217487 GCF_045446075.1 Flavisericum labens | reverse complement strand
GTACGTTTGATATACCCATCGTTTTCTGGTAATTCCATTACACTAAGGTTTTAGTGTATCGCTATTTCAGGACGGGACATACAAATATAAATAAAGAGAACCCGTTGAAACTACTGCTTTTTATTTAACCGTAACCATTAATTTTCTTTAGGAATAAAATTAAGAGCTACGCCATTTATACAATGGCGTGTGCCGGTAGTGTTTTTGGGCCCATCATTAAATACGTGCCCTAAATGGCCTCCACATTTGGCGCAGTGTTCTTCTGTGCGGGTATAACCTAATTTTTGGTCGGTTGAGAATGCGACATTACCTTTAATTTCTCTATCAAAACTTGGCCATCCTGTTCCGGAATCGAATTTATGTTCACTTTTAAATAATGGTGTTTCACAACCTGCACAAACATAAATTCCGTCACTATAATTCTTATTTAGCGGACTTGAAAAAGCACGTTCTGTCCCTGCTTTTCTTAATACATAAAATTCCATATCTGTTAACTGGTCCTTCCATTCAGCTTCAGTTTTGGTGATTTTATATTCTTTCTGTTCAGGTTTTTGTGAGTTTCCTTTGCAATTAAATAAAAAAGCGACAAAAGAAAACAATAGTATTTTTTTCATAAGTTATTTTTTAAAGTAGTCGATTGGTTTATTGAAACTTAACATTTAAAATGATAATATCGGTTTTATAAAAAAAGGAATGTGACAAATTATTGTAAATGGTGTCAAACATTAAAGGTATGATTTTTGTATTTTTATGGCTAATAAATAAAATTTAATATAATGAAATTGAAAAAAGCAGTATTTATATTGGCTATGGTGGTTTTGGCAGTGTCATGTGCCACAAATCCTTTTACAGGAAAAAAGACCATGGCATTAGTGCCGAATTCACAATTGTTTCCAACAGCTTTCGCTCAATACAATCAGTTTTTAAACGAAAATAAGGTTATTACTGGCACAAATGATGCTGAAATGATAACCCGAGTAGGGCAAAGAATAGCAGTTGCTGCCGAACGTTGGTTAAATGCTCATGGGCATCAAGGGTATTTGTCGGATTATAAATGGGAGTACAATCTGGTTGATGATAAGACCGTAAATGCTTGGTGTATGCCGGGAGGTAAAATAGTTTTTTACACGGGTATTTTACCGATAGCAAAGGGTGAAACGGGAGTAGCGGCCATTATGGGGCATGAGGTTGCACATGCATTGGCCAACCATGGTCAACAGCGTATGAGTGCTGGGATGTTGCAGCAGTTTGGTGCTGTAGCTGGAAATATTGCTATTCAGGATGAACAATCCAGAAATGCATTTAATCAATATTATGGTGTAGGTTCTCAACTTGGTGTTATGTTGCCTTTTAGTAGAGCACATGAAACCGAGGCTGATAAAATAGGCTTATATTTGATGGCCATTGCAGGCT
This sequence comes from Flavisericum labens, assembly GCF_045446075.1. Lineage (NCBI taxonomy): Bacteria > Pseudomonadati > Bacteroidota > Flavobacteriia > Flavobacteriales > Flavobacteriaceae > Flavisericum > Flavisericum labens. The sequence continues at coordinate 216,074 of NZ_JBJJBQ010000006.1, read as the reverse complement.
ACAATCCAAATGAAGCAGCTGAATTATGGAAGCGAATGAAAGCCAATAGTGGAGGACAGGCACCACCTGAAATTTTAAGTACACACCCCTCTAATGATGCGCGTATTGCTAATTTACAGGCATTAGCACCGAAAGCTATTGCTGAAGCAAAAAAATTCGGTATAACATCATTTAGGGAATAGTTGGTACAAAATAAAATATTTAACTACTTTAGAAGCTGCTAATAAAAGGCAGCTTTTTTTATGGACAACTTAAAAAAAGGAAGTAAAAAACTTCTGAATGCGTGGGCTTTTTATGATTGGGCCAACTCGGTATACACACTTACAATAGCCTCTTCCATTTTTCCTATTTTTTATTCCGCTTTGTTTATTTCAACAGCTTCAGAAGTAAAAATGGTTTGGGCTTTTGGGTTCGAATTGAAAAGCACGGCCTTAATTACTTTCGTTACCGCTTTTACATTTTTGGTGGTTTCGGTTATGTCTCCTTTACTATCAGGTATTGCTGATTATGTTGGAAATAAAAAGAAATTTTTACAATTTTTCTGTTATGTTGGTAGTGCTGGTTGTTTGGGTCTTTATTGGTTCGATATCACTCCAGAAAGAATACATGTAAGTTTACTTTTCTATTTTATGGGTTTGATAGGGTATTGGGGTAGTTTGGTGTTTTACAATTCTTATTTACCAGACATTGCCTTTCCAGAACAACAAGATAGCATCAGTGCCAAGGGGTTTTCATTAGGATACTTGGGTAGTGTCATTCTACTGATTATAAATTTAGTAATGGTTATGACCCAGGACGAAGGGGCAGCAAAAATGCAAATGATGCGTTATTCGTTTATAACCGTAGGCATTTGGTGGGCATTATTTAGCCAATATACATTTTACTATTTGCCCAAGGGAGCATCATCTGGACATAAAGTAACCTCCACCGTTGTTCTAAACGGATTTAAAGAATTGCAGCAAGTCTGGAAACAGCTTAAACAAAACTTAAGACTGAAACGTTATTTATATGCTTTTTTTGTATTTAGTATGGCGGTGCAAACCATTATGCTGGTTGCCGTTTACTTTGGTGAAGAAGAAATCGCTTGGGGTAATAGTGCCCAGAAAACTACTGGTTTGATAGTTAGTATTTTGGTTATTCAATTGGTGGCTATTTTAGGAGCTATTTTAACATCGAAGGCGTCGGCTAAATTTGGTAATATTAAAGCATTAATTGTTGTTAATTTTATTTGGATGAGCTTATGCTTTTATGCCTATTTTATGAAAACGCCAATGGAGTTTTATATTGCTGCTGGTATTGTGGGGCTTGTTATGGGTGGCGTGCAATCTTTGGCGCGCTCTACATATTCCAAGTTTTTACCTGAAACTACCGATACAGCTTCTTATTTTAGTTTTTATGATGTGGCCGAAAAGATTGGTATTGTAATAGGAATGGTGATTTTTGCCAGTATAGACCAACTAACAGGAACCATGCGTAATGCCATTCTCTTTCTTTTTGTCTTTTTTCTCTTTGGAATAATACTGTTATTCAGAGTTCCAGAGCGAAATCCTTGATACATTCAAAACAAAAAAAACCTGAAACTCAAATAGCAACAGGTTAATTTTATTTTAAGCTTAATAACTAAGATTCAGCAGGCTTTTCAGCTTTTTCAATACTAATGTTTAATTCATCAGATTTCTTATCTAAATCAATTTTAATTTTATCACCATCTTGCAGATTTGAAGCTACAATTTCTTCAGCCAAAGCATCTTCTACATATTTCTGGATAGCTCTTTTTAAAGGGCGAGCTCCATACTGTTTATCAAAGCCTTTTTCAGCTATATAGTCTTTGGCGCTATCAGTAAGTGTTAAGGTATAGCCTAAACCTTTTATTCTTATTAGAAGTTTTTCTAATTCAATATCAATAATTTTGTTGATGTCTTCTTTTTCCAATGCATTGAAAACAACAACATCATCAATTCGGTTTAAAAACTCTGGAGCAAACGATTTTTTTAGAGCATTTTCAATAACGCTTCTGGCATTGGCATCTTCTTGTGCTTTTTGTGAAGCCGTGCCAAAACCTATACCGGTTCCAAAATCCTTTAGCTTTCGCGCTCCGATATTGGAAGTCATAATGATAATAGTATTTCTAAAATCGATCTTTCTTCCTAAACTATCTGTTAAATAACCGTCATCTAATACTTGTAATAACATGTTAAATACATCTGGATGTGCTTTTTCAATTTCATCTAAAAGAATAACCGCATAAGGTTTGCGACGCACTTTTTCGGTTAATTGACCGCCTTCTTCATAGCCTACATACCCTGGAGGTGCTCCAATTAATCTGGAGATAGCAAATTTTTCCATGTATTCACTCATGTCAATTCTTACCAATGAATCTTCACTGTCGAATAACTCACGAGAGAGTACTTTTGCTAATTGGGTTTTACCAACTCCAGTCTGCCCCAAGAAAATAAAAGAACCAATTGGTTTATTCGGATCTTTAAGGCCTGCACGGTTACGCTGAATGGCTTTTACAACTTTGCCAACGGCTTCATCCTGACCTATAACTTTACCTTTAATAAGTTTTGGTAGTTCGGCAAGCTTATTTATCTCGGTTTGTGCAATTCGGTTTACAGGAACGCCAGTCATCATGGAGATAACATCAGCAACATTATCTTCAGTAACAATTTCACGATGCTGCTTCGTGTCTTCTTCCCATTTTTCCTGCGCTATTGCCAATTCTTTTTCGAGACGTTTTTCATCATCTCTAAGTTTGGCAGCTTCTTCATACTTCTGCTTCCTAACAACTGCATTTTTTGTTTCCTTAATGCCTTCTAATTCTTTTTCAAGTTCTATTATTTGTTTAGGCACATCGATATTAGTGATGTGTACACGTGAGCCCGCTTCGTCTAAAGCATCAATGGCCTTGTCTGGAAGAAAACGTTCCGTCATATATCGGTTCGTTAGCTTTACACAAGCCTCGATGGCTTCAGGTGTGTAGTCAACATTATGGTGTTCTTCGTATTTGGTTTTTATGTTGTTAAGAATCTCAATAGTTTCTTCTACCGTTGTAGGCTCAACAATAACTTTTTGGAAACGGCGTTCTAGGGCACCGTCTTTTTCGATATATTGCCTGTACTCGTCCAAGGTAGTGGCCCCAATGCATTGAATTTCTCCACGTGCCAAAGCTGGTTTAAACATGTTTGAGGCGTCAAGACTTCCTGTAGCACCACCAGCACCAACTATGGTATGGATTTCATCAATAAACAAAATAACATCGTCATTCTTTTCCAGTTCGTTCATTACGGCTTTCATACGCTCTTCAAACTGCCCACGGTATTTTGTTCCTGCAACTAAACTCGCTAAATCGAGCGTAACCACACGTTTGTTGAATAGAATACGTGACACTTTTCGTTTTACGATTCTAAGTGCCAAACCTTCAGCAATGGCCGATTTACCAACGCCAGGTTCTCCAATTAAAAGTGGGTTGTTTTTCTTTCTTCGACTTAAAACTTGAGAAACTCTTTCAATTTCTTTTTCTCTTCCAACTACGGGGTCAAGTTTGCCTTCTTCCGCCAAAACGGTTAAATCGCGACCAAAATTGTCTAATACCGGAGTTTTGGATTTTTTGTTGCTTTTACCCGCTGGGGAATTAAAAATATCTTTTGAAGAATCATCACCGGTGCTCGTGTCGTCATCTTGAAACGATTCGGCTTTGGGTTCTATATAATCATTGTCGTTTGTAATCATAAGTTTAAATTGTTCTTTAACATTATCGTAGTCAACTTTAAGCTTGTTTAAAAGCTTGGTAGTGGGGTCGTTTTCATTTCTTAAAATACAAAGCAAAAGATGCGCCGTATTAATTGAAGTACTTTGAAATAATTTTGCCTCTAAAAACGTTGTTTTTAAAGCGCGTTCCGCCTGCCTAGTAAGGTGCAGGTTTTTCTTTTGGTTTGATGCTACAGCAATATTGGGGTTTGCAGGGCTCAAAATCTCTACTTTTCTCCTTAAATGGTTCAGGTCGATTTCTAGGGCATTTAATATATTTATAGCTTTGCCATTGCCATCACGTAAAAGGCCAAGCATTAAGTGTTCAGTGCCAATAAAATCGTGGCCTAAACGCAGGGCTTCTTCCTTGCTGTAAGCAATAACATCTTTAACTCTTGGTGAAAAATTATCATCCATATCCTTATCCTTTCTGCATTAAAAATAGTAAAACATTTTACCAAAGGCAAAAACTATACCTTAAATTGTACGTAAAATGCTAATTGACAAAAAAAACTTAATAAAATCAAAATTTTACACTTCATATTTATTAACTAAAAAACATATAAAAATTGTTAATAAAAACACGAAAAAATACCGTTGAAGCGCTTACTACAACTGACGAAATACTTATATTAGCATGTTTTGAAAAACTGATTAAATTAAATTAAAATATTTATGGCAGAAGGAGAAAAATTGATCCCTATTAACATTGAGGATGAAATGAAATCGGCCTACATTGATTATTCAATGTCGGTCATAGTGTCACGTGCGTTACCAGATGTAAGAGATGGCTTAAAGCCTGTACACCGTCGTGTACTTTACGGAATGCATGAGTTGGGCGTTAGAGCGAATTCGGCACATAAAAAATCCGCAAGAATAGTTGGAGAGGTTTTAGGTAAGTACCATCCTCATGGTGATACTTCGGTTTATGATGCTATGGTACGTATGGCTCAAGAGTGGAGTTTGCGTTACATGTTGGTTGATGGTCAAGGAAATTTCGGCTCAATCGATGGTGATAGCCCGGCAGCTATGCGTTATACGGAAGCACGTATGCGAAAAATATCTGAGGATATGTTGGCGGATATTGAAAAGGAAACGGTTGACCATCAATTAAACTTTGATGATACCTTAAAAGAACCAACGGTTTTACCAACACGTATTCCTGGTCTTTTGGTAAATGGTGCATCAGGTATTGCTGTAGGTATGGCCACAAACATGCCACCTCACAATTTAACTGAAGTTGTAAACGGAACCATCGCTTACATCGAGAATAGCGATATTGAAGTTGATGAACTTATTCAGTACGTAAAAGCACCAGATTTTCCAACAGGAGGAACCATTTATGGTTATGATGGTGTTCGCGAAGCTTTCCAAACTGGTCGTGGCCGAATTGTAATGCGAGCCAATGCCAATGTAGAGGAAGTTAATGGTCGTGAGTGCATTATAGTAACCGAAATTCCTTATCAAGTTAACAAGGCAGACATGATTAAAAAGACTGCCGATTTGGTTAATGAGAAAAAACTTGAAGGTATTTCTTCAATTCGTGACGAGTCTGATAGAAAAGGTATGCGCATCGTATATATTTTAAAGCGTGATGCTATTCCAAATATTGTACTGAACAAACTGTATAAGTATACCGCACTGCAATCATCATTTAGTGTAAATAATATCGCATTGGTTAATGGGCGTCCGCAGTTACTGAACCTAAAGGAACTCATCCATTACTTTGTAGAGCATAGACATGATGTAGTGGTTAGGCGTACAACATTTGAATTACGCAAAGCGGAAGAAAGAGCGCATATTTTAGAGGGTTTAATCATTGCTTCAGACAATATAGATGAAGTTATTGCCTTAATTAGAGCATCATCAAATGCTGATGAAGCGCGTGAAAAATTAATGGAACGCTTTAAATTGACAGAAATTCAAGCGAAGGCCATTGTTGAAATGCGATTGCGTCAACTTACAGGACTGGAGCAAGACAAACTGCGTTCTGAATATGAAGAGTTAATGAAAACCATTGAAGACTTAAAAGATATTCTTGATAAAAAGGATAGAAGAATGGAAATCATTAAGGAAGAGTTGGAAGTTGTAAGAGACAAGTACGGTGACGAACGTCGTTCTAAAATTGAATACGCTGGTGGCGATTTAAGTATTGAAGACATGATCCCTAATGAAAAAGTGGTGATTACCATTTCGCATGCAGGATATATCAAACGTACGTCACTTACCGAATATAAAACTCAAAACAGAGGAGGGGTTGGACAAAAAGCCTCAACAACTAGAAATGAAGATTTCTTAGAGCATTTATTTGTAGGAACCAACCACCAATATATGTTGTTCTTTACCCAAAAAGGAAAATGTTTCTGGATGCGTGTTTACGAAATTCCAGAAGGCAGCAAGACTTCAAAAGGTAGAGCCATTCAAAACCTTATAAATATTGAGCAAGACGATAAGGTTATGGCCTTTATCTGTACTCAAGATTTAAAGGACGAAGATTATATCAATAGCCATTACGTTATTATGGCTACTAAGAACGGCCAAGTAAAAAAGACGTCTTTAGAGCAATACTCACGTCCTAGAACCAATGGTATTAACGCCATTACTATCAAGGACAATGATGAATTACTTGAAGCTAAATTAACAACTGGTAACAGCCAAGTAATGTTAGCTTTAAAATCAGGAAAGGCCATTCGTTTCGAGGAAGCAAAAACACGACCTATGGGACGAAATGCTTCGGGTGTAAGAGGTATTACTTTGGGTCATGATAATGACGAGGTAATAGGAATGGTGACCATAGAGAACCCACAGGAAGAATCTGTTTTAGTGGTTTCTGAAAACGGATATGGTAAACGAACTTACATTGATGATCCTGAAGATGGCGAGCCAGTATACCGAATTACTAATAGAGGCGGAAAAGGTGTCAAAACCATTTCAATTACAGGAAAAACGGGTAATTTAGTAGCTATTAAAGCGGTAACAGATAATGATGATTTAATGATTATCAATAAATCGGGTATAGCAATCAGAATGGTAATAGCAGATTTAAGAGTTATGGGGCGTGCCACACAAGGGGTGAAATTAATAAACCTGAAAGGAAACGATTCAATCGCTGCGGTTGCCAAGGTAATACATGATGAAGATGAAGTAGATGAGAACGAAACTGTTGAAAATACCGATGTTTCGGAAGATGGCACAACTCTTGATACCAATAATACAGATAACAATAACACTGAAGTTTAAATTTAATATCACAAAAATGAAACAAGGAATTCTTTTAGCTTTAGCATTTTCAATTAGTGCATTTTCATTTGCACAAAAAAAGGAATTGAAAACCGCAGAAAAAGCTATCAAATCAAACAATTTTGCAGAAGCCAAAGGAGCTTTGAAGCAAGCCGAGGCTTTAATGTCTGAAATGGACGATAAGTTAAAAGCAAAATATTATTATCTAAATGCACAAGCTTTGTATGCTAATGGTAAGGGTTCTGATGCCGACATCGATGCGTCATTAGAAAATTTGGAAAAAGTAGAAGGAGATTATGAATCAGAAGCTTCTGAAATGAAGCAAAATATGGTTAACAGTATGTTGACCGAAGGTAATAAAGCCTATGAAGCACAAGATTTTTCAAAAGCTTCCAAGTATTTCGAAAGATCTTACAGAGCTTCTCAAAAAGACACTTTATTTCTTTACTATGCTGCGGCAACTGCCGTAAACGTTAAAGAATACGAAAGAGCACTTTCTTTATATGAAGAGCTCAAAAACTTGGGCTACACGGGTATTAAAACAGAGTATTTTGCTACCAACGTTGAAACAAACGAAGAAGAGGTTATGGATAAAGCAACACGTGACCTTTACGTTAAGGCGAAAAGTCATATAAATCCAGGTGAGCGTACAACCGAGTCTAAAAAGCCAGAAATCGTAAAAAACGTAGCTTTGATATATGTTAGTCAAGGTGATGATGACAAGGCACTTGCAGCGTTCAAAGACGCGCGAGAGGAAAACCCTGACGATATCAATTTAATTTTGAGTGCAGCTAATATTCACTTTAAATTAGGAAATACAGAAGAGTTCACAAAACTTTTGCAAAAGGCTACTGAAATGGACCCTCAAAACCCGGAGTTGCAGTACAACTTAGGGGTTGTTGCAGCAGAGGCCAATCATACAGAAGAAGCCAGAGCTTATTACGAAAAAGCTATTGAATTAGACCCAACTTACGTAAATGCTTATATTAATGTTGCGGCACTTATTTTAGGGGAAGAAAAACCATTAATTGAAGAAATGAACGGTTTAGGGACTTCGGCAGCAGACAATAAGCGTTATGATGAGTTAAGAGAAAAAAGGCAAAACCTTTACAAAGATGCTATACCGTTTTTGTCTAAAGCATTAGAAATTGCGCCTGACAATATTAACGCAGCAAAAACCTTAATGAATATTTACAGTATTTTAGGGGAAACCGAAAAACGAAATGCACTAAAGGAAAAAATTGATGCTTTAGAAGCAGGAAACTAAGGATAAATAGCATTTCTTAAGCATTGTAAAAAATTTCAATGCTAAAAAACTTTTACGCCAAACAAAGTAGAATTTAAATTCACCTTTGTTTGGCGTAAATTTTTATATTTGTTTATGACGGCTAAGGAATTAGAAACATTAAGGTACCCTATAGGAAAATTCAATTGTCCAGACCACATCTCAAAAGAGCACATTGAAAGTTGGATAGCTGTCTTAGAACACTTTCCAAATCGATTGAAAAGTTTGGTTTCGAACCTTTCCGAAGAACAATTAAATACCTCTTATAGACCTCAAGGTTGGACGGTAAGACAGGTTATTCATCATATTGGTGATAGTCATCATCACTGCTATTCGCGTTTAAAATGGACATTAACCGAAGAGTCTCCAATTATTAAGACTTATTATGAAGACAGATGGGCTGAACTCATTGACTCTAAAGAAGCGCCGATTGAGATAGCATTAGACTATATAAAAGCACTTCATGGGAAGATGGTTTATTTGCTAAATATGTTAGAAGAGGAAGATTTAAACAAACATTTTATTCATCCAGAAACCAATTCTCAATTTACCTTAAAATATACTATTGGAAATTATGCTTGGCACAGCAATCACCACTATGTTCACATAGAAAATTTATTAAAACGCAAAGGTTGGATTTAAATGATTAGACCTTTACATAGCAACGATGTTAGAGCACTCTTAGAGATTTACAATTATTACGTAAAACATTCAGTGGTTACCTTTGATGACAAACCACTGTCATTAAAAATCTTTGAGGAAAAAATAAATCATGTTTTGGCTGAATACCCCGTTTTGGTTTTCGAGGATAATAACGAAATATTGGGTTATGCCTACGGAAGTAAATTTAGACCAAAACCGGCTTATAAAAACACCGTTGAAACAACGGTATATGTTAAACATAATGCTCACCGGAAACAAATAGGTAGCAAGCTTTACGCTGAACTATTACAACTTTTGAAACAACAAAAATTTCATGTGGCCTTGGGAGTTTTAACCTTGCCGAACCATGCCAGTATAAAACTTCACCAAAGATTCAATTTTACCCAAGTGGCCCATTTTAATGAAGTAGGTTATAAGTTTGGTAAATGGTTGGATGTTGGTGTTTTTCAACTGAAACTAATCTAAGACTTCCACTTAATGTTGCAACCAATACTTGGTTTTTGCAATTTTGTGTTTTCTTTGTTCTCAATTAAGCAATCTAAAGCATGCCTTAAATCTTCACCCGTTAAAGGAATGCCATTTTCTGGGCGAGAGCTATCCAATTGACCTCTATAAGCTAGTTGCTGATCTTCATTAAAAACGTAAAAATCAGGTGTACAGGCCGCATCATAAGCTTTTGCGATTTCCTGGGTTTCGTCATATAAATAAGGAAAAGGGTAGTTGTTTTCCTTTGCATGAATTTTCATTTTTTCTGGTGAATCTTGAGGATAATTCACAACATCGTTACTTGAAATAGCCACGAAACCAATCCCTTTTTGCGAGTATGCGTTAGCTATGTTTACGATTTTTTCATTAATATGAATTACAAAAGGACAATGGTTGCAAATAAACATGACAACAGTGCCTTTTTTTCCTTTTACAGACTCTATATCTAAAAGTTTTCCGCTTACAGTATCTATCAATTCAAAATAAGGAGCTTTTGTGCCCAACGGAAGCATATTTGAAGGTGTGCGTGCCATAATTATTAGTTTGTTCAAAGTTCGTTATAATTTGTATTTTTAAAAAATGAATGACGGAATAACTTTTCAGGACTTTACGAAAATAGATTTACGAGTGGGTACTATTATTGAGGTAAATGATTTTCCTGAAGCCAAAAAACCGGCTTTTCAACTCATTATAGATTTTGGAAAATTAGGTATTAAAAAGTCATCAGCCCAAATAACTACTCTTTATAAAAAGGAAGGTTTACTAAACCGACAGATAGTTGCAGTAGTAAATTTTCCTAAAAAGCAAATAGCGAATTTTATGAGTGAATGTTTGGTTATTGGTGCAGTGAAAGACAATGATGTTATCTTGCTTCATCCTGAAAAAAAGGTAAAAAATGGTTCTGTGGTTAGTTAGCCTAAAACATAAAAAAACCGTAACGGTAATGCTACGGTTTTAAATTATGTATTGAAACAATTTTATATATCTTCGAAATCTATATCGGTAAAGCTCTCGGGTGATTTTAATTGGTCTTCAGTTACGCGAGGCTCATTTTCGTATTCATCTTTTTTAAAGTCTTTTTGGTGACGCTCACTAATCACTTCATTGCCTTTTTCTCTGATAATATAGTCAGTCGTCTCGGCTAAAATTTCTTTAAATTCTTCAAAATCTTCCTTATAAATATAGATTTTATGTTTTTTATAATGGAACGATCCATCGTCATTGGTGAACTTTTTGCTTTCAGTTATTGTTAGGTAATAATCTTCTGCTTTTGTAGCTCTTACATCAAAAAAATAGGTACGCCTTCCTGCTCTTAATACTTTCGAAAAAATTTCCTCTTTCTCCATCATGCCGTTATTATTCATCGTTTAATTAAATTTTGTTAAGAAATCAATAGTGTACCAAAAATCTAAAAAAAACCGTTACTAACCAACATTTTTTGAAGTTTCTTTTTGGATACTCCAATTTTATTGAATTTTATTGAACAAAATTGGTGTTTGGTTTGGTGGTCTGAATATGTAAAATGTTATTTTTCAGTTGTTTCGCTTAGCTGTTTTAAATACAGGTGTTGATAATAGCCTTCAGAATTTATTAATGATTCATGGGTGCCTTCCTGCACGATCTTACCATCTTCCAAAACAATTATTTTATCAGCATTTTTTGCTGAAGACACGCGGTGACTTACAATAATAGATGTTTTTCCTTTAGATATTTTCCCCAGTGTTTTCAAGATTTTTTCTTCAGTTTCGGTGTCAACAGCTGATAGGCAATCGTCAAACAACAAAATTTTTGGGGATTTTATAATGGCTCGAGCAATAGAAACGCGTTGTTTTTGTCCGCCCGAAAGTGTAATTCCCCGTTCTCCAAGAATGGTATCGTATCCTTTATTAAATTTAATAATGTTTTTATGTACTTGGGCGTTTTTCGCGGCTTCAACAACTTCATCGTCTGTGGCTTCTTGTTTTCCGAACTTTATATTGTTTTTAATGCTGTCAGAAAACAAAAAGGCGTCCTGTGGTACATATCCAATATGGTCTCGCAAGCTGGTAAGGTTGTGCTCACCTATACTGATACCACCAATGCTTATGGTGCCTTTTTCTATGTCGTACAGCCGGCCTATCAAATCTAAAACAGTAGATTTCCCAGAACCTGTCTTGCCTAAAATAGCCAATGTTTCGCCTTCTTTAATAGTGAAACTGACGCCCTTTAATGCCTGAATATTGGTGTCGTCGTAAGTGAAATAAACGTCTCTAAAGCTAATGTTTCCGTTCACGTCAGTTTCACTTTCAACGATATTTTTAATTTCCGGTTTAATTTTTAAAAACTCATTAATACGTTTTTGCGACGCTTCTGCCTGCTGTACAATAGAAGTTACCCAGCCTACTGTTGCCACTGGCCAAGTTAACATGTTTACATATATAATGAACTCAGCAATGGTTCCAACACTTTCAATTTCACCATTTATATATTGCATACCTCCAACATAAATAACCATAAGGTTACTAGTGCCAATGAGTAAAATCATGATAGGAAAAAACCAGGCCTGCACCTGTGTTAAATGAATTTGTTTTTCTTTGCTTCCTTCTGCAAGTAATCTAAAATTGGACGAGGTTTGTGGCTCTATGCCGTAAGCTTTTATAACCGAAATTCCACTGAAAGATTCTTGTGTAAATGTGGACAGTTTTGATAAATATTCTTGAACAATGGTACTGCGCTTGTGTATTTCTCTACTTAGTTTATATATAATGACCGATAAAATGGGCAATGGCAGAATAGTATATAATGTGAGTTTTGGCGATGCATTTACCATGTAAATAATCACAATTATGAATAATGTAACGGTATTAATACTGTACATTAGTGCTGGACCAACATACATACGCACACGGCCCACATCTTCCGTAATGCGGTTCATTAAATCACCTGTTCGGTTTTTTTTATAAAAATTTAATGAAAGCTTTTGGTACTGTTCGTAAACTTCATTTTTTAAATCGAATTCAATATAACGCGAAACATTTATAATGGTCTGTCTCATAAAAAAGGTAAGCACTCCGCCGATTATGGCCGCACCAACAATGTAAAGGATAACTTCAGTCAATTCAGCTTTTATAGTTGCTTTGCTAACTCCACCTTCCATGTAGTTTTCAATGACCACAAATATTTGCTTGACATACCTTGGCGTAAATAGCAAAAATATTCGTGCAACTATGGTGATAATAATCCCTAAAATTAAGTGTGTTTTGTACTTAAAAAAGTATTTATTTAAGTGCTGTAGCTCTTTCATTATATATATAAAGATAGAAGCGCAAATATAGGGTTTAAAAAACAATAAGATCTGCTCTTCTGGTAAGTGAATTGTTAAAAATAGCCTAAACCTTTATATTAATTAAAGTAAATTAAAAGTATGTGGTTTTTAAATATAGTCTTATTTTTGCCCGGTGAAACCGAGATAAATTTTCATCTTTTTTAAATAGAGTTCTTTGTAATGATGTTAAGCAGGCGACATATTCGTGTAAAAGTAATGCAAACACTTTATGCTTTTAAAGGCAGTGAGAGTGACGACTTTAGTAAAGACCAAAAGTTTTTGCTGTTTAGTGTAGATAATATGTACAATTTGTATTTACTGTTAATTTCTTTGTTGGTAGAAGTGAAGAAAAAAGCAGAGAACGATTTGCATAAAAAGCAAAATAAGCATTTAGCTACAGACGAGGATAAAAATCCTAACCGGAAGTTTATCAATAATCAGTTGTTAAGTTTAATATCTGAAAATGAACAACTAAAAGATGCTTTTAAAGCCCATAATACGAATTATTGGGAAATGGATGATGAATATGTTGAAGTGATTTTTAAAGCTATCATTTCAAGTAACGTGTATAAGGAATACATGAAAACCAGGGTTTCAGATTTCAAAGAAGATAAAGAGTTTATTATTGATGTTTTTAAAGAAGTTATTGCGCCAAACGATAAACTATATGACTATTTGGAAGACAAAAACTTAACTTGGCTTGACGACTTGCCTACTGTAAATACCACGATTTTAAAACTTCTGAGAAAGGCAAAGGCTAAAGTTGGAGAAAGCTATTTCACACCTAAACTTTATAAAGATGCAGAAGATAAGCAGTTTGCTATCGACCTTTTTAGAAAAACACTTTTAAACCAAACGGCAATCAACAAAGAAATTGAGACCAAAACAAAAAATTGGGATGCCGATCGCATTGCTGCCATAGATTATGCATTGTTGCAAATGGCTATTTGTGAATTAAGAAACTTTCCGTCAATTCCCGTAAAAGTAACAATCAACGAGTACTTGGAGATTTCAAAGGAATATTCCACACCAAAAAGTAGCATATTTATAAATGGTATTTTAGATAAGCTCGTTAAAGAGTATGAAATCTCTGGCGCATTGAAGAAAGTAGGGCGTGGCCTTATGTAATTTTGTTAAGAAAACGCGAAAAGTTTTTAATCGGTCAAATAATTGCTATTTTTGTTCACCATAAAAATTAAAAACCTAATTATGAAAAAAATAATCTTAAGCTTAAGTGCCTTGTGTTTGGTGGCCTTTACTTCATGTAAAGAGAATGCTGCAAAAAAAATTGACGAAACCAATGTAGCCGCTGCAGCGGAAAGAGATGCAGTAGCATCAAAATTCCCTGTAATTGATTTTGACAAAACTGAACATGATTTTGGTGAAATTGAAGCTAAAACACCTGTGCAAACGGAATTTAGTTACAAAAATACTGGAGATGCTCCTTTAGTTATCACAAATATTAAAAGTTCTTGCGGATGTACTGTTCCTGAAGATTGGAGTAGAGAACCATTGGCACCTGGCGATTCAGGTAAATTTACCGTTAAATTTAATGGAAGTGGTTCCAATAAAGTAACAAAAACGATTACAGTTACTGCCAATACCGAAAAAGGTAGTGAAATAGTTAAAATAACGGCGTTTGTGAAACCAGACCCGAATAAAGCAACAACGGCTGCGGCTCACTAATTAGATTTAAAAAATGGGAGAAGGAGGAATAGGTAGTTTTCTACCAATAATATTAATGTTTGTAGTAGTGTATTTTTTTATGATAGCACCACAGATGAAACGTGCTAAAAAAGAAAAGAAATTTGCGGCAGCATTAAAACGAGGTGACAAAGTTGTTACCAAAAGTGGTTTACACGGTAAAGTCTCAGATATTAACGAAAAAGATAATAGTTGCATTATTGAAACTTTGGCCGGAAAGTTAAAGTTTGACAAATCGGCCATTTCTATGGAAATGAGTTCTAAATTAAATGCGCCTGTAAAACCAGCAAAGTAAACGAATATTGATTTAATAATATTTTAAAAAGCTTCCTTTAAGGAAGCTTTTTTTGTTTAACAAAGTTTTGTGATTATAGCAAAGACTCTCATTTGCCATTGGTGGTCTGTTTTTGTAAATTTGCAAAACATGGGTAAAGGAAATCTAAAAAAACAAAATTACAGGGTCTACAATTTTAACTTTCTGGTGTTTAGAAACCAATCTGAAAAGTTCATTCCTCCATCTACGATTTCATAAAGAGTAATTCACTTTCTTTACAACTACTAAAATTTAGTGGTATTTTAATTAATATCTACCCTCAATTCATTTTTTAAGTTGAACCTAATTTAAAATATGTTTAATTAGGTTGGCAATAAATATATTCCATGACAATTAAAACTTATGATGCTTTTTCCAGGCTATCAATTATTAACATAAACCGAGTTACCAATTTTCTGTTTCAAAATTTTGATAAGTTTAGAGATTCGAAAAGTGCGATAAGAAAATCTTTAATGTATGCTGCCAAAGAAACACCTGGCTTAGGTGGTTATGTGTTTGTTTTAGAGCAGAAAGATGAGATATTAGGAGCAGTTGTTGTTAACAGAACGGGTATGAACGAGTACCTTTCTGAAAACATTCTGGTTTACGTAGCCGTAAAAAAAGAATATAGAGGTAAGGGTATAGGCAAAAAATTAATTGAACATACCATCAAGTATTGTAAAGGAGATATTGCAATACACATCAATCAAGATAACCCTGCTATTAATTTATTTAAAGACAAAGGGTTTAAACCAAGAAATATAGAAATGAGGTTAGAACGGCCATGAGCTTTCAACTATAAAAAAAATTAAATGAAAATATTATATATAAAGAGAAACACAAAATATGAAAAACGATATACCACTAAAATGGGAGAACTAACTACAAAAGTTACTAGTGTTAAAAAGTATGTATTGGGGTTGCCCGTAAAAACATTGCATAAGCATCAAGAAACCTATTTCGGTCAAGTTAGAAATTACGAAGATCGTATGCTATTTGTATAGAAACTTAAGTTTATTGTATAAAAAGAAAGCACCTTTTAAAGGTGCTTTTTTTATAAATTATATAGATTAGAATTGGTAACGAATACCAAGGGCTATATCAAAATCTAAGTCATCTCTATAATTCCCAAAACCAAATTCTGGCCTGGCATCAATTGATAGTTGCAAAGGAATATCAAAATTATACTCGATACCAATATCTCCAGCGGCAAAAATAAAAGTTTCACTATCATCTACTCCTGGAGGCACATTGTCAAAGCTATAAGAGCCTAATCCTCCACCAACACCGGCATACCAATTAAAGTTACCATCTAATAACCAAACCCATTGGTATAATCCAGCAAGTTTAAAACCGTCGTAGCCATTTCCACTTCTTAATCCTAAATCGAGTTCCAACCTATTGTTAGCGCCTAAAGCACGTTGGTATGATATTTCTGCACCAAAACCATCACTGTCGCCTAGTCGTAAACCAATAGCATTTTCCGAAATTTCTTGAGCATTCGATGTTAATATGAATCCGAATACAGCAATTGATAATAAAAATAATTTTTTCATAAAATATAAGTTTTGTTATTAAATATACGATCTTTTTAAATAAATAGATCAATTTTGTTCAACGTTTTATTTTACAAAAATAAAATCATTATTGTAATTATATTTAACAACTTTATAGTTTTACAAACAATTTTAATGTCTCATGATGTTAACAACACATTTACAGGAATTAAGCGAAAATTTTTCTGGGGAAATTTATTTTGATGAATTAATTAAATCAATCTATGCCACCGATGCTTCTGTCTATAGAATATTGCCATTGGCTGTTGCGTATCCCAAAAACAAGGAAGATTTAAAACAACTTATTGCTTTTGCCAAAAGACATAAAACCTCGTTGATTCCAAGAACTGCGGGCACTTCATTGGCTGGTCAATGTGTAGGAGAAGGCATTGTTGTCGATGTTTCGAAATACTTCACGAAGATTATTAGTTTTGATGAAAAGGAGAGAACAGTTACCGTTCAGCCAGGTGTTGTACGCGATGCTTTAAACAATTATTTAAAACCTTATGGTTTGTTTTTTGGCCCAAACACTTCCACGTCCAATCGTTGTATGATTGGCGGGATGGTGGGTAATAATTCCTCGGGAACAACTTCAATTCAGTATGGGGTAACACGCGATAAAGTTATTGAAATGCACACCGTTTTAAGTGATGGAAGTGAAGCGGTTTTTGAAGAATTGAGTTCGGAAGAATTTCAGAAAAAAACAAAACAAAACAATTTAGAAGGACAAATTTATAACTCGATTTATTCTGAATTAAAGTCAGAATCGATTCAAAATAAAATTTTTGAAAATTTTCCGAAGCCAGAAATACATAGAAGGAATACGGGTTATGCCATTGATGAGTTGGTAAACACAGAAGTTTTTTCTGTAACTGATGAAAAATTCAATATGTGTAAGCTGCTTTCTGGCAGCGAGGGTACTTTGGCATTTACAACGCAAGTTACATTAAAATTGGATGTACTTCCGCCACCACAGGCGATTGTAGTTGCTGCACATTTCGAGAGTATCGAAAACTGTTTGAATGCCGTAGAGTTAACCATGAAGCATAATTTGTATGCGTGTGAAATGATGGATAAAACCATTTTAGATTGTACCAAGCAAAATAAAACCCAGTTTGAAAACAGACAATTTATTGTTGACGACCCTAGGGCTATTTTAATGTGTGAGGTTCGAGCCAATACGCTTAAAGAAGTTGCTGTGTTGGCTGATAATTTAATTAAAGACATTGAGACTTCAAAATTAAGTTATGCCTATCCAAAATTAGTTGGTGACGATGTTAATAAAGCCAATAATTTACGAAGTGCTGGGCTAGGACTTCTGGGTAATATTGTTGGCGATAAAAAATCGGCGGCTTGTATAGAAGATACGGCCGTAGCCTTGCCCGATTTAGCCAATTATATTTCTGAATTTTCCGCTTTAATGAAAGGCTATAATCAAGACGCCATTTATTATGCCCATGCCGGCGCAGGAGAACTGCATTTAAGACCTACTTTAAATTTAAAAAAGTCTGAAGACGTGGCGTTGTTCCGGAAAATAACAACCGATGTGGCCCATTTAGTGAAAAAATACAACGGTTCCATGAGTGGTGAACATGGCGATGGCATCGTGCGAGCTGAATTTATTCCGATGATGATTGGCGATGAAAATTATGAAATCCTGAAACGAATTAAAGAGGCTTTTGATGCTGAATATATTTTTAATCCCGGAAAAATTGTTGACGCATACCCCATGGATAAATCACTCAGGTATGAAGCTGATAGGGAAGAACCAAAAGTGGAAACGCTTTTAGACTTTTCAAAATCCTTAGGAATTCTTAGAGAAGCTGAAAAATGTAACGGATCTGGCGATTGCCGAAAGTTACCAGAATTTGGAGGTACCATGTGTCCCAGTTATCGGGCTACTAGAAACGAAAAAGATACAACACGGGCACGAGCCAATGCCCTCCGTGAGTTTTTAACCAATTCAGATAAATCCAATAAATTTGATTATAAAGAGCTGAAAACGGTTTTCGATTTGTGTTTAAGTTGTAAAGCCTGTGCTAGCGAATGCCCTAGTAGTGTGGATGTTGCTGCTTTAAAAGCAGAATTCCAGTATCAATATCAGAAAGCTAATGGTGTGCCATTACGGACCAGATTATTTGCTTTTAACAACACTTTAAATCGTTACGGTAGTGTATTGCCTGGGCTTACCAATTTTATATTTTCAAACGGATTTACGTCTTCATTATTAAAAAAGAGTTTTGGTATAGCGCCAAAAAGAAATTTGCCGTTAATTTCCAAAAAAAGCTTAAATGCTGAATATAAAAGTAGAAGGTTAAACTTACCTATAAACAACGTCATTAAAACGGTGTACTTGTTTAATGATGAATTCACAAACTATTTGGACACACCTATAGGCGTTGACACCATTGAACTTTTATCAGCCTTGAATTACGACGTAAAAATCGTTACACATGCCGAGTCTGGCCGTTCCTTTTTGTCAAAAGGATTGTTGGAACAAGCTAAAGCTGTAGCCAACAAAAATGTTTCGGTTTTTAAGGATTTGGTTTCAGAAGAAACCCCGCTTTTGGGTATTGAACCATCGGCTATTTTAACGTTTAGGGACGAGTATTTAAAATTGGCAGACGATAAAACTTCCGCGAAAACCTTATCAAAAAATTGCTTTTTGGTTGAAGAGTTTATCCAGCAGGAAATAGAACAGGGTAACATTAAACCCGAGCGGTTCACTACTGAAGAAAGAACCATAAAACTTCATGGGCATTGCCACCAAAAATCATTGAGCAATCAACTTTCTAGTTTTTCAACTTTAAATCTTCCGAAAAATTACAAAGTAACCATTGTACCAACTGGTTGCTGTGGTATGGCTGGAAGTTTTGGTTATGAAAAAGAACATTATGATGTAAGTATGAAAGTTGGTGAACAAACACTTTTTCCTGCTATAAGAAGAGCTTTACCCGAAACTATTATTGCAGCGAATGGAACTAGTTGCAGGCATCAAATTAAGGATGGAACACAGCGAGAGGCCAAACACCCCATTTCCATTTTGAAAGAAGCGTTGCTATGATAATTTCTTACTGTGTTGTTCAACAATAGTTATGGCAGCAATTAAATCTTTGATTTCTAGGTCAACAAAGTCATCTTCAACAACAAAAGGCGCTAGTTTATCTTTATTGAAGTTATAAATTTTCCAGCGTTTAAACTGATATTCTAATGCGGTAAAATTTTCCACCCAATCACCAGAATTTAGGTACATGGTTTTTCCTAGTTTATTTTCTTTATAAACCATTTTAGGTTGATGAATGTGCCCGCATACCACATAATCATAACCGTTTTCAATGGCTAAGTCAGAAATAACAGTTTCATAATCGTTAATATATTTAACGGCACCCTTAACACCGTTTTTTATTTTTGTTGACAGGGAAAAACGTTCTTTTCCACGTTTTTCTAAACACCAATTTACCAATTGGTTCAATAGGGTTAAAAGATTGTAACCATAGCCACCTAATTTAGCTAGCCATTTGGCGTTTTGGATGGAGATGTCAAAAACATCACCATGAAAAAACCAAGCTTTTTTCCCATCAAGTTCTAATACCGCCTTGTCAACTATAGAAATATTTCCAATGGTAGTATCACTGAATTTACGCAACATCTCGTCATGGTTTCCAGTTATGTAAATAACCTCGACGCCATTTGATGCCATGGTCATTATTTTTTTTATAACTTTTAAGTGCGGCTTAGGGAAGTACCTTTTATTAAATTGCCAAATATCAACAATATCGCCATTTAATATGAGTTTTTTTGGCTGAATGCTATTTAGGTAAGTAAGCAAATGCTTGGCATGGCAACCATAGGTTCCTAAATGAACATCAGATATTACGGCAACTTCTAATTTCCTTTTAATCTTCAAAACGTACATGGATTGGTTTATACAAATTACAGTATTAGTTGTGATGTAAACATTATCTGATAATTATTTATCTATCAGTATATTGTTAAGTTAACGTTATGGCCTTAGGTAACTATGTTCATTTTCATTTCCTATTTTATAGGAATAGCGTTATTTTAGCCAAAAATTGAAACTTATGGCTGGAAATTCTTTCGGAAAACTATTTAACTTAACAACTTATGGCGAATCTCATGGTCCTGCATTGGGCGGTGTTATCGACGGTTGCCCTCCTGGAATTGAGTTAGATATTGAGGCGATTCAAAATGAATTGGCACGACGTAAACCTGGTCAGTCGGCCATTGTTACGCAACGTAAGGAGCCCGATGCCGTAAAGTTTCATTCGGGTATTTTTGAAGGTAAAACTACAGGTACACCTATTGGTTTTGTTATTGAAAATACCAATCAAAAATCTCACGATTATTCTCATATTAAAGATAGTTATAGGCCAAGCCATGCGGACTATACCTATGATAAAAAATATGGCATTCGCGATTATCGCGGCGGTGGCAGAAGCTCGGCAAGAGAAACAGCATGTAGGGTAGTGGCAGGGGCCATAGCGAAGCAAGTTTTAAAAGATATAGAAATTAACGCTTATGTATCTGCTGTGGGTACTATGAAACTTGATAAACCTTATAATGAGCTAGATCTTTCCCAAATAGAATCTAATATTGTACGTTGCCCTGATCAAAAAATGGCAAGCGAAATGGAAGCTTATATAAAAGAAGTTCGGGGTAAAGGTGATACTGTTGGAGGCGTTGTGAGTTGCGTTATTAAAAATGTACCTGAAGGGTTGGGCGAGCCTGTTTTTGATAAATTACACGCCGAATTGGGTAAGGCTATGCTATCCATAAACGCCGTTAAAGGTTTTGAATATGGTAGCGGTTTTCTCGGAAGCACTATGTATGGAAGTGACCATAATGATGCTTTTAACAATGACGGTTCAACAAAAACCAATTATTCTGGCGGTATTCAAGGTGGAATAAGTAATGGAATGGACATTTATTTTAACGTGGCGTTTAAGCCAGTTGCTACGCTAATCCAGAAATACGAAACTATTGATAAAAAAGGTAATACAGTTGAAATGCAAGGTAAAGGTCGCCACGACCCTTGTGTAGTGCCAAGAGCTGTGCCAATAGTTGAGGCTATGGCCGCGTTGGTTTTAACCGATTTTTATTTAATCAACAAAATTTATTAGTAAAGAGTTTATAATTTAAAACAGCGTTTAGCAGTTTTTGTTATTTTAAACGTTTTTAACAAACTTTAGTGTTAGGCTATACGCATAATTTTATATGTATAGCCTTATTTTTTTAAGATTTATACTAAAAAAATCGACAAAACGCTTGTTTTTAACGATTAATTACATAGATTTGTGCTTTAATCCCTTAAATCTTAACCATGAAATTAAAATTTTTTGTCATCAGTTTTGCACTCTGCCTAGTAACGGGTATGAGTTTTGCCCAGAAAAAAAAGGAAGCCAAAAGCATAATTAGCGAGAGGGTTACCATAAAAAAATACCATAACAAAGAAGAGCTGGATGGTATGCAAAAAGGCCAACTTATAGCACTCTATACAGAGCGTAATCAAGTTTTAGTTAGGACCTTACCTTACGTGGCATTTGCGACTAAACCAGGTATAACCATGTCTACTTTAGGAATTCCTAACGATTCAGATAATAGAAAGGCTTTGGAAGATCAGTTTGAAACTACCGACGATTATCTTGAAAAGTCAACGGATTTTCATAAGGTTTATCTTCCGTATTCCGATACTAAAAACTTAATTGCTGCCATTTTATTTTATGAAGAAATCATGAAATCATTGCATCAATACAGTGAATTTAGGCAGTAATTAATTATCCCCTATTTTTTTATGTAATACGCTTTCGCATTGTGAATAAAATTGATTTTCGCTTATAATTTAAGGAGGCCAATTAATTTACATGTCGAATTTTGAAATTCTGAAAATAAAATTTTCTTTTTTTTAAAAGTGATTTTTTTAATTCAAAACATGTATTTCATCGATAGGTTTTAGGAATAACTTTGTTAAATAAATGTATTTCATCGAAATAATTGGCATTTCATGGATTTTTTTATATTTTTGAGTTATGATTTAAAATTAGACAATCATATTTAGTTTTTAATATTAAACGAACGACTATGAACAACTTTACCCAAATCTTTTTCATACTTCTTTTCGTAACTGGAAGTCTTTTTTCTCAGCAAGAAAAAGGAATTGTAGGATCTGAAAATTGGCTTAACAATTGGACAGATTTTAATCCTACGCAGTCAGATTATGGAGAACCTACAAAAATTCTAGCAGGAAACATTTCAGAAAATACAACTTTGGTAAAAGGAGAAGTTTACTTGTTGTTGGGTAGTGTTTTTGTAACAAATGGAGCAACACTTACCATTGAACCAGGTGCGGTTATAATGGGTGATTATAAATCTAACGGTTCTCTGACTATTACAAAAGGAGCTAAAATTTTAGCATCTGGCTTTCAGACTGACCCAATTGTTTTTACCTCAAATCGTTCTGTGAAAAGATCAGGTGATTGGGGAGGCCTAATTATTTTAGGCAAAGCACCATCCAATAGATTTGGTAATGGCTCTGCATCGAAATTTTACCCTGAACTTGAACCTTCAAATTATGCTAGTGCTAATTACGGAGGAGAAAGTACTGCGGATAATTCAGGTATTTTAAAATATGTAAGAATTGAGTTTGCTGGAAAGCGTATAGCCAATGCTGGTCATTTTAATGGCCTTTTATTGGCAGGTGTTGGCAATGCAACCATCCTCGAAAACATCATGATTTCTTATTCTGCGGGTAACGCGTTTGAAGCATGGGGCGGTGAGCTAAACATGCTAAATATGGTGTCATATAAAGCTAATAATAACGACTATAAGTTTAATTTCGGAGTTCAATGTAACTTAACAAATTCGTTGGCACTAAGATCACCTTATGTTTCAAATAGTACAGGTTCAAGATGTTTAAAATTGGCATCGTACGATAGAAAGGAAGAAATTGATTTTTCTAAAAAGCCTACGTCGGTAGTAGCCAAAAATATTACTTTCCTTAACGATAGTGAAGATTTAGAAAACGATATAAAAATGGGACTTATAAAGGCTGCCGTTTATGTAGGTGACTATGCTTTGCTTGATATGAATAAAAGTGTTATATCAGGGTTCAATCCAGCGGTAATTTTAGAAGATAAAATTAGCATTAATCAAGGGAACTTAGAGAAAATTAAGTTTACTTCAATGTATTTTAACAATTGTAACGGAAATATTTTTGTTGAAAATAATTCAAACAATGAAGACTTAGAGAATTGGTATGGAAACAGCGCATTTTTTAATGTGTATTCTAAAAGTTCGAATGCCGAAACTTTTATTGATATCAATAATAAAAGAAGACCTGATTTTAGATTACGCATTAATAAAATAATTGCTTCGAACGAAGTAGACCCAGACTTAAGACTTGATTAATAATTAAACACAAAGAGAAGAATACCCCAAATCTACTCTCCTTCCTTTTTTTATGTTACTTTATTAATTTGGAAATTCTTTATAACTCCAACGAGTTAGAGCGATAGTTGTTTTTGGGTGTTTTATTGACAAGAAAAATAATATCGAATGAAGAATTTTACTATAATTCAAATGGCTGTTTTTTTGTTCTTTTCATTAATTGATAATGGGAATGCACAGATTGTTATAGGAAAGCCAAATTTGGGTTTTACGCAAGCATGCGCCAGTCCATCATTCAATACTTACAACGTTACGTTTAGCTTTTCACCAGATACTTCTTTGAGTGGTACAAACAAGTTTATTATTGAACTCTCCGATGAAACTGGAGATTTTTCGAACGCAACAACCATCCACACAACCAATGCTGGTGAGGTAACAACATCACCGGCAACCTTGAGTTTTTCAATGCCTACCTCTATTGCGGGAGAGGGTTATAAACTAAAAATTAGAAGTACGGCACCTGTGGCTTCAAGTACACCTTCAAATACTTTTGCGGCCTACTATAAAATTCAGGATACCCCTTTTACCATAAATAATTTAATTGCTACAGGCGTATATTGCGCGGGAGGAAGCTATGTATTAACTATAGATAATCCTGGCGATGAAAATAACGATTCACCACTTCAATATCCATCACTTACTTTTAATTGGTATAAAGAAACAAGCCCTACTACTTTTGTTTTTGTAGCCGAAGGATCTAGTCTTCCAGTGAATGAATCAGGCACTTATTTTGTTGAAACCAATTATGGTACTTGTACTTCGAATTCATTTTCAAATCGAGTTACTATAAGTCAGGCCACGTCAGGAAGCACATTTGAAATCAGTTCAAGTAAAGGGAATCCATTTTGCTCTTCAGAAGGAAGTACAGTTCTGAGTGCCATAAACGGAAATAGTTATCAATGGTACCTAGAAGAAGAGGCCATTGAAGGAGCTACTAATCAAATGTATTCAACCACTGAGTCCGGAAATTATATGGTTGCCGTTGATTTAGGAGAATGCTCAACCAGTGCCTCAATTGAGTTGGATAGTACTGGATTTACTAGTAGTATTGATGCTGAAGATGTTGAAATGCTTGAGGAAAATGAAACATTAGAAGTTACCGTTACAACAGATGCCATTAACCCAGAGTTTAAATGGTATATTAATGAGTCACTTATAGCCAGCGCCACGAATAATAGTCATGAAATCAATCAAACGGGTAATTACAAGGTCGTTGTAAATCAGACTTCAGATTGTTTGGCTTCAAGCGAATTTAGTTTTGTAGTGCAAGAAGCTTTTCCCGATGTTGCCAAAATTCCAAATTTAATTAGTCCGAATAACGATAACGAAAATGATACTTGGGTGATTCCGCAACAATATGTTAGTGGTACAAATACTGAAGTTACCATTATAAGTGCCCAGGGAAAAGTAGTATTACAAACAAACAATTATCAAAACAATTGGCCCGAAAACCAAATCGACTTTAAAGATATTAATCCAGTCTATTATTATATAATTAAGCCGCCCAATAGTAGCGAAAAAAAGGGTTCTATTACGGTGATTAAATAGCATGACAAAACGAACTTTACATATCATTTTATTTTTCTGTTTTATGCAGCAACTCTATCCTCAATCTGGCGATGGAGTTGTTGCGTTAGATATACCTGTAAGAAATTCGTTGAAATTTAATCGGTATATCATCAACCCAACCTTTAGTTTCGTTCGTGAGCAAAACAAATACATTAGCTTTAATAATAAAAGGGAGTGGGTTCAGTTTGATGATGCTCCTCAAACCTATTTGTTTAGTTACGCTGGAAGATTTAACGAAAATATAGGACTTGGTGCAGCACTGTTCCAACAAAACTATGGTGTGTTGACTACTTTTGGCGGCGTAGTGAATTTTGCGTACAATGCTGTTTTCGATAGAGAAAGTAATTTGACCTTCGGGTTAAATCTTGGTTTTTATAAGAGCGGTATTAATCAAAGCAATGTAATAACTAATTTCCCTGATTCATCGTTGGATGATATCCCATCAAATTCTGTAATAACAATTAACCCAGGAATAAATTATGGTACTGGTTTTTTCGATTTCGGAGTTTCTGTAAATAATTTGGTATCTTATAATTTAACTGAGTCAAAAATGATTGAAGACAATTCGAAACAGGCGCTTCAAGGGCACATTATGTACACTGGATATGTTAACAGCCGTGGATTTTTTGATGAAAGTAAATTCACGAGTTTGTTGCGTTCAGAGTTTAGAGAGGACCAAACCGTTGTTTCAGCTATAGCCATGCTAACCGTGCCAAAAGGTATTTGGGGACAAGTGGGCTACAATACACTTTATGGGGTGTCGGCTGGAATAGGTTTAAACATCACAGACCAAATCGCCATAGAGTACAATTATGAAAAGGCAATGGGCGATTTATCGTCTTTCGGAAACTCGCACGACATTACTTTAGCCTATAAATTTAAAAGCAGATATCGATATAATTATAGTGGAGATGATGATGAGCAAGCTTTCTTGATACCTAAGAAAAGAAATACGTCAAGAACCGCGGCTAGCAGAACAACTTCAAAACCAAAAACGTCTAAAAAGACACAAAAGAGAGAGGTTAAAGAAGAACAATCTAGATTAGCACAGGAAGCTAGAGTTAAGGCAGAACAAGCTAGATTAGCAGAGGAAGCTAGAGTTCAAGCAGGACAAGAAGAACAGTCTAGATTAGCAGAGGAGGCTAGAGTTAAAACTGAACAAGAAGAACAAGCTAGGTTGGCACAGGAGGCTAGTGCTAAAGCAGAACAAGAAGA
>NZ_JBJJBQ010000006.1:1257-189425 GCF_045446075.1 Flavisericum labens | reverse complement strand
ACAAGCTAGGTTGGCACAGGAGGCTAGAGTTAAAGCAGAACAAGAAGAACAAGCTAGATTAGCAGAGGTAGCTAGAGCTAAAGCAGAACAAGAAGAACAAGCTAGGTTGGCACAGGAGGCTAGAGCTAAAGCAGAACAAGAAGAACAAGCTAGATTAGCAGAGGTAGCTAGAGTTAAAGCAGAACAAGAAGAACAAGCTAGGTTGGCACAGGAGGCTAGAGTTAAAGCAGAACAAGAAGAACAAGCTAGATTAGCAGAGGTAGCTAGAGTTAAAGCAAAACAAGAAGAACAGGCTAGATTAGCAGAGGAAGCTAGAGTTAAAGCAGAACAAGAAGAACAGGCTAGGTTAGCAGAGGAAGCTAGAGTTAAAGCTGAACAAGAGGAACAAGCTAGGTTAGCCGAAGAAGCTATAGTTCAAGCAGAACAAGAGGAACAGGCTAGATTAGCAGAGGAAGCTATAGTTCAAGCAGAACAAGAAGAGCAAGCAAGATTAGCCGAGGCTATAAGATTGAAAGCTGAGAAAGTTTCAGGAATTTCAGAAAATGGTATGGTTATTCCAGAGCCAACAGATGCAAATACAGATGCGCTAAGTTCTATAACAAAATTAGCTTTAGAAGCACAAAACAAACAGGAGCAATTGATGATTCGTTTAAATGAAGTTTTAATTGTTAAAGAAAAAGATTTAAAAGATTTAAAAGAAGAAAACGATTTAAGTGAGCAAGGTATTGTTAGTGATCCCAAACCATTTAAAAGTGTAAGTGCAGAAAATGCTAGGTTAGAATCTATCAAAACTCAGTTAGATAATGAAATAAAATCTCAAAATGAAAAAATCGAGAATTTAGAAGCGCTCTATAGTACGAGACTAAAAAATGTTAGAGATAAACGAGATGCAACAAATATGTTCTACACAAAAGCAATTAACACTCTAAAAGAAAATCAAGCAAAGACAAATCAAGCTCGAACCGCTTTACTTGATAAATTTGAAAGTGTAAGAGTAGCTACAGAAATTGAGCGTAAGCGTAGAATTAAGCGCGCTCTATACGATAATCAAGAAGATCGATATAACAAAGATAGGGCAGCTTTAGAGCGAATAAAGAAATTTACTGAACCAAGCCAGGGGGAGTTGAGTCCAGATGATTTTGATCATGGAGAGGAATTGAGTAACATTCAAATTGTTAAGGGTGATGGGCATGTAGATGAAGGCTACTATTTGGTAATAGCAGTTCATACAGATGTAGATAAAAGAGATGAATTTTTAACGAAGGCGGTATCGGCAGGACGCTCGGATATTAATTTCTTTTTTGATGTAAATACCAGCAAATATTACATTTATTATGAAAAATTTGACTATGTAAGTCAAGCAAGGTCGGCTCTAAATAGTAAGGGAACTGAACCTTACAATACTAAAATGTCAATGGTTAAAATTGAAAATTAGAGGATATAAAATTTTAAAAAACCACTTATTTTAAATAAGTGGTTTTTTTTTGACCTAATTCAGTAATTCAGACATTATATATTAGGTGAAACAAATTATTTTAGCTAAAATTTTTAAAAAATTAAAACCCAAGGATTCTTTTTTTCGTAGGTAAAATAAAAGAAGCCAAAAGTCATTTTAAACTTCTAAACAAATTGAAAAATAAGTTTTAATAAAATTGAAAATGTAGCTATGAAGCACTATTGTAAAACATTAAAAAATCAAAGATTAATTCCGCTATTTTTATTTTTGTTTTTCATTTCGTTTCTAAATGCACACGAAATAAGTGGAACTGTTGTTTCAGAAGAAAATGGAACACCTTTGCAAGGTGTTGGAGTTTATAATAAAGCATCGGGTTCATACACTTACACAAATATTTCTGGATATTTCGAGCTTGATGATGTTTCTGTAAATGATGAAATATTTTTTTATGGTTTGGGATATCAAAATAAATCCATAGTCATTACAGAAACAAAGTTGGCAACAACATTATTAGTTGTATTAAAAGAATCTCCAGCTTCATTAGATCAAGTTTTAATTGTATCGAAAGCTAATGTATTGAGCACATTTTTAAACGTCGACTTAAAGACAAACCCTGTAAAATCTTCTCAGGAAATACTCAGAAAAATACCTGGGCTAATTATTGGTCAGCATGCCGGTGGGGGAAAAGCCGAGCAGATATTTTTGAGAGGATTTGATATTGACCATGGAACCGATATTGCCATAAATGTAGATGGGATGCCCGTAAATATGGTATCGCACGCTCACGGCCAAGGTTATGCCGATATGCATTTTATTATTCCTGAAACCATTGATAATATCGATTTTGCTAAAGGTAGTTATTATGCCAATAAGGGCAATTTTAATACGGCCGGTTATGTTGACATTGGTACAAAAAAAACAATTAAAAAAAATCTGGTTTCAGTGGAAACTGGTCAATTCAATACCTTGAGGGCACTAGGCATCACAAAGCTTTTAGAAGAAAAAAACAGTAGTATATATGTGGCGTCAGAGTTGATGTTGTCCGATGGTGTATTCGAGTCGCCACAAAACTTTAATCGCTTAAATGTTATGGCACATTACAATTTTAATAATCATAAAGATCAAGAATTGAATTTGTCAGTTTCACATTTTCAAAGTAAATGGGATGCATCGGGACAAATTCCGGTTAGAGCAGTAGAACAAGGTTTAATTGGGCGTTTTGGAGCCATTGATGATACGGAAGGCGGAAAAACGAGCCGTAGTAATTTGTGGATTAACCACACTAAGCAATTGGATACCCATTCTAAAATAGAATCCAATGCTTATTTGTCAAAGTATGATTTCGAATTGTTTTCAAATTTCACTTTTTTCTTGGAAGATCCCGTAAATGGTGATCAAATACATCAAAAAGAAAATAGAACGATTATGGGTGCATCATCTGTTTATAATCATACCATTCATTTAAACAATAACAATTCCCATTTGAGGTATGAGCTTGGAGGAGGCTTTAGATATGATGATGTCAATGATGTGCAATTATCAAGAACATTGAATAGACAAACTATTTTAGAGCGTTTAGCCCTAGGGAATGTAGATGAATTTAATGCGTTTGCATTCACTAGTTTGAATTATAAATCAGGAAATTGGACTTTAAATCCCGGATTGCGACTCGATTATTTTAAGTTTGACTACGAAAACTTGCTTACCGAAACTTACGATAATAAAAGTGAGAATAAAACAAAAGTAAGTCCGAAACTTAATCTGATTTATGCTGTGTCTCCAAAATTACAATTATTTACCAAAACAGGTTTGGGATACCATTCAAACGATACTAGGGTAGTGGTAGCCAATAGCGGCGAAAAAATATTACCAACTTCTTTTGGTTCTGATTTAGGATTTATTTACAAACCACAAAACCGATTGGTGTTTAATGCCGCTCTATGGAGCCTGTTTTTACAGCAGGAATTTGTTTATGTTGGCGATGCTGGAATCGTTGAACCTAGTGGAAAGACAGAACGCTATGGTGTCGATTTTGGCGTGCGTTGCCAAATAAACGATTGGTTGTTTATCAACACAGATGTTAATTATACTTATGCACGAAGTAGTGACGACCCCAATAATGAAAATTATATTCCATTGGCTCCAGATTTCACTTCTGCAGGTGGTTTAAGCATAAAGGATTGGAATAGTTTTTCAGGAGGAATCAACTATCGATTCATAAAAGACCGTCCAGCAAACGAAGACAATTCTATTGTAGCAGAAGGTTATTTTGTAACCGATTTTAACATAAACTACGCTGTTGAAAACTGGACGTTTGGTTTGATTATAGAAAATTTATTTGACACAGAATGGAACGAAGCCCAGTTTGCTACCGAAAGTAGATTGTCTAATGAACCCGATTCGGTTGAAGAAATTCATTTTACACCAGGCACGCCTTTCTTTTTAAGAGGAAAAATTTCGGTAAGGTTCTAATCAAACAATATGATTTTAGGTGGATTACTCAATAATTTCAACCTCAAATAATTTATCCCAGCGCTTTCCAGTAACGAAAATAGTTTTGGTTTTTGGGTTGTAGGCAATACCATTTAATACATCTAAACCATCATGTTGGGTAACCTTGTTTTTTAAAGGAGTAAAGTCTATGACACCCTCAACGGCACCGTTTTCAGGATTAATTATGGCAACACCATTTTTCTGGTACCTGTTCGCATAAATTTTTCCGTTAATCCATTCCATTTCGTTAATACCCACTATTTTTCCTTTATTAGTGCAAACCTGTATAAAATCTTCTTCAATTAAAGTCTCAGGATTTAGTATCCAAATTTTTTCGGTACCGTCACTTTTATAAAGAACATCATTATTGTTACACAGTCCCCAGCCTTCCTTGCTGTTTCCGTATTTAAAACTATCTAGTTTTTCAAAAGTATTAACATTATAAACAAAACCAACGCTTTTTTGCCAAGTGAGTTGGTATACTTTATTGTTTAAAATGGTAAGACCCTCACCAAAATACTCATCGGCAAGGTTAATATTTTTTATAACCTTCCCCGTTTTATAATCTATCTTTCTGAGTTTTGATTCACGATACTGCCCTGTACTCTCATAAAGCGTGTCGTTAAAAAACTCAATGCCTTGCGTGTAAGAAGTAATGTCGTGGGGGTATTCATTGAGGATGTTGTAGTGGTATATTTTGGGCAACTCACTGCTTAAAATAGTAATCGCTGATGTAGCTACCTGCTGTTCACCTCTGTAATATACGGTTGCCTTAAGGCTTTGTTTACCTAATTTAAAGTTCTTTAATGTGGTGTTGTTATTAATTTTTTCACCGTTTAGGGTATACATTATTGAATCGATGTCATGACCTTTTTTGTTCTCAATTGAAAGATTAAGTGTTTCCGAATTTGCAATATTACCTTTATCGGCATTGGTTTTTATTCTGAAATCACTTTTCTTGCTGCCAGAATTTGATCCGCAGCTTATTACAAGTCCGCTTAAAAATATGATTGTTAGATAATTGAAGGTTTTCATTGTAGAAATTCTAATTTCAGGCAAGATATTTATTAAAAATCAGTTTAAAAAATCATTGTTAAAATTTTAAAAAGATTGTATCTTTGCACCCGGCAAGTCCTACACAACCAGCTCCTGTTGAATCCTCCAGGTCGGGAACGAAGCAAAGGTAAATGGTCGTAGCGGTGTGATGTAGGTAGCTTGCCTTTTTTTGTGCCTTAATGTTTGGTAAATCTTTCTATCTTTAAACTTTAATTTTCAACACATGTCTAAAGTTGTTTTAATAACAGGCGGTTCGTCGGGTATAGGAAAATCTATTGGTGAGTTTTTAACCGAAAAGGGTTTTAAAGTCTATGGTACAAGCCGTAATCCAGAAATGTATAAAGAAAGTAAGTTTCCAATTTTAACTTTAGATGTAAAAAACAACGATACTATAAAGCAGACCGTTGACGAAATTATTTCTAAAGAAGACCAACTCGATGTAGTCATAAATAATGCAGGAGCAGGTATCACAGGGCCTATTGAAGAAATTCCGGAAGCAGAAATAAAGAACAATTTCGAGACCAATTTTTTCGGACCCATAAAAGTAATTAAGACTGTATTACCTCAAATGCGAAAGCAACATTCGGGTTTGATCATTAACATTACTTCAATTGCCGGTTACATGGGTTTACCTTATCGTGGGGTTTATAGTGCGAGCAAAGGCGCCTTGGAACTTTTAACAGAAGCGTTTAGAATGGAATTGAAAGATTTTAATATTGAAATGACCAACGTAGCACCTGGTGATTTTGCAACCAATATAGCTGCAGGACGATACCACGCACCACTTCTTGATGATTCACCTTATAAAAGATCTTACGGAAACACGTTGGAGTTGATGAACGACCATGTAGATAACGGAAGCAATCCTAATTTGATGGCCGAAGCGGTTTATAAAATCATTAATACGTCTAAACCAAAAGGGCACTATAAAATAGGGGAGTTTATGCAAAAATTTTCGATTGTGCTAAAACGAATTTTACCAGATAAGGTTTATGAAAAAATTTTAATGAACCACTATAAGTTAAAGTAGTTTATTTATTGATTAAACCCAATAATTGATCTTCAAAATTTGAAGAAAAAATATTAGATCTACTGTTCACAATTTTAGAGTTTTTATCCAATATAATCGTTTTGGTCATAGGGTGAACAGCCAAAATCTCTTTACCTTCTTGAGGATTTTTAAATTGGTATTCGTGCGTTTGATCAAACTGATGACTTGCCAAGATTTTCTTTGACTTTTCAATACCACATTTATCAATGTTTATGCTAATAAAGCGAACCTCTGGGTATTTGGTTTTTAATTCATTAAGCTTTTTGTGCGACTTTTTAAAATGATCATAATAAGCTTGAGACCAAAATGTTATGGCCGTTGGCTTGTTAATTAAGGAATTGATATCAACAACATCATTGTTAGAATTAATCATATTAATTTGAGGTAATCTCAATCCTTCCTTTAAACCGTTTATAGATTTGGTATAGCGCACCATCATATCTATGTTATTCTCACTTTTACTTTTGGCTAAGTAAGATTTTAAAATGGCATTATTATCTGCTTCATCCTTGCTTTTTGATAAGAAGCGCATCGCAAAATGGTACAATAAATCGTCTTTGGTAGTCTGGTTTTCAACTAAACTGTCAATCAGATTCAGTCTGTCTAAATTATAGCATAAGGCTTTCCGGTTAAACCGCGTATTTTCGGAATGCTCATCATGTATTTTTAAAGACATATTGCTAAAATTATGTCTTAAAAAAGCAGTGTAATTGTAATCGGTACTTAAAAACGCGTCATTGTAATTAATGTCTTTCCTATAGGAATAGAAATCTTCGGGCAATGATTTTAAATTGGCGGCCTTATTTGTTCCGTAATGAACAAACGGATAGACCTCTTTACTTGAGTAGTAATTGTAATTGATATTAGCTTGGGCTATTTTTAGGAAAAGACCTGAAGGTTTGTACTTATTTTTAAAATGCTCTAAAACTTTAACTTTATTTGCCTTTAAAGAATCTACATGCGTGCTGTAGGCTTCTGGCGTTAATTGGCACAATCTTACTATGTACTTTTCTTGTTTTTCATTTTCCAAATACTCATTAATCAGATAGTTGTTCTTTTTGTCACCGTCACCAGTAAACACCAACGATTCGTCAAAATCTAGCGTGTTCAGTCTAAAAAGCACACTGTCTTTGGGCTCTAATAAAACCATCTGGTATTCTCCGCCATGTCTAAAGGCGTACAGCCCTTGCTCTAAATCTTCAACTTTGTACAAAAACCTATTTCTGCCATCTAACTTAATTGTGTCTATTACGACTTCGTTTTTAGAAAGAACAACATAGTTGGTGTTAGGGTTAATAATTTCCCCACCAAAATAGGCATAATTATTAGCGCTATCACTTTCTTTTTTACAACCTAAAAAGCTGATAAAAATAAAAAATATGGCAATGTAAATCTTCATAAATCCTACTGAGCGTATTCGTTAAACAAAAGTATAGCCAATAATTATAAACTCTTGTTAAGGCGTTGTTAAATGTTTCCCAATCATAATAGTGTGTAACGGATACAACTAGCTTATAAATGAGGCTGTTTTAATAATTATTAATCAACGATGTTTCGTCTTACCAATGTAATTCTCTACTTTTGCAAAAAAATTAAAAGACGCTATATGTTATCAGTATCAAATCTTTCGGTCCAGTTTGGAAAACGTATCCTTTTTGATGAAGTAAGCACGACGTTTAACAACGGTAACTGTTACGGAATTATCGGTGCTAACGGTTCAGGAAAATCTACGTTTTTAAGAATCCTTTCAGGTAAGCAAGACCCTACTTCTGGACATGTTTCGCTTGAAAACGGTAAGCGCATGTCGGTGCTTGAACAGGAGCATAATTTGTACGATGAGCATACCGTGGTAGAAACGGTTTTAATGGGTAACAAACCCTTATTTAAAATTAAAACGGAGATTGATGCGCTTTACGCGGATTATTCTGATGAAAATGCTGAAAAGATAGGAGAGCTTCAGGTAGAATTTGAAGAAATGAACGGTTGGAATGCCGATAGCGATGCTGCTGCCTTACTTTCCAATTTAGGTATAAAAGAAGATTTACACCATAGTCTAATGGCCGATTTGGACGGTAAACAAAAAGTACGTGTGTTACTGGCACAGGCTTTATTTGGAAATCCAGATGTGTTAATTATGGATGAGCCTACTAACGACTTGGATTACGAAACCATTTCGTGGCTAGAAAATTTCTTGGCCAATTATGATAACTGTGTAATTGTAGTATCACACGACCGTCACTTTCTTGATGCCGTTTGTACGCATATTTCGGATATAGACTTCGGAAAAATAAACCACTATTCGGGTAACTACTCGTTTTGGTATGAGTCATCACAATTGGCTGCGAAACAACG
The DNA here is from genome assembly GCF_045446075.1 of Flavisericum labens. Classification (NCBI taxonomy): domain Bacteria; kingdom Pseudomonadati; phylum Bacteroidota; class Flavobacteriia; order Flavobacteriales; family Flavobacteriaceae; genus Flavisericum; species Flavisericum labens. The sequence goes on along the minus strand of NZ_JBJJBQ010000006.1, from coordinate 181,017 downwards.
TGCTCAACAAAACAAAAAAGCAGAGGAAAAGAAAAAGGAATTGGAAGAGTTTATCCGTCGTTTTTCTGCCAACGTGGCTAAAAGTAAACAGGCTACCAGTAGAAAAAAGATGATTGATAAATTGAATATTGAAGATATTCGTCCAACCAGTCGTCGTTACCCTGCTATTATTTTTGAGCGTGAACGCGAAGCTGGCGATCAAATATTAAATATTGAAGGCTTGGCCGTATCCTTAGATGGTGATGTGTTATTTAAAGATATCGATTTAAATTTAGCCAAAGGCGATAAGGTGGTGGTGTTCTCCAGAGATTCAAGAGCGACTACTGCATTTTACCAAATACTAAACGATAAGGAAAAAGCGGATTCTGGAAAATTTGCTTGGGGCGTTACTACCATACAATCGTATTTGCCGTTGGATAACAGTGAATATTTTAGCAACAACCTTAATTTAATTGATTGGTTGCGCCAATGGGCAAAAACCGAAGAAGAGCGCGAAGAGGTTAACATCCGTGGCTTTTTGGGGAAAATGATTTTTAGTGGTGAAGAAGCGTTTAAAAAGTCTTCTGTGCTTTCTGGAGGAGAGAAAGTAAGATGTATGCTATCTAGAATGATGATGCAAAGGGCTAACGTTTTACAGTTGGACGAACCTACCAACCACTTGGATTTAGAAAGTATCACGGCATTCAATAACTCACTAAAGAATTTTAAAGGTACGGTATTGTTTACCACGCATGACCACGAGTTTGCGCAAACCGTGGCGAACCGAGTGGTAGAGCTAACACCAAATGGGGTGATAGACCGCTACACAACGTTTGATGATTACATGCAAGACAAAAAAATAAAAGAAATTCGCGACAAAATGTATGCGGTTACGGTATAATTATCGCCTTACATAACAATAAAAAACCTCAAAACAACAAATGTTTTGAGGTTTTTATTTTAATGAATCCTTTTATTCTTGTAGCGTTGAGGTTAGTTTTTTAACAAGAGGAACAACTTTATCCAATTCGTCTTGGTACACATAAATTTGTTGATTTCCTGCTACAATATTGCCTCCAAAGCCAGCCAAGCGAGCAGATTCGTTTTCATCCTTGATTACAGGAACGATATTTTCTTTTTCCAACTCATGAAAAATGCGTTGTACTTCAATAAAACTCCCTGAAAACACTTTAATGTAATTGGACATATTTTTTGTTTTTGATTTTTTTGGTTAATATTTTATAGATGAAAAATTAATTTTGGAACTTTATAACTTATTAAGCCTCAAGTTCAGAAGTTAATTTTTCAACAATAGGTTGGGCTCTTTCCAATTCGTCTTTATGGACTGAAATTTTTTGAAGTGATGAACCAGAAGATCCAAAAATAGGTGCAAGTCCAGAATCGGTCTCATCTTGTACCACAGGTATAATATCTTCTTTTTCTAGAGCAGCAACAATGCGTTGTACAACGGCATAATCTCCCGTAAATAATTTAATGTAGTTTGACATGGCGTTTAGCTTTATTGGTTTACTCTCTAATTTACTAAAAATTATTGAAAAGAGGGTGGTCCATAGGGTCAAAGTGAATTAAAAAAGCCCTACCAATCCAATTTGCTTGGGCTTAACCGATAGTTGCCATGCTATTTTTTTATCCGATTTTCTGGAACGATAAATTTTGTTGTTATTTAGGAATTTATCTATGCAATCTACTACTACAATACTTATGGCCGCACTAAGAGCTGTATCGGTTAACCAGTGGGCGTTTGCCGTAAGTCTGGATAGTGGAATAATAGACCCAATTGAATATGTTGCTACTTTGGCCCAAGTACTATTGAATTGTTTGGCTATGGCGTGTGCCATGGTCATTGATAGAATGGTGTGCCCAGATGGGAACGAGTGGAAGGCACCTTCCGATGAAAAGGGCCTGAATTCAAAAGCACCGTAATCTCCACCCGGACGGGCACGACCAATGGTCATTTTGCACAAACTTTGTATTAGTCCGGTGGTGACCGATGATGAAATAATAAGCACACTAGTTTTTCTTATGGTTTCACTTTTGGTAAGTAGCCCAACACCGTATAATCCAGCGTTTAACATAAAATAGTTTTGTGGACTTCCAAAATACCAACCAAAATCCTTTATTAATTTCGGAGCTTTGGTGTCTTGCCTAACAAAAAAACGGTTTGCAGGTTCATCAATAGACGATAGAGCTACGGTTCCTGCAACTAAAACGCCGAGGATTTTGAAATTTTCACCTTTCCAATGGGCCGGTCGTATTACCGAATGTTTTACACTTTGCCAGGAATATTTGGCATCGTATTTCAACATACTCCAAATGGATAGGCTATCTACCGGTTTTTGCAGCGGTTTGCCTTGAGCCGAAGCTAAAATTGTAAAACATAACAAAACAACAGTTAAAAGGCCTCTCATCGTTAAAGATTACCTGAGTTCTGCACCAAGCTGCTTTTCAAAATTGGTTTGCAACTTGCTCATGATTTTGTCGATTTGCTTATCGGTCAGGGTTTTGTTTTCGTCCTGAAGTGTAAAGCTCACCGCGTAACTCTTTTTGCCTTTAGGTAAGTTTTTTCCTTGGTATACATCAAACAAGTTAACGGCTTTTAAAAGCTTCTTTTCACTTTGCTTGGCAATGTTGTAAATCAATTCAAAGGTAATGCTGTCGTCTAATAACAAGGCAAAATCACGGCGTACTTCCGGATATTTAGGAATATCTGTAAATTTAATGCTATTGTGTTTTGCCAAATCTAAAACGGTATCCCAGTTAAAGTTGGCGTAAATCACCTCTTGCGAAATATCAAAATGTTTAAGCACCGATTTTTTAACCAATCCGAAATCTACAATTTGGTTTTTTCCGAAACTTAAAGTCAAGCCTTCAGAAAACAAATCATTGGAAATGGGTGATTCCTTAAATCTCGAAACTCCCAAGCGTTCCAATACGGAAACAATAAGCCCCTTCATTAAAAAGAAGTCGCTTTTTCTATGGGTAACATGCCAGTTTTCAGCAGTTTGATTGCCTGTTACAAATAACGACAGATGCTTAAACTCTTCGCGTTTATCATGGTAACCATGATAGGTTTTACCGAATTCAAATAGTTTTAAATCCGCACGTCTTCTATTGATGTTAAACGATACTGCTTCTAATCCTGAAAACAATAACGACTGCCTTAACACCGATAAATCATGACTCAATGGGTTGAGCATGGTAATATTGTGCTCTTCTTTTAGCTGCTCACTCAATGCCACATAATTAGGCGTGGTAAGCGAGTTGGACATAATTTCAAAAAAGCCTTGAGATACCAATTGGTTGCCCGCCACATTTTGAATTTTATAATCTTCAAAGCGTGAGGTAGCCGAAATAGATGCGTTTAACTTTTCGGTAGTGTTGATGTTGTTATAGCCATAAACTCTTAGGACTTCCTCAATAATATCGGCTTCGCGCTCCACATCGTTGCGGTAGGCTGGCACAGTTAAGCCCAAACCAGTTTCGGTAACGTTATTTACCTTAATTTCCAATGAGGTTAAAATACGTTTGATAATTTCCTTCGGAATTTCTTCACCAATCAATTTCTTGGCGTTTTCGAAGCTTAAGCGCACTTCAAAATCCTTGATTTTATTAGGGTAAAAATCAACTATATCGCTTGTAACTTCGCCACCTGCCAATTCTTGAATCAATAAAGTGGCACGTTTTAAGGCGTATTCGGTAATGCTAGGGTCGATACCACGTTCAAAACGGAACGATGCATCCGTATTCAATCCGTGGCGCTTGGCCGATTTACGGATGCTTACCGGATTAAAGTAGGCACTTTCTAAGAAAATGCTGGTTGTGTTTTCGGTAACACCAGAATCTATACCACCAAAAACACCTGCGATACACATGGGTTTTTCGGCATTACAGATCATTAAATCGTCTTTATGAAGTTCGCGCTCTACACCATCTAAAGTGGTGAATTTGGTTCCTGCTTTTAAGGTTTTTACTTTTATTTTGTTACCAACAATTTTATTGGCATCAAAAGCGTGCAGTGGCTGCCCCAAATCGTGCAAAACGTAATTGGTGGCATCTACCACGTTGTTTTTAGGTTCTATACCAATGGCTTTTAAACGGTGTTGTAACCAAGCTGGTGATTCCTTTACTTTTATTCCTGAAATGGTAACTCCGCAGTAACGTGGCGCCAAGTCTTTATTGATAACGTCCACATCGATTTTTAGGGTGCGATTATCTACACGAAAGGCACTTACCGATGGCGTGATTAATTCTAAATTTATATCTTTTTGTACCAAACCAGCCCTTAAATCGCGTGCAGTTCCCATATGGCTCATGGCATCGGCACGGTTTGGGGTTAATCCAATTTCAAAAACATGGTCGTTTTCAATTTCAAAAATATCGGCAGCTGGTGTTCCTGGTTTTAAACAGGCATCTAAAACCATAATACCATCGTGCGATTGGCCTAAGCCCAGTTCGTCTTCTGCGCAAATCATACCGTGGCTGGCCTCGCCTCTAATTTTACCTTTTTTGATGGTCCATGCTTCGCCTTCGGGCGTGTAAAGCGTCGTGCCAATAGTGGCTACGGGTACTTTTTGTCCGGCCGCTACATTGGGCGCACCGCAAACAATTTGTAGGGGATATCCGTCACCAATATTTACGGTGGTTACTTTTAATTTATCGGCATTGGGGTGCTTTTCGCAAGTTAATACTTCGCCTACAACAATACCTTCCAGTCCGCCTTTTACAGATTGATAGCTTTCCAAGCCTTCTACCTCAAGACCTAGATCAGTAAGGAGTTCGCTGGTTTGTTCTGGTGTCCAATCGGTTTTAATAAATTGCTTTAACCAGTTATATGAAATTTTCATGGATTATGATGCTAATTGAAAGGTGCAAAGATAATAGATTGCTTTTAGCATTCAAATATTGTGTTATGAATTGTGAATTAAAAAAATAATTGGTACTTACTACTGCAACTGAAATTTTTATGGGGCTTAAGGTGCTTTTTTAAGAATAGTTACCTGGTTAGACGGCTAATTTTGAGAAAGTAGGCCAACCAGAGTGAAATATGTACGATTTTCCAAAAAGGTTGGAACAACTGTTTTATTTTTATAAATTGTTGGAAACAGTTTTTATTCGCATAAAAGGTTGTAATCTTCCACCAACTCAATAAGATTATTTAAATCATAAAGTTCGTTTTCCAGATAATAGAGTATTTTTTCGCAGTCGGAGAAATATTTTTTGGCTTTTGAAATAAACGTCCCAAAACTATTCGGTCCAGCAATTAATTTAGCAGATCCCTCGCCTTTTCTTATCAAATAATATTGGGTGTCATCATAGTAATAACCGTTTGATTGATTGTTTGGGTAGCCAACAATTGTTCTTTGAAATTTCATTACAGTTCTAGAAAATAAAGATGTTTTTCCATTAATTATTTGTTCCAATAACACATATTTCTTTGGTTTAATAGGAATATATTTGTAATGTAATGTAGTAAATTCTTCGTCGCCAAAAATTACTTCTTCAACAGTTTCATGTCCATATTTTTGAGTTTTTGATTTTTTCTTTTTTTTATATTTAAATTCTGTGCTTCCAATTGATATTATTCCACCAGAGTGTTTAGGAAATTTCACTAATCCTCTAAAGGAGATTCCATTCTTCAAGATGACTTTTGCTGGCGTCCATTCATCATATTGTGCATGGATTGATGAAAAGTAAAAAATTGATAAGATTATTATAATTTTTTTTATCACTTTCGTTTGCCTCTAAATTGTTTAAAAGTTGGGGTATGAGAACGTTTTATACGTCGTTATTAAATTCAGTCGAAAATTACTTCAATTTACAATATACAGAAAGAAAAGTTTTAAACAAACTCACAACTCCTCAAGCATCAAATTATAATCATATTGCAAGTCCTCATGCAGTTTTTCAATGGTTTTTTTTGCCAAAAGAAGTTGGCGGTCGTAAGTGTTTCGCAATTGGGTGCTGCGCTTAATGCTGGGTTTAAAATCTCGCAGTTTTTCGCAAAAGTAGAGGAGGAGTTCTACCTCGGTTTCTTTTTTTATCGTGTAGCGGATGAATTTTTTAACGTTCCGCAGAATTTTACGAACGCTCTTTCGGATATAAAAATAGCTTTTGGTGTTTATGAGTTCGAATTCGGCATCCATATAGCTTTTAATACTGGATACATAGCCGGTTTCGTCTTCCGATTCAAACAATAAATAGGTGAGGAGCTCTTTGTTTTCCTTTTTAAATTTGGATAGGCGCAGACAGATATCGAGCAGTTCTTCGCGCGATTTGTATTTGAGTTCTTTTTTTATGGTAACAACCGATGCTGCTTTCAATTTAAATGTTTTTTAATGCCATCGTAGGAGTAATGGCCAGGGCCAGCTATAAGAATGGCTAGAAAGGCCGTTAAAAACAGAATGGCTTTTTCTTTGGTGCCCATGGGGTCGCTAAAGTGAACCACAAAAGCAGCCACAAACATGGTGATGATTACGGGAATGGTAGCCCATTTTGTTTTAAAACCGACGAGTACCAAAATAGGACCAAGTACCTCTCCAATTAAAGTAAAGATGAGTGATGGCGTTTCGCCTAGCCCAATGGGGTCGGCAAATTTTATGGGACTTTCAAAAAGTCTACTAATTTTTGGAATGCCGTGGGTAAGCATCATACCCGAAAAGCCAACGCGTAATATGAGTAAGGCTAAATCGGTTGGTTTTTTTATCATCTTTAATGACATGTAAGCTTATCTTAATTTTGGGAAATCACTTGGGTTGTACTCATGCATAACGGCATAAACGGCTTCGAAAATATCTTCGGCCGATGGTTTTGAAAAATAGTCGCCATCGTTTCCGTAGGCAGGACGGTGTGGTTTGGCCGTTAGCGTTTTAGGTGAGCTATCTAAATACTGAAATGCGTTTTGTTCATTTAAAATATGGTCTAAAATATAGGCCGAAGCACCACCAGGAACATCTTCGTCTATCACCATTACCTTATTTGTTTTCTTGATGCTTTTTACGATGTCATGGTTTAAATCGAACGGCATTAAAGACTGCACATCAATGATTTCCACATCAATACCTATCGCAAGTAATTCTTTGGCCGTTTGCTCGACAATGCGCAAGGTAGAACCGTAGGATACCAAAGTGATGTCGGAACCTTCCTTAATGGTTTCCACCACGCCAATAGGTGTTTTTAGTGCACCTAAGTTGTTGGGCATTTTTTCTTTTAATCGGTAGCCGTTAAGGCATTCTACGACAATAGCTGGGTCGTCGCCCAATAATAAAGTGTTGTAGAATCCAGCAGCCTTGGTCATGTTTCGTGGCACGAGTAAATTTACCCCTTTTGCTAGGTTTAGAATACCGCCCATTTGTGAACCGGAGTGCCAAATACCTTCTAACCTGTGGCCACGTGTACGTATTATTAATGGTGCTTTTTGTTTGCCCTTGGTACGGTAGTGGGTGGTAGCCAAATCGTCACTAATAATTTGAATGGCGTACAAGATATAGTCTAAATATTGAATTTCAGCAATAGGACGCAATCCGCGCAGTGCCATGCCGATGCCTTGCCCAATAATAGTAGCTTCACGAATACCAGTATCGGCCACTCGCAGTTCGCCATATTTTTCCTGTAAACCTTCCAGGCCTTGGTTAACATCGCCTATATTACCAGTGTCTTCTCCAAAAATCAATGTTTCTGGGTAACGGTTTAAGAGCGCATCAAAATTATCTCGTAAAATAATGCGACCGTCTGCTTGAGGCGCATCATCATGGTATGTGGGTTTAGTTTCTTTTATTCGCGTATTGGAACCCTGGGTTTCAGAATAGAGGTGCGAGCTAAATTTAGGCTGTGACAATTCAAATAGCGCATTGATCCAATTGGCGAGTTGGTTTTTTTCCGTGATTGATTCACCAATAGTATATCTTAAAGCTTTTCTGCCATGCGATAAAATATCTTTTCTGGTTGGCTCACCAATAGATGATAGGCTCTCTCTTATTTTAGCAATAAAAACGCCATTCGAACTTGTAGTTTCAACTTGTTTTAAAATTGAAATGAGCTCTTCTTGCTTCTTTTTTATTGGACTTAAAAATGTGTGCCAAGCGCTGTTTTTGGCTTGTCTTACCTCACGTTTTATAATTCTCTCTATGTCCAAAAGGTCTTCGTTGGTGGCAATACCGCTTTCAATCATCCATTCGCGCATTTTGGTATTGCAGTCACGTTGGGTTTCCCATTCTAACCGTTCGGGTGTTTTGTAACGCTCGTGCGAACCCGAAGTGGAGTGCCCTTGGGGTTGCGTGAGCTCGGTAACGTGAATTAATACGGGCACATGCTCGTCGCGAGCAATGGCTCCAGCTTCTTCGTAGGTTTCCATAAGGTTGGCGTAATCCCAACCCTTAACGCGTAAAATTTCGTAACCTTTACTGGCTTGATCACGTTGAAAGCCTTTTAATATTTCTGATATGTTTTCTTTTGTTGTTTGGTGCTTGGCGTGTACCGAAATGCCGTATTCGTCGTCCCAAATACTAATTACCATAGGTACTTGAAGTACACCAGCCGCATTGATGGTTTCAAAAAACAACCCTTCACTAGTACTGGCGTTTCCAATAGTCCCCCAAGCCACTTCGCTTCCTTTTTCAGAAAAATTTGTCGTGTTGATACCCTTAACTTCCCTAAAGATTTTTGAAGCTTGAGCTAAGCCTAAAAGCCGTGGCATTTGTCCTGCTGTTGGAGAAATATCGGCACTGGAGTTGTATTGTTTGGTAAGGTCTTTCCAACTGCCATTATCGTTTAAACTGTGCGATACAAAATGACCACCCATTTGGCGCCCGGCCGACATGGGTTCGAGTTCTAAATTTGTGTTGGCATATAATCCGGCAAAAAACTGTTCTGGGCTAAGTTCGCCTAGTGCCATCATAAAGGTTTGGTCGCGGTAGTAACCCGAGCGCCAATCTCCTTTTTTAAATGCTTTGGCCATGGCCAGTTGTGGTACTTCCTTACCGTCGCCAAATATGCCAAACTTAGCTTTTCCTGTTAATACTTCTCTGCGCCCCAACAAACTACATTCTCTACTGGTTACTGCGGTTCGGTAGTCGTTAATAACTTCGGTCTTAAAATCTTCGAATGATAGATTGTTTTCCAAATCGGGTAGGGTGTGCATTTGGTCTTTGTTTAGCTTGCGCAAAAGTAGGTAAATTTTACCTTTTTTGCAATAATAAGAGGCGTTAAACCTGTGTGAAATATATAAAAAAAAAGCTTTTTGTATGTTATATTTAAGAAAAATATATCTAAAAAGCTTTTTTAATAGGAATAATTCAAATTAAACCTAATACCAGCGTCTTCTAAAAAGCCCTAAGAGTGATTGGGGGTCTAAGGTAAATTTAAAGCGTATTTTTTGGTCGTAGCGGGGTTGGCCAATTTCCCAACCTAAGTTGGAATACATAGGTAAATAAATTTCAAAATAATCGGTTACCAAATTTACCCGAATACCAGAATCGTAAACAAACTTGGTCGAGTTGTGTTTGTTTTTCACTAAACCCATGTCGCCATATAACAAAACATATTTCCAAAGGGTTGTACTGGCGTTTAACGTGGTCATCCATTGGTTAGCATAAGGAGTTTCTAATTTCGATTTAAACCCACCTTCAGCGGTAATGTATTGCTGACTGAATATACCGGTGTCCTCGGAGCGGCCTAAATAGTTGTAATCAAATAGATAATCAGTTGGGCGGTCTAAAGCAAAACTAAAATAGTTAGAGCTTGGATCGTTATCGTTCTTTAGAAACGCCCCAGCAAAAATGCGTAAGTTTAATTGCCTGTTACTCTCAAAAAGTTTTCGGAATTCATAGTTGAAAGCCACTTTACTAAACTTTTTACCAAGTTGGAAATCGGTGTACCACTTGCTGAAATTGATTAAGTTGTCGTTAGAGTTGATGTAACGAATATTAAAAACACTGTAATTGGGCTCATTAGATGTTAGATTATTGTTCTCGTCTTTATCTCGGTTAATGTTTACATATCTGAATCTTAAAGAACTTCGTTTGTTAGAACGTAAATCATCATTTTCTCGAAATAAAAAGGTTAGCGACGGGGTAACTTGAGTAACAAATAAGTCTTTTGCATATGATGAATAGCCACCTACAATGCCATAGTTCATATAATAGAGGTCGCTGTTTTCAAAATAATGCGTGTTAGATACTGATGCTGAGCCCGTCAATGATTTAGACCCAAAGGAGTAGACGGGCGTTATTTTATAGTTGAAGGTCTTTCTTAGAACGGTCGTATTATAGGCTTTGGCACCTAAGGTGATACCGTCGTATATATTATTAAACTCAGCGATAGGCATCAAGAATACTTGATTGTAATAAGGGTCTTCAATGTCTTTGAATAACCTAAATTGTAAAGGTTTGTTGTTAAAAAAGAACCCCTTTAGTGATTTCCAGTTATCACGTTGATTGATTTCTGGAATAGTATTCTCGTAATTTAAAACCAGTTTGTTGGCCCCTTTTCTGGGTATGGTAATGGTTTTGTCGCCGTCTATATTTTCAATCCATGTTTTACTCACTATCTCGTCGTCATACAAACTATAAAGTGATACAGGCATATTGTTGTTACGCTTATTTTTAATAGTAACGGTAATAGAGTCTTGAGTTTTTTGAACGTTTTGAATTTTGAAATCTATCTTTTTTCTGGTTTTTAAATAATCGTTAAAAAACCAATCGATATCTTTTGTTGCTCTTGATTTAATATATTCTTCAAAGGCTTTCGCCGAGGTGTGCTCCAATTTGTTTTCTGCTAGAAACGATTCTACGCTTTGTTCAACAATATCATGGTTTACAAAATCGTCCAGATATTTTAGACCAACTCCCGCTTTGTATTTATTGGCAATATTGTAATTGAACTTCAATAAAGAATCTTTTGGTAAGGCCAAAGGCTGATCGCGGTTGGTGCGTGCCATTAGCATAAAGGCCAAAATGTATTTGTCATTAAATTTCATGTCGGCCGCATGGAACGAACGAACGCCCCAAAAATCGGCGATGGTGCCTAGAAATTTCATGTTGGGGTAGTGTTGGTCTACATAATTAATCAAGTAATAAATTTGAATACCATCCAATAACCATTGTTCTTTTCGTGGGTTTATCAATAATGTATTTTCCAAATAATTATGCAATGCAATTTTCAACAGTTTGAGTTCGTATTGAAAATGGCTAGGGTAGGGTTTTACAAAACTGGGCAGAAAATTTAATCCGTAAATAGGGTCTTTATCGTTATCAATTTGCGTTAGTAATAGCCTTTTGTGAGGGTATTTTCCGAAGTTATCGAATATAAAATTGGTTACTTTATCGGTAATTAAAACCTTATCAATCACTTCAAGATCTTTATCATGAATATTGGAAACTATAGTATAATCATCGGTTTGCAATGATGTAAACATTGAGTTTCGGCTTAAGAACAGTTTGTTATTAACGCGGTCTTTGCCATTTAAAGTTACAATTTGCTTGTATGGTAGGTGCTCAATTCTGGTTGTGTTCAGTTCTGAAGTCAATACATAGCCATTGGGGTGCTCAATCTCTAAATTAATATCAGCCTTTGGAATGTATAAATCGTCCAAATCTTTGTTACTGTAATATTGCCACTCGCCATCATAAACGGCTGGGGTGATGTACCAGTATCTTAAGTTATAATCGCCTTCATCCGTAACACCATAGCTTGTAAATTTGGCATGGGGCACCTGTACCGTATATTCCAAATTGAGGGTGTATGACTCTTTAGGTTTTAAAGGCGAGTTTAGTTCAATCTTTATAATATCTATTTGATTTTTGACTTGATTAAACTTTAGGTCTTCACCATTTTGTTTGATTGATGCTATAACTGAAAACCCACGATCTTCATTTTTTGCCAGATGAAAATCGTTTTTGTATTCATCGGCCATTCTAATGGCTAGTGGTGTTTTTTTTGTAGAATAACTATTGCTCCAGTCATTAAGATAAACGGTACTTAACTCGTCATTAGTTGAATTAAAGTATTCAATGGTTTGCGAAATCTTAATTTGCTTGTTCTCAATATCAAATACAGCTTTTATGTCAATTTTATTTTGACTAAAGTGTACCAAAGGAATTAGTAGGAGAATAATAAAACTAAAAAAGCGTATTTTCAATTTCAAAAAGCTTTTAGGTTAGCAATTTCATGTAAGGCGCTGCAAGATAATAAAATATATGAGGGCTAATGCCACATAATAAGATTTATTATGCATGCATAAGTGACTTAGCATGGTAATTTTTGTAAAGTACCTTTTTGTTTAAAAATTAGGACTTAAACCAGAATCTTTATAGAAGCTATCCAAAATATTGATAACCTCTTCTTCCGAATCTACAAGATGAATGAGGTCTAAATCTTTAGCACTAATATTTGAAAATGCGTTAAGCAGGGTTTTTTTCACCCAGTCAATAAGTCCTTCCCAGAAATCGGTTCCCACTAAAATAATCGGGAATTTTCCAATTTTATGGGTTTGTATAAGGGTAAGGGCTTCAAAAAATTCATCTAAGGTACCGAAGCCACCGGGCATCACTACAAAGCCTTGAGAGTATTTTACAAACATTACTTTTCTAACAAAAAAGTAATCGAAATCTAAACTTTTATCGGGGTCAATATAAGGATTGTCGTGCTGTTCGAATGGCAATTCAATATTCAACCCTACTGAAGTTCCACCACCTAAATGAGCACCTTTGTTACCAGCTTCCATAATACCGGGGCCACCTCCCGTAATAACACCATAGCCGGCTTCAACAATTTTTTTAGCTATGCTTTCGGCAAGTTTATAGTATTTTTGGTCTGGTTTGGTTCGTGCAGACCCAAAAATGGACACACAAGGGCCTATCTTGCTCATTTTTTCAAAACCGTTAACAAATTCGCCCATAATTTTAAAAATAGCCCAAGAGTCGTTGGTTTTTATTTCGTTCCAGCCTTTATGATGGTGTTCTTTTCTCATTGTTGTTTTTTAAACGTATTTTAATATCGGTACGCAAAATAATATTATTAAATGAAACATCCATAGTATAAAAATAAAGTCATTGAAGAAATGATTTAATGATTGCATTCCAAAGTAGGGTGAATAACAATAAAAAAGGCAAACCCGAAGGTTTGCCAAGTCATATTATTTTTAAACTGTACTATAATGGTTTGCGCCCGCTAATAATATTGTAAAGTATAACTATAACGGCTATTACTAGCAATACGTGAATCAGGCTACTGGTGCCCATTCCTGGAATGATAACTAATAAGCCCAATAACCAGGCGATAATGCAAATGACGGCTACTAACCAAAGAATGTTTTTTCATAGTGTTAATATTTTGATTTGTATTTAAATGTACGAAAAAAAATATTACAAAACTGCTGTTTATTTAATACCAGTTAACTTGTTAATGGTTTGAGCAAACGGTGTTTGTGATGTTGCATTTACTTCAATTCCTTTTTTAAAAATTGAGCCGTGTAACTTTTTTTATCTTTCAGAATTTCTTCTGGGGTGCCTTTTGCAACAATTTTTCCCCCACCTTTTCCGCCTTCATAACCAATATCAATAATATAGTCTACGGTTTTAATAACATCTAAATTGTGCTCAATGATTAGCACGGTATTGCCTTTGTTTACCAATTTGTTTAAAACCAACATTAGCACCCTAATATCTTCAAAATGAAGACCGGTGGTAGGCTCATCTAAAATATAAAACGTATTGCCTGTATCTCTTTTTGATAGTTCGGTAGCCAGTTTGATTCGTTGGGCTTCTCCACCAGATAGAGTAGTGCTTTGTTGCCCTAAGGTAATATATCCTAAACCGACATCTTTGATGGTTTTTAGCTTTTTGTGGATTTTGGGAATATGTTCAAAAAACTCAACGGCTTCGTTAATGGTCATGTTCAGCACATCGCTGATGGATTTTCCTTTATAACGAATTTCAAGTGTTTCACGATTAAAACGTTTGCCTTGGCAGATTTCGCAATCTACATAAACATCAGGGAGAAAATTCATTTCAATAACGCGCAGCCCAGCTCCTTGGCAGGTTTCACAACGGCCGCCTTTCACATTAAAACTAAATCGTCCTGGCTTGTAGCCCCGTATCATGGCTTCGGGGATTTTGGCAAATAAACTCCTGATTTCACTAAAAGTGCCCGTATATGTTGCTGGATTACTTCTAGGAGTTCTGCCAATGGGCGACTGGTTAATATCAATTACCTTATCAATATGTTCTAAACCCTTTATGCTTTTATAGGGCATGGGTTTTTTAACACCATTAAAATAATGGGCGTTTAAAATAGGGTAGAGGGTTTCGTTTATTAGAGTAGATTTTCCACTACCAGAAACACCGGTTACGCCTATCATTTTTCCTAAAGGAAATTTTACGGATACATTTTTAAGGTTATTTCCGGTACAACCTTTTAGTTCTAAAAACTTACCGTTGCCCTCACGGCGGCTTTTTGGGACTTCGATTTCTTTTTTTCCGTTAAGGTAATCGGCCGTAAGTGTGTTGTGTGTTTTTAGCGCATCTGGGTCGCCAATACTTATAATTTCACCACCGTGTTTTCCCGCTTTTGGACCTATGTCAATAACGTAATCGGCGCGCTCAATCATATCTTTATCATGCTCAACCACAATAACTGAATTGCCAATATCGCGAAGTGAAACCAGAGAATTAATCAGTTTTTCATTATCACGCTGGTGCAAACCAATACTAGGTTCATCTAGTATATACAGAACTCCCACCAGCTGTGAGCCAATTTGTGTCGCTAAACGAATGCGTTGTGCTTCACCGCCAGACAAGGATTTCGAGCTGCGATTTAATGCTAAATAATCCAAGCCAACATCCAAAAGAAACTGCAATCGGGATTTTATTTCCTTAACAACCTCTTCTGCAATCTTTATTTGCTTTTCTGAAAGATGCTTGTGCAAATTATTGAACCAATCTGCTAATTCAACTATGTCTGTATTGGCCAGTTCAGCTATATTTTTTTTGTTTATTTTGAAATAGAGTGATTCTTTTTTGAGTCTTGAACCTTCACAAACCGGACAATTTACTTTGTCCATATAATCTTTTGCCCAGCGTTTTAATGAGGTCGATTCGGCTGTTTTGTATTGATTTTCAATAAAGTTGGTCACACCTTCAAAGTCTATTTTGTAATCTCTGGTAACTCCCAAAGTTTTGCTTTCCACCGAAAATTTTTCGTTGCCACCATAAAGAATCATGTCTTTGGCTTCTTTGGGGATGTCTTTGTAAGCATCCGACAATTTAAAATCGAAACGTTGTGCAATGGTCGCCAATTGTTTAAAAATCCAACTGTTTTTTTCAGGACCATGAGGCGCCAAAGCTCCATTTTTTATGGATAAATTTTCGTCCGGTACAATCTTGTTTTCGTTAATTTGAAACAAGGTTCCAATACCATTGCAATTAGGACAAGCCCCTTTTGGCGAGTTGAACGAAAAGTTGTTTGGTTCAGGGTTAGGGTACGATATTCCGCTTGATGGACACATTAAATTTCGACTGAAATACCTTGTTTCTTTAGTGTCTTGGTCAATCACCAAAAGCACGTCTTCCCCGTGATACATGCCGGTATTAATGGTTTCGGTAAGTCGTTTGTCATTATCAACGTCGTCATTAATAACTAACCTATCGATAACAATTTCGATATCATGGGTTTTGTAGCGGTCCAGTTTCATCCCCTTTACAATATCTCGAATCTCGCCATCCGTCCGAACCTTTACAAACCCTTGTTTTGCAATTTGCTCGAACAGTTCGCGATAATGCCCTTTTCGGGAGCGTACAACTGGCGATAGAACGTTAATGCGCTTCCCGTTAAAATCTTTGATGATGAGTTCTTTTATTTGCTCATCGCTGTAGCTAACCATTTTATCGCCTGTGTTGTAACTGTAGGCATCACTGGCACGTGCAAAAAGCAGTCGTAAAAAATCATAAATTTCGGTAATTGTACCTACCGTAGACCGTGGTGATTTACTGGTTGTTTTTTGCTCTATGGCAATAACAGGTGACAAGCCGTCAATTTTGTCAACATCGGGCCGCTCCAAACCACCTAAAAATTGACGTGCATAGGCCGAAAATGTTTCAATGTAACGGCGCTGGCCTTCAGCATAAATGGTATCAAATGCCAACGAGGATTTTCCGCTGCCAGAAAGCCCGGTGATTACCACCAATTTTTCTCTAGGAATGGAAACATCAATGTTTTTTAAGTTATGCGCTCTAGCACCTTTTACTTCAATAAAATCGGTAAATTCACTCATAAAATGGCAAAAGTGCAAAGGTACAATATTAGTTGTTAAATTGTTGTGAAGTTTTGTTTTGGATTTATTATTATTGTGTTTGAAAACAAATGTTCTTTTTACAAAAACTAAGTAAATGAAATTATTAGGAATAGGTTCTCGAATTGATCATCCAGAATATGGAAAAGGTGTTGTAACCAACGTTACATCACAACATTATTGGGTAACTTTTATAGAAGATGGGTTGGAAACCATTGATTTGGATAGTGATTTTGAAGTCATTGAAGCTGCTGATGGCGATGTAGATACCATAAGTTTTTCTGAAGTTGAAAGTAGTTTGGTACAAATTCTTAAAAAATGGAGCGATGCTAGTGAAATTGTCCCAATTTCTGATAAGTTTAAAGGAGGCAAACTAATTCTTCAACCTGAAGAAGAAAGCCTAAAACCTTACGAATTGCCTATCGATAAGTTTTTTCATAAGATTATTATGGTTAGAGACCGATTGCGTGTAATGGAGCAGCGCATTAATGCCAGTGATTTAGACGAACAGCAAAAGATAGATTTACAACAGTACATCACTAGGATTTATGGTAGTTTAACTAGTTTTAACGTTTTGTTTAAATCGAAAACTCATCATTTTGTTGGGCAGCGAAGTAAGTAAATTATTTCGTGCCTTTAACACCCGTTAATTCCAATCCGAAGAATAAAAACTTATGGAAAATTGGTAATAGGGCACCGCTTTCTGTGGTGGTCCAGTCGGACCAAGTAGCTTCCAATCCACCAATGGGCAGTATGTTTACCCACATTTGGAATCTTATTGGTTTCCCGTTATCCTCGAGATGCCATAAATAGGAGTCTCCAGGTGTTGAGCCCCCAGAGGTATAGGTTACAAGTAAAGCATCTTTGTTGGTTTCGGTTTTTATCAATTGGCGCTTTGTGCCTTTGTCAAAAACTTTGTAGGGCGCAACCAGCCAGAATGAATCGTTTTCAAAATAACCAATGGCTTTTTCTATAAGGTCTTCTACCATATCGTTTTCGCTCCTAAAATTGTGGATGTACACCTCACTTTTGGTATAATCGCTTAAATTGAGAACGACTTTGTTTTCTTTCCAGAAAACAACACAGGTTTGCTTTGTTTTGTCCCATTGGTAATGGCGACGTTTTTTAAAGGTCCACTCAATGTAATTAGTGTTTTCATAAGCGTTGTAGTCTAGGGCATCGAGCATTTTATGCGCTAAAGCATCAGCTTTTGGCCCCTCTATTCCAATGGGAAGGTCTTCATTATACTTTATATACATAAAACCAAAAAAAAGAAGACTGGGCAGGGTGAAAAAAATGACTACTCCCGCAATAATTTTTAATGTTTTTTTTGATTTCATCGTTTTGGTGTAAATGGAAACCCATAATAATCAAGACCCAAATTATTAAATAAGCGGCTTTAAGAAAAAGAAAATCGCTAAAAACCGACGGCAGTATCATCCCCTCGATAATCGGCACCACCCTCATACGATTCATCCTCTAAAACGAGTATTGCATCGACACGGCCAATTACTGGTGAATGCTCCTCATTAATGGAATAGCCTTTTTCCACGAGGTTTTCTTTTAAAGACTCATCAAACGAATCGGGTTCCATGCGTATTTCATCGGGCAGCCATTGGTGATGAAAACGCGGAGCGTCAATAGCCTCTTGCATGGTCATGCCAAATTCATGAACATTTAAAATGGTTTGTAAAACGGTGGTTATAATGGTTGAGCCCCCGGGCGTGCCAAGCGACATATAAAATTCGTCATTTTTTTCAACAATCGTTGGTGTCATAGCGCTTAACATACGCTTTTCGGGAGCAATACTGTTAGCTTCAGCCCCAATAAGTCCAAACATATTGGGCTCACCAGGTTTGCTACTAAAATCGTCCATTTCATTATTAAGGAAAAAGCCAAGCTCAGAACAATACAACTTAGAACCATAAGCACCATTTAGCGTAGTGGTAACGGCAACGGCATTTCCATAGGGGTCTACAATGGAGTAGTGGGTGGTTTCGTCACTTTCAATTATTTCTATATTTCCATGGGATATTTTACTAGATTTTGTGGCCTTTTTAAAAGAAAAATCCATCATACGTCCTCTTAAATAAACTTCATTGATAAGGATGCTATCAGGAATTTTGACGAAATCGGAATCCCCCAAATAAAAGCTCCGGTCCGCATAGGCACGACGCTCAGCTTCAGTAATTACTTGGATGGTTTTTAGTGAATTGTGTCCAAGTTCATCTAAATGAAAAGGCTCCACCATTTTCATGATTTGAGCCAAACAAATACCACCACTTGAGGGAGGCGGAACGGAATGAACCGTTAAATCATCATAAGTGAAACTAATCGGTTTTCTCCAAATGGCTTCATATTTATTTAAATCGGCTTCGGTGATAATACCTCCATTTTCCTGAATGAATTTAGCTAAAGCTTTCGCGGTCCCCCCTTTATAAAACTCATCGCGGCCATTTTTTAAAATACGCTCTAAGGTTTGGGCTAATAAGGGGTATTTAATGGTGTCGTTGGTTTTCCAGTGTTTATCAAACGGAATGGAATCTTTGTTCACTTTAGGAAAAAAAGGTTGATATTCTTTAATACGGTCTTCTTGTTTTTTGGTAACCACAACCCCTTTATACGCTAAGTTGATGACCGGTTTTAAAATATCTTCCATAGAAAGTGAGCCTAATTTTTTATGCACGGCAAATACTCCCGCAATGGTTCCAGGAACACCAATGGCCATTGAGCCCAACGTACTTTTATCTGGAATAACATGGCCACTTGCATCCAAATACATGTTTTTGGTGGCTGCCAAAGGAGCTTTTTCTCTATAATCTAAAACGCCTGTTTCCCCTTTTGCTTTTCGGTAAACCATGAAACCGCCCCCACCTAAATTACCAGCGTAGGGGTAGGCGACGGCTAGAGCCATTTCTGTGGCTATCATAGCATCAAAAGCATTTCCTCCTTTTTTCATAATATCAAGCGCTATTTCTGAAGCTTCAGCCCGAGCAGAAACTACCATGGCATTTTTTGAGATAACACCTCTTTTGTTCTCAACAGGTTTAACCGTTTTTTTACAGGACGTAAAAAAAACGAAAAGTATTAAAATAATAATATAACCGCGTTTCATATGGTTTGATCTAATTCTTCTAATTTAAGCTTGGAAAATTGAATGAGTTCATCGAAAAAATTAGAGAATTCGTTTTCAAATTCGGTGTAGAATTCTTCAAGTTCAACCACAGCCTCGTTCATGCTAGACCTGTTTTTTGTACGTCTGTTCATACCATCCAAAACTCGTGAAATACCATCAATGGAAGCATAACTCAATAACCAATTATCGGCTAACAAATAAGGCATCATTTTTTGAATTCGCAAAGGAAGGATTTCGTAATGTTCCTCTAATGAATCGTAAAATGTTTCAACATATTCGCCTAACGGTACATCAGAATATCTGTCCCAGTTTTTGGCTAAAAAATGGTCATAAAGTATGTCGACAATAATCCCAGAATAATGTCCGTATTTTTTATGAAGCCGCTTGGTACTCAATCTTACAGTTTTATGAGCATCGGTATAAGTGTCAATATATCTGTGTAACAAAACACCAATCTGGATATTCTTGGGGTACTTTTTGTATTTACTGCCTTTTATGCCATCTGCAATAAAATTTCCAATAGTAACTAAATCATTTTCTCCTGAAAGGTAAATATGCGCCAAATAATTCATGGTTGAAATTTACAAATTCCACGTTAAGAAAACCCATTTTGAAATACTATATTTGTCATTTAACTTTTTAAAATACGTTATGACACTTATAAAATCTATTTCTGGAATTCGGGGTACCATAGGCGGAAAAGTAGGCGAAAACCTTACGCCCATTGATGCCGTAAAGTTTGCGTCGGCTTACGGTGTTTGGTTAAAACAGCAGCGTAACAAAGAAAACCATAAAGTAGTGGTAGGGCGCGATGCCCGTATTTCGGGGAAAATGATGCAGAATTTGGTGATGAATACGCTTATAGGCATGGGCATTGACGTGGTAAATATTGGGCTCTCCACAACCCCAACGGTAGAAGTTGCCGTACCACTGGAGCATGCCGATGGCGGTATTATTTTAACGGCTAGTCATAACCCAAAACAGTGGAATGCCTTAAAACTTTTAAATGAAAAAGGAGAGTTTTTGGATGCTGTGGAAGGCGCAAAAATCTTGGACATTGCCGAAAGAGGTAATATGGACTTTGCCGATGTTGACCATTTAGGGAAAATAACCAAAAACCAAGCTTATATAGATTTGCACATTATTGAGGTGCTGGATTTAGATTTGGTTAACGTAAAAGCTATTGAAGAGGCTAGGTTTAGGGTTGTTGTCGATGGTGTAAACTCCACAGGAGGTATAGCCATCCCGTTACTTTTAGAGCGTTTAGGTGTTGATGTAATAAAAATCCACTGTGAGCCTAACGGACATTTTCCACACAATCCAGAGCCGTTAAAGGAACATTTAACGGATTTATCGGAAGCTGTGAAGAAACATAACGCCGATTTTGGTATTGTTGTAGACCCCGATGTAGACCGTTTAGCCTTTATGGATGAAAACGGCGACATGTTTGGCGAAGAATACACTTTGGTGGCTTGTGCCGATTACGTATTGAGCAGAACACCGGGCAATACCGTGAGTAACATGAGTTCAACGAGAGCTTTAAGAGATGTTACTGAAAAACATGGTGGCACCTATGAAGCCAGTGCAGTAGGAGAGGTTAATGTTGTGAAATTAATGAAGAAAAACAAAGTGGTTATTGGTGGTGAAGGTAACGGCGGTATTATTTACCCAGCCTCGCATTACGGGCGAGATGCTTTAGTGGGAGTGGCTTTGTTTTTAAGCCATTTGGCTGATCAAAATATAAGCGTTAGTGCCCTAAGAAAAACCTATCCGAGCTATTTTATGGGTAAAAAGAAGATTGAACTGACTCCAGGATTGGATGTTGATGGTATTTTAAAGACCATGGAAGAGCGTTACAAAAATGAAAAACTAACCACCATTGACGGTGTAAAGATAGATTTTGCCGAAAGTTGGGTACACCTGCGCAAGAGTAATACCGAACCTATTATTCGAATATATACCGAGGCCAAATCACAGGAGGAAGCCAATGCTTTAGGCGATAAGTTTATTGAAGAAATTAAGAGCATTGCCTAAATATAACGGTTTCATTTTTAGCTGATAATAAAATTAATTTCATCCCGACTTTTATTTCTAAGGCGGGATGATTTTGTTTACATGGTTTTTAAACCAAGTAAAATAACTTATCTTGTCTCAAATTTATCTCAATTAGAAATTAACGTCAAAAACCCATAGAAGCTTTTTATGAAAAAACTAGCACTACACTGGAAAATAATTATAGGTATGGTTCTCGGAATCATATTTGGGTTTATTATGAATAACGTAGATGGCGGAAAAAATTTCGTAACCGATTGGGTTTCACCCTTCGGAACCATATTTATCAATCTTTTAAAGCTTATCGCCGTTCCTTTAATTTTAGCGTCCTTAATCAAAGGAATTTCAGATTTAAAGGATATTTCTAAAATCAAATCGATGGGCCTGCGTACTATTTCTATTTATATAGGAACTACCCTTGTTGCCATTATAATAGGATTAAGTATTGTAAATACATTAAAACCTGGCGTTGGCATGCCGCAGGACACCATTGAAAAAATCAAACTTAAATATGAAAACGACGCTGGAGTAACCGATAAAATCACAGAAGCCAGTGCACAAAAAGATGCAGGACCGCTTCGAGCACTGGTTGATATATTTCCAAGTAACATATTTCAGTCGTTTGCTGATGCTTCCATGCTTCAGATTATATTTTTTGCGTTATTTGTTGGTATCTGTTTGCTTTTAATAGGAGAAAAAAAAGCCAAACCCCTTATAGATTTTTTTGATTCGCTAAATGAAGTCGTCATGAAAATGGTCGATTTAATTATGCTTTTTGCGCCATATGCTGTTTTCGCCCTTCTAGCCAATGTTATTATTGCGTTTGATGATGCCGAAATACTTATCAAACTCGTTTATTATTCGCTTTGTGTTGTTGGTGGACTCATTTTAATGATATGTTTCTACCTCATTCTGGTTAGCGTTTACACCAAAAAATCGCCGCTATGGTTTTTAAAACAAATAAGTCCGGCGCAATTGTTAGCATTTTCAACCAGTAGTAGTGCGGCTACTTTGCCTGTTACCATGGAACGCGTGGAAGAACATATAGGTGTGGATAAAGAGGTGTCTGGTTTTGTTCTCCCAGTTGGAGCAACTGTTAATATGGATGGTACCAGTTTGTACCAAGGGATTGCTGCCGTCTTTATTATGCAGGTAATTTGGCCAGAAGGATTAACATTCACCAACCAATTGGTTATCGTTTTAACGGCATTGTTGGCATCTATTGGTAGTGCCGCCGTGCCAAGTGCTGGTATGGTGATGCTCGTTATTGTATTGGAGTCTATTGGTTTTCCGGCTGAATTATTGCCTATTGGTTTGGCGCTGATTTTTGCGGTTGATAGACCGTTGGATATGTGTAGAACCGTTGTAAATGTTACAGGAGATGCCACGGTTTCAATGATGGTTGCTAAATCTTTAGATAAGCTTCATGATCCGCACCCTAAAGAATGGGATGATCATTATGATGAAGTGAAATAAACAGTTTGAACATGGACTTAAAATCACCTATTGTTTCAGTTGAATGGCTAAATGAAAACTTAAATGCCAAAAATCTTATTGTTTTAGACGGAACGATTAATAAAACCTTTAATACTTCTCAAAAGCAGATTAAAAATGCTCGATTTTTCGATATCAAAAAGAAGTTTAGTAATACAGATGACCCGTTTCCCAGTGCTTTTCCTTCTGAAGAACAATTTCAAAAAGAAGCTCGGGCATTAGGTATTAATAAGAACAGTGCCATTGTGGTTTATGATGACAAGGGCATTTACTCAAGTGCACGTGTTTGGTGGCTATTTAAAGCTTTTGGTTTTGAAAACGTCGCTGTGTTGAACGGTGGTTTTCTGGCCTGGCAAAAAATGGAATTTCCGGCTGAACCGATGAAAGCATATTCAGGCAATATTGGAGATTTTGAAGCCCATTTACAACCTGGGTTCATGCAGTTTTTTGAAGATGTTAAAGAAGCCTCAAAACACAAGACCCACACCATAATTGATGCCCGATCGGCTGGCCGATTTAAAAGTCTGGAGCCAGAACCCCGCGAAGGCTTGCGAATGGGGAATATTCCAAATTCAGTAAATTTACCTTTTACGGATTTATTGGAAGATGGCAAGTTGAAACAAAAAGAGGCTTTGGAACATGCTTTTTTCAAACTTTTAAATAAAAAGGATAGCCGTGTTATTTTTTCATGCGGCTCAGGAATTACGGCATGCGTTTTGGCGTTGGGGGCAGATATATCTGGTTATACAAACCTGGCTGTTTATGATGGTTCTTGGACCGAGTGGGGGAGTCTGGTGGAAGAATAAGCTATGCGAAAAATGCGATTAAAAAATTAAGCGTATTGTTTTGATATTTTATGCGATGTCTCAATCGTGGCTCATTTCTACATGACTTTACAGGTGTTAGTTATAATTTACAAGTCATTTCGAACGCAGAGAGAAATCACATAATTAACTAGCTGTAATTGTGCTATGGAAAACATTACAAACAAGCTATTGTAAAAATTTACTTTTCAATTCGGGAGTAGGAATCATACAAGCGTCTTTTTTACCATACCACTTGTATCGGTTTTTGGCAATATAGTCGTAAACCCCATTCCTAATAAACGTTGGAATGATAAAAAACACAACCATCAAGTTTATTGGAAACCTTAGCTTTGATGCTATTTTTAAAGCGGCGGTTGATTTGTGCTCAATCCCTTTTTCTGGGGAGTAAAGCAGAATGGAATCGGTTTTAGAAGTGTCAATCTTAAACTTTTCAATAATTATCTTACCTATGTCACTTTGCAATGCGGCAAACATAAAAAGGTTGTTTTTGTCTTGCTTAATAACGTATTGAACACTGCCGGTACATAAATTGCAAACACCATCAAAGAGGATAAGTTTTTTGTTTTTAGGGAGGTTTACCATAACTGTCATTCCTGCCAAGGCAGGAATCTTTTTTTTGAGAGATTTAAGTTCATTGTAGATTCCTGCTTTCGCAGGAATGGCAAAACGTTACAAAGATAAGGCTTTAAAGCCTGTTTAAAAAGTCGGTTAAATCTGTTTCTTTGTCTAGGTTAAGTTTCTTTTTTAGACGGTATTTACTTTTTAGAACACTCTCGGGTAGCACATTAAGCATGGATGCAATTTCTTTTGTGGATAGGTTCATGCGTAAAAAGGAAGCGAGCCTTATTTCCTTTTCGGTAACATTAGGATCAATAGTTTTCAATTTATTGTCGAAATTGTTATGTACTTCAGAAAAGTAGGATTTAAAAACCTCCCAGTCTTTGTCTTCGGCACTTTCTTTTTTTAGCAGCATCACCAATCTTCTAAATTCTACTTTAAAGAGTTCAGGCGATTTTTTAATTTTTTCAAGATTCTTTTTCAATTCTTGTATAAAGGTGTTTTTTTGAACCAAATGTAAGGTTTGTGATGCCAATTCTTTCTTTTTAAATTCTATTTCCTGTTTGTAGATTTCTTTTTGTTTTTCGTGCTCAATATGGTTCTTTTTTATGCGTTGTTTAAAGCCAAAAAATAAAAGTCCGGATATTGCTAAAAATGAAAACGCACCAATACCATAAAGTGATTTGGTTAGTTTGTCGTTTTTTGCTTGAACATTTAGGGTTTTAATTTCTTCGTTTTGTAATGCAATTTTGGCTTCTTTTTTTTCTAAATCAAAGGTGGTCCTTAATTCTTCAATAATTTTAATTTTTTTCGTATTGATTATAGAGTCACTCAATATTTTGAACGCTTTAAAAGCTTCTAGAGATAAACTTGCTTTTCCTTGTTTTTCGTAGGCTTGACTTAAGTATTTCAACGCTGAATTTTTAATGGATATGTTTCCATTTTTTTCGGCGTAATTAAGAGCGCTATTTACGTATTTTAGGGCAATGGCAGGTTCATTTTTTAAAATATAAAGTTTTGCCATTTTGTTTTCTGCAATGGCGATTCGTCTTAGGGCGTTAATAGATTTTGAAACTTCTATTGATTTATTTAGGTGTTCAATGGCTTTATCATATTGTCCTTGTTTTATATAGGACTCACCAATATTGGTTTCTGCGGCAGCTTCCAAAGACTTTACTTGTGTTAATTTGCTTTTTTCAATACTTCTTCTAAAAAAAACTAATGCTTTTTCCTCTTGGTTTAAAAGGTTATACATTACGCCGATGTCATTTAAAACTTGGGCCTGATAATATGTGTCGCCAAAGTCGTTATAAATTTCAAGGGCCTTTTCGTTGTAAGTAATGGCTTTGTTCAAATTACCCAAGTTATGTTCAATAGTGGCCAAATGGTTATAGCAGTCAGCAATTCGTATGGAGTCTTCTAGTTGTTCAAAAATGTCGAGTCCCTTTAAGCTATTTGACAAAGCAAGGGAGTAGTAGCCTTTATTCTGATTGATTGTTCCTTTAAAATCATAAGCTAGAGCGATTCCTATAGAATCATTATGTTTTTTGGAATTTAGTAGGTCTATATCATTGATGCTATCAGCATTATTAAGGTTGCCTTGGGAGAATTCGAGAATAGCAAGCCCTCTATAAGATTGAGATATATATGCTTGATTTTTAAGTTCTTTGGCAATTTTAAGGCTTGAGTTGTAATAATATTTTGCTGAATCAATTTTGTCTTTATTGTTATGAAGGATACCTAATTGATAATATGCTAATGATATTCCAGATTTATACTCCAGTTGATTTGATAGCCTTAACAGTTCTTTTGCATAATACTCTGCTTTGTCTGGTGAGCGGTACATATAGTAGTTTATAATACTATTTGTTGTTCTAGTTTTTAATGTATCTATGGCTTGAGCTTCATATGCAGTTAAAAGACTATCGATATTCATTTTATTCTGAGAACCTCCAATTTGAAAAAGCACCAAAAATAAAATAAACAATGAGTATTTAGGTTTCATATAAAAAGTGTTTATGTTACTAAGTTAATGATAAAAGGTTTTCCTTGAAACATATGAAAAGCCTTAAAAAATCCAGGTGTCTATGTGTTGTCCATTTAAAGGTGTTTTATAAAACAATTTAAGTTATATTAAGGTATTGTAAATCAAATGTTTAAATGTTTTGGTTTTGTTTTTTTAAAATAAGGAGTCCATGTTTAAAGCATACTTGTTTATCGCTTCATGTCCATAGTTTGTCCATGCCAAAAATTAGTTTTCAGGTGTTTCCATATATAGTTTTACAGTGTTGAATCACAAAAAATCAGAAATTATGAAAACACAGCTATTAACAATCAAAAACATGGTTTACGGTTTTCTTTTCGCTTTCATTTTAATATTAAGTAATGGATGTAGCAAGGAAAGTGTAGATGACGGTAAAATTTCAGTAGAAACCCTACAAGAAAACAATTCTCTGCTGGCAAGCTTGGGCAATTTTGAGCAGCCAGAAATCACAGGAGAGGAATTTATAGAGGATGTAAGTAAAGAACGCGAAGGGCAGAGCGATGAGTGTGTCGTTAAAAAATACAAAACGGCTCCCGGGTTTAGTGAAATGATTTTATTAGATCCGACAAGCGATGTTATTTATCCGGGGGCCATGCTAATAGGAGAATCCATTCCCACTGGAGAATATATTGAAATTACTGGAGGTAGAGCCCCTATTACTTTATCGGTTTCTTTAGAGAATTTAAATGGAAAACCATCTACAGTTGTAGAAAACCCAAATTTAGCCACCGTTAGGGAGAGTGTAAAAGACATGCTTCAACAAGGTGTTACGGGGTCGGCCTCAGCTGAAGTATTTTTTACTACCGAAGAGGTCTATTCCGAAGAGCATCTCAATGTTGCTTTGGGCGCTAGTTATTCTAAAGGAAAAAATAGTATTTCCGGATCTTTCAATTTTAGTAGTTCAGAAAAACAATATAAGTATGTTATTAAATATTTGCAAGTGTATTATACCATAGATCTAACTGTTGAAGACAAGCAAAACCCTGGCAAACTTTTTAATGAAATGCCAAGTTTTAATGCTACAAGCCCTGTAATCGTTTCGTCTGTAAAATATGGCCGTATGTTAATATATACGGTAGAAACCAACTCTAAATTTACTGATACCCAAGCTGCTTTTAATGCCGCTTTCAGCGGTGGGAATGCTGGAGGCGAGGGGCAGCATCAATCGTTTTGGGATAGCTCTACCGTAAAGGCTTTGGTTATTGGTGGGTCATCGGGCGATGCAGCAAAAGTGGTTACCGGTCCACAAGGGGTTTATGAGTATATCACCGAAGGTGGTGAGTATTCAGCCAATTCTCCAGGGGCGCCATTGGGCTATACGCTGCGGTACATTAGAAATGGCTTCCCAATAGCCAATGTGGTTTTATCCAGCGAATATAATATTAGAACATGCTATCCAGCTTACCAAAAATTTGGTATTCAGCTTCATGGATTAAGAATGGTTGATAGTAATGGCGACAATGATATCAAATTGCATGGCAATATGTATGCAGCCATTTATCAAGATGGTAAGCGTAAGGGCTTTGTATCCTATACACGCACTACAAATAATTATATAAACGTGGCTGAAAATACATTTTGGTCTATCCCTTCAGATGATGATACTCGAGAGGTGGAATTGTATATGCCTGATCTAGAAAAGGACTACATCATCCTATCCGCAGAATTTACCGAAGATGATTTGCTGTCTGCCAACGAGTATCTAGGAAAAAAAGAAGAGAAGATTCTTTTAAAGAATGTACAAAATGGTAAGAATGATTATATTAGAGTGAATCTAACTGAAGATCCAGATATTGATATGCGTACTTATTTTTACGCATGGCGTATTTACTAAAGAGACTATTATTCAAGCAGTCGGTGCCTTAAGTTGTGAGATTCAACAACTTGGTGCTGGCTGTTATTTTTTAACGGCTTCCACTAACTCCAATTGGTCAATGCTAACATTGGTGGTAAATATGCCATAATTTACAACAGCTTTGTTTTTTTCAATTTTGTGGATGCTTCCAATAGCACGACCGTCTTCCATGCGTACACGGTCGCCTACTTTTAATGTGGGTCTAGGTTTTGGTGCTAGAGTTTTCTTCTTCTTTTCGGCCTTTTTCTTTTTTCTGATAACTTCCACCTTCTTTTCAACTTCCTGCACCACTTGTTTTTCTTTGGCTTTTTCCGCGCGTTTTTGTTTTGTTGAGACTCTTTTGCGTTTAGAGTTTTCAATTTGAACCAATTTAAAAAGCTCAGACATCAAATCTTTCTTTCGCTTGGTTTCAAAGTAATTTTCGGCCAAATCGTTTACTTTTTGTCCAAGGTAAATCAGGCGTTGGTTAGTGTCGTAAAGCTCTTGGTAGCTTTCTAGCTTTTTCTGGATTTTACTGTTTATTTCTTCAAGTTTATCAGTTTCCTCAATCTTTTTCTTTTCGTTGGCTTTTAATGATTGACCGGTTTTTTCTAAACGAGAACGTTCTTTTTGCAGCTTGGCAATGGTGGCATCGAAACGGACTTTACTACGTTCAATTTTCTTTTTGGCACGATTGATTAGGCTATAGGGAATACCATTTTTTTGCGCTACCTCGAAAGTGAAACTACTCCCAGCTTGACCGATTACCAGTTTATAAAGTGGCTCTAGCGTGCGTTCGTCAAACAACATATTGGCGTTTTGCATAAAAGGCATTTCGTTGGCCAATATTTTTAAGTTGGAATAATGCGTGGTAATTATGCCAAAAGCTTCACGATGGTAAAACTCCTCTAAAAAAGTTTCAGCCAAAGCGCCTCCTAGTTCAGGGTCACTACCGGTACCGAATTCGTCAATTAAAAAAAGTGTATTCTTGTTACATTTTTTTAAGAAATAATTCATTTGCTTTAAGCGATAGCTGTATGTACTCAAATGGTTCTCTATGGATTGGTTGTCACCAATATCGCTTAAAATCCTATCGAACAAACACACTTTGCTGCGCTCATGAACGGGAATGAGCATGCCACTTTGAAGCATAACTTGAAGCAGCCCAACGGTTTTTAGGGTAATACTTTTTCCTCCGGCATTAGGGCCAGAAATAACAATAATTCTGCTATCTTTTTCTAAAGAAATGGTTTGTGGAAAGGTTTTTTCGACTTTTTCTAAATTCGTTAAATATAACAATGGGTGGTAAGCATCACGCAAATACATGCTTTTGTCTTCCGAAATCTCAGGCAGAATAGCATCCATCGATTTGGCGTATTTCGCTTTTGCTGAAATAACATCCATATTGATTAAAAACTCTTGGTAGTCTTTTAATAAAGATAAAAACGGACGGATAAAGTTGGTGACCTCTTTTAAAATTCGGGTTATTTCTTCCTTTTCTTCGTATTCTAAGTTATTAAGTTCGCGTGTATGCTGAATGGTGGTTTCGGGCTCTATGTAAACAATGCTACCTGTTTTACTGCTACCCATTATTGAGCCATTCACTTTACGACGGTACATAGCCTTTACAGCCAAAACGCGCTTATTGTCCACAACGGTTTCTCGAATATCATCTAAATATTCAAGTCCGTGATACATGTTTAGAGCGGTTGTAAAGCTGGCATTTATTTTGCCTTTGACTTTGTTAATCGATTGTCGGATGTCATTAAGCAGTGGTGAGGCGTTGTCTTTTATATCACCAAATCTATCAACAATACTGTTTATTTTTTCAATTAAAGCTTTGGTGACCTCAATGTGTGAAGTTAGTTGATTTAAATGGGGATAATATTCCTCAAATTTTTTGAAATAAGTAACCAATTCATTCACAGTTGAAGACATGGCAACAATTTTCTTTAAACCATACACCTCTAAAAAGGTATTTTCGATATTTAAAAGCTTTATCTCTTTCGAAATAGTATCGAAACCATGATTAGGTATGCGGTTGTCGTTATAAAAAGACGATACATAATCGTTGGTTAAATTCAAAGAAAACAATAGATCTTCCTTGGTTCTATAAGGTAAAACTTCTAAGGTTTTCTCGTTTCCAAGCGGTGTAATACAATGTTCGCTTACTTGTTGTAAAACGGTTTGAAACTCTAAATCCTGTAATGTTTTTTTGTGAATGTTAATCATGGTTTACTCGACATCAGCATACTTAAAGTTTGCAAATTTAATTAATCTTAACGAGAAGTGTCTCCTTAAAAGCTATTCTTAATAAATCGTTAATTAACAGCGTTATAAGATTTTTAACATATCCCTAACATCTGTCAGTTGGATTTCTGCATAACTTGGTTGACCATCAATCATCAAACTTCAATTATTATGCAAACAAATTACTTTTCTTCAATTTTTACGTATTTTTTTCTTGTTTTAAGCTTAAACACATTCGCTCAATTAAGCACACCACGAGGAAGCCAGCAGGCAACGGTTTCGCAGCGTGTGGGTATTTCAGATGTAATCATAACTTATTCTAGACCCAGCGTTAAAGGGCGTGATATATGGGGCAAACTTGTGCCTTATGGGATGAATGACCTCGGATTTGGAACCGCAACAGAAGCCCCTTGGCGTGCCGGAGCCAATGAAAATACAACCATAACATTTACCCATGATGCCAATTTGGAAGGGAAACCTATAAAAGCGGGCACATATGGTTTGCATATAATGTTGAAAGACAAAAATAATGCTACAATTATTTTATCTAAGGATGCAGCAGCTTGGGGAAGTTTTTTTTACGACAAGTCGAATGACGCTTTAAGGGCTGGTGTGGCTACTGGTGAAGTACCTCACAGAGAATTATTGACCTACGAGTTTAATAGTGTAAAACCTAATTCAACGACAGTATCATTGGTTTGGGGGGAAAAGGAAATTCCGTTTGAGGTCGAGTTTGATGTACCTAATATTGTCTTAAACGATTTTCGCGATAAACTGAAAGGCCAACAAGGTTTTGTAAGGCAAAATTGGGAGCAGGCCGCTAGATTTTCCTTAAACAATGGAGGGGATTTAAATGAAGCATTGGATTGGGTTGATGGGGCGATAGCTGGTAATTTTTATAGTCAGAAAACCTTCAATAATGTAGCCTTAAAAGGTCAAATATTAAATAAACTAGGAAGAACCAATGACTATGCCGCTTTGATGGATGAAGCTGCGGGTATGGCCAATAAAAACCAATTGAACAATCTTGGTTATCAAATGCTCGCCATAAAAGATTATGATAGAGCCCTTAAATACTTTAAACAAAACGTAGCAAACAATCCTAAGGACGCTAATTCTTATGATAGTTTGGGTGAGTGCTACAAAATAATGGGAGAAGAGAAGAAGGCCATAAAGAACTTGAAAAAATCATTGTCTTTAAACCCACCGGCAAATGTAAAAGCAAACTCAGAAAAACTTTTAGCAGAGCTAAACGCTATTTAGAACATCATCAATCAAACTACAACAGTAATTTTAAGCTCAACCAGAAAGGGTTGAGCTTTTTTGTAGATAATAACTTAAAGCATGAAACGAAGCTGGCTTAAATCTCCATACGTTGCCTTCTCAATAATATTTTCGCATAATCTCGAGCGAGTTTATCACCATAATCCCTGTAAGCTCGTTGTGCCCATTGCAAAGCTAAATCAGTATTACCTAGCACTTCATTAGAAACAGCTATATTTAAAGCTGCACGACCAGCAGATTTACTTCTTGGGTGCTCCTCAACAAGGCGCTTCCAAGCTTTTATGGCCTCATTCCATTTAGCTACTTCAGAAGCACGCCATCCTATGCTGAACAAATCCTTATCACGTCCTTTTCCTTTTTTGTACATATCGCGCTTTATGCGATAATATCCCGGCAAAAAACGGCTTATATAGTCTTGGCCGGCAGTATAAGCGGTTTCGGATAAAGCATTAAGTGGTGGTACTCCATTAACCAGGTCAAAATTCATATAATGTGTTTGCTGGTACTGGTCTATAATAGTTTTGTTGTACGGATCGTACAGTCGCCAATAGCTTTTTACGTTTACACGAGCCCTTGTTGGCACTTTTGGGATAGGCTTGCCAGTGGTAATAACGGCATTTACTTGATCTACTACAGCGGCTCTAATTATATCGGAGTTAGAATCGAAAGTTTCCAAAACCAGTAAAACATCGGCATTAGCAGCTTTACATATTTCAGAAACTTTATTCCAGTTTATTAAATCGGGCATAGCGCGAGTACCGGTGCCATATAATCGCAAAGAATCAGGAATAATAATTTGTATATGACTGCGGTTGTTAATTCCATCGAATACACCTTTTATAGCTTCATCGGAAGCTAATTTATCGGATCCCATAATTTCACCTGTTGTTATGGCTTCAATGGTTTGGTTGTTTTTGTCTTCGTCTTTGGTTAAAGAACGATTAACTAAGACAATATTCGAAACATTCTCTGGAAGTAGGACCTGAGGTTCCTGTGGGTAATTTAAATACACGTAGCCTGAGCTTCCGCAAGACGCTAAACTTAGTGCTGCTATCACCAAGTAAAAAAAGTAGTGGTTTTTCATAATAAATTAGATTTGGGTTCTTCTGGTTAAACAATAAACATGCCATTTATGTATTTATAACTTATTTCAAAATGTTTAATGTTGCTAGTGTTTTTTACGAGAACAGGTGTTAACTAATATAATTCCATATATTCTTGAACTTGCTAAGCTGTTTATAAGTATGTAAAATTACTTTATTTTCAGCGTTTGAAAGGCTCGGGTCTTCGTTAATTGTTTTCTTGGCGAGGTGTCTGGCCCCCTGTAAAATACTTTTATCTTTAATAATATCGGCTATTTTTAAATTTAAAACACCGCTTTGTTGGGTGCCCATAATATCGCCTGGACCGCGGAGTTTTAAATCAACTTCCGCAATTTCGAAGCCATCACTGGTTTTTACCATGGTTTCTAACCTCGTTTTGCTATCGGCGCTCAATTTGTGTCCTGTCATTAAAATGCAATAGCTCTGTTCGGCACCACGGCCAACACGGCCACGCAATTGGTGAAGTTGAGATAGCCCAAATCGTTCTGCACTTTCAATAATCATTACGGAAGCATTAGGCACGTTTACGCCCACTTCAATAACGGTAGTGGCCACCATAATTTGTGTTTCACCTTTTATAAAACGTTGCATTTCGTAATCTTTATCGGCAGGTTTCATTTTACCATGAACAATAGAGATTTGGTAATCAGGCATAGGGAAGTCCCGCGAAATACTTTCATAGCCGTCCATTAAATCTTTATAATCCATTTTTTCACTTTCCTGAATCAATGGATAAACTATATACACTTGTCTGCCTTTGACAATTTCGTCTTTTATAAACCGAAAGACATTCAATCTATTCTTGTCGAAACGATGAACCGTTTTTATGGTCTTTCTACCAGCGGGCAATTCATCAATAACCGAGATATCCAAATCACCATAAACCGACATGGCTAAGGTTCGAGGGATAGGGGTTGCGGTCATCACTAAAATATGGGGAGGGGTAGAAGCCCCTCCAACCTCCCCAACGGGGAGGCTTTTTAAGGTTTGTTCAATATACTTTGTAATGTTGTCTATATCGCCAATAACTTGGTCGTTTGTAAAGCGAATGACTTTGAAACCTAGTTCATTCAGGATTTTTGTTCTTAAATCATTAGCTTCTTTTTGCTCTATAGTATTGTGGTAACCGCCGTCAACTTCAATAACTAAATTCTTTTCAATACAAAGAAAGTCAATAATAAATTCGTCTATAATGTGCTGTCTTCTAAACTTAAAACCTAACTTTTTAGTTTTTAAATATTCCCAAAGAATGCGTTCAGCTTCGGTCGAGTTTTTTTTCTTTTCAACTTGTAATTCTTTTATCAAATTGTAAGTTGATGGGCGAGCCGTCATATATTTTCGACGTATAGATTGTGCTTCCTCCCTTTGGGAGGATTGACGTGAGCCCTTTCTCCACAATTTACTTCGTTGTGCTACTCCAAAACGATGTTGTTCGTCAATTATAGCAAGCCCTAAATTTTTGAATTTCACCTTATCTTCAAGGAGCGCATGGGTGCCAATTAATATCTGTAAATCGCCATTTTCTAAGTTTTTATGAATTTCTTTTCTTTCTGAAGTTTTAGTTGAACCTGTTAATATTGAAATACTGATATTCAAATAATTAGATAATTCAAGTAATCCATTATAGTGTTGAACTGACAAAATTTCAGTCGGAGCCATTAAACAAGCTTGAAAGCCGTTGTCAAGTGCTATGAGTATTGACATGAAGGCGACTATGGTCTTTCCTGAACCCACATCACCTTGTAAAAGTCGGTTCATTTGGGCGTTGCTGCCTAAATCGGCTCTAATTTCTTTTAAAACCCGCTTCTGTGCATTGGTCAATTCAAAGGGTAGATGCTTCTCAAAAAAGGTGTTAAAATAGTGACCGACTTTTACAAATGTAAAGCCTTTAATTTTACTTTTATGAATGCGATTTTTAATAATGAGTTGTAACTGAATATAGAAGAATTCTTCAAATTTCAATCTAAATTGTGCCTTTGCTAGTAGCTCTTGGCTCTTCGGAAAATGCACATTAAAAAGCGCTTCACTTTTTGAAATTAATTTTAATTCACCTCGAATATTTTCAGATAGGGTTTCGTAAAATCTGCCTTTAGTTTCAATAAAAAGTTGCTGGATAATTTTAATGATTACCCGATTGGTGATTCCCTTATTCGATAATTTTTCGGTTGAGGGGTATATAGGTTGCATGGCAGAGCGTAAATTTTTTTCATGCTCGTCTTGCAACTCCAGTTCGGGGTGTGGCATGCTAAATTTACCGTTGTACCAATTGGTTTTCCCAAAGGCCACGTACGGTTTGTTCAACTTTAAGCTTTCGCGGATCCATTTTTGCCCACGAAACCAGACCAATTCCATGGTTCCAGTGTCATCTTGAAAAGTCGCAACCAAACGTTTGCCTCGTTTTTGGGCTACTTCTTTAAATTCTACAATTTTTCCAATAACCTGAACATCAGCATTATTGCGCTGTAGCTGATTAATTTTATAATAGCCCGTTCGGTCAATATATCGGTTTGGAAATAAGTTAATTAAATCCTGATAGGTATGAATGCCCAGTTCTTTACGCAACAAATCGGCACGGTTAGGGCCAACGCCTTTTAAATAATCTATGGGAGTTTGAAGGTTAACCGACATGAGGGCGAATTTAAGCAATTCGAACAAAAGTTAATAGCCCTAAATTTGATGAATTATTTAGTTTTTTAGTTTAAAAACCATTATAAGTTAGTAATTAATTCTTTTTCATTGGTTAAATTTGGCTTTTTTAAAGGTTAACTTAAGTTTATTTATTGATGAGAAAGCTGAACGAATTTATATGGGAAACGCATGGCATTCATGCTGGAACGGAGCAAGACCACGTAAAACATGGTATAGATAAGTTAGAGGATATAATTGATAGGGCCATTGAGGCCGGTAACCCCAGTATTACATTTATTATTCATTCACCTAGGTTGACCAAATTTCGATACATTGCCGAGCGTGATACTAATGTAAAATTTATTCGTGGTAACCGTTCGTACCTAAATTATCCAAAACGCATATCTAATCTTCGTAAAAAATATGAAGGGCAAATCAATATAAAATATGGTATTGAGTTGGAGTGGATGGGCCCCGAATTAGGTTTGCAATGGAGTCGCTCAAAAATATTTCAAGCTGAAGATGCCGATTATGTTATCGGTTCTGTACATTTTGCTCCTGAAGGATTACCATATGATGGCTCTAAGGAGGAAGCTGAAGAACTGCTGAAAATTCGTGGAAGCCTTGAAGCCTATTGGGATGGGTATTTCAATGAAATGATTCAGATGATTGAATGTTTTGGTGATATGATTCAAATCATCGGTCATATTGATTTGCCAAAACTGAACGTAGATATGCCTGAAGCTTTGGTGAATTTTGAAACCAGTGCGCATCCTTTGGCCAATAAATTTAGAACGCTTTTGGAATTAATTGCGGACAGAAACTTATCACTAGACGTTAATATGGCAGGAAAATTTAAAGGCGTTGGTGTATATCCAATACAAAATATTCTGCGTCGTGCCAACGAACTACAAATTCCGGTTTGTGTGGGTACCGACACGCATCACGTACGTTATTACGGCTTAAATTACAAGGAAAGTTTAGAGTATATTCAGGAAGCTGGTTATGAAAGCTATGTGAGTTATTCCAAATTAATTCCTGAAAATAGAACGATTTACGACGACCACGAACTAAAAGTAAAATATACCATTCTGAATAAAGGGATTGAACTATTGAATCAACGATTGGACGATGCTCATCGCCGAATTATACCGGATTTCTCTTTTGGAGGCTCTTTTTCTGAGTTTGTTGATATTTATAAAAATTCAACGGGAATGGGCGATTATAATGCTATTAGAATCAGAAAATGGGGGAAATCTATTACTGTGACCGATGAGGCGCCTAGGAGGCCTGAAAAACAGGTAAACGGTCTGTTTTCAGAGCATATGGACATGCCGGGAGTTATTTCTTCCTTGTTTAACACTTTGGCTTCTGAGGGTATTAATGTGGAAACGGCACGTTTAAAATCGA
Source organism: Flavisericum labens (assembly GCF_045446075.1). NCBI lineage: Bacteria > Pseudomonadati > Bacteroidota > Flavobacteriia > Flavobacteriales > Flavobacteriaceae > Flavisericum > Flavisericum labens. Next base: position 144,115 of record NZ_JBJJBQ010000006.1, on the reverse strand, counting down.
ATAACGACGGAACGGCTGTAGCATTTTTGTCTATTGATAATAATGAAGGGAACATCCAAAGTGCCATAGATTTTATAAACGGTACTGATTCTGGGCTTTTCAAGAATTTGACTTATAAGGAGAATGCCTTCTTGCCCCATTATAACAATGGCGGTGTGTATTTATTGGAAATGGATGGCGTACGTTTAAATTTGGGTTTAAGCGAAAAAGTGATTCTCACCAAACATCATAATGCGCCTGGAGTTTTATTGATTTTACTATCTGCACTGGCTTCAAGAAATATCAATATTAAAGATTTGAGACTAGGAAAGTTGAATGATGTGGGTTATTCGGCTATTGCCATTGATGGTGATAGTAATGTGGTGAGAAACTTGCTTTCAAAATTGGGAGAACAATATTACGAGGCTAATTTAATTGAGTTTCATAGTTTCTAATTTATTGTTTTCGTTTTTGGACTAATCTTTGCTATCTTGAAACGCATGAAACGTTTCAGTTTTTTTCTATGCTTTATAGTTACCTTTTCTTGGGGGCAACAAACAGATTATGTTGATTTCACAAGTTGTAAGGCTGATATTAATTTTAATGTTTCACAAAAAAAAGTCCATGGTCAGATAAGGTATAAGTTTAAAGTTTTAAAAGCTGTTGATACCATATATCTAGATGCAAAGAATATGCGTTTCATGCAGGTAATGATGTATTCTGAAAAAATAAAATTGGACAGTCTTTATAGGGGAATGGTCCAATATGAAAATGATGGCGAACGATTACAATTAATTCATAATTTCAAGGAAGGCCTAAATTACACTTTGCGATTTAGATATTTCTCAAACCCCAAAAAAGCGCTATACTTTATTGATTGGGAATACGAAGACGGTGTCACTTCGAGTGATTCCGGTGATCATCGGAATTGTATCGAGAAGAAACAAATCTGGACCCAAGGTCAGGGAAAATACACGAGCAATTGGCTGCCAAGTATTGATGATATGAACGATAAAATAGAGTTCGATTTATCCATCACTTTTGATAAGGAATATGAAGTCATTGCCAACGGCAAATTAACAGATAAACAAATCCTCGATTCAACTAATATATGGCATTACGATATGCAACAGCCCATGTCAAGTTATCTAGTAGCATTGGCAATTGGTAAATACCAAAAGAAAGTAGAATACTCAAAAAGTGGTGTTCCTTTGGAAATGTACTACTATCCCGAAGATTCATTAAAAGTGGAGCCCACCTACCGCTACACCAAGCAAATGTTTGATTTTTTGGAAGCGGAAATAGGTGTGCCATATCCGTGGCAAAACTATAAGCAAGTGCCCGTAAAGGACTTTTTATATGCCGGAATGGAAAACACGAGCTGCACCATTTTTTCTGATGCATTTGTGGTAGATTCCATTGCGTTTGTTGATAAAAATTACGTCAATGTTAACGCTCACGAGCTGGCTCACCAATGGTTTGGTGATTTGGTTACTGAAACTTCAGGAACGCATCATTGGCTTCAAGAAGGTTTTGCTACGTATTATGCATTATTGGCCGAGCGCGATGTTTTTGGAGATGATTATTACCATTGGCGATTATACGAATATGCCCAAGAATTAATAGAGCAAGACAAAGCTGGACAAAGTACATCCTTGTTAGACCCACGATCAAGCAGTACCACGTTTTATAAAAAAGGGGCTTGGGTGTTGCATATACTTCGGGAAAAAGTAGGAGATGAGGCGTTTAAAACAGCTGTAAATAGCTATTTGGTAAAGCATCAATTTAAAAATGTTGAGACTGACGATTTTATTTTTGAAGTAGAAAAGGCAAGTGGGCAGGATATGGAAGAGTTTGTTGGAGTTTGGTTGGAAACAGCAAAGTTCCCAAAGGAAAAAGTTTTAGAAAGCATTAAAGAAATTAAAATCATTAAAGATTATTTGGATGTTAATTATGAAACAGTCGATTCAAAATGTGATTTTTCTCTAGAGTCAAATATTTCGGATAAGACAAAAGCTAAAATCGTTGGTTTGATGCCCGGTAAGGTAAATAAATCGACGTTTGGTGAAAGTTTAAAAGTCCGTCAAGCCATTGCTCAAAACTTAACCGAAATCCCTACAAATTTGAAAGTTGAATACGAATCGCTTCTAAACGACAAATCTTATCTAACTATTGAAGCGGCCTTGTTCAATTTATGGAAAAACTTTCCGCAGGAACAGATAAAATATTTAAACAAAACTAAAAGCATTGTCGGTTTTAACGATAAAAACGTAAGAATCCTTTGGTTAACACTAGCTTTGATTACCGAAGATTTAGAACCCGAAAACAAGTCGGAGTATTTTGATGAGCTAACGAGCTATACCAATGCCAAATATGGATTTGAACTGAGGCAAAATGCATTTTTTCATTTACAACAAATTCAGGCTTGTAATGAAGCATGTCAAGAGAATTTAAAAGAAGCCACAAAGCATCATAATTGGCGGTTTTCAAAATTCGCAAAAACGATGTTGAAAGTTATAGATGCAAAATAAATTATTTTCTGCGCTCCAACCTTGTAGGGTCTCTACAAATTAAACAACCTGCTAAATAGGTAATGGAAAGTTCGTAAACGCCATCTGTTCTTCCGATTTTAGATGTGTTGATGTCGTACGAAAACCCAAATCGTAATTGCTCAAATTCCAAACCAACAAAAGCGTTGACCGAAGTTAACAAATGGCTGTTGTTATCGTTTTTAGCTGGGTTGGTTACGGCCATAACACCTAGCATTAACTTTTCCAATTGAGCGGTGGCTCCGAGGTCAAAACGATTATAGGGCCCTTGCTGCATATAATTTGCGGAAAGCATGATGTCGTTATAATCATAATACGGAAATTTATAATTGGCATGAAAGGAGTAAAAAATATCCAAAGGAACATTGCCGTTTTCAACAAATGAGATATTGGGCTTGTTAAGGTGCTTTAAGGAGACTCCTAACCAAAGGTCAGTATCATTGTTTATGTTTTTTTTATCGAAAACAAAACCTGCGGTAAAATCCACAAAATTAACTTTTCGGTTGGCATTCATGGCATACGGATCCGACGACGAGTCACTTATTGTGCCAGAATTTATATTGATTTGATCTGCTAAAACCAAGTTGTTGAAGTTGAATGATTTTGCACCAAAACCAACTTCTACGGCAGGTCTAAAATACCAATCGTTTGCCAATTTAACATGATAAGCAAAATTGACATTGCCTTGTAAATGATTGTAATTTGTATTGTTTTCATGTTGATTTAAAATGCTTACCCCAATGCCGCCAACGTTTTCAATCCATGAGTTAAAAAAAGCGTACTCAGTATCTACTCTTAAATCTAAACTGGGCCACTGTGTTCTGTGTATCAAGCCAAAGTAGGATGCTTCTTCAAACCCTGAAAATCCAGGGTTTAAGGTTTCAGGAACCAAAAAATATTGCGAAAAAATAGGGTCTTGTGCATTGGCCTTCGTTAAAAAGCAACACATTAATGTAAATATAGTTATTTTCAATTTCATGTTTTGGTCGCTCTATTTTATGGATACAAATGCTCCTTTATGGGTGATGGTTTTTCCGTAAAATGTTTGTCCTGTAAAGGTGTAATAATAGTTGCCGTTTTCAGCTTCGGAATCGTTTATTTTGCCGTTCCATCCTTTGATGGTATCGCCTTTTTCAGAATAAACCAAACTACCCCAGGTGTTATAAACGTTAAATTCCATATTGGTTAACGCGATAGATTCTGGCGCAAAAAAAGCATTCATAGTATCGCCGTTTGGGGTAAAGGCATTGGGCATAATCAAACTGTATCCTTTTTCAATATTTAGTGTGATCGGTTTGGTGTAAATGCATCCAAAAGGGTATGCGACTGTTTGGGTTACCTTGTAACTGCCTTCGTTTAGATAGGCGTGAGTCGGATTTTCTTCAGTTGAAATCGTGCCGTCTCCGAAGTCCCAAGCGACTGAAACGTAATCTCCTTCAGCTAAATTGATGAATTCAATGGGGTCTTCAATAGAGTAAAATCCAAAAGTACTCAAAGCGTTGGAACTGATATTGAAATCGGCATCCCCAAGTTCAGGAATATTAACATTATAGGAGAAATTAGCTGTACAACCTTGGTTATCGCTAACACCTACTGATACTAAACCATTAATGTCTGTGCTCATCATTTCTCCGTTGGTGCCACTAACTGTTCCACTTGACCAATTAATGTTGTAAGGCGGAACACCACCTGAAACTTGAGCAATGAAGGACTGGCGAACCTCACGAGTTTCACAGTTGAAATCGGTTTGGGTTTCTACTTCAAGTGACATGGGCTCAAAGCGGTTAATAGTATAGTTGCCTGCTACCTCGCAATTGTTGGCGTCGAATACAATTACTTTGTAGTCGCCAGGTGGAATATTGCTTAGATCTTCTGTTGTCGTACCATTAGACCATGAATAGGTCATAGGTAGAACGCCTCCTGTTATTATTAGGTTTATACTGCCCGAGTTGGCATCATCGCAATCTAAAGCGTCAACGGTATTTGCCGAAAGTAATAATTCGTTGGGTTCTGTAATTGTAAAAGTTTCGGTAATCACGCAAGGTTTACCATCATTAATGGTTACGGTGTAGGTTCCAGGCCCCATGTTGTTACGTTCAACTCCAGCGCTTGGGTCGTCATCCCAAGATAGATTTACCGGGTCGATACCACCTTCTAAATTCAAAATAATTCTTCCATCGTTGGCCTCAAAACACGACACGTCTTCTACAATAGGTGAAATTCTGAAAATAGGTGCTTCCTCAATGATAATAGTTGCTTGTTTTAAACAATTTGTATTATCGGTAACCGAAATGATATATGTCCCTGCGGATAAATTGGTTTGCGACACCCCGGATCCAAGATTGCTCCAGGTAATGCTGTAAGGCGGATTACCCCCAGTAATATTATTGATTGTGATGGATGCATTATTGTCGCCGTAGCATTCAATTTCGGTGGTTGAGTAATCTATAATGATTTCATCGGTTTGGTTCAAAATAGCTTCCAAAGTGTCGGTGCAATTCGATTTGTCGGTAACGGTTAAATCGTATGTTCCTGCAATTAAACCCGATAAATTTTGTTGGTTACTGGTGAATCCATTCGGTCCAGTCCACGAATAGGTGTAATCAAAAACTCCTGGGGAGGTTTCAATGGGCCTTCCGCCGGTAAGGTTGATGTTAATTTCTCCCGTGGCATCGCCAAAACAAATAATATCTACTTGGTTAACTAAACTAACATTAAGTTCGGCTGGTTCAATGATGGGAAAATTTTGGGAAATGGGTGTACAGTTATTGGCATCTGTAACGGTAACCTCGTAGTCGCCAGGGGTTAAATTTGATAGATCCTTGGTTGTGGCAAACGGGCTTCCGTTTCTTGTCCAATTATAAGTATACGGTATTGTTCCACCAGAGATATCAATACCAATAGTACCATCATTGGCGCCAAAACAAGAAATGGTTTCGGGGTCAAAAATTACATTACTGAAAATAAGTTCGTCAGGTTCGGTAATCGCGAATGTTTGCGTAAATGGGCAACCGCCATCGTCAAGAATGTCAACGGTATAATTACCTGGAACTAAGTTAAAAATATCTTCATCTGTGCTTGAATAGGCGTTAGGCCCTGTCCATGTAATTTGGTATGGATTGCCTGTTGAGAAGGGAACACCACCGCTTATTTCAATTTCTAAAGAACCAGTATTCGCTAGATAGCAATTGCTATTCGTTTGGGCAGAAGTGATGCTGATAGATGGGTTTACCGTAATAGTAACTTCAAAATCGTTTCCAACGCAATTTCCAGAAGTGGGCGTAACAGTATAGGTTACTGTTGAAGGATTTATAGTTGTATTGACCAACGTTTGACCTATAGAATTTTGTGGCGAAGTTTCATTTGAGGCTCCCGTAATGGTTCCTGTTGGCGAAATTATGGGGTTTGTCCATGTATAAGTTGTACCTGCAGGAGCGATGTCACCCCCAGTATTATCTGGTGAAATATCAAAAGCATTTCCGCTACAGATAGTTTCAGATTTCGAATTGATATTTGGGGTTTGGTTAATAGTGATTTCCGCAACGTTGGAGGTAATTTGTGTACATCCACCAGAAGAGAACGTAACAATTGCATAGTAGTAAACGGTTCCGATATTTCCCGAAGGCGGATTGAAAGTAGTTTGAGTTTCCCCTGAAATGGCAGTTCCTGATGTTGTGTCATTAACGATATTTGAATACCACTGAATGGTTGGTGTACCTACGCCATTAGCATAATTAATTGAAAGCGGATTTAAACTATCACCAAAGCAATAAGTGTCTGAAATGGGCTGAGTTGTAAAATTTGGTGCTGGGGTTACTGTAATCTCAGAGGTGTTGCTTGCAGTGCTACAGCCATTTCCAGGTTGCGAAATAACAACATAGTAATACATCGTACCAACAGCACTTGTAGGCGGGGTGAAAACACTGTTTATTTCCGACGGAATCAATGTGCCGCCCGTATTGGAATTTGTGGTATGGCTATACCATTGGAAGGAATAAGTAATTCCCAAACCGCCAGAAACTTCAACTTCTAAATCTTGAGGTGCTATGCCTTGACAAAGGGCTTGAGATGCGATGGGCTGCACATCAATAACAGGGTCTTCAACTACAATAACTTCAGCTACTTCACTGGTGGTATTGTTGCAACCGCTTCCGTTTAAGTAAATTTCAACATAATAGTAAAAGCTGCCTGAACTTGTAAAAGTTGGCGGCGCGTAGTCAATGTTCGTTGCTCCAGTAATTACTGCACCGCCCGTATTGCTGTTTGTCGTATTTGAATACCATTGATATGAAATAATTCCTGTGCCACCAGAATGATCAACGGTTAAAGGTGTTAGCAAGTCGCCACCCACGCAAAGGCTTTGTGAAGATGTTGGATTCATGTCAATTTGGATACCAGGGACAATTTCTATTTGAGCAACATTTGAAGTAATCTCATTGCATCCAGCGCCTGAACTGAATGATACTACACAGTAATAATAAATTATTCCAACTGGATTATTGGGAGGTGTGTATGTCGAATTTGTTTCTCCTGAAATCATTGTGCCGCCAACTGATGAATTACTTGTGTTGCTATACCATTGATAACTGGGTGCTCCGGGTCCATTTACGGTGATTGATAATGGAGCTAAAGTTCCATTTTCGCAAACTGTTTCAGATTGTGGTTGACTTGTAAATTCTGGTGCGGGGTCGACTGTAATGACGAATTTGGCCGAAGGACCATCGCAGCCATTTAAGGATGGTATTACGGTAATGTCAACTTCTTGGGAAGTAGGATTGGAATTAAAAATGGTTTGAACGGGAATAATATCTGTGGTGCCTGATGTTACGTATCCTGAAACACCTGTACCCGCTGATGCCGTCCATGTAAACGTTGTACCAGGAATATCTGCAGTTAAGTTGATTTCGGTTGTTTCCGTGCCAGAGCAAATGGTTTGTGTTAAATTGGTATTTGTAATTGTGGGGATAGGACTTACTACAAAATCTTCAGTATCTGTGGTAGTGCCACAACTTGTTGTTACGCTCAACGATATTTGATAATCGCCAGGCACAGCATATGTGATGGTTCCGGGGTCTAAGTCGGTGGATGATGCTGGTGTCCCTCCGGGAAAGTTCCAGCTGTAAGTTGGGGTTTCGGAAATTGGTGCACACGGGTCAACCGTTGCAACAGGATTGATAGATGCTGTACCACAGAAATCTGCAATAGGGTTAACAGATACAGTTGGCGGTTGTTTTACTTCTATGGTTTCAGAGAAACTATTGCTTCCACAGGAATTTGTGGTTGTCAATGTTAGTGTATAAGTGCCTGCGGTAACAAAGTTAAAACTTGGGTTAGCCGAATTTTCATCTGTCCCGTTTGTAAAGCTCCATTGCTCGGGTGCAGTACCGCAAAAACTTGAAATATAGGTGACTTCCCAAAGGTATTGCTCATTGCCGCAACTTGTACTTAAATCGGTAGTATTGCTTGTTTGAACTTCCAATGGTGAACAACCATTATTTATATCAAGAGTAAATGCAGCCATTAAAGGGTCTTCAATACATATGCTTTTTGTTACCGTGTTAGTAACTCCACAAGAATTTTCACCATACAATGAAACGGTATAGGTGCCTGAGCTCGTATAAGTGTGGATAGGGTTTCTTGCTGTTGAGGTGTTGCCATCACCAAAATCCCAATAGTAACCATCGTTAATACTACAGTTGTTACTATAACCGTCTAGCGAGGTATTGGTAAATTGTACGGCGGTATTTACACAGCTTGTTGGAGGGTCTTCAAAGTCTATTTCTGGTTTCCGTAAAATAATAATGGGGCCCGCTGTTAAATTGGTTTGCCCACAAGATGTTGTAATGTATAACAATACCGTGTAGCTGTTTGGGCAACTGGTTTCCGTATAAGTATGTGGTATTGGGAAAGCTTGAGAATTAGCTGGGTCGGCCGAATTGTAATATGTTGAAGCTTCCAATTGTTGTTGGGTGTAAAGCTCTATAGTTCCATCACCATAATCAACACTGTATTGTGTGTCGGGAGGATTATTGCCCCAAGACCCTATAGCGAATTCAATTGGGTTTACTGGGGTACATAAATTAACGGTATTCCCTGGGTTTACAATAGCTCCAGTAGGGTTGCTTGAGTTTTTGATAAGATATGTTACGGTATTGTCGCAGTTATCACCACGCCCGGTAATGTCCATACTGAAAGAACCTAATTGCGTGTAGGTGTGTGAGGCAGGAAAAGTCACCGCTGTTTCAATTGGGCTGCCATCTCCCCAGTCCACATCATAAGAATTGATGCAAGATGCCGAAACATTATCAATCCCAACATTGATAGTGTATGTCGGGTCTGTGGTATTGTTTCCACAGTTATTAAAAGCATTGAAAGGTTGGTCTATATCTCTAAATTCCAAAAGAGGTTTTTGCTGTACAGGAACAGCTTTGGTTACAGAGTTGCTGCAACCATTGCCGTCAGTTACAGTCAAGGTTACATTCACATTTTGTGAACCGCAGCCTAAGGAGGTAAATGTATGTGTAGGGTTGGTTGCTGCACTTGTACTGTTGTCGTCAAAAAATGTCCAGCTATATGTAAAAGGAGCATCTCCACTAACGTTAGAGGTAAAATTTACTGGAGTTCCAGAACAGGCACCACTATTGTTAAAAGTAAAATCTACTGATGGTTCGCCGATAGTTACAGTAGCCGTGCCGCTAATATTTACGGCTTCTGCATTATCCTCAACCGATACCAATTCATATATAAACGTTCCCGTATTATTGGTAGGTACATTAACTGTTACGCTATCATTACTACCAGTGGTGGTAACCGTTAAATTTGATCCATTGTTAATTGTATAGGTAAATATATAAGAGCCATTCCCACCGTTACCCGTAAAAGTTATTTGTGGTTGCGTTTCGTTTCGGCAAACTTCAGTTGTCCCAGAAATGGTGGCTGAAGGAGGAAGTCTATTCTCTATAATTTTATTTTCATGCGATTCGATTTTTATTTGGTTAAGCGCAAAAATTGAGACGGAAATAACGAAAAATGTTAATGCAATTGGCAAAGGGTTCTTCCTCATGTAAAAGAATTATGTTAATAGCTGACACTAAAATAAATATTCTTTTTAATGAGAAGCTGTAATTTGCCAATTTATAGTTGAAATTACATAAATATACCTTGTAATGGGTATTTGGATTGCTATGACATAGAAGAAATAAGAAATTCCATTAAATTCGAATGAAAATAATATCTTTATCAACCAATCAAACTAACATGAGTATATTTCAATGAAAGCTTTAGTGATTTCTGGTGGTGGCAGTAAAGGTGCTTTTGCTGGTGGCGTGGCCCAATATCTTATTGAAGACCTCAAGCGCGACTATCAATTATATATCGGCACTTCTACCGGAAGTCTATTGACTTCGCATTTGGCGCTTCATAAAATTGAAAAAATTAAAGACGTTTATACGAGTGTAACCAACAGTAGTATTTTTGATGTGTGCCCTTTTGTAGTTAAGCAAAAGCATGGCAGCCAAAATATAGGTATAAACCATATTAGCGTTCTTTTTAATTTTTTAAGAGGAAGTAAAACTTTTGGTGAAAGCCAGAATTTAAGACGTCTCATAAAAAAAACTTTGACGGAAGATGAATTTATAGTCCTAAGGAATTCTTCTAAAGATGTAGTTGTTACTGTTTCCAATCTGTCATTGAATCAAGTGGAATACAAAAGCTTAAAAGAATTTGGGTATGAAGAGTTTGTAGACTGGATATGGATATCGTGCAATTATACGCCATTTATGACTCTCGTAAAAAAAAATGGTTGTGAGTATGCCGATGGGGGTTTGGGAAACATGGTGCCTATAGAAGAGGCTATCAATCGAGGGGCTACAGAGGTTGATGCCATTATTTTACAAACAGAAGTCAATCAGTTAAATAGAATGCCTTCTAAGAACCCATTTTCATTGCTTACGAATATGTTTACTTTTATGCTAGATAGAATTGAATCCCAAAACATCAAGATTGGTAAATTTGTCGCCAATCATAATGATGCCATCATTAACTTTTATTATGCACCTACGGTTTTAACAACTAATTCGTTAATATTTAATAAGGAGAAAATGACCCAGTGGTGGCAGCGCGGTTATAATTTTGCTGAACACAAAAATCAACAAACAAGTCAATTAGAGGATTAGAATGTCTTATAAAATTAAAGGTTATAAAATTCAAAAAGGCTGCTGTTATCATGTCTTTTCTAAATCCAAACTCAATATATCTTAGTAAATGAAAGCATTAGTGATTTCGGGAGGAGGAAGCAAAGGTGCCTACGCGGGTGGTGTGGCGCAATATTTAATTCAAGAAGAGGGGAGGGATTATGATTTGTTTTTAGGAACTTCAACAGGAAGTTTGTTAGTGCCTCATATAGCTGCAGGTAAGATGGAAAAGATTCATAGGGTATTTACTAACGTAAACCAGAGTAATATATTTAGTGTCAATCCCTTTGTGATTAGAAAAAAAGGAGAACGTGAGTTCGTTTCCATCGACTTTTTAAATTCGCTTTGGCAGTTTATAAAAATGAAACGAACCTTTGGTGAGAGTAAGGCGCTGAGGCGGTATATTAGAAAGCATTTTACTTACGACGAATATAAGTTGATCAAGGAGACCAAGGAAGATGTTGTGGTTACGGTGTCTAATTTATCAAAAAACGGCGTAGAATATAAGTCGATAAAAGAATTTAGTTACGACGAATTTTGCGATTGGATATGGATTTCCTGTAACTACATTCCGTTTATGTCGCTGGTCAAAAAAAATGGTTTTGAATATGCTGATGGTGGTTTGGGGTGTGTGGTGCCCATCAGGGAGGCTATTTTAAGAGGAGCCACAGAGATTGACGCTATTATTTTAGAGTCTGAAAATATGGAGTATAACAAGGTTTTAGGCAAGAATCCATACTCCTTAATGATTAATTTGTTCGGGCACCTGCTGGACCAAGTGGAAAGAAGTGATATTATTATTGGAAAATTGGCAGCAAAAAATAAGGGCGTAAAACTGAACTTGTATTACACGCCAGCTAAGCTCACTGAAAACTCCTTAATCTTCAATAAAAAGTTAATGACTTCTTGGTGGCAACAGGGCTATTATAATGCCAAGAAAAAATGCGAGGAAACGCAGTCAAATGAACTTCGTATGGATAAATAATTTACCAGATTTCCGAAACTTCATCTTTTATAAAAGACAATGCTGCATCACTTGGCGAACGTCGTTCCATCATTTCGGTTAAAACCACTTCTCTAAGTTTGTTGGCTGTGTCCGTTTTCTCTAGCATACCAGCTTTTCTAATAAGTTGAATAGTGGCATTTTTTGCCGTAGTTACAATGTTCCAGCACTTATCGCTTATGTATATTTGTTGCGATAAATTATGTTCAAATTCTTGTTCAATATTTTGTATAAGTAAAGATTCATAATCTTCTTTGCTTGAGGATATTGGTTTAACTCGAACAAGTAGTTTTGAGGGTGAAATTCGTTCTAAAAAAAGCGCCATGCGCTCATAGGCTTGTAGGCGTAATGGCATAGCGTTTACCTGTAGGTCTTTCTTTAATAAAAACCGCCGACGCCCATCTTCGTTTTTTGTATGTTCCCTGAAAAAATAATAGGCAATCACTCCTGTGATTACGGTGGGTATAGCGAATAAAAACAAATCAATAATTCTGGAAATTTCCATAAGCAGTTAGGTGTTTTTTAGATGGGTTTCATTTTGTTTACTCCCCAAATATAAACAATCTTTTAAATTTTGCATACCGTTAAAGCGAACCGCTGTTTTCTCGTACATGTAAGTTCGGTTTAATTCCTTTGAAAGATTGTGGTCGTCAACGTTCATTTCTATGTCGCTCATTCTAAATTGACAAGGGTGCTCATAACCTGCGGCGTGCGTTATTTCAACAAGCTCTTTTCTAAACGTTTTAAAATACTGAGCGAGTCGCGCGGATTTTAATGTAGTATCAATACCATTCTGAAGCCATTTGTTTTGTGTAGCTACACCGCTAGGGCAACGGTTTGTATGGCAAACCTGTGCTTGAATACAGCCAATACTCATCATAGCTTCTCTGGCCACATTGATGCAATCGGCACCCATGGCAAAAGCCATAGCGGCTTTAGCTGGAAAGCCTAGCTTACCACTTCCTATAAAAACAATACGTTCGGTTAAACCGTGATTTTGAAATAGTTTATAAAGATCGCTAAACCCATAAACCCAGGGCAGAGAAACATGGTCTGCAAAACTAGGGGGTGCGGCGCCAGTACCGCCTTCACCACCATCAACAGTTATAAAATCTGGGCCTTTACCTGTTTTTAGCATGATGTTAGCGAGTTCTTCCCATTGTTCCAATTTTCCTATGGCTGCTTTTATTCCAACAGGCAGACCTGTGGCTTCAGCGATATCTTCAATGAAATCACTCATTTCTTGAACATTGGAAAAAGCAGAATGATTGGGTGGCGACAATACATCTTTACCTACTTCAACGCCTCTTATCTTTGCGATTTCATGCGATATTTTAGCACCTGGCAAAACCCCTCCTTTTCCGGGCTTCGCACCTTGGGAAAGTTTAACTTCAATAGCTCGTATAAAGGGATTGTCATTAACAAGTTTTATCAATTTTTCCATCGAAAAATTTCCGTTTTCATCGCGAACACCAAAATAGCCTGTTCCGAAGTGAAATATAACATCACCACCATTACTGTGATATGGAGATAGCCCTCCTTCTCCTGTATTATGGTAGGCTCCTGCTATCTTAACGCCTTTGTTTAATGATTCTATGGCTTTTGCCGATAGTGAGCCAAAACTCATGGCAGAAACATTAATTACAGATGCTGGTCTGTATGGTTTCTTTCGTTTATTATATGCGCCCATCACTTTTGCGCAGGGCAAAAAAGTTTTGTCGAACTTATTGGGATGATCTTCTGAAATTTTATATGGTATCATGGCATTGTTCACGAAAATATGCTGGTGCTGGTAAATATCTCTGTCGGTACCAAAACCTTCGTAATTGTTTTCCTTTTTTGCAGACGCGTAAATCCAGCTGCGTTCAATTCTATTGAATGGGAGCTCTTCGCGGTTATTGGCAACAAAATATTGACGCATTTCGGGGCCAATGCTTTCAAGCCAGTAACGCAAGTGTCCAACAATAGGGTAATTATGGCTAATGGTGTGCGCTCTTTGTAAAAATATATCTCGAATGGCAACCACTAATAGAAAAATGATTAACCATCCCCACCAAGGAATGTTTGATAAATAAGTCAGGATCGAATCCATCTTTAATTTAATTAGAGCTTAAATATATTTAAAATATGATAAAGCCAAGGAGGCCTTACTAATTGTTTATAATTATTAATAAATCAACCCAAATAAACGCTCATTATTGGTTAATTTCACGTCTTTAAAATTGATGATGATTTGGAAAAGTATTTAAGCCAGTTAAACGATGCGCAGTTAGAGCCCACCTTACAAATAGATGGCCCTATGATTGTTATTGCAGGGGCGGGTTCTGGGAAAACGCGTGTGCTCACTTACCGGATAGCTCACATGATGAGTAAGGGCATCGACCCATTTAACATTTTATCTTTAACCTTTACCAACAAGGCAGCTCGAGAAATGAAAGAGCGTATTGCTCAAATTGTTGGTGCCAGTGAGGCCAAAAACCTATGGATGGGAACGTTTCACTCTGTGTTTGCAAAAATATTGCGCATTGAAGCGGATAGATTGGGGTACCCTAGCAATTTTACTATTTATGACACACAGGATTCCGATAGGTTGATTCGGGATATCATCAAACAGATGAATCTTGATAAAGACATTTACAAGTATAAACAGGTAAGGTCAAGAATATCCTCGTATAAAAACAGTTTAATTACGGTTCGTGCATATTTTCAAAATCCTGAATTGATTGAGGCAGATACCATGGCCAGAAGACCACGAATGGGCGATATTTACAAAGAATACGTAAATCGATGTTTTAAAGCGGGTGCCATGGATTTTGACGATTTACTCCTAAAAACTAATGAGCTGCTTACTCGTTTCCCAGAGGTACTGGCAAAATATCAAAACAGGTTTAAATATATTTTAGTAGACGAGTATCAAGATACCAACCATTCACAATATTTAATAGTTAGAGCATTGTCAGACAAATTTCAAAATATTTGTGTTGTGGGTGATGATGCGCAGAGTATTTATGCCTTCCGTGGAGCCAACATAAATAATATTCTAAATTTCCAGAAAGATTATGATGATGTAAAGATGTTTAGGCTCGAACAGAATTATCGTTCAACCAAAAATATCGTAAATGCCGCTAATTCTATTATAGATAAAAACCAAACTAAACTTGAAAAGGTAGTTTGGACCGCCAATGACGAAGGAGCTAAAATAAAAGTACACCGCTCACTCACCGATGCAGACGAGGGGCGCTATGTGGCCAGCACCATTTTTGATGATAAAATGAACCACCAGCTTGGCAATAGCGATTTTGCTATTCTATACAGAACAAATGCCCAATCGCGTTCGATTGAGGATGCTTTGCGAAAACGGGATATTCCATATAGAATTTATGGAGGAACATCGTTTTACCAACGTAAGGAAATAAAAGATATGCTGTCGTATTTACGTTTGATTATTAATCCAGCTGATGAAGAGGCATTAAAACGTGTTATTAACTTCCCTCCACGGGGTATTGGCCAAACTACCATAGACAGACTGATAGTGGCTGCAAATGGTTACAACCGAACCATTTTTGAGGTGATGAAAAATATCGATAAAACAGATGTTAAAATCAATTCAGGGATTAAAAACAAACTTCAAAATTTTGTTACTTTAATAGAAAGCTTTCAGGTACTGAACCAAACTGCCGATGTTTTTGAATTGGCGGAACACGTCTCCCGAACCAGTGGATTGATAAAAGAATTCAATAAAGATGGAACGCCTGAAGGTGTGGCCAGAATGGAAAACATTGAAGAGCTTTTAAATGGGATGAAAGACTTTGTTGAAGGGCAAATGGAATTGGCAGATGCTACAGGGTCTTTGGCTGAATTTTTAGAAGATGTAGCTTTGGCTACCGATATGGATAACGATAAGGATGATAGTGATAAAGTAGCACTGATGACTATTCACCTTGCCAAAGGATTGGAGTTTCCGTATGTGTTTATTGTGGGGCTGGAAGAAGATTTGTTTCCTAGTGCCATGAGTATGAATACGCGCAGCGAATTAGAGGAAGAGCGACGTTTGTTTTATGTAGCGTTAACCCGTGCTGAAAAACAAGCCTATCTCACTTATGCTTTATCGCGTTATCGTTGGGGTAAATTGGTAGATTCTGATCCCAGCCGCTTTATTGAAGAAATAGATGAACAGTATTTGGATATTGTGACACCTATAGAAGAACGTCGGATAAACCCAATGCTTTCGGCTGATATATTTGGAGATGTAGAGCAGAACCAAGTGCGTTATAAACCGGCCAAGCAACCCATATTAAAAAAAGGTAAAACAAAAGGTGAACAGGAGAAATTTCAAGTTACAGTTCCTAAAAAACTGAAACCCGTGGCGCAAACCAATGGGAATGGTAAAACGAACTTGTTCGATGGAAAACTTGCCGTTGGAAATACCGTGAAGCATGGAAGATTTGGAACAGGGGAGGTATTAAAAATTGAAGGGGCAGGAGCCGATACTAAAGCCGAAATTAATTTTCAGCACGGTGGGGTTAAAAAGCTATTGTTGCGTTTTGCTAAATTAGAAGTAATAGGTTAAGTCTTATGGCAGATTTTATTAGAATTTACGAAGAAAACCCGAACCCTAAAGAAATTGAAAAGGTTGTTAAGGTTTTAAAACGAGGAGGGTTGATTATTTATCCAACCGATACGGTTTACGGTCTAGGTTGTGATATTACCAATATTAAGGCCTTAGAACGTGTTGCCAGAATGAAAGGCGTAAAACTCGAAAAATCTAATTTCTCGTTCATTTGCCATGATTTAAGTAATTTAAGTGATTACGTAAAACAGATTGACACTTCGGTGTTTAAGATATTAAAACGAGCTCTACCAGGCCCGTATACGTTTATATTACCAGGTTCTAAATCTTTACCCAATCCTTTTAAGAAAAAGAAAACGGTAGGTATCCGCGTGCCTAATAATAATATAGCCTTAGAAATTGTAAAACAACTAGGCAATCCTATTATTTCAACCTCAATTCGTGATGAAGATGAGGTTTTGGAGTATACCACAGACCCCGAACTGATTCTTGAAAAGTGGGATAATTTGGTCGATTTAGTGATTGATGGCGGTTATGGGGGCAATGAGCCTTCTACGGTTATCGATCTATCTGAAGATGAACCCGTCATTGTTCGTGAAGGTAAAGGGGGTTTAGAGATTTTTTAGGATATTTCATTTGATGCGTATAGACGTGCTTAAAAAATGGCTACGACAGTTAAAAATTATGACAAAAACACGATATTTGCGATTAACTAACCAAAAAGAATAAAGATTATGGCAATGAATAAAAATACGGTATTAGCTTGGGCAACTTGGATTATGATTTTTGTAGGTCTCGGATTAATTGCCATGGGGGCTTTCAAGTATCAAGAAGTTGCTGGCTGGGGCTTTGCTTCCGTAGGAGTGGGGTTTTTTGCAATAGCATGGGTATTTAATGCTTTAAAAGGACGTGTTTAATAATTAGGTTTACAAGTAAACAATGAGCGACGATAAAAAGATTATATTTTCAATGTCTGGGGTAACCAAGACATTTCAAAGTGCGAATACACCTGTACTAAAAAATATTTATTTAAGTTTTTTCTACGGGGCTAAAATCGGAATTCTTGGTCTAAATGGATCAGGAAAGTCAACACTATTAAAGATTATTGCTGGTGTTGATAAAAACTATCAGGGTGATGTGGTATTCTCTCAAGATTATTCGGTAGGTTATTTAGAACAAGAACCACTACTTGATGACGAAAAAACGGTCATGGAAGTAGTGCGCGAAGGTGCTGCCGAAACGGTTGCCATTCTTGAAGAATACAATAAAATAAACGATATGTTTGGTTTGGAAGAAGTGTATTCCAATCCAGATAAAATGGAAAAGTTAATGAACCGGCAAGCGGAACTTCAGGATCAAATAGATGCTACTAACGCTTGGGAATTGGATACTAAACTTGAAATTGCCATGGATGCCCTTCGAACTCCGGAAGGCGATAAAAAAATAAGTGTTCTTTCTGGTGGAGAGCGCCGTAGAGTTGCTTTGTGTCGATTGTTGCTTCAAGAACCCGATGTATTGCTTTTAGATGAGCCTACCAACCATTTGGATGCTGAATCGGTACATTGGTTAGAGCACCACTTGGCACAGTACAAGGGTACAGTCATTGCGGTAACGCACGATAGATATTTTCTTGATAATGTAGCGGGTTGGATTTTAGAGTTGGATAGAGGTGAGGGTATCCCGTGGAAAGGGAATTACTCGTCTTGGTTAGACCAAAAATCAAAACGTTTGGCTCAAGAAAGCAAAACGGCTTCAAAACGTCAGAAAACGTTAGAACGTGAGTTGGAATGGGTGCGTCAAGGAGCCAAAGGGCGTCAAACCAAGCAAAAAGCACGTTTAAAAAATTATGATAAGTTGATGAGTCAAGATCAAAAACAACTTGACGAAAAGCTGGAAATATATATCCCAAATGGACCACGACTAGGAACCAACGTTATTGATGCTAAAGGTGTTAGTAAAGCATATGGTGACAAGTTGCTCTATGAAGACTTAAACTTTAATTTGCCACAGGCTGGTATTGTTGGTGTTATTGGTCCTAACGGAGCTGGTAAAACCACTATTTTCAGGATGATAATGGGAGAAGAAACACCAGATAAAGGTGAGTTTGTGGTTGGTGAAACGGCTAAAATCGCTTATGTAGACCAAAGTCATTCGAATATCGATCCGGAAAAATCCATTTGGCAAAATTTTAGTGATGAGCAAGAATTGGTTATGATGGGAGGTCGACAAGTCAATTCAAGAGCGTATTTAAGTCGATTTAATTTCAGCGGAAGCGAACAAAACAAAAAAGTAAAACTTCTTTCTGGAGGTGAACGCAACCGTCTTCATTTGGCTATGACACTGAAAGAAGAGGGTAACGTCTTGCTACTGGATGAGCCTACTAACGACTTGGATGTAAATACACTTCGTGCCTTAGAAGAAGGTTTGGAGAATTTTGCTGGATGTGCGGTAGTGATATCTCACGACCGTTGGTTTTTAGATAGAATCTGCACACATATTTTAGCCTTTGAGGGCAATTCTCAAGTGTATTACTTTGAAGGTGGTTTTTCTGATTACGAGGAAAATAAAAAGAAACGATTGGGTGGCGATATTATGCCAAAAAGAATTAAGTATAAAAAATTAGTAAGATAAAAATTATAAGCGCTCACTGAAAAGTGGGCGTTTTTTAATTGTCGCCACCGTACATATGGCCTTCAGTAAAATCGCGATATGGCTTTTCTTCCTCTTCATCCATTTTTTTATTCATAGCTTCTAATCGTTCATTTTCTTTTTTGAGTTTATAAGATTTTCTTACCCCTAAAAGCAGTAAAACCCCAAAAAAAACACCAACAGTTATTAGAATAGTAGTGGCGGCTGACGCAAAAAACAAAGTCATGTTCTGTAAAGATGGTATAGATAGACTTACAAGCATGTTATAGGCTATGATTGATTAATAGCTGTTCAAATATAGTGTATTTTACCTTTCTAAAACCGAAAAAAGCCACAATATTATCCACCAACTTATCAAAAAAAGTTAAAAATTATTGTAACAAACAAAAACCGTGGCCTACTTATATTTTGAGCATTTAAATTTTGAATTCAAGATTTTTTAACGAAATTGCTTGTCCGTAAATTTGTTCAACTTATAAAATACTAAACACAGCATGTCAGACGATTTTGATTTATTAGAAACCTCATCAAACGAAAAAACCGAAAAAGTGGATGTTAATTGGGGAAAGGCCATTGACACCATGAAATCTAAATTGTCTCAGGAAGACGATCCCGAAGTTAGGCAGAAAATATTGAATGCCACTTTAGATGACGTTGTCGACATGGCAGAAAAAGACAGGACGTCGCTTTTGGATGCTATTAAGGATTTAACCGATTACCAAGATGAGGTAGGTATTATTTTTGAAAAGTTTTCGTCATTAAACGCTACCGAACAAAAAGTTATTGATGATGCCCAGAAAGCATTGGAGCGTGCTAAAATTGAGTTGGAGGATGCCGTGGCAAAACCAGATACCTGGTGGAACAACCTTTGGGGGCGTAAAAGTAAAATAAGAAATGCACAAGAGGAATTGCAAGCTACTGAAAAAACACGTGCGGCTGCCGATAACAAAGCCAAGGCCATGTTTCAGGAGCGCATTGAAAGTGCCGATGTGCAAACCCTATTGAGTGAACTGTCTTATAAATCGCAAGCTGCAGTATCACGATTGAAAAACCGTGAGGTAGAGATTAAGGAAGTTGAAGACAAGTTGCAAGATGCCATTGTTGAGGCCACTAAAAACCATACCAAGGCACTAGAAAAGAAAAAGGAAGTTGAAGCGAAGCTTGAAGAGCAATATGCATTGTTAAAGCAAGCTAGACAGGAGTTGGAAGATATCGCCGATAAACAGTCGGCCGAGTATGCTCAAGCTATTGGAAAGGTTACTAAATTAGAACAAAAGGTGGAAGAGTTGGAAGGTTTAAAAAACGCTTACACTACACTTGCTGCGAGTAAGGATAGTTTTGTTCATAAACATAATTTAACCATTAAAGTGCTTACCTCTTTGCGCAGCAACTTGCAAACACACCGTGCTAAATTAAAGAGTGATACCGAAGAAAGACTGAAATACTACGATGGTTATGTAGTGGCATTAAAAGCCCGAACCGACCAAGAATTCGCTGCTATTTTAGAGCATTTGGGGGTTAAAACCGATGAGCATATAGGAGAAACGTTGGCTGCCATGCATACGGCTAGTGCCAAAGCTCGACAAGATATGATGGATAACATACCGGTTCATGAAAAAGTAATGCAAGGTGTTTACGGCAGCTATGCTGAAGCTTTACAGGAAATAAGAGCAAAGGATGGCGAAATACAAAAGAATTTTGCTGAACGTTACGGTATAGACATGAAAGAGATTTTTGAAGATTACTATAAAGCCGATGCCAACAAACCTTCTGGTGATGATGGTGAGCCGGCCGGAAAACCAAAACCTGAAGCAGGAGAAGACGATTTGTTAAGTTAATTTGGAGACCTCATTGCAAGTAGCTCCTTAAAGCGGCGTCGCAATCTGTTTAAATAAAAAACGAAACTTAAATAGTAAATTGGCTTCGCGTTAGGGATTGAACGGCTTGTTTGAGCTCCCGGACGAAGTAGGAAGCGAGTAGTGAAAGCCCGACCTTTAGGTAACGCCCAGATATTAAATATAAAAACATTAGTGCATTCGTGGCAAAACTGAACACTAAAACATGTCCATAAACCATATAGTTACACCTCTAGACTCCGCCATTCTCGATTCTAAGGAGCAATATGTATTTTATCATAAAATGATAGATTTTGCTTTTAAAGAGTTGATTGTGGCCGTGCAAAGACAAAAACTTTGCAATGAGCAAGAGGTGCTTTTGTTTAAACAATATTGTGATTTACTTTTGTACTCCATTGAAGCTATGCGCATTAAGTATATGTACGATGAAAATGATAATATGAAAGTGGATTTGACGGAGTCTGGTTTTCCTAATTATTTGGAGTTCCGTTATTTGTTTAACGATTTAGAATTGCGCGATGAATACATAGGTAAGCTAACCCCAGTTGCAAAATTGAAAGAAGAGTTTTTGCATACTTTAATGCATAAAAAACAACTGGTTAAAAAAAGCAAATTGTTTCAAGCAGCATCGATTGTTTATTACTCTTCAGTAAATAAACAATATATTTTCAACAGGTTTGTACAGGGGAAGATTTTAAGTGCTCCTGAAGGTTCTGAAGCTGATTTATTAACCAGTTGGAGTTTTTATGATGTATCTCATAATAGACCGTTTATCTGCTTTATGTATTTTAATTATGATGGGTCTCGAATAAATGATTATAAAGATGACATCTACGAGGTTTTAAAAACGGTAGCGGATAGAGAGATGAGCCTTGATGCCATGGCTTATACCATCGATAGGAAATTGCCAAAAGTTTCACCAAAGCTTATAAAGCGCATAGATTTAGGACCTATCCATAACGTGTTTGCAAAAGATGAAAATCGATTGACCCATGCTATTTTAGAAAGCATTGGTAAAAAAGAAATTCCGTTGGAATCATACGCTATTTCTTTTAAGATAGATGAGGTAAAGTCTGAAAATGAATTTAAAGACGGTGGGTTTTTTAGTAAGCAAATATTGCAAAAATGGGATTCTGTGTTTAAACAAAACTATGTGTTTGCTCCCCACAGAATTATACAATTGTTATATAATAAAACTCCTGAATTGATGAACGGTTTGGCTAAAGCACCGATTGAGCTGGCAGAATTAAAAATTGACTTAAAAAACGTAACGTCATAACGAGGAGCATAGCGACATGATTATCTTCTCAATTTTAACAGATTGCCACGTTGCACTCGCAATGACGTAAATATTTAAAACTATGGAGCACAACTCAACATTCCCAATAAAATTATCTGAACTGGACATGCTTCGCGACGAAGCAACATCTTATTTAAAATCTGTACAATGGGAGCAAGGCGCCCGAGCCAAAAACAGAGATAAAGATGCCAAGGACGAGTCAATTTTGTTATACTTATCTAGAGCCAATAACGGCACGAATACTTCTGAAATCACGTCAGTTTCGAAATCCATTTTAGCATTAAAAAAACGCTTGTTGCCAGATTCTGTAGCTATTCCGGTTTATTTGAACCAAGCCCTTTTTGCGGTTCAAGAAGGCATTACTTTAGGCATTTGGATTAAAGATAGCTTTTACGATTCTTCCGGATTGTCAAGCTTAAATGAAAACAAGTCGGCTTTAGATACTAGTGGAAAGCGTGAGTTTGAAAGTAAAATGCACACGGCAACTGCATTTATGTTGTTTTCGTCTGCTTATAAAATTTTATACGATTTAAAACCATTTGCTTCAGATGATTTAAGTGTGATGAAACAAAAATTTGCTGGGATTCCTGAGATGTCCTTTATGTCGCCCATTAAAGGAATTTCGTGTGCTTTATTTTATTATGATAAGTATTTGGGACATCCGGAAATTATTAAGTCAGATAAGGATGTCATTGATTTCACAGTGGTATATTTTGAAGCCTTGATTGATGAGATTCAGTTGCGTAAAAGCACTTTGGAATACACAGAAACTATTGAAGATAGAACTTATAAATTAGAGAAGTCGGAGTTCGCCGTTTCCGGTTGGAACAATGTGTTTCAGGGGACTGCGAAGAGTGTGGAATTCAATAAAATTCAGTTTGAACAAATCGTCGGAAATCGAGATGCGAAGCACTTTGCACGCCGATTGACTGAGCGTTTGTTGAGTTATGATTTTACGGTAAAGAAAAATCCATTTCAAGAATTGGGCGGTTTTATGCCTGTATTTATGGGATATGGAATACCAGGAACGGGAAAAAGTATGTTGATTGCAGCTATTGCTACGCGATTAAAGGAACACTGCGCCACGTTAGATATTCCGTTTTTGTTCCACCCCATGCCAGATACATTAATTTCGACCTTTCAAGGAGGGTCTGCCGAAAAGATGGTAGAATGGATGAAACCCATGCAAGACCCCACAAAACTTATTTTTGCACCGATCGATGATGCTGAAAATAATCTGCAAGAACGTACCGCACAAGGGGTTTCTGCAGGAGTAAAAGAAGTGATTGGTGTGTTTTTGCGTTATACCGAAGGTGCTTATGCAGTAAACTATGGAAATAGTTCTATTGGGCTCTTTACCAATTTACCTGAAATGTTGGATAAGGCGGTGATTTCTCGTGTTCAAGGTCGATTCAAAATTAATGGTGCACGCACCGAACATGATTTTTTAGACCAAGACCATTTGTGGTGGCGTAAACTAGATGACACCATGCCCGATTTTGTAAATATGCAAGGTCCGGAAAATTACAGTTACCTTCAAGACCAAGGTTTGGCAAAAAATATGGGTGAAATTTTAAATGTTGCAAACAAACCAACAGAAGAGCGTGTCCACGATATTTATGATAAAGTTGAAAAACAATTTAAAGCCAATCAGCATTTGTTTTATGCTAATTTATATAAGGATATGCAAGAGGCATTTCCGTTTTTCTCATCGCGCGATGTTCGGAATATTCAAAGTGCAGTTTCATTGCGTTTAACTGATTTTGATTTGGAAGAAGATTGGTTTGAAAACCCAGAAATCTATTTCAAAAAAGATTACGAAACCAAATTCAATATGCTTCAGGAATTGATGCGTGCCAATATGAAAGGATTGGATTTTTCAGAAATTCGTCGTCAGGAAGTGGTACGTTATTTAGACAACGTGGCAACCATAGCAGATACTGATTTTAAGCGAAAAGTAGATGCCCGAGTTAATCAACTTAACATTGATGCTGAGGCCAGAAAAACATTCGAAAATGAACGATAAGCAAATCAAAAATATTGAAAAGACCTTACTTTCAGATAATTATTATATTCTCAATCGGGTAACGTTTGATTATCTAATGAGCAGTGGCCAGTGGGTTAATCAAATGCGTGAGGTTTACGACCGTGGTGATGGCGCAGGAATTCTGCTGTACAATAAGAGTAAAAAAACGGTTATTTTAACAAGACAATTTAGAATGCCAACTTTTATGAATGATAATAGTGATGGTTTTTTGGTAGAGATTGCGGCTGGAATGTTGGACAAAGATAATCCTGAAGCCTGCGTGATTAGGGAAACGGAAGAAGAAGTAGGGTATAGGCTTAGTGAAGTTAAAAAAGTGTATGAAGCGTATTCTTCCCCCGGAGTGATGACCGAAAAAATGCACTTTTTTGTTGGCGCATATACCGATAACATGAAAGTTGATGAAGGCGGAGGATTGGATAGCGAACATGAAGATATTGAGGTCTTGGAATTGCCGTTTGAAAAAGCGATAGACATGCTAAATAATGGTAAAATAGAAGATACGAGAACTATTGTGTTGTTGCAGTATGCACAAATTCATAAATTAGTAGAATAATATTGTCATTCCTGAGAAGGAAGGAATCCACTTAAAAGCAAAAAAATAGGACTGATATTCATGAATTCACGGAAAATAAAAATCAAATAAATAGATTCCTGCCTTCGCAGGAATGACAGAAAATGGACAAACTAAAAGAAGCCAAATTATTTAGGAGTGAATTAATTCCCGTTAGCGGAAAACTAGTTGAGCGTTATAATAAATGCCTATTGAAGCTTGGTTTTACCAAAACCAAACTAAAAACGTTTCATATTGATGGAATGGGTTGGAGTCCTGAAATTGCTCAGGAAAAAGCGGATAATCATTACCTTAATAATGGAGAGGCCAATCCGCATGGTATTATCATTTCACCAGTGCAAAAAGGTAAGCCGGTGTATTTGCCGTTCCATAGTTTTGATAAGGATATGATGAAATTTGCATTTAAAGTCCATGGAGAAAAAATAAAAGACATTACAAGAGATTGTGCCATTTGTTTGGATTTTGATCAAGGCATTGATGCCTTTTATGAACCCTTGGATGTGCTAAAATATGATAAGGTCGCGGTTCGCTTTCATTTAATCAACGATTTGGATAAAATTCAAAAGCAACAGCTAGCTTTGGTCGATACTTTTAGCCAGGGAAATAACTTTATTGATGAAAATTTACATCAACAGCTCTTAGATTCTGCTAAGCAATATGGTGATTTAAGATATCGGGATTTAGAGCTTCATGAGCTTCAATATTCTACAGGTTCTTTTTTTACAAGGTCTTTCGGTGGTGTTTATGTATTGCTTGATTTTATTACCCCCATAGTTGTTTTTGAAAGCAAAAAGTGGCACAAAGAAGCCATAAAAGATACCAGTCATGATGTTTTAATTTACCATGTTCAACAACCCGAACTTATGGATAAATTACGTGACCATGTAATTATTGACTATGACTTAGAAAAAGTTGTTAAAACCAAACGTTACGATCGCATTAAAAAGTTTGAATTAGCCCAATTCTTAAATGAAACAAAGCACCCTCTAAAGGATGTTTTAAACGATCCTATATTATTCAAAAGCTATCTGAATAAATTAGATATTGAACCTCGTAAAAAAGTAATGTGTGTTGAGCGGTATCTGGAGAAAATTGAAGTGAGCAATGAATATAAAATTGCAGATATGGTGGATTTAAAATTTTTTGAGGCCTTGCATCAGCCTCATTCGTCTTTAGAACCTAAACATCAGGATTTAATTTGGAAATTGCTAATTAGCGTTTCGCCAAAAGATGTTTTGTATTGGTATTGGTACGATAAAGAGGCCTTTTATAGCAGTTTTAAAACTTGGAACGAATCATTTAAAGAATGGGTTGTTGAAACAATAAGTAAAAATATTTAAGAATTATGACACTAGAACTAATCATTTTTATAGCATCCATATTATTTGGTGCTTTGATATATTGGCGAGAATCGCAAGGCAATGGATTATATAGATTTTTTAATAAACTTATGTATTCTAAAGATTTACAAATGAAATCAACTGACAAAACAGGCTTTGTGTACCAGCAGAAATTTATAATAAGGTTGGTGTTTATCGGGTTTTTGTTTTTAATAGGTATAGTGGTCACGCGCTTTTTGATTCCTATAGACGTGGCTACCATATCCATTTTTGCATCTATGATTGTTGGTACAATACTAGGTACGTATTTAGCGAATTTTATATTTGAATCAAGCAAAGTGATTGATGAAAAAAGTGACTCTTTGGAAGACATCATGGAAAGCACCATTGAAAAAGGAAAAGATTTTATTGAAGATTTAAAACCAAAGGAAAAAGAAGATGAAAAAATTGAAGAAGTAAAAAAAGGGCCTAAAACTGAGGAAAAGAGTGCCCGAGATCGATTAAAAGACAAAGGGTTGTTGTAAGAACGTCATTACGAGGAGTGAGCGACGAAGTAATCTTTTAAAATTGAAATTCAAAATAATAAAAACAGATTGCCACAACTTTTCTTCAAAAAGTTTCGCAATGACAAAATGTTTAAAATGATAAAAAACTACTGGAAAAAAGGTAAAAAGCAAAAAATAATAACCGTAATTGTTGCGTTGGTTTTATTTATCCTGCTTTTCGTTTTGCGCGACGATTATCAACCGGCCTTGCTGTTTGTTAGAAAATATATTTTCATTGTTCTATTAAGTGCAGCGGTGCTGTTTTTTGGTCTGCGGAAGTTTAGAAATTCGGCAAGTACTGCCGGACGACTTGGTATTCTTGCACTTTTAGTTGTTTTCTTCGGAATTTTATTTGTCATAGGTTGGCACTTCAAAATGTATGAATACATGAAGACCTATAATGTGTTCAATAACTTAATTAAAGTTGAAATAAACGAATTACCATTAACCCAAAATGAGCGAATACAACCTTTAAGGAACATATTTTCAATGGCTAATGAAAGTGTTGGTGAAACTAAAGATGTTTCGTTGCCGCATTTGGTAAGAATTGAAGGCGAAAACAAATGGACCATGGCCATTCAGCCCACTGAAAAATATATGTGGCAGGGCATGACCGATAATACCGAAGAAGTATTTGCTGTTTCAAGCACGACACCCTTTCCCCGGTTTTCTAGTGAAAATAGGATTCCTGTAACATTTTCTATTGGCGAATCTTTAAAATTTAGTCGAAACACTTACAACGCTGTGGTGCAACGTTTTAACTTTTTTCAGTTGTTTACCATGGAGCCCAGCGACACCTATTACATGAAAAATGATAACGGGCAATGGGTAGAAGTAGTGAGCTTAATAAAGTGGAAAGGCTTTTTGTTTCCTTACCCAACCTTTGGTGGGGTTATGGTTATTGATAGTGGTGAGCACAATTTTAACGATTATATCGAACGTATTTTAATCGGCAAGGGAACGTATATAAGTCCGGAGAAAATGAAAAACCATCCGTATTTAACTCGGCAAAATACACTGGCCGAAAAGGTTTCCAGATTGCAGGCGGAATCATTAAAGTTTTTAGGAGGCTTTAGTGACCCTTTACCTTGGAATATGGAAACGGCCGTTAAGATTCCACAAATGCCAAAAGACCAAAATCAGCAACCTTATGTAACCGATTTTGATTTTTCGGATACGGATTTGAATGCCTACAGTGGGCTTTATCATTGGTTTGGATTAGAACCAGTGGGTGAGGAGCGTACCAGTTTAAGTTTTAGTGTATTTGTTCCCGCTGATGGCACAGATAAATTATACTATTATAATCACGCAGCTAAAAAGCAGGGCTATGCAGGTGTTTCAGCCATGCCCTTAAAAGTGCAGGAATCTCGAAAAGAGTATGATTGGACGGCTAATACCCCCGTAGAGTTTAGGCCGTACATTAAAAATATTGCAGGTAAAAAGCGTATGTTTTTTATGGGTACGGTTTCGGCGATTAGTAAAAATAACGCCAATCAGTTTGATGGTTCGGCAACTCCAGATTTAGTATTGGTGGATAGCGAATACCGTGATGTGGTTTGGATAGATGTAAAACACCCTAGCCAATGGGACAAAACTGTTTACGACCAATTACATGAAGCTTGGAGAGCCAGTGAAGGCATTGGGTACTATTTTGTTGAAGAATTAAAAGAAATTGATTTGGCTAAAACCGTTCAGGATTCTATAGGTAAGGTCATTCCCGTAAAAGATGAAAAAACCGAGTTGTTGGAAAAACTCCAAAAACAAATTGATTCTTTGAAGGCATCAAATTAATTGGTTTGCCCATTTAAAGAGTGTAACAATATCTTTTAATTTTAGACCTATATGTAAAGATTTATTATGGGTTACATGGGGTTTGGCATGCAAAAATGGATTTATTCTAGAAGTCCAAAAAAGAGGCTTTTTGAAAAAAGAAGGCTTCCATCTTTTAACGAAATTCCAAAATACAGCCGAACGTTCTCTTTAAAACCTAACAAAAAAGAAAATAAAGAGCTTAATGGTGTGCTAATTGTTTTAATTGTTGTGGGGTTACTATTTGTTGTATTCAGCTCACTAACTAGTTTTAAGCATTATTCAAATCATCATACCAAACAAGTTGCCCAATATAAAAACTACCGAAATACTAAAGCGTTCGAATTTTTAATGGATTCGGGTAAATCTAGATTGCATCAAGGTAGAATTCTAGATGCTTATTCAGAATTTAAATTAGCTCATAAAATTCATCCTAAGGACAAAGAATTGAATGAAATTTTAACTGAAACGTTGAGTATCCTCTGTGATAGAAATAGTCAATTTTGTAAGGAATTAGATGATTTGTTGTAAAGTAAATAAAACATCAACACCAATCAAATATCGCAATGCTTGTAAAGGCTATTGAGGCATGGCCACCTTTGTTAATGATAAGCTTTTCGGGATTGCTTAAAACCTCTTGATTATAAGCTTCAATATAAAAACCGTTTCCAAACATTCTTTATTTAGCTCATAAAAATCTTTTGAGGACGGTTTGTTAAATGAAATAATATCAAAAGTCGTTGGCTTTTATGAAATCTGTTATTAGGTAGGTAATGAGCTTACCTACTTGGTTTGCGGTTTTTTTTGATGGTGCAGCCTCGCAAATATGGAGGTAAATGGCATTTTTATGTTGGGCGAAGTAATTCACAAAACATCTAGCTTGATTAACAGAAAAGCCGCTAGGTGTCATGGCACTACTAGGAATATTTTCTATGGCATCACAGTCCATTTCAATTCCGAAATTAGTATTGGACACATGATTTAAAGCACGCTCCATTTCTTTTTTGAAGCTGATTATTTTCCTGATTTTTAAATCCTCAAATGTATTATAATCGATATTTTCTTCTTTGTCTAATGTGTTAAAAACTTTTTCTGGTGTATAATTTTCATGAAGTCCAAAAACAAAATAGTTTTCTAAAAATCCTTCCGTATAAGCGTAAGTAAATCCATTTCCACTATGGCGTCCTTCTTCAGCTCTAAAATCAGAATGGGCATCGAAGTTTACTACATTTATAGGGTTGGTTATCCCCAGACTTGTTCCCTTAATGTTTCCGTAGGCATTATTATGTCCACCACCAACAATGATGGGCTTTTTTCCTGCAGCAACAATTTGGTAGATAATATGCGACACGTGCACATCAATTTTCTCAACAATTTTTCGAGCTTTTAAAACATCCTTTTTCTTGAAAGGTTTTAATTTTGATATTTTGTTTAACTCTTCAGTAAAGTCTAAATGTCCTAAAATCAAAACGTCTTTGGCTTTTGTATACGAATTGCTCTGAATGTTTAATAAAAATTTAAGTGTGGCTTCCCAAGCAGCATAAGCTCCTGGTTTTCCGTGATTTGCAAATACGCCAACATCTTCGGGAAGACCTAAAATCACATAGGTAACATCCAAATTATAAAGTTGTTCGTATATATTGGAAATGCTGGTTAATATTTGAACGTGTTGACCAAACTTGGATTCACTGGAGCGTTTGTTTATTAATTTATTGCGCAAAGTGTTATTAAATAAAACCAGTTTATCCATGTCAATTCATAAATTGTTTTGAGTAATAAAAATACAGCATTATTTGTTTATGGCATTATAAAATTATAGATTAAAAAAAATTTAACCTTAACACATTAATTAAAAGATTATGGAAAACAACAAGAGTAGCACAGGGCTTAAAGTAGCTTTGGGTATAGCACTGGTTTTATTTTTAGCTACGGGATTTTACACAATGAACCTGTACAAGAAAAGTAACGAAACCAAAAAAGAACTTACCGAAGAAAAAGAGTTGGTAATGAACGATTTAAACGCCATGGCTAAGCAATATGATGAGGCTATTGGAGAAAATGAGATAGCTAACGCCAATTTGTTAGACGCTAGGTCTCGCATTCAAGGATTGATAGACTCATTGAAGATTTCTGAAACCAATGTAAAGAGCTTGTGGAGGTACAAAAGTAAATACATATCACTTCAAAAAGAAATGGATGTGCTGTTGGCTCAAAATGATTCATTAAGAGTTGAAAATTCATATTTGGCAACTTCATTAGACAGTACGCGTGTACGCTTAGAAGAGCGCAGTATTTTTACAGATTCACTTTTGGTGCAAAACAATGCTTTAGCTGAAGTTGTTGAGAATGCAGCTGTATTAAATACGGTAGGTCTTAAAGGTTTTGGTGTTATTGAAAGAACAACTGGCAAGTTAATACCAACGGAAAGAGCTAGAAGAGTTGATAAAATTAGAGTATGTTTTACCGTGGCCAAAAACGCATTGGTTTCTGCAGGAGATCAAGAGCTTTATGTGCAAGTTATTGGTCCGGGTAATAATATTTTAGGATTAAACGAGCAAGTTCAGTTTGGTGAAAAAACATTAAACTACAGTGTTATTAGTAAGTTTAACTATGAAAATTCAAGTCTTAATATATGCGAATTTGTTACCTCAAAAGGTGATAACGATTATAAAGAAGGACGCTATGTTGTAAATGTATTTAACGAAAAAGACTTGGTGTCAACCTCAGAATTTACTCTGAAGTAAATTATATATTCACTTAAGCTTTAAAAAGCCCCGAACAATATTGTTCGGGGCTTTTTATTTATAAGATATTGATTGTTGTATATACAACTAAACTAGTTTATTCGTAAATTAGAGATAAATTTTAATTAGAATATTAAAAGATGTTATTTTTGCATAATAAAATGTTTTTTAGTCTGAAAGATATCTCTAAAAATTCTATTGCATTTTATAGAACCAACCCATAACCCAATAAAGAATGAATAGTAGCTTTGAATTTTTAAATTCCATTGGAGATGTTTCAGAAGATTTGTTTAGAGAATTACAAGAAATAAGTGAGTTAAAAAAAATTCCATCAGGAACGCAAGTTGTTAAGTTGCATGAAGTTCCGAACAAAGTTTATTTATTGGTTTCTGGAGTTATACGTTGTTACTTGTGCTCAGAATCCGGAAAAGAATATAATAAAAGCTTCTACTTTTCTACATCATTTATGGGGTCACTAACTGCTTTGGTTAAAAATAAACCTTCTGCATTTGTTTTTGAATCCATTACGGAATGTGAGCTTTATGAGGTGGATTTCGGAAAGCTAATGGAGCTATACCAAAGTAACGATGTTCTCAAAACATTTTATAGTAAAGTTTTAGAAATGACTTATATACAATATGAAAAGCGTTTGGTAGATTTAATATCGCTTGATGCGACAGGGCGTTATTTAGAACTTAAAAAACAAAATCCAGATATTGATAGTTTGGTTTCTCAATACCATATTGCATCATATTTAGGAATAACTCCTGTGCAATTAAGCAGAATAAGAAAGAAAATAGGAGGCGATTAACATTTGTTATTTATTTATAGCTACCAAAGATATATATTTGACTCCATTTCCTTTGATTGAAACTTTTAAACAAGAAAGGATTGATAGCTAACCAACCAAAAAAACAGGTAAATAAATTTACCTGTTTTTTTATTGATTATATTCCAAAGCTTTAGGTTGTTATAAAAACATTATTTATCAATAGAACCCATTACTCTTGACATAAAAGTGTTTAAAGCTTCTTTTTTAGGCATACCGTCCTTGGTCATTTTGTTAACTTCCAAAGCACCATACATGTTTGAAATAAGTTCGCCAATAAGATCGAGTTCTTCATCCTTTAAAGAAGAGACTTCTGTTAAAGCCTCTAACGTTTCGATGGTTTCGATGATAAAATCTTCGTCGTTTTCTTCAATAAACTGTGTTAAGTGTTTAATTACCGGTAACTTCATTTACTAAATCTTTTAGAACATCAAACTTATTGGTTTGAACTTGGCTAACAAAGGTGCCGTTTTTAAACGTAGCGAACGTGGGTAAGTTGTCTACTGTAGCCAATTTACGAGATTCTGGGAATTTTTCAGCATCAGCTATTACAAAAGAAGTACCTTCATTTTCGGAAGCTAGTTTTTTAAACTTAGGCTTCATGATTCTGCAGTTACCGCACCAAGCAGCCGAAAACTGAACAACAACCAAATCGTTGCTTGAAACGATTTCACCTAAACTATCTTTTTCTAATTCTTGCAACATAGTTTTTTTATTTTGAAATGCCATTGCCAAACCATGCATTAAGTTGATTAGGCAATGGCTGTTAATTTCTTAGTGACTTGCTAAATACTCAGCAGTAGCTTTGGCATTGGCGTTCATAGCCTCTTTACCTTCTTCCCAGTTTGCTGGGCATACTTCACCTTTTTCTTGTACATGAGTTAAGGCGTCAACTAAACGAATGTATTCGTTTACGTTTCTTCCTAAAGGCATGTTGTTGATGCTCTCGTGTTGCACAACACCGTCTTCATCAATTATATAAGTAGCTCTATAAGTTACATTATCACCTTCAACTTGCACTGTTCCGGTAGCCTCATCAAAAGTTTCGTTAGTAATATCCAAAATATCTAAAATATTAGATAAGTTTCTGTTGCTATCTGCAATGATTGGGTAAGTTACGCCTTCAATACCGCCGTTGTCTTTTGAAGTGCTTAACCACGCAAAGTGAACTTCTGGAGTATCGCAAGAAGCTCCAATAACAATAGTATTTCGTTTTTCAAACTCTGGCAATGCTGCTTGAAATGCGTGTAGTTCTGTTGGACAAACAAAAGTGAAATCTTTTGGGTACCAAAACAATACTACTTTTTTCTTGTTATCTCTTGCTGCTTCAAGAACATTTAATTTAAAAGTGTCGCCCATTTCGTTCATTGCGTCAACGTTTAAATCTGGAAATTTTTTTCCTACTAGTGCCATATTTTAATTATTTTTTTAATTATTAATTTGAAGCAAATCTAGAAGAATAAAAGAGTTGACAAGATAAAGTTTGATTATAAAATTTTATACGACAATAAGGATTACGAATGGATATAAGAAAATAGGTTTTGCTTTATTAATACCACAAAAAATAGCTATTAAAACTAAGGAATTAGAAGATTTTTGCTTGAAATCATGAGAATGCTTTAGAGCTAGGTAGTTGCTTAATTTTAATTTGAAAAGCAGCAAAGAAAAGTGTGGTAATTGGGCTTAACCAATTGAAGATGGCATACATAAAATATTCACCAACACCAACGCCTAGAACACTTGACTGGTATGCCCCGCAACCATTCCAAGGGATTAAAACAGAAGTTACAGTTCCAGAGTCTTCCAAAGTTCTACTTAAATTTTCAGGAGCCAGACCTTTGTCATCAAATGCCTGTTTGAACATTTTTCCAGGAATTACAATAGCCAAGTACTGATCGGAGGCAATAACGTTTAATCCAAAACAGCTTAATACTGTACTAGCAAAAAGACCAAAAATAGAAGAAGCAATTGAAAGTAGTGCTTTGGTTATTCTGGCTAATGCGCCAATGCCATCCATAATACCGCCAAATACCATGGCACAAATAATAAGATAGATGGTCCATAGCATACCGTTCATTCCGCCTGACGAAAAAAGTTCGTTCAGTTTTTCGTTATCAGTTGCTATTTGGGTCTCAGTTAGTATGGAAGTAAATACAGAGTTGATTTTGGTTTCCCCCAGATTAGTCAATACATCAGATTGAAAAATAAAAGAGAAATTTACCGCTAACAAAACACCTGTCGCTAACGCAACCAAAGGTTTAGTTTTTATCAATATTAGGGCAATTACGGCTAAGGGAACCACAAAAAGCCAGGGTGTAATATTGAAGCTTGCTTTTATAGAAGTCAATAAATTGGTTATATCTACATTTCCGGCCGATTCTCCCATTGCACTTAAAATTCCAAATGCTACTAATGTGATTAAAATAGAGGGAACTGTTGTTATGGTCATGTAGCGAATGTGCGTAAAAAGGTCTGTTCCGGCGATGGCAGGAGCAAGGTTGGTAGTATCACTTAATGGTGACATTTTATCTCCAAAATAGGCACCAGAAATAACTGCCCCAGCAATCATTCCATTGTTTACACCCAAAGCGGTTCCAATTCCTACCAAAGCAATCCCAACTGTTGCCGAAGTTGTCCAAGAACTTCCAGTAGCAATAGAAATAATAGAGCAAATAATAACACAGGTTGGTAAAAATATAGTTGGACTTAAAACTTGCAAACCGTAATAAACCATGGCTGGAATAACACCACTAATTAACCATGTGCCTGCCAAAGCACCAACCAGAAGTAAAATTACAATGGGGATAAAAACACTTTTAAGGTTTTCCCAAACTTCGGTAAGTATTCTATGAATTGAAACTTTATTAAAAAAACCAACTACCGCAGCCACTAAGCCTCCAATAAGTAGAATGATTTGATTGGTATATGTTCCTAGCCATTCTTGTCCTTCAACTAAAAAAATGTTATAGGCTAAGAACCCCATTAGTATCATCACTGGAATCAACGCTTCCCAAATATTTAGCTCTGTGTTTTCAATAACATTTTGCTTGTCAGATTTAAATTCAGAAATGTTTTTACCGTTTTCCATTCAATAAATTTTGGTTATGTAATGTTACAACTTTCCCGTAATGTATGCAAATAGCGGCAGTTGTGTACATTTACATTTTGTAATTTAGCATTCAAATGGATTCATTAACTCAAATTGTTTTAGGAGCGGCCTGTGGCGAAGCTGTCTTAGGAAAAAGAATAGGCAATAAAGCTTTGTTGTTTGGTGCTATAGGTGGCACGATACCAGATTTGGACGTATATGTTGGTAATCTGCTTTACGGGAACGAAATTGATGTTATGTTGTTCCACAGAGGATTTATGCATTCTATTTTGTTCGCTGTTTTAGCGGCCTTCATACTTGGATGGGGTATTTTTAAACTTTATGATTCTGGTAAACGATTTGGTGCCACAACTAAGTGGGATTGGATTAGCTTATTTTTTTGGTCGTTATTTACTCATCTTATTCTTGATTGTTTCACGCCATACGGAACCCAACTTTTTTCACCATTCAGCAATTATAGAGTCGCCTTAAATAATATTGCTGTTGCAGATTCCGCCTATACTTTGCCCTTTTTAATTTGTATGATAGTGTTGATGTTTTTTAACCGAACATCAATTAAAAGGAGACTTTGTCTAAAACTCGGACTGGGAATAAGTACTGCATATTTATTGTTTACTATTGGCAACAAACTTTATGTGGATTTGATTTTTAGAAAATCAATTAAAGAGCAAGGGATTGAAATTTATCGTTTTTCGACGCAGCCCACTATTTTCAACAATGTTTTATGGTACGCTATTGCAGAAACAAAAGATGCTTATTTTGTAGCCGATTATTCTTTAATGGACCGAAAAAACCAGTTTTCGAATTTCAGGAAAATACCAAAACATCATGACTTGCTTCAAGAAGAATACAATGATATTAAAAACTTAGCTTGGTTTAGCAATCAATATTTTAGCGTTCATAAAATTAATGAAAGTGAATACCGTTATAATGATTTGCGCTACCCGCTTTTAGATAGTACGGACTCTAACAGTTCAGTGTTTAGTATGTTACTTTTTGTTGAAGATAGTCGATTGGACATGGAACCATTTGAACCTAAATTTGAAAATATAGAAACGGTTTTGTCTGCGTTATGGGAGCGTGTTAAAGGTGTTTAGACGTTATAGAATATTTAGTTCCCTCATACATTGGTTCATCATCTGGTAGGTGCGTTCAATATCTGCATCCAGTCCTATTGAAAATCGAATTAGTCCGTCGCTTAGACCCATTTCCTTTTGCTCATGTTCAGGAATTTCAGAAGAGGTAGAGCTTCCTGGCGCACTAAACAAGGTTTTGTAAAATCCAAGACTTACAGCCAAATATCCTAAATTTCTGTGTTGCATTAGTTCCATGAGTTCATTGGCTTTTTCCAAAGAGCCGACATCAATGGTGAGCATGCCACCAAAACCATATTCATCATTCATCATTTTTTTAAATTGTTGATGCGATGGATGCGATTTTAAACCAGGATAAACGGTTTTTAAACCGTTGGATTCAAATTTTTTTGCTAAGTACAAAGCATTATTGCTATGTTGTTGTATCCTAATATGAAGTGTTCTTAAGTTTTTCAAAATAGAGGCTGCTCTAAGGCTATCCATGGTAGAACCTAAAAGCATCGAAGCCCCGTCATTAACATTTCGAAGTTGGTCAATAAAATCTTGTGTGCCACAAACCACGCCGCTAACGGTGTCGCTAGAGCCATTTATAAATTTGGTTAGACTATGGATGGTTACATGGGCGCCTAAAACTGAAGGAGAGATGGATAATGGCGAAAACGTATTGTCTACCACCAACTTTAAGTTATGTTTTTTAGCAAGATTGGATAATGCTGTAATATTGGCAACTTCCAAAAGCGGGTTACTAACAGATTCGCAGTATAAAACCTTGGTGTTTGTAGTTATGGCGGCTTCAACATCATCTAAATTTGTAATGTCAACAAATGTAGTTTCAATATTAAATCTCGTGGTAAAATTTTTTAAAAATGCATAAGTACCACCATAAATGGTCCTGCTTGAAATCACATGGTCGCCCGCACCACATAATTGCAAAATTACGGCAGTTATGGCGCCCATTCCTGAGGCAAAAACACTGGCTGTTTCGGTATTTTCCATGGCTGCTAAGGCTTGCCCCAAATATAGATTTGAGGGCGAAGAATGACGCGAGTACAAATAACAGCCATCGGCGTTGCCTTCAAAAGTGTCAAACATCGTTTTTGCCGATAAAAAGGTGTATGTTGATGAATCTGAAATAGATGGGTTAACCCCTCCAAATTCACCGAAATACTGTAAGTCTTGTATATGATTTGCTGGTTTGTATGTCATAGCGGCTTAATTTGTTTAAAATTACATTTAATTAGTTTTATAATCAATCCGTATGAATAATTATGGATAATAAATCTAACTATTTAATTATTATTAGAATATTTATTTATAATTTTATTTGATAAGTGTTTAAACATGAAAAATTTTCAATTATGATATTTGATGCTACCGACAAAAAATTATTAGAATATTTGCAGGCCGATAGTAAACAAACTACTAAAGAATTGTCGATTAAATTGAACCTTTCGGTAACTGCTGTTTACGAACGCGTTAAGAAACTGGAAAGAGAAGGCTACATAGAAGGTTATACAGTGCTTGTAAACAAAGAAAAAATCAATAAAAATTTTGTGGTATTTTGCAATGTTAAATTACTGCAGCATAGCCAAGAGTATGTAATTAGTTTCGAGAGAGAAGTTAAGAGGTTAAATGAGGTTTTAGAATGTTACCATATTAGTGGCGATTACGACTATTTGCTCAAGGTTTTGGTAAGCGATATGGCTGCGTTTCGTGAGTTTATGGTGAAAAAATTAACTAACATAAGTCATATTGGGAGTACGCACAGTATGTTCGTCATTAACGCAGTAAAGCATACTACAGTAATTAGTTTTTCATGAGGTCAATTCGATTTAAAACAATAGAATTTTCGATACTTTATATTCTGGTGCCGGCTAGTTTTGTAATCAACTATCCGAATGATATAAAACTTGTTATTGGGTGTTTAGGCTTTCTGTATATCACATATGTTCTTTTGAAAGTAGAAAAAGAAAAATTTAAAATAACAGAGAGGCTTAACTGGGTTCTTTTCTGGAAACAAACGGCTGTTAAGTTTTGCGTTGTGGCTTTGCTTACGTTAGTTTATGTATATGTCACAAACCCGGAATATTTATTTGCTATTATGCTAAATAAACCTAAAATGTGGCTATTGTTGCTTTGTATTTATATCGTTTTTTCCGTTTACCCTCAGGAATTGATTTACAGGACATTTTTTTTTAAACGATACAGCGATTTATTTGAGAATGAGAATCAATTAATTTTTTTCAATGCATTGGTGTTTTCATTAGGACATTTGTTTTTTAGAAATTTTTTGGTTTTGACTCTAACATTTCTAGGTGGTATTATATTTGCACACACTTTCATTAAAACAAAATCAACTGTTTTAGTGTCTATTGAACATGCTCTATATGGTTGTTGGCTTTTCACAGTAGGAATGGGGACAATGCTCGGCTTTCCTGAGTAAAAATACTTACAAACAAAAATATTTTTACTACATTAGTACATCTATAATTAAACTAAAACCCATTTTAAATGAAAAAACTAAGTTACATTATTTTAGGATTTATTATTGGAGCCATTTTAACTTATTTATTTTGTCCCCGGCAGGACGGTGATATACATGCGCTTGATACTAAAATTGTAAAGCCTAAAGGTGTGATTTCGGTTGAAGAAGCC
The DNA here is from genome assembly GCF_045446075.1 of Flavisericum labens. NCBI lineage: Bacteria > Pseudomonadati > Bacteroidota > Flavobacteriia > Flavobacteriales > Flavobacteriaceae > Flavisericum > Flavisericum labens. The sequence continues at coordinate 105,274 of NZ_JBJJBQ010000006.1, read as the reverse complement.
GAAGAACTCAATAATAATTGGACTAAATTCAGAAAAGCTGCCGTAGATTCAGCGGCAAAAAAGCAAGGGCGTAACCAAGATGACCGTTCGGTGTATTGGGATTTAAAAGATGTTAAAGAATACTTAGCATATGCCGAGCATTATTCTGATAGTATTGGTTACAAAATGACGGGTATTCAGGTGTATTTAGGTGTTTATGGAAAAAACGCTGGCCAAAGTAAGAAAGATTTAACTACTATGTTTATGGCGCCAACAGGTAGAATGAAGTCAGACTCAAAAGGAAGTATGATGCCATTTAAAACAAAATTGAGGGTTAATGGCAACCCACGTGTGCCAGCATTGAATAGAGGAAGTGGGGGTGGAGGAGGATATCCTCAATAGTTTTGGAAGAATTTTTTCTAAAGAATTATTCGTTATTAACGCATTCAGTTGAGGCTTTAGCAGCTTTAACTGGGGTTGTTTTATTTAAAAAATTTAAAAGTAGTTACGCAAAATACTTTATATATTTTTTGATTTATGTAGCTGTTTTTGATTCTATCGGTACTTACACACATTATGTATATCCGGGTGCTCCTTTAGAATTTTTTATTGGGACGATTTTTGAGAAAAACCACTGGATATATACAATATTTTGGGGCATAGGGGCTATAATGTTTTATTCTTTTTATTATTTTAAAATATTGGTAACCAAAAGCTTTAAGAAAATCATTATATATGCTAGCACCGTATTTTTAATTGTGTCTGTTGCTCACATTCTATTAAATAGGCATGCATTTTTCAGTACATTTTTCCCAATAATTTCAGTTTTAGGAGCTTTTGTTATTTTAAGTTGCACTGTTTTCTATTTTTTAGAAACATTACTGAGTGATAAAATATTAACCTTTTATAAATCCATCAATTTTTATATTAGTTCCGCTATTTTTATTTGGTGGCTCATTATTACGCCAATTGTTTTTTACGATAATTATTCGAGGTATGAAGCTATGGTCTATGAGAGAGATTGGAACTATATAAGGTTGGAAAATTTGATTTATTTGTTTTCCAATATATTTATGTATTTAACCTTTACTTTTGCTTTTATATGGTGCAAACCGGAGAACGATTAGCAAGTACAGCTGCCGAGCGATATTTATTGGTATATATGATAGCCGTTTTGGTTATTGTAAGTGCCTTAATAGTTGTTTTTTTTGTTGTGTTTTTAAAGAGAAAAAACAAACTTCTTCAGGAAAAAATGGAACAGCAGCGTGCTTTCGAAGCCGAAATAACTCAAGCACAAACGGAAACCCAAGAACAGACATTGAAAAATGTGGGATGGGAGCTGCACGACAATGTCGGGCAGCTGTTGTCGTTTGCCAATATGCAACTTAGTATTTTAAAAATGCAGATGGCCGATGACGTTAAGGAAAAATTTAAAGATACCACAGAAGCCATAAAAGAGAGCTTGGCCGAAGTACGAGCTCTATCAAAAACCTTAAACAACGATGTAATTTTAAACAACGGTTTTGAAAAATCCATTAACAATGAATTAAAACGACTTAAGAAAATGAAATTTGATTCAGCCGAGCTTAACATTATTGGTGAAAAACAAGACTTTGTAGATCGAAAACACGAAATTATCGTTTTTAGGATTCTTCAAGAGTTTTTGTCAAACTCCGTTAAATATTCCAAAGCCAAAAACATTGAAATTGTTTTAGATTATCAACCAAAGGAATTGATAATACTTGCTAAAGATAATGGGAATGGTTTTAATGTTAATGATGTTGAAAAAGGTTCCGGTTTAATAAATATGAAAAGCAGAGCTGCTTTAATAAATGCTAACCTAAATTTGATTTCGAAACCTGGCCACGGTACAAAGCTAACACTTACTTACCCTTTGGTTTAAAAAACATTAATGGCTTTTAACAACACTTTATCAACTATTTTAGTTGTGTTTTGTACATTTACGCTTGCTAAAAAACACAATTATTTTAATGAAATTATCTAAAGAAGTTGTCTTAGAACAAGCCAATAAAGTGTGCAAGAACACCTTAATGGAAACTCTAAACATAGAAATGATAGATTTTGGCAAGGATTACTTGGTTGCGCGCATGCCTGTAAATTCTAAGGTTTATCAACCCGATGGTGTTTTGCACGGTGGTGCTACAGTGGCATTGGCTGAAAGCGTGGGGAGTTTTGCTTCGCAAATTTTTGTTGATACCGACAAGTTTTTTGTTCGTGGTATAGAAATTTCGGCCAATCATTTAAAAAGTGTAAAAGAAGGATTCGTTTATGCTAAGGCGACATTTTTGCATAAAGGCAGAACCACACAATTGTTGGATATTAGGATTACAGATGATAGCGACAATTTAATTTCCATTTGTAAATTATCAACGATTTCCCTGCCTAAAAAGTAATAATGACTTCGGAATATTTTTTTGACCACATCTCTGCACACTTTAGCAAACAATTACCATTTGTAGTTTATAGAAAGCCAAACAGAAAGGGGCTTAAAGCTTTTCTGCAGTCTGATGCAGTATTGTTTTATTCTGATGATTTTACTGAAAAAGGTTTCGTGTTTTCTCCTTTTGATGATTTTGAAAAATCGGTATTGATTCCTTTTGAAAAATCGGAAATGATTTCTGAGACCTATGGAAGTTACGTTGAAACTGAAACATTTCAAAGTATAAATACTCCGAATAAAACTGAAAAACAAAATCATATAAAACTTGTAAAGAAGGGGGTTGATGCGATTAAGCACAATCAATTTAAAAAGGTGGTGCTTTCAAGGACTGAAACAATCGAACTTTCTGAAAGTAATCCTTTAAATATTTTCAAAAGACTTTTAAGTACCTATCCTTCGGCATTTGTGTATTGTTGGTATCATCCTAAAGTAGGGTTGTGGTTAGGTGCGACACCTGAAACTTTAATAAAAATTGAGGATAGCCAGTTTTCCATTATGGCACTAGCGGGTACACAAGATTATAATGGAACACTAAATGTAAATTGGCAGGAAAAGGAAAAACAAGAACAGCAGTATGTCACTGATTTCATTGTTAAGAACCTGCAGCCTTCGGTGGAGCGTTTGCAAGTTTCGGATGTTGAAACCGTAAAAGCTGGTAATTTATTGCATTTAAAAACTATGGTCTCGGCACGATTAAAATCCAATACCTCGTTGAAAAATATTATTGAATCATTACACCCAACACCTGCCGTATGTGGATTACCAAAGACAGTGGCCAAGCAATTCATATTAAAAAACGAAAATTACAACAGAGAGTTTTACACAGGCTTTTTAGGAGAATTGAATATGGACAAAAAAGTTGAACCACGTTCGGGTAAGCGAAATATTGAAAATAGGGCGTATGCTATGAAAAAGAAAAGCACACAGCTTTATGTCAATTTAAGATGTATGCAAATCAAAGATGAAAAAGCAATAATTTACGTTGGTGGGGGTATAACTGAAAACTCTAACCCAGATAGTGAGTGGCGAGAAACACAGCTAAAATCATTGGTAATTAAAAACATTTTATAAGCGTTTTTATTAGCCTTCTAATTTCTTATTTTTGGCTATTGAATAGAACTAAATGACGTATCCAAAAATTCCCCTTGCCCAAACCATTGTTCAATTGTGCAAGGCTAAAGGCGTGAGGCATATTGTAATTTCTCCAGGTAGCCGAAATGCGCCGTTAACCATAGGTTTTACAAATGACGATTACTTTAAGAGTTATAGCATTGTTGATGAACGTTGTGCGGCATTTTTTGCCATAGGCATTGCCCAAAAATCACAAGAGCCTACAGCCGTAGTTTGTACGTCTGGTAGTGCTTTGTTGAATTATTACCCAGCTGTGGCTGAAGCCTTTTATAGTAATATTCCGTTGGTGGTACTTTCAGCTGATAGGCCAAAGCATTTAATAGGTATAGGCGATGGGCAAACCATCAATCAGAAAAATGTATTTGAAAACCATATTTTATACTCGGCTAATTTAAAACTCGATTTAAAGGACGAAAAAAACGTACCGAGCCATGAAGAATTGCCCATTTTTAAAAATCTAGAAGATAGGTTTGAGCGTTTTTTAGGCATTCAAAAGGATATTCAAACCTTTAATGAAGAAGAGATTAATGCGGCTATTAATTTTTCAAAATTAAAAAGGGGTCCGGTACATATTAATGTTCCATTTGATGAACCTTTATATGAAACGGTTGATAAGCCAACAGTTAACCCAAAGTTAATTGATGAACAAGCTAAGCAAAACGATATTGAAGATTATCTTTTAAAATCGTGTTTAGAGGATTGGAATTCGGCGACAAAAAAGATGGTTTTGGTTGGTGTAAATCAACCAAATCAAATTGAAAAAAAATGGCTGGACGAATTGGCTGAAGATGATAGCGTTATAGTGCTTACCGAAACAACCTCAAATTTACATCATCCCAGTTTTTTTCCAAGTATCGACCAACTAATTGCACCACTTACAACCGAAGAGAAAAAAGAACTACAGCCTGATATTTTGATGACATTTGGAGGCTTGATAGTTTCAAAAAAAATAAAGCAATTATTACGCAAGTTTCAGCCCAGACACCATTGGCACATTGACACTAAAACCGCCTACGATACCTTCTTTTGTTTGGAGAATCATATCGAGTCAACACCAAACCAGTTTTTTGAAGCTTTCTTGCCCAAAGTTACCCATTATGTAAAAAGTACATATAAGACAAAGTGGGCAAGTGTAAAACAACGCAGATTAAAGAGGCACAAAGAATATTTAGAACAAATTCCGTTTTCAGATTTTAAGGTGTTCAGCAGTTTGTTAAAATCTATTCCTAGCCATTCTATTTTACAGGTAGGAAATAGTTCTGCCATTCGTTATACACAGTTGTTTAAACTGGATAAAACCTTGGAAGTGTTTTGTAATCGTGGTACAAGCGGTATCGATGGTAGTACTTCTACAGCTATAGGTTGTGCCGTGTCTAGTGCTAAACCAACTGTCTTTATAACTGGCGACTTAAGTTTTCTGTACGATAGTAATGCGCTTTGGAACAATCATATTCCGAAAAATTTTAGGATTGTTGTGGTGAACAACCAAGGGGGAGGTATTTTTAGAATACTGCCAGGGCACAAAAACAGTGATAACTTCGAAAGGTATTTTGAAACCCATCACAAGCATAATGCCAAACATTTGTGTGATATGTATGGTTTTAAATATGAGTCTGTATCAGAGGAAGAATCTTTGGGTTTAGTTTTAAAATCATTTTATCTAAAAGAGGATTGTCCCAAATTATTGGAAATCTTCACCCCAAAAAATGTAAACGACGAAGTGCTTTTAAATTACTTCGACTTCATCAAATAAATATGTGACTTTTAAATTTTTTTGTGTCCAATTACATAGTTACCTTTAAGTGGAGAATAATTAATAGTTTACTAATATTTAAATAAAATTATCATGAGTAAAAGAGACGAACTTATTGTAAAATACGCTGACGATTTAAAAGAAAAATGTGGTGTTAAGGCAGACATGGATTTATTAACCAAAGTAACCATTGGATGTGGTCCATCAATTTACAATGCTGATTCTGCAACAGTTTCTGGGTCGGACGAAAGTGAGTTGGCAAGAGTAAAAAATAACTTTTTAATTAAAAAATTAGGATTGAGCGATGGTCCAGATTTAGATAATGGCATCCAGGCTGTTATGGATCAGTACGGTCAATCTAACCGTAAAAAATACAGAGCCGTTGTATATTACTTATTGACCAAACATTTTGAAAAGGAATCGGTTTATTAAAAAAACCGAATCTATATAAAAGTTTAGGCGGTGCATTTTTTGCAACGCTTTTTTTGTTAGTTTATATGATTATGAAAACCGCTATCGTTACCTTTGCAAAATGATAAAGTTAGGTGAAATTAATACCATGGAAATACTTCGTGAAACTGACCACGGAGTGTATTTGATTGATCAGGATGATGAAGAAGTACTGCTTCCGAATCGTTATGTTCCAGAAAATTTTAAAATTTGGGATAAGCTAGACGTTTTTGTTTATCTGGATAATGAGGAACGGCCTGTTGCCACAACCGATATGCCTTATATTATGAAAGGTGACTTTGCTTTGTTAAGGTGCAATCAAATTACTGATTATGGCGCGTTTTTAGATTGGGGATTGGTTAAGGAATTGTTTTGTCCTTTTAAAGAGCAGGCGTTTAAAATGAAACCCGGCGGGTGGTATTTAGTGCATTGCTATTTAGATGAAAAAACAAGTAGATTGGCCGCATCTAGTAAAACCAACCATTTTTTAGACAATAAAGACCTAACCGTAAAAGAATTTGATGAAGTAGATTTAATTGTGTCGCACCCATCAGATATTGGAATGAATGTTATAGTGAATAAAAAACATTCCGGTTTAATTTTCAAGAATAATATTTTCAGGGATTTAAGTGTGGGCGATAAGTTAAAGGGAATTGTTAAAAAAATACGCCCGGGTAATAAACTGGATATTTCAATTGAGCAAATTGGCTATAGAAACATAGAACCGAATGCCGAAAGAGTTTTACAGGAACTTCAAGATAATAGTGGGTATTTGCCAATAACTGATAAATCTTCACCAGAAGAAATAAAGGAAATAGTTCAAATGAGTAAAAAGAACTTTAAAAAGGCTATTGGGAATTTATACAAGCAACGTAAAATTGAAATTAAACCAGACGGTATTCGTTTAGTTTAAGGAAAAAGGGGTGTTTTTTATTTTTTCCGAAACCTTGATTATGGCCTCGGGTACAGTGTCGTAATCTACTTTTTCCGAAATACAAAAGCTGTTTTCAACCTCTGCATTCATTTTTCCTGCAAGGTCATGCCCTATAACACCATAGGCTCTTAAATTCTTGGCTTGCCTTCTAAAAATAGGTGTATCCATTAAATTTATAGAGTACGAATTTATTCTGTTGGCTATTACTCCATATGGTTTTGAACTTCCAAAGTATCTTAGTAACTCATCAATAATTAAAGCTGAATTATTCATGTCAAAATGCACCCCTTCGTCGAGTTCAACTACAGCAATATGTTCAAAGAAAAAAATGTTTCCCAAATTGTTCTTTACAGTTTTTAAAATTTGATTAGCAAAATTAGACTCAATTATTTTCATCTTATTTCAATGGTACGCAAGACGTGTTAGGGTTAAAAAGTTATTAAGCTTTTAATATTAGGTGTTTTTATTTTATAGAGTAATGCTTTGTTTATAATTGGGTATGTTTTGAGCGTGCAAATGTACTGTGTATGCATAGTGTTTCTAGTTAAAGATTAGTTAAAAAATCTATTTGAAATCAAGCTGTTAAAAATATGCATCCTCAATCTACCTTTTTTAAGTATAGCGTTTCTATTTTAGTATTTTTGCAGTTATGATTAACAATGATACCATAGTAGCATTAGCCACTCCTTCTGGTGCAGGAGCTATAGCCATAATTCGTCTTTCAGGAAATGAGGCTATTGCCATAGCAGAAAAATGTTTTAAATCTGTAAAAAAGAGTAAACTCCTTAGTAAGCAAAAAACGCATACCATCCATTTAGGGCATATTGTTGATGGCAACAAAACGGTAGATGAAGTTTTGTTGTCCATTTTTAAAAATCCCAACTCTTACACAGGTGAAGATGTTGTAGAAGTGTCATGCCACGGTTCAAACTACATTCAGCAAGAAATTATACAGTTGTTTCTGCGAAATGGCTGCCGAATGGCGTCTGCTGGTGAATTTACACTTCGTGCTTTTCTTAATGGTAAATTAGATTTAAGCCAGGCCGAAGCGGTAGCCGATTTAATTGCAAGTGATAATGAAGCTTCTCACCAATTGGCCATGCAGCAAATGCGTGGTGGTTTTTCTTCTGAAATAGCAAAACTTAGGGAAGAGTTAATGAATTTTGCATCCCTGATTGAATTGGAATTGGACTTTGCCGAAGAAGATGTTGAATTTGCTGACAGAACGCAGTTTAAGGAATTAATTGAGCGCATCAGTTTTGTTTTAAAACGATTGATTGATTCTTTTGCTGTTGGTAATGTTATAAAAAATGGTATTCCGGTCGCCATTGTGGGGGAGCCTAATGTTGGTAAGTCCACGTTGTTAAATGCCCTTTTGAATGAAGAACGTGCTATAGTTTCTGAAATTGCTGGAACAACAAGAGATACTATTGAAGATGAAATTTCGATAGGAGGTATTGGCTTTCGCTTTATTGATACGGCAGGGATACGAGAAACCAAAGATATTGTTGAAAGCATAGGCATAAAAAAAACCTTTGAAAAAATAGATCAAGCTCAAGTTGTTATTTATTTATTTGAATCTGATGTGATTTCAAACGATAAAGAGAAAGCAGACAACATTAAGGTTGAAATAGAAAAAATTAAGAATAAGTACCCCCAAAAGCCTTTGATTATACTAGCCAATAAGATAGATAAGTTAAGTGAAAGTGAAACATTGAATATAAAAACTGAAATTGAAAATATCCAATTATTATCTGCAAAAACTGGCGTAGGGGTAGAGGGTTTAACCAATAAACTTCTTGACTTAATTAACACAGGAGCATTACGGAATAACGAAACCATAATTACCAATACGCGCCATTACGATGCCCTTTTAAAAGCTCTGGAAGAAATTGAAAAAGTTAAACATGGTTTGGAAAATGATTTATCTGGTGACTTATTGGCTATTGATATCAGACAAGCGCTTTACCATTTCGGTGAAATTACAGGAGAGATTACAAACGATGACCTATTAGGAAATATTTTTGCAAACTTCTGTATTGGGAAGTAACTTACTTTCTTTTATTTGTTAATCCCTTGTTATTGTTTACTTTATATTATTTTATCTTCTTTTATTTGTTGCTTTTTTGCTCTTTTTTGATTAAATTTGTTGTATATCTGTTGCCTTAAATACGGATTTGTTGCCCAAATCTGTTGGCGAAAATAAAGGCGAAATGATGCACCATAACGCACCACGTTGCACCATTACGCTACATAAAGCACCATTTATGAGCAGTAATTTATTCATTCCTAAAACTTGTAAGCATTGCGGTAATGCCTTCACAGCACGTACAACAGTTACTAAATACTGTGGCGATACTTGTGCAAAAAGAGCCTATAAGGCACGCAAACGTCAAGAAAAAATCCAAGCTACTCTTACTAAAGATATGCAACAGCAAAAACAAGTTGTTGAAGTTCACAATCCTAATGCTGTAAATAACAAAGATTTTTTAAGCGTAACAGAAGCCTCACAACTTATTGGCGTGAGTAGATGGACCATTCAAAGAATGATTCAACAAGGACGTTTAAAAGCAGTTCCTTTTGGTAGAAAGCGTATTGTGGCAAGATGGCAAATAGAAAACCTCTTTAATTAATTCCATTATGAAAGTAACATTAAGACAACGCAAGAAGAACTACAAAATAAGTCTGTATTTAGATTACTATCATAAAGGCAAACGTAAAACAGAATACTTACGCTTATACCTTACACCTAATCCTAAAACCAAAACTGAAAGAGAAGTTAATAAGAAAACCAAACAATTGGCTGAAACTATATGTGCACAGCGACAAATAGAAATTCAAAATGGTATTTATGGTTTTCAAGATATTGAAAAGCTAAAAGGCAGTTTTATTACTTACATCACAGCTTTAGCAGAAAAGAAAAATACAAGCTCTGGCAACTATGGTAATTGGAATAGTATGCTAAAACATTTAAAAAAGTTTTGTCCAACTGATGTTAGTTTTCAAGATATAGACAAATCATTTGTTGAGCGTTTCAAAGAGTATTTAGATAAAGATGCAATAGGTAGAGCAGGTAAGCAATTGTCTCAAAATTCAAAATATTCATATTTCGGGAAATTTTCAGCAGCATTAAAACAGGCTGTAAAGGATGGTATATTAAAAGTAAATCCTGCAAATGGTGTTGAATACTTTAAACAAGGCGAACCTCAACGAGAATTTTTAACGCTTGATGAATTACAAAAGGCAGTTAATACAGAATGTGAACTGCCTATTTTAAAGAATGCTTTTATTTTTTCAGCTTTAACCGGATTACGTTGGTCAGATATTGAAAAACTAATATGGTCAGAAATCCAGCACTCTAAAGAAATGGGATATTATATCAGGTTTAGACAAAAGAAAACTAAAGGTGTTGAAACCTTACCAATATCAGACCAAGCAAGAAATCTATTAGGAGAAAAAGGTAATCCAGATGATAAAGTGTTTGATGGCTTACATTATAGTGCCTGGTCTAACTTAAAGCTACAACAATGGATGATGAAAGCAGGTATTACTAAAAATATAACCTTCCATTGCGCGCGCCATACCTACGCTACCTTACAATTAACATTGGGTACAGACATATATACAGTATCAAAATTATTAGGTCATAAAGAATTACGCACTACACAGATATATGCTAAAGTAATTGACGATAAAAAGAAAGAAGCTGCTAACCGTATTCAACTGGATTTATAATGAAAGGAAGTGTATTTTCAAGTTTGGTTTCTATAACCAATGGCTTACATAGAGATAATAGACAAAAAAAGGATTTTAAATACCTACTGTCTGATTTTAAATTGAATCCAAAAGCCAATAATGCAGTTTTTAAAGTAAACTTTAAAAAGCCTTTAAATGCGAAAAAAGAATACTACCAAAAGCTAATCTTTATTGAAACAGAAAATACAGTAGCATCATTTTCAAAAGAATTTCCCGTAAATGCAACTACACCGGAAAATAAATATAGCTATACTATTCTACTTAATAAATTTGATAAGTACTTAAATGACATTGCAACTTATATCAATAAGAGAGGAATAACAGCAGATTTAAATAATGATGATAATTATATCATAAACTACTTAAAAGTGTCTGCTATAAGATTGTATGCTGAACTACAAGAGCAATACGGTCAGTTTTCAGAAAACACAACATTTTCTATTTCAGAAATTGCAGAAAAATACTTTAATGATGAAACTTTTGATGTTAATGTGATAGAAAAGAGCACCACTAAAAAAGTTGCTACCAAAAAAACATCAAAAACGAAAGCAAAACCAAAGACTTCTTTCGGATATAAAAGTAATGACACTTCAACTTTGCTAACTGTGCTCAAACTGGTAAATCTAAAAATAGATTTGTTAGATAACCGTACAACTGTAGAACAGTTGCACGAACTCTTATTAGCAAAAGATTTCACAAATACAGAATCGCAAATTTATCTTCAATGCGAGACGACACAGTTTAGTTACCTTGTAACAAAACTTAAACCATTTTTTATTTATTTCAATCCTACGGCAATAGAACGTTCTGGAAAATTTGTTACCAAAACAGGTACGCTATTAAAGGCTAATAATCTTCACAAAAACAAAGTTCATAACCCAAAAGAAAAGGAAGAAATAGATAAAATTATCCAACAACTGCAATAAAAAACAGTAAGAATAGTAAGAAACCTTACTGTTGTCTTACCCTTGTTTTACACTCTTACTAAAATCGAGAAGCCAATTTTGAACCTTTGTCCTGTTCTTGAAAACCAAGAATGACATTTGGCCAGATGTCCATTTACTATAAACTAAAATTTTATTAGTTATGGACGAAATATTAGAACGTCTCAAAATTATTGAACAGCACGTTTTAGACAGAAACATTATTGTAAAAAACGTATTGAGCTTCAACGAAGCGTGTAAGTTTTTGGAATTATCACAATCCCATTTATACAAACTTACAAGTACAGGAACCATTCCACATTATAAACCGAATGGAAAGAAAATTTATTTTAACAGAGTCGAATTAGAAGAATGGTTATTAAGTAACCGTGTTGATTCACAAGATGAAATCGAACAGCAAGCTGCCGATTACCTAATTAAGAAAGGAGCGGTGAAGTTATGACTGAAATAATCGATTTAATCTTGGCACTCTCGCAAGATATCAAGGACTTAAAAGCACGTATCGAATTGTTGCGACAATCGAGAGCAGAAGTATTAAAGGATACGTGGATAGACAATCAAGATGTATTGCAGACTTTACATATTAGTAAGCGTACGTTGCAAACTTTAAGAACCAATGGCACTTTGCCTTACAGCAAAGTAAAAGGTAAATTTTACTATAGAGTTGCTGATATAGAGCAATTGCTTCAAGACAACTACTACAACCATAATTTCAAACGAGATGGAAATAAGTAGAGAAGCAATTTTAGACAAAACACATTATGGTTTAAAAATCTATGCCTATGTGTTGAGACAGTATTATCCTAATCAAACAGTCCTTTCTGTAAAAGGAAGGGACTGTGGGATAACTCGAAACCCTTTTAATGGTGGTAAAGTAACCTTACGGATTCATATTGATGGTATTATAGCAACACATAGAGATACAGAATTAGAAGCCTTTAAAGGTGATGTATTCGATTTTGCACAATACCATTTTAGAATAACCGATGAAGAAGAATTATTCCAGAAGATAAATAAAGAGTTACATCTAAATTTAGAAGTCAAGGAAAAAGACGAATTGGAATGGCTTAATGAACCAGACGATACCTGGTATGCCAACTGTAGCTTTTTCAAAGCACCTGTTCGCAATGTATTTCCTTCGGAAACCTTGCAACTGCATCAAGTATTTGCATTAATCACAAGTGATAAATACAAAAGCATTACTGAAGAATTAAGAGCAATTACCAATGTAAAAGAAGCACGTAAATTCAAAGCGAATCGCTTTGATTACGTAACACTTTCAGGAACATTTGAAAAACGAAGCGATAACAATTTGCTAAAGCATTCTAATTTATTAACCATTGATTTTGACCATTTAGAGAATCTAAAAGAGTTAAGAACGCAACTCTTAAATGATGAATATTTTGAAACCGAAATGCTCTTTATTTCACCATCTGGTGATGGTTTAAAATGGATTATTAGAATAGATATTTCAGAAGTATCACATTCAGAGTATTTCACAGCAGTTGCAAATTACATTAAACACAATTATAACATTGAGGTTGACCAGTCAGGTAAAGACGTTTCCAGAGCGTGTTTTTTACCATACGACCCAACAGCCTTTCTACATAAAAGACATCAAGCATTATGACTAAAATATTTAACCCAAAAGATTGGTTAGAAGTTCCTAAAGAGCCAACAAAACCAAAAAGAAACAAGACAATAACTCACGTTATTGCTGTTGCTGATAACGATATTGAAGCCTACATTTCAGCAATCGAGCAATCAGGTACAGACATAACAGGAAGTTATGCCACTTGGAGAGATTTAGGCTTTGCTTTAGCAGAAGAATATGGAGAAACAGGAAGGGATTATTTCCACCGAATAAGTAAAAATTATGCAGGTTACGATACCAAAGAATGTGATGCACAATTTGATAAATGTTTAAACGCAAAAGGACACGGAATTACAATTGCTACCTTTTACCATTATGCACATAATTCAGGCGTCAAACCGCCTAAACAACAGTACAACAACGAAGTTGCAACAAATGTTGTAACGGTTATTGATACACAAGAGCAAGCAATGCCAACGATACCAGAAACGGTATATGAAAATTTGCCACAGTTTTTACAACAAGTTGTAAACCCTGCTAATGGACAGGAAGAAAAGGACATTTTGTTATTAGGTGCATTAACAGCGTTTAGTGCTTGTTTTCCTAAACTCTTCGGAATCTATGACCAACGTAAAGTGTTTTGTAATTTATATCTATTTGTTACAGCACCTGCATCTGCAGGTAAAGGAAGACTTAACCAAATTAAAAATTTGGTAGAACCTGTACACAAGTTAAAACGAGAACAAGCCAAAGTATTAAAACAGCAATTTCAAGCAGAAACAGCTACTTATAATATGAACAAGGGTAAAGATGAAAACTTGGAAAAACCAAGTAAACCACCAGAAAGAATGCTGTTTATTCCTGCCAACAATAGTGTAACAGGCGTATATCAATTAATTTCTGATAATGATGGTAGAGGATTAATTTTTGAAACCGAAGGAGATACATTAGCACAAGCCTTTAAAAGCGATTATGGTAATTATTCCGATGGATTTCGTAAAGCCTTTCATCACGAAACCATAAGTTATTATCGTAGAACCGATAGAGAATATGTAGATATTGAGAAACCGTGTTTATCAACAGTATTATCAGGGACACCAAAACAAGTGGCAACCTTAATACCTAATGCAGAAAATGGTTTGTTTAGTCGCTTTATGTTCTACTATATGAATATAAAACCAACTTGGAAAAACGTGTTTCAAAATAGCAATAAAGTAGGTTTAGACGATTACTACAACCAATTGGGTAGCGAGTTTTTAGAACTGTACAAAACGCTAAAAAACAATCCAGAGATTGAAATACGGTTAACTACAACCCAACAACAGCAATTCAATACGTTTTTTGAATCCTTACAGACCAAATACATCAACCTACAACCCGAAGAGTACATTGCAACAATAAGACGTTTAGGTTTAATTGCGTTTAGGATAATGATGCTATTTACAGCCTTTCGCATTATGGAAGATGGCGATGTAAACACAACTAAAGAATGTGAGGATATAGATTTTGAAAACGCACTAACCATAATTTCAATTTTAGTGAAGCACAGTAGTAAAGTCTTTAATGATTTACCTATTGAGCAAAAAGCAACAAAACGTTTAAATAGAAAAGAACGCTTTTTAGAGAGTTTACCAAAGCAATTTAACAGACAGGAGTATTTAGATTTAGCTACAAATCAGAGCATCCCACACAAAACCGCAGAAGGCTATATGACTAAATTTGTTGATGCAGGATTAATACACAGAGAAGCCCACAACAACTATTCAAATCCTGCAAAGATATAGTTAAGGATTTCGAGGATTTAAGGATATGATTAAATGGATTTCCTCAAATCCTCAACTTCCTCATTACCTGTTAATAACTGTTTATATCTTTTTACTTTCCTTTTGTTTCCTTTTCTTAAATTAGACAAATATTGACAAGTCAAAATATCTCTAAAATGACATTTGGTAATTATATAAGGAAGTTAAGGGAAGAAAAGCAACTATTACTGCGTGAGGTTGCCTCTCAAATGAATATCGATACCGCCTTATTAAGTAAGATTGAACGTGGTACACGTATGGCCAGAAAGGAACAAGTAGAAGATTTAGCAAAGGCATTAAACAAAAGTGAAAGTGATTTACTAAAGTTTTGGATGGCTGATAAAATTGTCAATATGCTTAAAGATGTATCCAACAGTACGGAAATCCTCAAAAAAGTAGAAGAAGAAATTAAGAACTTAACCAACCAAAAAAAGTAGCTTTAAATGGCATTATTTCAAACATCAGTATTAAAAACATATCTGGCGCAACAAGATAATTCAGTAGTAGAGCGTGCCTATAAAAAATATACCAAGTATTTTCATAATGCTACCATTCAAGAGAATATTAAAAACTCTAAAGAAGAGCAATACCAGGCAAAGTTTCTGGACGAGCTGTTTGTCAATGTCTTGGGTTATACGCTAAATCCAAAGCCTAATTTTAATATCACTACCGAGTTTAAAAATCAAAAAGGCGCAGGTAAAGCAGATGGAGCTATTTTAAAGGAAACCAAAGCAATTGGCGTTATTGAGCTAAAGGGAACCAATACCAAAGATTTAGAAAGTATCCGCAAACAGGCATTCGACTATAAAGCCAACCAAAAAGGTTGTGTGTATGTTATTACATCCAACTTTGAGAAGTTGCGGTTTTACATCAATGATGCTACCGAGTTTTTGGAGTTCAATCTTTTTCAATTAGCACCCGAAGAATTTGCTTTAATGTACCTATGCTTACAAAAGGATAACATTCTTAACAATCTACCGTTAACCATTAAAGAAGCGTCTTTAGTAGAGGAAGACAAGATTACCAAACAGTTTTACAACGACTATTCCGTATTTAAACGCGAACTCTTTAGAGACCTCGTAAAACGAAATGCCAAACGCATTAAATCCGAAGCTGTCACATCGAGCGCAGTCGAGATGTCTCAAGAAGCTGACGAACTAAAAGCACTCGAAAAAAACGTAAAATTATCCCTATTCAAAAAATCACAGAAACTCATAGACCGTTTTCTGTTCATTTTCTTTGCCGAAGATAGAGACCTATTACCACCAAATTCAACCATACAGATATTAGATAAGTGGAAAGCCGACATCGATTTTGGTGACGAACGCCCATTATATAATCTCTTTAAACAATACTTTCATTTTTTAGATGAAGGTAGAAAAGGCACAACCTCAAGAGCAGAAATCTATGCCTACAATGGCGGATTGTTTAAACCGGATGCCATTATAGATAGTTTGGAGATTGATGATGATTTGCTGTACAAACACACCTACAAACTCGCTAAATACGATTTTAGCAGTCAAGTAGATGTCAATATTTTAGGTCACATTTTTGAAAACTCACTTAATGAAATTGAAAGCGTTAATGCTGAAATTGAAGGTGGCGAGTTCGATAAACAAAAGAGTAAGCGTAAAAAAGATGGCGTGTTCTACACACCAAAATACATTACCAAATACATTGTAGAAAATACCATTGGTAAACTTTGCCAAGAGAAAAAAGACCAATTAGGTTTTAAGGAAGAAGCCTATTTCGAGATAAAAAAAGGGACACACCAAAACACCAAAAAGCAATTATTAGAGGTTTTAGATAATTACAGAGCGTGGTTACTACAAATCACTATATGCGACCCTGCTTGTGGCTCTGGAGCATTTTTAAACCAAGCGTTAGATTTTTTGATTAAAGAACACCGTTACATCGATGAGCTAAAAGCAAAAGTATTAGGTGGTGGCCTTATATTAAGCGATATAGAAAACACCATTTTAGAAAACAATATTTATGGCGTAGACCTTAATGAAGAATCTGTTGAAATTGCCAAACTTTCACTATGGTTACGCACCGCACAACCACGCCGAAAACTAAACGATTTAAGCAACAATATTAAATGTGGTAACTCTTTAATAGATAGCAAAACCGTAGCAGGAGATAAAGCCTTTAATTGGCATCAAGAATTTCCACAGATTTTCAATCCTACTGTCATTGCGAGCGAAGCGCGGCAATCTCATAATTCAAAAAATGGCTTCGATGTAATTATTGGGAATCCGCCTTATGTAGATATTAAAGCATTAGATAATGTTATAGTTAAACAATTATTTAAGGACTACAAGACTGCTGAAAATAGAATAAATTTATACTCGATTTTCATTGAAAAAGGATTCGAATTAATTAAAGATGGTGGGTTTCTTTCTTATATAAACCCTAACTCAATCTTGGTGAATTCTTCTTATACTAAAATAAGAAAGCTATTGATTGACCATATGACAACTATTGTCAAACTTCCTGATGGTGTATTTAAAGATGCAATTGTTGAAACCATAATATTTGAATTGAGAAAAAACAATAATGAACAGTTTATAAAAACAATTGTTTATCCTAAAAAAGAATCAATCTCTTTTGTTGATAATAACTTATCTAATGATGTGAATAGATTGTCTTGGAAAAATACAGAAAATTGTAATTACAACATTTTTGTATCACAAGAACAACAAAACATTTTAAATAAAGTCGAAAATGATACGGAGCAATTAGGTGATATTGCTGACTTTACATTAGGAATAACGCCTTATGATAAATATAAGGGGCATTCCCAAGAACTTATAAAGAGTAGAGGTTTTCATTCTGAAACCAAGTTGAATGAAAATTATAAGCCTTTAATATCCGGTGCTAATATTATAAGATATTTAGTTACATCTAATATTGATGAATATATACACTATGGTGATTGGCTTGGTGCACCACGAGAAGAAAGGTTTTTTACAAAACCAAGAATTATTGTACGTCAAATAGTTTCTGGTAATCCGCCAAGAATTTACGCTGGCTATACAGAAGAGCCATTATACTTTACTCAAATAGGATTTTCCATTATACCAAATCCAAAGACAATTAATGTAAAAGTATTATTGGCTTTAATAAATTCAAAGCTTTTGAACTTCTATCATAAATATTCTTATTTGGATTTGGAGAAAGAGTTATTTCAAAAAATTTTAATAGCTAATTGTAAAAAGTTTCCAATCTCAAAAAAGTTAATTGAGACAGAAAATGTTGATATGATTTCTTTAGTAAATGAAGTTATTAAATTGACTTTAAATGAATCAGAAACTTTATTAAAGTTCAATAAATATGTTGAGCAAACTTTAAATATTATACTGACCCGTAAACTACAAAGCTGGCACGAATTAGACTTTGCAGACTTTATAAAAGAACTCAACAAAGCCATTAAAAAAGCAGGTGGCACACCGCTTACCAAAAAAGACGAGTTTGAGTGGTTGGAACTCTTCGAGGACAACAAGAAAAAAGCCCAAGAATTACAAACCCAAATCACCCAAACAGAAAAAACAATAGATACTATGGTGTACGATTTATATGGCTTAACACAAGAAGAACGAGAAATAGTAGAAAACACATAGAAATAAATAAAAGTGTCATTGCGAGAGCAACGAAGCAATCTCATAAACAGATAGTAAAAACAAAAAATATGGTAAAAAGTAGTAAAATATGGTATAAAGTTTGTACTTTTGCAGTAACAGTACACACCACGCTACCCATTAGAACAGCGTCCCAGGGTGTGTCTTTTGCTTTATATACCTTCCTTTTGTTAAACAATAATACAACCTTCAATGTTTAGCAAAAAGCCAATTACCATACAACAACAGATTGCTCAATTACAAAAAAGAGGTTTGCAAATCTCTAATGTACCATTGGCAGAAAAATACTTGGCTAATATAAGTTACTATCGTCTTGGGGAGTATTGGTATGTAATGCAAGAAGATAAAGAAAATCACACCTTTAAACCTAATAGCAGATTTAAAGACGTAATAGCATTATATAATTTTGATGCAGAATTACGCCTATTGTTATTTGATGTCATTGAAAAAATAGAAATTAGTTTACGAACCAAACTCATTTATAATCTTTCACACGAAATTGACCCTTGGTGGTTCTGCAATTCAGAGATTTTTATTGATAGATTACAGTTTACACGAACACTTGCAAAAATTGAAGAAGAAATCACCAGAGCAAGAAGCAAGGATATAACTATTAAAAACCATTTTAAAAAACATAAAGACGATTTAAGGTTTCCACCATCTTGGAAGAGTTTAGAACAAGTAAGTTTCGGTAACTTATCAAAACTATATGGTAATTTAACACATAAGGTTAATTCTAAAGATAGTATTGCCCAAGAATTTGGTGCAGTTAACCATACCTATTTACCAAGTTGGTTGCAATCTATTGCACAGATACGCAACTTTTGTGCGCATCACTCACGTCTATGGAATCGTAATCTTCCTGGTACGGTAAAGCTGTTGCCAAAACCACCTAATCCTTGGATTACAGATATAGATAATGTACCAAAACAGCACGAGTTTAGTAAGCTGTATGTACATATGTGTTTAATGAAATATCTATTAAATACCATACAGCCTAACAACCAATTTACAACCCGTTTAAATGATTTATTTATAAAATATCCTAATGTAGACCCTAATGCATTGGGAATGAAACTTAATTGGCAAAAAGAACCTTTATGGCAGTAATTTAAATACGAATACCAATGCAAGAACACCTCAAAACCAACATACTTAACTTTAAATGGCCTAATAGTGCGCCTAACATTTATTTAACTTTAGAGGATATGGAAGGTAGTCATCCTATCCATAAATCCAAATTTTCAAGGCAGATTAAAGAGGTGTTTCCAGATACAGACTTATCTAACACAGACCAAATATTTACAACATTTACAACAGAAATACCAGATGCACCAAGCATTAAGCTAAATTTAGTAGATGGTAGAGAATTAAGAATTTACAAGCAATTCCTTAAACATCAATTAAGAAGCTATTTTAAATCTAAAGACTATATAGTAGTAAAAAACTTCGTTGGTGATGTACAAGTGTGGATGCCTTCAAAAAAAGGGAATACAGCAGACTATAACCTCTACTATAAATTTTCATTTAAAATACAGTTTGCAAAACTCACAGACTTACCAGAGTTAATTGTATCATACGATGGTACTTCAAAAGTCCTTACAACGTCGGTTAAGGATATAGAGGATTCAGAGTTAATAAGGCGTTGTGTATATGGTCAAAAAACGTTCAATTACCAAATGGACCTCGACACAGAGGAAAAACAAGAATTTTACAATGCTATTCAGTTTGACCAAGCATTCCCAATTTTTAGTTTACCATTAGCACGAGCATTAGATATACCTATTGAAGAACCAGTAAGACCAGCCAACAAATACCAAAAGTATGTAGCACTTATTAATAATTTTGCAACCAACTATCTATTTACAGAAGACTTTAAAGCCATATTTCCGTTTAAGAATGATGCGTTTATTGATGTGCCACTCAATCGTATCAATCACATTGACCCACAAGTAGGATTATTAGAATTTGGTAAAGACCAATACGGTAACAAGAAAACCCATTTAGTGCCTAAATTGGCAATGAATAACCTCAACCCTTACAAAAGACCCAACAACCAAAACATTAAGTTTTTCTTTGTGTACCATACGTCACATAAAGAAGCAATTAAAACCTTTTACAATAACCTCAAAACTGGTGTTACTGCGGATAAAAAGTATTTTAAAGGGATTGAAGCTTATGTAAATATCAAGGCTTCAACGTCTAAAGAACATTTTATTGAGTTTGCCAACGAAAACAACCCAATACCAGAAATAACAGAGCAGTTGGAAAACCTTTCGTTTGACCACGATAATGTGCGTTATGCGGCATTCTATTTAAGTCCTTTCGATAAGTTCACACCAAATCCCGAAGACCGAGACATCTATATTCAAATCAAAGAATTGTTTTTAAATGAAGGTATTGTTACACAGGTTGTTGATTATGAAAAAATGGTGGTTAATATCGAGAATCAATACAACTTCCAATTTTCATTACAAAATATGGCGTTGGCTATTCACGCCAAATTAGGTGGCGCACCTTGGAAACTTGCAGTAACCGATAAAAAAGAATTAGTAATAGGTGTTGGTGCATTTACCAATCAAGGTGAAAACAGACGGTATATAGCAAGTGCCTTTAGTTTTCAAAACAATGGCTTGTTTAGAAAGTTCGAGTATTTCGACCAAAGCGAAACAGACCTATTGGCAGGAAGTATATGTAAAGCCATTAGAGATTTTACATCGGTTGCAGAAGCAGATAAAGTAGTCATTCACTTCTATAAGGAAATGAGTTACGAGGAACTAAAACCAATTATTAGAGGGATGCATACATTAGGGTTAAAAATTCCGCTCTACATTTTAAATATCAATAAAACAGAAGCAGAAGATATTATTGCTTACGACCTCAATTGGGGTGAAAAGTTAATGCCTGTAAGTGGCACATACATACGTATTAGCGAAAATCAATTCCTATTGTTCAACAATGCACGCTATCCAAGTGACCGTTTTTATTCAGATACAGATGGTTATCCATTTCCAATAAAAATTAAGGTAAGCAGTCCAGATGAAGATGCTTTTGAAGATGCAGATGTAGTGTTAGAATTATTAACGCAAGTATATCAGTTTAGCAGATTATATTGGAAATCGCTTCGACAACAAAATGTACCAATCACTATAAAATATCCAGAAATGGTAGCACAAATAGCACCACGATTTAATAATGGTGTTCCAGACGATGCTAAAGATGCTCTATGGTTTTTGTAATTAATTTGCACAACCATTGCATTCAATAATTTGTATATTTGCATAAATTATATGAAAATATTCGTTTCCTTATCGATGTCTATTTTGTTCTTTTTTCAAGGGATAAGTATAGATATGGACTTTTGTGGTCCAATTAAAGAAATTTCAAATGTAATTACCCATTATCAAGACCATAAAGTTTATGGAGACTCTTTCCTTGATTATGTAGTTGAAGACTTCATTGACGGCGATTCTAAAAATGGAGAGCATCATCATAACCCAGATAAGGAGAATACACCAGTCCATTCTCATAATCAATGTTGTCATCCTTTAGTGTTAATTATTGCGAACAATAATTTTGCTTTAAACAATCCACAAAAGTTTGAAGAGAAAAAACAATATAATTTACATAAAGTAAACTTCACTTCCAGATATTTGGAATCACTTTTCCAGCCACCAAAAGCTTAATTAAGTTTTTAAAGGATAGCTATATCCCTTTTTAATGTTTTCACTTTCAGGAAAGCATTTGCATTTTTTTTTAACTGAATTAATACATTTTCTATGATTAATAAAATCATTGATTTTTCAATCAATAACAAATTCATTATTGGTTTGCTTACGCTTACCATAATTGGAGCAGGTATTTGGAGTATGACAAAAGTACCAATAGATGCTGTTCCAGACATTACCAATAACCAAGTACAGGTTATTACACAAGCACCCAATTTAGGTACAGAAGATATTGAACAGATTGTAACCTATCCTATTGAGGTGGCAATGAGCAACCTTCCCGATGTACAGGAAATTAGGTCTATTTCTCGTTTTGGCTTATCGGTTGTTACTATCGTATTCGACGATGATATGGGAACCTATCTACCTCGCCAATTAGTAGCTGAAAAACTAAACGAGGTCAAAGAACAAATTCCAGCTGGTTTTGGAGAACCTACTATGGGACCTATTTCAACAGGATTAGGGGAAATTTACCAATACACCTTAAAAGTTGCACCAGAGTATAAAGACAAATACGACATTGCAGATTTACGCTCAATGCAAGATTGGATTGTACAACGTCAAATGGCAATGGTTGAAGGTGTGGTTGAGGTTAACGCCATAGGTGGTAAAATTAAACAATACGAAGTTGCGGTTGACCCAAACGATTTAAACGCAATTGGATTAACCATTACAGATGTGTTTAATGCACTCGAAGCCAATAACCAAAATACAGGTGGTGCATACATCGAAAAAAACCATCAGGCTAATTTTATTCGTGGAGAAGGCTTGGTACGGAGTTTAGAAGACATTAAAAAAATTACGGTAAAAACCGTTAATAATATTCCTGTAACTATTAATGATATTGCAACTGTGCAATTCGGTTCTGCCATACGTTACGGTGCATTAACCCAAGATGGTGAAGGTGAAGTTGTAGGTGGATTGGTGATGATGCTAAAAGGTGCAAATTCCAATGATGTTATTGCCAATGTAAAAGAGCGAATGGCTCAAATAGAAAAATCACTACCAGAAGGTGTCATTATAGAACCTTTATTAGATAGAAGTAAATTAATTGGAGAAACAACTTCTACTGTAACCACAAATCTTATTGAAGGTGCATTGATAGTTATTTTTGTACTTATCTTCTTATTAGGAAATTGGCGAGGTGGTTTAATCGTAGCTTCAACCATACCATTATCCTTATTATTCGCTTTTATTTTAATGAACGTATTCGATGTTTGGGTAAACTTAATGAGTTTGGGAGCCATAGATTTCGGAATTATTGTAGATGGAGCTGTAATTATTGTTGAAAGTACAGTATTCCTAATTGCATCACAAGTCCTGAAAAAGAAACAGCTTACAGCTAAAGAACGAGATAAAGTGGCGTCTAATGCTTCAAAAAAGATGATGAATGCTGCATTTTTCGGTCAGTTGATTATCCTTATTGTTTTTCTACCCATTTTAGCCTTACAAGGTATTGAAGGAAAGATGTTTAAGCCAATGGCGTTGACGTTTATCTTCGCTATGATTGGTGCAATGGTACTTTGTTTAACTTATGTACCAATGATGTCAGCTTTAGTGTTAAGAGCACCAAAAAACGATAAAAAATCCTATGGAGATAGATTTGTGCATTGGGTTGAAGATAAATACCAACCTTTATTGGTTAGAGCATTGCGAAAAGGAAAATGGGTAATTGGTATTGCAGTTGTGTTGTTCGGAATTACAGTCTTTATGTTTTCAAGAATGGGTGGCGAGTTCATCCCACAACTCGATGAAGGTGATATTGCATTTCACGCCATATTAAAACCAGGTAGTTCACTTACCGAAACTATTGAAACCACTACTAAAATAGAGCAAATAGTAAAAGCGAAATTTCCAGAAGTCGATAAAATTGTGAGTCGTATTGGTGTAGCCGAAATTCCAACAGACCCAATGCCAATGGATTTAGCCGATGTTTTTGTGATTCTGAAACCTAAAAGCGAATGGACAACAGCAGAGACAAAAGATGAATTGATTGAGAAAATGAAAGAAGCGGTTGAAATCGTTCCTGGTGTTAATTATGAATTTACTCAACCTATCGAAATGCGTTTTAATGAGTTGCTTGAAGGTGTGCGTGAAGATATTGCCATTAAACTCTATGGTGAAGACATTGACATACTATCCCAAAAAGCTGAAGAAATATCTAAAATTATTGCAGGTACTGAAGGTATTGGAGATATGAAAGCGGAAGCCACAACGGGTTTACCACAAATGACCATCAATTACAACCGGAATAAATTAGCACAATACGGACTTCAAATAAATACGCTCAATCAAACCGTACAATCTGCATTTGCAGGTGGTACAGCAGGTGTGATTTTTGAAGGTGAAAAACGCTTCGATTTAGTGGTGCGTTTAAGTTCTCAAAACCGAAAGGATATAACAGATGTTCAAAACCTGTACATCAATTTACCTTCAGGTGCTCAAATTCCTTTACGTGAAATTGCAGATGTAAGCTACAAAGCAGGACCAATGCAAATAAGTAGAGACAATACCAACAGAAGAACCTATGTAGGTATCAATGTCAGAGGTCGAGATGTAAAATCTTTAGTAACTGAAATAAAATCAAAATTAGATGCACAATTGGAACTACCATCGGGTTATTTTATTCGCTATGGTGGTGCATTTGAAAATCTGGAACGTGCCAGCAACCGATTACAAACCGTTGTGCCTATTGCATTGTTACTCATATTTATTCTAATATACTTTGCATTAAAATCTTTACCACAAACCTTAATGATTTACATAGCCATTCCAATGGCAACCATTGGTGGTGTTGTAGCCTTATGGTTGCGTGATATGCCATTTAGTATTTCAGCAGGTGTTGGTTTTATTGTGTTGTTTGGCGTTGCAGTTTTAAATGGATTGGTAATGATAAGTGGACTTAACGAATTAAAAGACGAAGGAGTAACCAACCTAAAAGACAGAATTGTTGAAGGCACTAAACGAAGAATCAGACCTATTATGCTAACTGCTTTTACAGATGTGTTAGGCTTTCTACCAATGGCGATTTCATCATCAGCAGGTGCAGAAGTACAACGTCCATTGGCAACTGTAGTTATTGGTGGATTATTAACTTCAACTTTGCTAACACTATTTGTGTTACCTATTTTATACCATTGGGTAGAAAATAAATCTTTTACGTTTAAGCCAAATAAAAAGTTAGTAACAGCAACAGCAGTTGTATTATTACTGTTTGGCTTTTCACCACAAAGTAACGCTCAAGAGTTGAATGATACAATTCCCGAAATTTCATTACAGGAAGCTGTTAAACTCGCAAAAAGTAATTATCCATTATTGAAGCAAAAGCAATTGGAAATTACAAAACAAGAGCAATTAAAAGCGACTGCCTATGATTTCGGTACGACTCAAATTTTCACAGGTGGCGAAGAAGTTAATAATGGTAGTGGCATCTATACAACCATAGGTGTTGGTCAATCAAATATCGATGTATTTGGCATTGGTGCAAAAAGAAAATTGCAAGAACAACGCATTCAATTGGCACAAAAAGCCTTTCAACTTTCCGAATTGGAATTAGAATTGGAAGTTAAAAAAGCGTGGTCAAAATGCTATCAAATGAAACGGAACTATAACTTGTATAAAGAACTGGATTCCATTTATTCCAAATTTGAACAAGCAGTAGCTTTAAATTATGAAGTCGAAGCCATTTCTAAATTAGAATATTCGGCAGCAAAAAATCAAGCGTTTCAAATTAAAAATAAAAAAGCGCAAGCCTATAGTGATTACCTTATTGCCTTACAGCAATTCAATTTGTGGTTAGTTTCAGATGATATTTATACAGTTTCAGATGAGTTTGACGTAGTGATGCAGAATGATATGGAAACGTTCAGTATTGAAAACCATCCATTGTACAGTATGTCGCAGAACATTGTAGATGAAGCAGAAGCCAAATATAAAGCTGCAAAGGCAGATAATTTACCGAAGTTCAATCTTCAAGGTGGTTTACAAAAAGTAAATGGCAATTCAGGATTTTACACCTATCAAGCAGGAATTTCAATTCCGTTTTTATCAGGTTCTAACAAAGCACAAGTTAGAAGTGCCAGAATTGATAAAGACATAGCAGAAACCAATGTAGCGTTCAAAAAACAGGAAGTACAATCAAGGTTTGTTCAGGCTAAAGAAAATTATTTCAAATGGAAAACGTCTTGGGAGTTTTACAAAGACCAAGTTTTACCATTAACAAAAGAGCAAAAAACAGGTGCATTACTAGCATACAGAGAAGGCGAAATAGATTATACTGCATTTACGCAGTTGATAAAAGAAGCCATTCAATCGGAACTTGAAGCACAGACTGCATTAGTAAACTATTTAGAAAGCACATTTCAATTACAATATTTTAATCAATAAGACAATGAAGCCCATAATGGGCATTTTGCAAAAAAAAATCAATAACTTGAAATTATTAAAACAGATGAAAAATATATCATATAAATTACTAATCATTTTCTTATTATCCTTATTTCTTTTTTCCTGCGGAAATAAAGAAAATCATAACGAGAATGATGGTCATTCCCACGATGAGGAAGAAAAAACAGAAGTTAATGAAGAACATAATGAAAGCGAAGAAGTAATGCTTTCACAACAACAATTCGATGCTTTAAAAATGAAAATCGATACATTGCCATTACGTAATATGAGCGGTTATGTAGAAGCTAACGGAACGTTAGAAGTACCACCACAAAACGAAGCAGCTATTACTACTGTTGTTGGTGCAAATGTCGTTTCAATTGAAGTGATTGAAGGTGATAAGGTTAATAAAGGTCAAGTAGTGGCTTATCTATCACACCCAAATATTATAAAATTACAAACGGATTATTTAAACGCTTATAGCAATAGCGAGCTTGCAAAGAAAAATTATGAACGTCAACAAAAATTATACGATGCTGGTGTTGGTTCTGGTGCTAATTTCCAGAAAGCAGAAGCAGAATATCAAGCATCAAAAGCAATGGTTAATGGTTTAGAAGCGCAATTAAGAATACTCAACGTTAACACTACATCAGTTCGCAATGGAACAATTGCACAGCGCATAGCATTGCGAAGTCCAATAGAAGGCTTTGTGCAAAAAGTTGAAGTAAAAACAGGTCAATATGTAGAGCCACAAACCGAATTATTTGAAATTGTAAATACGCATCACGTTCACGCCGATTTTATGGTCTTTGAAAAAGATGTCCATAAAGTACAGAAGGGTCAAAGAGTAAACTTTACGGTACAATCTATACCAGATACAGAACTTACCGCAGAAATCTATTCCGTAAGCATAACCTTTGAGGACAACCCAAAAGCAGTTCACGTTCACGCAGAAATAGAAAACAAAAAAGGTAATTTAATTCCTGGTATGTATATTCAAGGTAAAATTCAAGTAGATAATACCCAAACAAAAGCTTTACCAGAAAGTGCAATTATAAAAGAAGGCGAAAGATATTATGTGTTTTCAGTAGAAAAAGAAAATGACGATTGGAGCTTTAAACCTATCGAAGTTGTGTTAGGTACTAAAGATGGTGATTGGGTATCGGTTCAATTTATTGAAGATATAGAAAGTAACACACAATTTGCCTATAACAATGCTTATTACCTTAACGCAGAAATGAAAAAAGGAGAAGCAGAACACGAACATTAATTATGCAGACAATAGAACAATTATTAGAGTCAAAACAAATTCGTATTACAGCAATGCGTTTGCTTATATATAAGTTTCTTGCAGAAAAAGAAATAGCAGTAACATTAAGTGACATTGAAAATGCTTTTGAAAAAGCAGATAGAACTACCTTATACAGAACTATTAAAACATTTGAAGATAAAGGAATAGTCCATCAAATAGACGATGGCACAGGGATAACAAAATATGCGTTATGCGAAGAGGGATGTAATTGTGATATTAAAAACGATTTGCATTTACATTTTCATTGTAATAATTGCAATGAAACCATTTGCTTAACAGAACATAAAATACCTCAAATAAAAGTGCCAAATGGTTTTGTGTCAGAGAATGTAAATTTGGTGGTAAAAGGTATATGTGATAAGTGTAGTGGATAACAAATGCACTTCCATTGCACTTACTATTAAATTACTTTTATCCAAAATTAGTGGATATGAAGTTTAATACTAAAATACCTAAACATATCAAACAGGCTTATATCGAAGAATTAAAACAATACAGTTTCTGTTTAGAAAATAAGCGGTTTGGTAATGCTTGGTTTCATTTAGAACGCAGTCATATAATAGGACAGTCTTATCCTATAGAACATACCTATTCACATTGGCTAATGCTAAAGTTTGGATTTAGACAAAAAGATACTAAAGAAGTATTCGGTCAAATTATTAGATTGCTTGTTGGTGGTTGGAAATCATTTATAAATCACGTTCCTCTTGGTAATACAGGTGGCGCAAACGTACCACCATTAAAACGTATGCCTATTCCAAATGACATTGAAAAAGTATTAGATATAGAATGAAAAATAAATTAGCGGTTACAAGTATCCTAACAGCAATCACAGCTTCATTGTGTTGCATCACACCAGTTTTGGCATTAATTGCAGGAACAAGTGGTGTAGCTTCAACTTTTTCTTGGATAGAACCATTTAGACCTTACTTAATTGGGCTAACAATAGTAGTTCTTCTCTTTGCTTGGTATCAAAAATTAAAACCAGAAAAAGAAATCGACTGTGAATGTGAAACGGATAAAAAACCAAAATTTATTCAGTCAAAAACCTTTTTAGGAGTTGTAACAGTATTCGCAATAGTGATGTTGGCATTTCCATACTACTCAAGTATGTTTTATCCAAATTCAGAGAAACAAATTGTTGTCGTTGATAAATCAAATATCAAAACAACAGAGTATAAAATAAGTGGAATGACTTGTCCCAGTTGTGAAGCTCACGTAAACCACGAAGTAAATAAACTTAACGGAATTGTGAACTCAAAAACATCATACAAGAATGGTAACGCAATCATTGAGTATGACCAAACTAAAACTAATGAATTAGAAATTGAGATAGCAATTAATTCTACAGGTTATAAAGTAACTGATAAAAAAGAAAATTGATGCAAACCATATTAAAATCGGAAATCACTTGCCCTAACTGCGGTCATAAAAAAGTGGAAGATATGCCAACTAACGCTTGTCAATTCTTTTACGAGTGTGAGCATTGTAAAACGGTTCTAAAACCAAACGAAGGTGATTGTTGTGTGTATTGTTCTTATGGTACAGTTCCTTGTCCACCAATTCAACAAAACAAAAGTTGTTGCTAAAACAAAACTAAATGAAAAAAAAGAAAGTCAATTTAAGAGATTTAAAACCAAATTCAGAAGAACAACATTCTCACGATGATGGTCACAATCATAGCAATCCTAAAAGTGTTTCAAATTTAAACACCTATTTACCAGCTATTTTCAGTTTCGTAATGTTAATAGTTGGTATTGCTGTAGATTATTTTGATGCGATTCCTCAATTTCAAGGATGGATTCGTATTACTTGGTACAGTTTGGCATATCTACCTGTAGGATTTCCAGTCGTAAAAGAGGGTTGGAATAGTATTAAAAAAGGTGATGTTTTTACAGAGTTCTTTTTAATGTCTATTGCCACTATTGGTGCATTTATTATTGGTGAATATCCTGAAGGTGTTGCAGTAATGCTATTTTATGCAGTAGGAGAATTATTTCAAAACGCAGCAGTTAATAGAGCAAAAGGAAATATTAAAGCCTTATTAGATGTTAGACCAAAAGAAGCTAATGTATTTCGTGATGGTGATTATATAAGTGTGTCGCCAGAAGCTGTAAATATTGGCGAGAAAATACAAATTCGAGTAGGTGAAAAAATTCCATTGGATGGTATTTTATTATCCGAAAAAGCATCTCTAAACACCGCAGCATTAACAGGCGAAAGCAAACCAGATTCTATTCAGAAAGATGCAAAGGTTTACGCAGGTAGTATCAATTTAGAAAGTGTTGTTGAAGTTGAGGTAACCAACACCTTTGAAGATAGTTCTATTGCGAGAATATTAGACTTGGTTCAAAATGCTACAGCTCGTAAGTCTAAAACAGAATTATTCATCAGACAGTTTGCTCGTATCTACACACCAATTGTAGTGTTTTTAGCTATTGGTGTAACTTTTATACCATACTTTTTTGTAGATGATTATGTGTTTAGAGATTGGTTATACAGAGCATTAATTTTCCTGGTAATATCTTGTCCTTGTGCGTTAGTGATTTCAATTCCATTAGGATATTTCGGTGGATTGGGAGCAACTTCAAAAAATGGAATATTATTTAAAGGTGCTTCATTTTTAGATGCAATGACCAAGATAAATACTTTGGTAATGGACAAAACAGGAACCGTTACCAAAGGTGTTTTTAAAATCAAAGAAGTAAAAGCAATTGGTTGGAATGAAACCGAATTTATGCAATACTTAATGGCGATGGAAGAACAATCCACGCATCCAATTGCTAAAGCCATTTTAGAGTATAAAGCAGAAGGAGAAGATTTTGAAGCACAAGACATTTCTGAAATTGCAGGTAAAGGATTAAAAGGCATTGTAAATGGTAAAACAGTTTTAGTAGGAAATAAAGCCTTAATGACTGCGAATAATATAAATGTTCCAACGGAAACGGAATCTATTGTAGAATCGATAGTATTAGTTGCAATCGATAATCAATTTGCAGGTTATGTAGTCATAGCAGATGAATTAAAGGAAGATGCAAAAGAAACTATAACAGAATTACACAAAGTAGGTATTAAAAAAATTATGATGCTTTCCGGCGATAAAGATTCCATTACCCAACAAGTCGCTAAAGAGTTGAACATCGAAAATGCAAAAGGTGATTTACTTCCAGAAGATAAGTTAAACGAAGTTGAAATATTAAAAAAGAATCCTGAAAATAAAGTAGCATTTATAGGGGATGGTATAAACGATGCGCCTGTTTTAGCAGCAAGTAACGTTGGAATTGCAATGGGTGGTTTGGGTAGTGATGTAGCTATTGAAACAGCAGACGTTATCATTCAAACAGACCAGCCTTCAAAAGTAGTTAGAGCCATTAAAATAAGTCGTTCTACAAGAAAAATTGTTTGGCAGAATATCATTTTAGCGTTTGGAGTTAAAGTTATTGTATTGATATTAGGAGCAGGTGGTTTAGCCACAATGTGGGAAGCAGTTTTTGCAGATGTAGGAGTAGCATTATTAGCAATTTTAAATGCAGTTAGATTACAACGAATGAGTTGGGATTAAGCAGATTATTCAATTAAACTTCTGTTAAACAAAATCAATAGTTGTTAAAATTTCGTAACTTCGCAATCAATATGAAGCAGTTTTTCCATAAAATAATGTCTTTAGCAATGGCTTTTGTAGTGTTATGCTCTACAATGTCATTTACTGTGAATATGCATTATTGTGGAGATACTTTAGTAGAAACTGCTATCTTTCAAAAAGCCAAAGGGTGCGGAATGGAAATGGAAAAGCCTTCAACCGAAGGATGTTCTATTACCAAGAAAAATTGTTGTGATGATGAACAATTAGCAATTGAAGGTCAAGACGAATTACAATTGCAAGTTGACAAAATCTCATTTGAGCAACAGGTATTCATCGCTTCATTTGTTTATACTTTTATTAACCTTTTTGAAGGTTTAGACAATAATGTATCTACTTACGAAGAATATAAACCGCCACTCGTCGTCAGGCAACTCTACAAGATTGACGAGACATACTTAATTTGATTTTTAAACAATAGACTCTTTTATCCTATGACTGCAATGTCGTAAGGATAATTTGCTGTATTCGGTGTTTTTCAAACACCAATGTCTAATTGTTTAATTATCAAAGCCAATGCTAAATAAAAGCATCAAATTTTTAATAGAAAATAAACTCGTAGCAGTTTTATTATTAGTTCTCTTTATAGGTTGGGGAACAGTCAACGCACCTTTCAATTGGGATACAGGATTCTTACCAAGCAATCCTGTTGCTGTAGATGCCATACCAGATATAGGTGAAAATCAACAAATCGTTTTTACCAAATGGGATGGTCGCTCACCACAAGATATAGAAGACCAAATAACGTATCCATTAACCACATCCTTGTTAGGGATTCCTGGAGTAAAAACCATTCGTAGTTCCTCTATGTTCGGCTTTTCAAGTATCTATATCATTTTTGAAGAAGACATAGAATTTTACTGGAGTAGAAGTCGTATTCTCGAAAAACTTAATTCCTTACCAAGTGGTTTATTACCCGAAGGTGTTAATCCTGCATTGGGTCCAGATGCCACAGGATTAGGACAAATATTTTGGTACACGCTTGAAGGTCGTGATGAAAACGGTAATGTAACTGGTGGTTGGGATTTACAGGAATTACGAAGTATTCAGGATTACTATGTAAAGTATGCGTTGTCCTCTGCAAGTGGTGTTTCAGAGGTTGCTTCTATTGGTGGCTATGTTCAAGAATATCAAGTGGATGTAAATCCAGAACTAATGCGTCAGTATAATATTGGATTGCATCACGTTGTAAAAGCGGTTAAGGAAAGCAATAAAGATATTGGTGCACAAACTTTGGAAATTAACCAAGCCGAATATTTAGTGCGTGGTTTGGGTTATGTGAAATCCATTTCAGACATCGAAAATGCAGTAGTCACTTCAGAAGACTATACAGCGATTAAAATTAAGGATATTGGAAAAGTCTCTTTAGGTCCTGCAACACGTAGAGGGCTTTTAGATAAGGAAGGTGCAGAAGTTGTTGGTGCTGTTGTGGTTGCTCGTTATGGTGCAAATCCAATGGAAGTCATCAATAACGTAAAAGAAAAAATTAATGAATTAAGTGCAGGATTACCTTCAAAGGTATTGGCGGATGGTAGAACTTCCCAAGTAACCATAGTACCCTTTTATGACAGAACAGAATTGATACAAGAAACTTTAGGTACACTCAATGAGGCATTGACTTTAGAAATACTTATAACCATTCTGGTCATAATCATTATGGTGTTTAATCTTCGAGCGTCCGTATTAATTTCTGGACTACTGCCAGTAGCAGTTTTAATGGTATTTATAGCGATGAAACTCTTTGGTGTCGATGCTAATATTGTCGCATTATCTGGTATTGCTATTGCTATTGGTACAATGGTCGATGTTGGTGTTATACTATCAGAAAATATAATTCGACATTTAGATGAAGATGATGGCACACAATCCATTAACACGGTAGTTTACAACGCAACAGCCGAAGTATCTGGTGCAATCGTAACCGCAGTAATGACCACCATTATTAGTTTCATTCCTGTATTTACGATGATTGGTGCAGAAGGAAAACTATTCAGACCATTGGCTTTCACAAAAACCTTTGCATTAACAGCTTCTATAATTGTAGCGCTATTTTTAATTCCGCCTTTCGCTGCATTTTTATTCCGAAAGAAAAGCATTAATAACACTTTTAAATATGTTTTAAATGGCGTTTTAATAGCATTGGGAATTGTAGCAATAGTCTATGGATATTGGTTAGGATTGATTTTGATAGCGTTTGGAATTACAGCACTTCTCAATCTTCAAAGTAAGATAACAGACAAGCAAGCTAATCTTATCAATATCATTATTTCGGTATCAGCTATTGTATTCTTGTTAGCAGAATACTGGAGACCATTAGGCATTGATAAAAGCATTTTCTGGAATCTCATTTTTGTTAGTGTTATTTGCTTTGGTTTATTGGGTGTTTTCTCATTATTCATCAAATATTACACACGCATTTTAAAGTGGTGTTTAGATAATAAGTTGCTCTTTTTATCTGTTCCAACTGCTATTGTCATCGCAGGATTTTTCATTATGAAAAATACAGGCAAAGAGTTTATGCCCTCATTAAATGAAGGCTCATTTCTACTAATGCCAACCTCGATGCCTCATTCTGGCGTAGAAGAAAACAAACGTGTTTTACAGCAATTAGATATGGCAGTAGCCAGTATTCCAGAGATTGAAACCGTAGTTGGTAAGGCAGGAAGAACAGAATCAGCTTTAGACCCAGCACCACTATCAATGTATGAAAACATCATTCAGTACAAACCAGAATATATGCTGAATGAAAACAGACAACGTCAACGCTATAAAGTTAATGATGATGGTTTATTTGAATTAAAAGATGGTCGTTTTATTACGAATCCAAATAATTCTGAAAATGTCACTTTGAGCGAAGTCAAAAGGTCTCAATTAATTAAAGACAATGATGGCGAGTTCTACCGTAATTGGCGACCAGAAATACAGTCACCAGACGATATTTGGAATGAAATCGTAAGAGTTACAAAGTTACCAGGTGTTACATCTGCACCAAAACTACAACCTATTGAAACCCGATTAGTGATGCTTCAAACAGGAATGCGAGCACCAATGGGAATTAAAGTTAAAGGTCAAGACTTAAAGCAAATAGAAGCGTTTGGTGTGCAATTAGAAAACATCATCAAGGAAGCTGAAGGTGTTAAAAAAGAAGCTGTTTTTGCAGACCGTATTGTTGGTAAACCTTATTTGTTAATTGATATTGATAGAGAGAAAATTGCACGTTATGGCATTTCTATACAAGATGTTCAAGATGTATTAAAAGTGGCAGTTGGTGGTATGGTATTAACTCAAACGGTTGAAGGTCGAGAGCGATATGGTGTTCGAGTGCGATACCCAAGAGAATTACGAGCAAACCCAACCGACTTACAACAGATTTATGTGCCAGTAGAAAAAGGAAGTCCTGTTCCATTAAGCGAATTGGCAACCATTCGCTATGAACAAGGTCCACAAGTTATTAAAAGTGAAGATACCTTTTTAGTTGGCTATGTCTTATTTGATAAAATGGATGGTTTTGCAGAAGTAAGCGTTGTTGAAAATGCACAAGTACTAATCCAAGAAAAGATAGATTCTGGTGAATTGATAGTTCCAAAAGGAATCAACTATGCATTCACAGGAACGTATGAAAATCAGTTACGCGCAGAAAAAACCTTATCGGTTGTTGTACCGTTAGCATTAGCCATCATTTTCTTAATTCTGTATTTCCAATTCCGTTCTGTAGGGACATCACTAATGGTATTCACAGGTATCGCAGTAGCGTTTGCAGGTGGTTTTATAATGATTTGGCTCTATGGTCAAGGTTGGTTTTTAAACTTCAATTTCTTTGGTGAAAATATGCGAGACTTATTCCAGATGCATCCTATTAATTTAAGTGTTGCAGTTTGGGTTGGGTTTATTGCACTCTTCGGTATAGCAACCGATGATGGTGTAGTAATGGCAACTTATTTAACCCAAACATTCGATAGAAACACACCAGATAATAAAAAGGAAATTAGAGCATCAGTTGTTGAAGCAGGAGAAAAACGTATTAGACCTTGTTTAATGACAACTGCTACTACCATATTGGCATTATTACCAGTATTAACATCTACAGGAAGAGGTAGTGATATTATGATACCTATGGCAATACCAAGTTTTGGTGGAATGTTAATCGCTTTAATAACACTATTTGTAGTCCCTGTTTTATATAGTTGGAAAGCAGAAGTTAAACTTAAAAGAACAGTATAATGAAACATATAAAATCACACATAAAGTCAGTCATTTTTCTTTGTTTTTTAATCTTTGTTCTCAAAGGAAATGCGCAACAATTAGATGTGCTCATTAATGAAGCATTAGATAACAACCCTGAAATTCAAAAATTCGAGTTACAATACAAAAGAGCTTCCGAAAAAGTAAATGAGGTTAATACTATTCCTAATACCGAATTTGGAGTTGGTTATTTTGTAAGTGAACCAGAAACACGAACAGGAGCACAACGCTTTAAAGTATCGGCTAAACAAATGTTACCGTGGTTTGGTACAATTACGTCAAGAGAAAATTATGTGAGTTCGTTAGCGAATGCTAAATATGAAGATATTGTTATCGCAAAGCGAAAACTAATGGCTTCGGTATCGCAATCCTATTATAATTTATACGCCAATAAAGCAAAGCAAGAGGTCTTAACTGAAAACATTAAACTATTAGAAACTTATGAGACGTTGGCATTAACTTCTGTTGAGGTTGGTAAAGCATCCGCAGTAGATGTGTTGCGATTGCAAATGCGTCAAAACGAAATGCAACAATTAAAAGATGTATTGCAACAACAGTTTTTAGCAGAACAAACTAACTTCAATAATCTATTGAATAGAGATAATGATGTTACCGTGAATGTGGTAGATAGTTTAATGATACCTTCAGAAGACTTTGATATTACTTTTGAAAATTTAGCATTACATCCTGAATTACTAAAATTTGATAAACTCTATCAATCCATAGAGCAATCAGAATTATTGAATCAAAAACAAAGCAGTCCAATGATTGGTTTTGGATTAGATTATATCAATGTTGCTGAAAGACCAAATATGGATTTCAGCGATAACGGAAAGGATATTGTAATGCCAATGGTTTCGGTATCTATCCCAATTTTCAATAAGAAATATAAATCCCAAACCAAACAAAATGATTTGCAACAGCAGGAAATTACTGCTCAAAAACAGGAACGTTTAAATGCATTGGAAACGCTTTTAGACAAAGCGAATAACGAACGCATTTCTGCAAGAATAAGTTATGCTACCCAAACCAAAAACCTACAGCAAGCCAAAGATGCAGAAGACATTCTAATAAAAAGTTACGAAACAGGAACCATTGATTTTAATGATATTTTGGATATTCAAGAGTTGCAGCTAAAGTTTCAAATGAACCAAATAGAATCTGTGAAGACCTACTATGTGCAAAGTACAATCATTAATTATTTAATTCAGTAAAACAATGACACACACATATCACATACACGGAATGACCTGCAACGGTTGTCGCAGTCACGTTGAGGAAACACTTTCTAAAGTAGAAGGCGTTTCAAAAGCAACCGTCGATTTAGAAAAGGCAGAAGCTACCATAGAAATGGAATCGCATATTCCTATAGAAAAGTTTCAAGAAGCCTTAAAAAAGGATGGTGATAGATATAGCATTCATAAACAAGGTGAACAACATCAATATTCAAAAGATAAAAAGAAAGTGCAACCCAAAGGAAAAGGCACAGGCACATTTTATTGTCCTATGCATTGCGAAGGCGATAAAACTTATGACGAACCAGGCGATTGTCCTGTTTGCGGAATGGATTTGGTGGAAGAACAAAATCTATCCACAACTTCAGCAGAACAATGGACGTGTCCTATGCATCCAGAAATCATTAAAGACGAAGCAGGTTCGTGTCCTATTTGTGGGATGGATTTAGTACCAATGGAAGCAGATAGTTCAGCAGAGGAAAAAACGTATAAAAAACTTTTAAAGAAGTTTTGGATTGCAACCGCATTCACCTTACCAATTTTTTTAATTGCAATGAGCGAAATGCTCAATAACAATCCATTGTATGATATAATGGTACAAAAAAATTGGAATTGGATTCAGTTTGTTTTATCCATTCCAGTTGTCTTTTACGCTACGTGGATGTTCTTTGAGCGTGCTTATAGAAGCATAAAAACGTGGAATCTCAATATGTTTACGCTCATTGGAATTGGTGCAGGCGTAGCGTGGTCGTTTAGTGTTTTTGGTATGTTCTTTCCAGACGTATTTCCAAGTCAATTTAAAACTGAATCAGGCGCAGTTCACGTTTATTTTGAAGCAGCAACGGTAATTCTAACATTGGTGCTTTTAGGTCAATTGTTAGAAGCTCGTGCACATAGTAAAACCAATTCGGCAGTAAAAGAACTGTTGAAATTAGCACCTAATAAGGCCATAAAAATAGTAGATGGCGAAGAAGTTGAAGTCAGTATTGACGAGATAGAACTTAATGATATTCTAAAAGTGAAACCAGGCGATAAAATTCCTGTGGATGGTGTGATAACTGAAGGCGAAACAACTATTGACGAATCAATGATTACAGGAGAACCTATTCCAGTAAACAAGGCTGAAAATGATAAAGTAAGTAGCGGAACAATTAATGGGAATCAATCCTTTTTAATGAAAGCCGAAAAGGTAGGAAGTGATACGCTATTATCGCAAATCATTCATATGGTTAATGATGCCAGTAGAAGTCGTGCACCTATTCAAAATTTAGCTGATAAAGTTTCGGGTTATTTCGTGCCAGTTGTAGTTATCATTTCGGTACTCACTTTTATTATATGGTCAATTTGGGGTCCAGAACCTGCATACGTCTATGCGTTGGTCAATGCAATTGCAGTTCTCATCATTGCTTGTCCTTGTGCTTTAGGTTTAGCAACACCAATGTCTGTAATGGTTGGTGTGGGTAAAGGTGCTCAAAATGGTGTATTGATTAAAAATGCTGAAGCTCTTGAAAAAATGGATAAGGTAAATACGCTTATCGTTGACAAGACAGGAACAATTACCGAAGGAAAACCAACAGTTGAAACCGTTGGTGCTTTTAATGCTGCTTTAAGCGAAAAAGAAGTGTTACAATACATCGTTTCATTAAATACCAATAGCGAACATCCTTTGGCAAAAGCGACAGTTAAATATGGCAAAGAACACAACGCAGAAATTTTAAAGTCCGAAGATTTTAGTGCAGTCACAGGAAAAGGTGTTGAAGCGACCATAAAAGATAAAAAAGTAGCATTAGGTAATCCTAAAATGATGGAATATGTGAAAGCAGAAATTGCTTCTAAAATGAAAGACGAAGCGAAATCTTACCAAAAACAAGGCAAAACAGTTTCTTATTTGTCAATAGATGAAACCGTCGTTGGATATGTAGTTATAGGCGATAAGATAAAAGAAACAAGTGCTAAAGCCATTAAAGCACTTCAAGATAAAGGGATTGATGTAATAATGCTGACAGGCGATAATCACGATACAGCACAAGCAGTAGCATCAGAACTAAATCTTGCAGATTTTAAAGCCAGTATGCTACCAGAAGACAAACTCAAAGAAGTAGAGAAACTGCAAGAAAAAGGAAAAGTAGTTGCTATGGCAGGTGATGGAATTAATGATGCACCAGCATTGGCAAAAAGTGATGTAGGTATTGCAATGGGTACGGGAACAGATGTAGCGATAGAAAGTGCAATGATAACACTCGTAAAAGGCGATTTACACGGTATTGTAAAAGCAAAAAATTTAAGTAATGCTGTAATGAAGAACATTAAGCAAAACCTATTTTTTGCACTTATCTACAACACTTTAGGTGTGCCTATTGCAGCAGGTGTGTTGTTTCCATTCTTCGGAATATTACTCTCGCCAATGATAGCGGCTTTGGCTATGAGTTTTAGCTCTGTTTCGGTAATAGCAAACGCATTACGATTAAGAACAATTAAAGTATAACTATAAATAAAAAACTAATGAAAAATCTAACCCTATTAATTGTCATAATGCTTACAATAGTGAGTTGCAAAAATGAAAAATCAAGTTCGGAAGAGCAAAAACACAATCATAACTCTGAAACCGAAAAAGTTGAGCAGTCCAAGAAAAAACCGTTAAGTCCACATACCGAAACGATGGCAATGATAGGTGATGCTCATATTCATATTGATTATTCATCACCAGGAGTAAGAGATAGAATCATCTTTGGTGGTTTGGTTGGTTATGACCAAGTATGGCAGGCTGGAGCGCATATGGCGACTTGGATAGAGACCAATAAAGATTTAATCATAAATGGAGAGACCCTACCTAAAGGGAAATATGGTTTTTTTACAATTCCATCAAAAGACGACTGGACAGTGATGATTAATAAAAACTGGGAGCAACACGGTAAAGACGAATATGACGAAAAAGATGATGTAATTCGATTCAAAATAACACCAACATTATCAGAAGAAATCACAGAACATTTAGAATATAAGGTCAACAAAATTGATGATAAAAGCGGAATTATTTCGATGGCTTGGGAAAAAGTTAAAATCGAGTTCCCATTTGCAATAAAAAATTAGAAAATGGTAAACAGGCATACAGCTTTAAAAATTAGAAAAACACACAGGTATTTGGGTCTCTTTTTAGGGATTCAATTCCTGTTTTGGACTATTAGTGGTTTATACTTTAGTTGGACAAACATCGACGAAATACACGGAGACCAATTTAAAAACTTGGACTATCAACCCAAAGCATTTAATAGTTTAATAAGTCCTTCAGAAATGGATGTTCCAGATGGTATAAAGACTATTGAATTAAGAGATATTGATAATGCACCGTACTATTGGATAAATAAAGAGCAATTGTACAATGCTTTAGATGGAATGCCAAAAAGTAGTATTACGCAGGATGAGGCACTCTATATTGCCAAAAACCATATGAAGAGTGGTTTAGAGGTAGAATCTGTTGAGCAAATTACTGAAACTGGAAAACACCACGAGTATCGAGAAAAACTACTACCTGCTTATGTTATCTCATATAAAACAGATGAAGCACTAAAAGCATACGTTTCTGTAAGCGACGGAAAATTTCAAACCGTAAGACATCGTTCTTGGCGTTGGTTTGATTTTTTATGGATGACACATACAATGGATTATGAAGGCAGAGACAATTTCAATACCATTGTTTTGAGAGCCTTTTCACTTTTAGGATTAATAACCGTTTTAAGTGGATTTTTACTATGGTACACGTCTTCACCTTCGATTAGGAAGTTAATTAAAAGAAAAAATAAATAGGAATGAAAAAGTATATAATTTATATCGGAATATTAGTAGTTGGTTTACTATTAGGTTGGTTGATTTTTGGTAATTCGTCAAATGAAAATACAAAACAAAATCAATCTGAATCAGTAAAAACCAATCAAATGTGGACGTGCTCTATGCATCCGCAGATTATGA
Source organism: Flavisericum labens (assembly GCF_045446075.1). Classification (NCBI taxonomy): domain Bacteria; kingdom Pseudomonadati; phylum Bacteroidota; class Flavobacteriia; order Flavobacteriales; family Flavobacteriaceae; genus Flavisericum; species Flavisericum labens. The sequence continues at coordinate 64,320 of NZ_JBJJBQ010000006.1, read as the reverse complement.
AACCAGAACCAGGCGATTGTCCTATTTGTGGTATGGATTTAATTCCTGCGGAAAGCGGAAGTGATGGCTTAATGGCAGACCAATTTAAACTAACAGAAAATGCGATGGCATTAGCCAATATTCAAACAACTGTTGTAGGCAAGGGAAATGTTGAAGGCAACACCATAAAGTTATCTGGTAAAATTGCTGAAAACGAAGAAGCCAATGCAGTACAGGTAAGTTATTTCGCTGGAAGAATTGAACGTTTGAATGTGAGTTTTACAGGCGAAGAAGTTCGTAAAGGTCAATTATTGGCAACCATTTATTCGCCAGAACTCTATGCAGCACAACAAGAATTAATCACAGCAGCTTCTTTAAAAGAATCTCAACCTGCTTTATACAAAGCAGTCCGTAATAAATTGAAATTATGGAAACTCTCTGAAAATCAAATCAACCAGATTGAAGAAACAGGAAAAGTAAAAGAAAACTTTCCTGTTTATGCAACCGTTTCGGGTACTGTTACAGAAAAATTGGTAGAGCAAGGCGATTACATCAAACAAGGACAACCCTTATTAAAAATTGCCAATCTCAACACAGTTTGGGGAAACTTTGATGTGTATGAAAATCAGATTGACCGCTTTAAAAAAGGACAGGAAGTGATGATAACAACCAATGCTTATCCTAATAAAGAGTTTAAAGGTAAAGTTGATTTCATTGACCCAGTTTTAAACACGAAAACAAGAACTGTAACCTTACGTGTTGTTTTAAGCAATAAGGACGATGTATTTAAACCAGGGATGTTTGTAACCGCAAATATTGAAGGCAGTACAGCTAAAAATGATGAAGTATTATCAATTCCTGCATCTTCTGTATTATGGACAGGTGAACGTTCTGTGGTATACCTTAAAACAAATCCAGACCAACCTATTTTTGAAATGCGTGAAATTAAATTAGGCAATCAAATTGGTAATGAATATGAAGTTGTAGAAGGTTTATTTGTTGGAAATGAAATAGTGACTAACGGAACATTTACGGTTGATGCAGCAGCACAATTACAAGGCAAAAAGTCTATGATGAATAAAGATGGTGGTAAAGTAATGACTGGACACGAAGGTCATTTAGGTATGGATAACAATGCATCTAACAAAGAAAGTGACCACACTAATATGAATGAGCGTTTGGAAGTATCAGAGAAATTTCAACAACAGTTAAATAGTGTTTACAATGCGTATATCAATTTAAAAGATGCTTTAGTAAAAGAAGATTCAATAAGTACTTCAGCAAACGCAACAACTTTATTAAATAAATTGAACAAAGTAGATATGAAATTGTTGTCAGATAATAAGGCGCATAACCATTGGATGTCATTAGAAGGCGAAATAAAATCTTCTGCAACTTCAATTTCTGAAACGTCCGATATAAAATCACAAAGAGACCATTTTAAACATTTATCATCACATCTAATCAATGCTGTACAACTATTTGGTATCAATGAAAAGGTCTATGTAGAATTTTGTCCAATGGCAGATAACAATAATGGTGCTTATTGGTTAAGCAAAGAAGAAAAAGTAATCAATCCATACTTTGGCGAAGCAATGCTAACCTGTGGTGAAGTAAAACAAGTAATAGAATAATAAATCAAGTAATAACAATTAAATTTTAAACAATGAATTTTTCAAAGAAAAATCACGAACACAAAAACAAAAATGTAATCGACGTGAGTAAAAAAGTAATTTTAAGTGTAGCTGTAATAGCAGCATTAGGTTTAACAAGTTGTAAAAACGAAACCAAAAAAGAAACAGAAACCACAACTACTGAAATGTCAAAAGATATGGCAATGACAGACCTGTCTTTTGGTGTAAGAGGAAATTGCGGAATGTGTAAAAACACTATCGAAAAAGCAGCTAACGGTGTTGAAGGTGTTGCAAGTGCTAATTGGGATGTCGATAAAAAGAAGATTGATGTGTCTTTTGATGATACAAAAACCGATGCAATGGCAATCCATAAAGCAATCGCAGCTTCAGGATATGATACCGAAAAAGTAGCAGGTGATGAAGAAGCATATGATGGTTTACCAGGTTGTTGTAAATACGACCACGAAATGATGATGAATCAATCTGGTGAAGAAGAAAGTGATGACCATTCAAATCACGACCATTAAGCAATAATGAAAGAGTCTTTTTCGGAAGGCTCTTTTTTATTCCCCACAACCCAAAACCCAGTTTTTTCGTACCTCAAAATCCTCTGTCTTTTGTGTTGTTCCGCTCACCTAACAAGTTTAGCGTTTTTTTGTCTTTAAGGTAATAGCATATTACAGCTTTGGTTTTCATAAAATCAAACCAAACTGCAATAAGCTATTCTGTTATTATTATATCATAAAACCCTAAACTCACCCAAGCTATGTTACATAATACAAGTTATAGTAGCAAAAATCCTTTCAAGGGTTTGCTATCGCAGCATTCTTATATTTTCGTAGCTATAACTGGTATTATGTAAAATATCCGCAATTCCAACGCGCAATTCCGAACATTTAACCACATTTTGAACTAACATTAAACATTTAAACATTTTAAGGTTTCTGTTAATTGATAATAATATTCGTTATCTCATTCAAGCTGCACAAAACCATCGTTAAGTCCAAGTATTCCTTACCTCAAGTCTTTGTTTGTTTCATTTCGTTAACAAATATAAAAGTCCACTTTTCCCCACCACCCAAGTCAGCGGTTATAAAAAAATAGGTTTATAAAGTGTAGTGCTACGCCATAGCATATTGCTTTTTCTCGTGCCTCAAAAAAACAAAAAGCTATTGTCTAAAAGTCCTGTATAAGTAGCTTGTTTAAATGCTGTTTTATCAAACAACTATTTAAAATGCTACCCATACAAACGCTTCACCCAACGCTCAGTACGGTACTAAAACCTATTTTTTTAAGTGTTAATTCCCCAGAAAAGTTAAAGGCATTTTCAATCAAGTTTAACTAATTTGAAAATTTAAAATAAAAAAGATGGCAAATATATGTGGCTACCTCTGCCAACCGCACAAGGCTATAAAGGTCAAGCCCTACGGGTTTTGAATAAAACTTTTTTCAAAACCCTTTTTCTTTTGATTTAGTCATTCAATAAAAAAACTTTTATCCAAAAACCTTGACAGCCTAACCCACGCCACAACAACTATGGCTATCTTTTTTCTTTTCAAAAAAAAAAAATGGCGCGAAGCGTAGCGAAGCAATTTTAAATTGGATAGCTATGTCAACTTTTGAACTAAAAACACACCAAGTCGGAAGAACTTACTCAAACCCTCACTTTTTTATACTAAACAAAGGACTAAACAGCGGAAAACCCTTGACAAATCCTTGTCCTAATTGTTTTGTAGTCACAACTTCAACCAAAGAAGAAAAAAACACGCTTTTTCACATATCTATGATGTTGCAAATTGGCGGTTTTTACGCTTACTATTTAAAAGGTAGTGTTATTCCGTTTATCTCGATAGATGATTGTAGAAACACTTTAAAAAACAGTTACATCTCATTTTTTTATAATGAAATTCAGTTGCAAAAGCATATTAATATAGTGTCAGCAATTAGCAAAAAGGAAGCGGAGCTTCATAATATCATTTCAAAAATGGCAGATTTAAAAGTATCTTATATTCAAAGTTTATTTTCTATAATGCAAAAAGAAGCAATCTAAAGCAACAAAATCCATATCAAAAGAATAGCATAAAACTTGCCATATATTTCAGCGGAGGGTACAACTACATTTCAAGTCCGTACCAAGTCCGAACAAAAGTAAGTTTCATTTAAATCATTTATGTTATGGGTAAAATTGCTCAAGGTATTTTAGGAGGGCTTTCAGGTAAGGTTGGAAACATTATCGGTGGAAGCTGGAAAGGAATTGATTACATTAGAATTAAACCTTCAAGTGTAGCCAATCCAAGAACTGTTGGTCAGGTAAACCAAAGAACAAAGTTTACTGCCACTTTAGAATTTTTACAAGCTGTAAAACCTTTTATTAAGTTAGGTTATAAAGGGTTAGCTGTTAAGAAAACAGAATTTAATGCTGCGATGTCGTATGTGTTGAATAATGCGATTACAGGTACAGAACCTAACTTTGTTATCGACTATCCGAACGCTTTAGTAAGTCGAGGAGGTTTATCTGGTGCGTTAAACCCAACGACTGATTTGGCAACAGCTGGAGAAGTAACGTTTGGTTGGGATGATAACTCTGCTGAAGGTAATGCAAATACTACTGACAAGTCTATGTTATTGGTTTACAATCCATCAAAAAGAGAATCTATTTCTTTACTTGATGGAGCAGATAGAACAGTAGGTTCTCAAATTGTTCCAATCCCAACAACTTATGCAGGAGATACTGTAGAGCTATTTATGGCTTTTATTACTGCTGATGGTAGTCAAGTATCAAACAGTATTTATTTAGGCTCTGGTACAGCTAATTAATGCTTGGTGTTTTTTATTATGAAACCGCTCTAATCGAGCGGTTTTTTTTATGCTATATTTGTTGAGCAATTTATTAATAGTTGTTGCTAATCTTCTCTTTTTATATGTTTTTTGTATGCTATTTGTTGCCCAAATGTAATAGTACCAATGGACATAGGGTTAGTTAAATATTGTATCGGAAAGTAACTAATACAAACTACACTCGAATCTAATTTGAAGGGTTCATAAAGGAGTTAATAATAAAAAGCGGTAAGACGGAGCTGTTTGAGGATTTTATTAAACAGTATATCTAGTTTCTTTAATATTAATTTAAAAGAGCCTTTCTAAAAGGCTATAAACAAACGTTATTACGAAAAATTATAATTTCGAAGTAATCTCATAATCAGTAACGTGATTTTTAAAGATTCCTTCACTTTGTTCGGAATGACGACTTTTCACATAACCTCTTTTTTTATACTCAGAGGTTTTCGATTGGGCTATTTTAGTTTTTTATGTAATAATCTTTTTTATCTACCCCAACCCCTTTAATGGTCAAGGATTTCCATTTTTTAGGAATAATAGGGGCCTTTTGGATAATACCATCTTCAGTTAAATGTAACCCGGCAAAACCAAAAAGGACTGTTTGTAGCATTCCTCCAGCTCCAGTAGCAAAATATGGTTCGTGACCCGTTGCGGTTTCAGATAATGCACCAAACGGAGGTCGCTTATTCGGTTCATAACTTTCCTTAAATAATCTAAAGGCATTTTCGGCATCTCCCAATCGGGCATAAATTACCGCAAAAACGGATTTACCCATTGCGGGGCCTTCTCTAGCAAGTTTTGGCTCGTAGTATTTCAAATCTTTTAGAATTGTTTCTTTATCTGAAATAATATTTAGTGGAAATGTTAATAAATTCACATCGGCTTGTTTAATGATGTCGCCGTTATATTGGCTATGCTCCATGGTGGTTCCATCAGTGAATTTGTGAATTTTAATGTTTTCGGCAACCTCGCTCCAAGTTTTGTTTGGGTTTAGTCCCAATTCATTAGCAGCTAAAACTGCAAACTTCAATGCCGTGATTGCCGCACCATTCGTAAAGGCATTATCATCAACATTTGGAGCAAACTCGTTGGCCCCAACCACATTTTTTATGGAATATGACCCATCTTCATTTTTAAAAGCTCGGCTCACCCAATAATTGGCCACCTCTTTTAGCATAGGGTAGCCACGTTCGGTTAACCAAAGTTTATTTTTGGTGACTCTATAATAATTCCAAAAGGCGATGGCCACATCGGCTGTTATATGATGCTCGAAGGTTCCCGTTAGGGCCCAAGCTGGTGTAGCCTCTTCACCGGTATCATCACTTTCCCATGGAAACATAGCACCTTTATACCCAAAATTTATTGCTTTTTGTTTTGCTTTATCCAATCGGTCTGAGCGATAATTCACCAAAGATTTAGAAATGCCCTGGTTTAATAGCAATAATGGTGGGTACATCCACAATTCTGTGTCCCAAAAAATATGTCCGTTATAATTTTGAGATGAAAGCCCCATCGGAGCAATACTTAGGTCGGAATCACCTCTTCCAAAAGCATACAAGTGATAAAGTGCTAAACGCACATCCTGTTGTGATTGTAGGTCGCCTTCAATAACAATGTCTCCTTCCCAAAGGGTTTTCCATAGCGATTTATGTTGGTTTAATAAATCTTCTTTTGGTGTTAAAAGGTTAAAAATTACAAAACGTTCAGATTCTGTTTGGGGGTCGTTAAAATCTTGGGTTGTGCATTGCGATGCTGTCCATGCAAAATTTAAAGAGGCTCCTTTTTTAACTTTATTGCTGAAAGATAATTGATTATTATATTCATCAATTTTATTATGGTGCAATTCTGGCCTTTGGTGTTCGCGACTACTATTAATGTCATGCCAGATAAAAGTACCGGAAGCAGAAACAGTATGGCGGTTTAACCTACTTTTGGCTACTGTTTGCAAAATAGGCATGGTAGTTTCTAGATCTTGCAATATTCTAAAAGTACTAATAGGGTCTTGATATTCACTTGGCGTTGTAATACTTGCAATAGCTTTTACATTTATATCATTTCTGGCTTCAACAGAAATATCCAAATATCCGGCATAGGGTACATTTCTAAGGGCATACATAGTGTATGAAACATTTGCCTTATTTTTGAAATTAAACCGTGTAGTAAACGAAGCTTCTTTCATGTTCAATGTCTGGCTCCAATTTGATATGTTTTTTTCAGATACTACTTCACCATCAATTTCTAATTGAATATCTTGAAAGTTTATACCTTTTAAAATTTTGCTGACACCTAAAACAGATGCTTTATCGTAAACATTGTTCAGTATTATTTGTTCAGTTTTAAAAAGTTTTCCAGAAGGTAAAATGCCAATGCGGCCGTTGGCAACAACAATTCCGGTATAATTTTCAGTTGTTGTTGTGGTGATATTCCAGCCATCATTTTGAGCATTAATTGCTAAGAACGAGGTCATTAAAAATGCTAATAATTTAAATACATTTTTCATATTAATTTTTTTTTGATATGCAGATAAATTCCTGAAAAAATGGGGTTGTCACCTGTCTTAAATGAATGTATTATTCAGTCATTCAAAAAATGGCAATAAAGGGCAATTGCTACTTTAGTTTAATTGAAACGAACAAGCGCTTTCCTTTCTGGTAATTTATAGAGGGTAACAAGTGCCCCAATAATAATGATATTTTTAAAGATATACTGCCCGAGCAAGGTAAATGAAAAAGGGGGTATGGCAAACGCATCCTTAGTAAAAATAAAAAGCGGAACAAAGGTTAATATGATATGAACGAAAGCTAGAATAATTACTTTTTTTCTATAAATATTCATTATCAATAAAAGTCCGACCAAGGTTTCCCAAATAGCCAACAAAATAATTGAAATGTTAGAGGGGATAAGTCCCATGGTGATAATGTCTATGGTGTTTTTTGCCAAACCTTCGGCTGGGCTCAAATGAGGAAAGAACTTTAAAACGCCAAACCAAACATATACAATGCCAACAGTTATTGCCAAAATGTGATTGCTTTTAATTTGTTTCATAATGCGATGCTATTATGGTATGCCTTAAAGGTAAATATTTTCCAAAAGAAAAGTTAATAGTCACCCAAGTTTATATTTTTTTTCAAATTTACAAAATGAAGTAGCGGATTAATGTGGTTAAAAATATCGAAATCGATTTCGATATTGAAATTGTGCATTTTACCAAATAAGGTGTCTTAAAAGGGAAAGATTAATTATTTTACATAACTGTTTTAAAACTAACTAGACTAAATTATGAACAATAAAATTTTGATATGGTCAATAACCGCAGCGTTGGCGGGATTTCTTTTTGGATTCGATACTGTGGTCATTTCCGGGGCCGACAAAAAGTTGCAAGCACTTTGGAATTCGTCTGATGCCTTTCATGGTTCCGTGGTCATGGCCATGGCACTTTGGGGCACGGTTGTTGGCGCTTTTTTAGGTGGGATTCCAACCAATAGATTAGGAAGGAAGAAAACTTTAATCTGGATTGGTCTGTTCTATTTCATTTCGGCAGTCGGTTCAGCTCTGGCGAACGACCCTTACGTGTTTGCTTTTTTCAGGTTTTTGGGTGGCTTGGGCGTTGGTGCGTCAACCATTGCAGCACCTGCTTATGTTTCCGAAATATCGCCTGCTAAAGATAGGGGTAGGCTGGTAGCACTGTATCAATTTAATATTGTACTTGGTATTTTAATCGCCTTTTTATCCAATTACTTGCTTCGGAATGTTGGAGAAAACGCTTGGCGATGGATGATTGGAGTAGAAGCATTTCCTGCTTTTATTTATACGTTGCTTGTTTTTACAGTTCCTAAAAGTCCGCGTTGGTTGATTTCAAAAAACAGAAACAAGGAAGCCAAAAAAGTTTTAGAACTTATAAATCCGGATGGCAATTCGGAACGTTTAATGCAAAACATAAAAGTTGAAAATGAAAGTCATACCTCGGGCGAAAATATCTTTATGAAAAAATACCGGTTCCCACTTTTGCTTGCTTTTTTAATTGCCATGTTCAACCAGTTTTCTGGAATAAATGCTTTTTTATATTATGCCCCAAGAATATTTGAAGAAGCTGGCTTGGGCGAAAGTACCGCATTATTAAGTAGTATTGGCATTGGGGTCACTAATTTATTGTTCACCTTATTGGGTGTATTTCTCATTGATAAATTGGGTAGAAAAATGCTTATGTATATAGGCTCAATTGGATATATCATTTCATTGAGTTTGGTTTCTTTAGCTTTCTTTTTGGACTGGGAAGGCTTAATGGTACCCATATTTTTGTTCCTTTTTATAGCCGCACATGCTATTGGGCAAGGGGCAGTAATTTGGGTGTACATATCCGAAATATTTCCAAACCATTTAAGAGGTTCGGGCCAGGCTTTTGGTAGTTCGGTACACTGGGTTTTAGCTGCGGTTATACCTTCACTTGTACCCATTTTGTTTTCAACGATTGGAGCCGGGGTTGTTTTTATGGTTTTTGCAATAATGATGGTATTTCAATTATTATTTGTAATTTTTATGATGCCAGAAACTAAAGGCATTCCTCTGGAAGAATTAAGTAAAAAACTTATACGAGATGACAAATAGAAAACACAATTACCTACTAATTTTACTTTTTACAGTTTCAGTTTTAACAGTTACCGTAGGATGTAAAAAAAATGAAAATAAAAACAATGTAGAATCTATTTCAGCAACTCATATTGATACTGAAGAAAGACTATACAGGCCAAATTTTCATTTTACGCCTAAGGCCAATTGGATGAACGACCCAAATGGTATGTTTTATTTAAATGGTAAATACCACTTGTATTTTCAATATTATCCTTCTGGAAATGTCTGGGGCCCCATGCACTGGGGGCATGCTGTGAGTGAAGATTTAATTACTTGGGATGAAAAACCAATTGCTCTATATCCAGATGATTTAGGCCTTATTTTTTCTGGAAGTGCCGTTATTGATAAAAATAACACATCAGGGTTTGGAAAAAATGGAGTAGCTCCAATAGTTGCTATGTTTACCTATCATAATATGCAAGGTGAAAAAGATGGTAGAAAGGATTATCAAACCCAGGCTATTGCCTATTCGTTGGATGAAGGCTTTACTTGGACTAAATATGAAAGAAACCCTGTAATTGAAAATTCTGGCATTAAGGATTTTAGAGACCCGAAAGTGATTTGGGACACTAAACGAAGCAAATGGGTTATGGCTTTGGCGGCAGGCGATAAGGTGATGTTTTACAGTTCGCTGAACTTAAAGGATTGGGTCTTAGAGTCAGAATTTGGATCAGACAAAGGAGCACATGGCGGTGTTTGGGAGTGCCCAGATTTATTCCCAATGCAAGTTGATGAAACCAATGAAACCAAATGGGTGTTGATAGTAAGTATAAACCCTGGAGGACCAAATGGGGGCAGTGCAACCCAATATTTTGTTGGTGATTTTGATGGCAAAACATTTACACTGGATTCTAATTTTTCAAATCAGTTGAAAGACCAAAATGCGGTATGGCTTGATTATGGCAAAGACAATTATGCAGGGGTAACGTGGTCTAACATCCCGGAGTCGGATGGTAGAAAATTGTTTATCGGTTGGATGTCTAATTGGGATTATGCCAGGGACGTACCCACTTTTACATGGCGCAGCAACATGACTATTGCCAGAGAATTAAAACTTAAAAAAAATAAGAACAACTTTTATTTGGAAAGTTTGCCTGTTGATGAACTCTATGGTTTAACAAAAAAAACAATTGCCAAGGATTCTATAAGCAACAATGATATTGATGCCCTAATGAGTAATTGTAACATGCAAAAGTTTAGTTTAGAATTCGATTTAAAAGATTTAAAAGAAGAAATTTATAATATACTTTTTTACAATAAGGTAGGAGACACACTAGCTTTAGGTTTAAATAACATTAGCAACTATTACTTTCTTGATAGACAAAAATCTGGAAAGGTTGGGTTTTCTAAAAAATTCGCACCTAGTATTTCTAAAGCTGAAGTGTCAAAAAAATTAAAAACGTTACATATTCAAATTATTTTAGATAAAACTTCGGTTGAGGTTTTTTATGAGAACGGTAAAGTGGTTATGACCGAATTATTTTTTCCTAACCAACCTTTAGATCATTTTTCAATAAGATCCAATGATAAAACCTTTAAAATAGAAAATTTACGGGTTCAGCAATTTGAATAAAAGGTATAAAGTATGAATATCTAAAATATGATTGGGCAATGGGATTCTTCCAAATCTTACTTTTTTAATTTCAACTAAAAAGTTTACAAGCTAAAAAAGTTGTACATTTAATAACGTTTGAACTTCCCCTCTCAAAAACTCAGGCACCATTAGGTGTTGCTCGATTTTAAAATCTATCATTCTTTTCACTTCTAGTTTTGGTAATTAATTTATACCAACCTAAAACCAAAAATTATGAAAAAATTACTAATTATTGCCATGGTAGTTTTATTCTGTGCACCATTGGTGGCACAAGAAAAACTATTTATTGTTTTCGAAATGATGGGAGTGGACAATGAACAAGAGTCCGATTACATGGAAACCGAACAATTCTGGAAAAAAATCCACCAAAAGCGCGTTGAAGCAGGCGATATTATTGGATGGGATTTGTGGGCGTTGCTACCTGGAGGAGAAGACCAAGGGTATCAGTATGTTACCGTAACATTATTTGAAAGTGCCGAAAAGATGTTTGGGGATTCTAATTTGTGGAAACGTGTCAAAGAAGCTTATCCGGATCTGTCAGATGAAGATCTTGACAAAAAAATGCTGAGTTCTGCAAAATCGAGAGATTTGGCCGTTCGAATTTTTATGGAAGAAATAGCAGGGACCAAAGGTGATTTTGATATGAAAGTAGGAACCATTGCCAATATGGATTTTATGAAGGTAGATATGGAAGATTATGGTGCATACGAAAAAGCAGAAATGGAAGTGTTTCAGCCTATGCACCAACAAATGGTTGACGATGGCGAAAAGGGCTATTGGGGCTTATGCCGATTTATGGTGCCAACAGGAAGTGATACTTATGCCTCCCATTTAACCGTTAACATGTTTGAAGATATTAAACAAGCGCTTTCACAAAATACTTCTGGAGGTCAACCAACCGATGCTCAGATGAAAGCTATACAAAAAGGTCTTAAAACACGCGACTTGAAATTTACCTATATGGCTCGCTTAATTGATATGGCCAGATAATTTTAAAAGTAACACACTAATATTTAAGAAAGCGCTCAGAATATTTTGAGTGCTTTTTTTTATCAATGAAAATCAACAAGAATCTCTAATAATTAATTCGGTGTCAATAATAATTTTTTGATGCTCAAAAGGAGCCTCCTTTAACTTACTGTCTATTTCATTAAATAAAATCTTAACCGATGTTTCTCCCATTTTACCGGCGTGTTGGTCTATTGATGATAAAGATGGTGAAATAACTGATGACATAAACCAATTGCTGAAACCAATCAAGGCTATCTGTTCAGGTATCTTAATTTTATTTTCGTTAAAATAATTAATAGCACCAATGGCAAGTAGGTCGTTAACGGTAAATATGGCATCAACTTTATCACCATGGTCTAGAAGCAATTTTTTGGCACTGGTATAACCATCACTAAAATCAGAGTTATTATTGCACAAATAAACCAATGAAGGGTCAAATTCAATATTATTATCCTGTAATGCTTTTTTGTAACCCAAAAAACGATCTATTGAGTTTTGTGGATTTAAATCCCCCCTAAAATGGGCAATCCGTTTGTGCCCTTTGTTAATAAGATAGCATACGGCGTCATAAGCAGCTTTTCTATCGTCGATAACCACTTTTGAACAGTTAATGATTTTCGCAATTTTATCGAAAAGTACCAATGGAATGTGATAATCAATTACTTTTTGCAAATGGCTAAAGTCTCGCGTTTTATTGGACAGAGAAACTAAAATGCCGTCAACCCCTTTGTTTATCAATAAATCGATTTGTTTTTTTTCAAGCTCATAATCTTCATTTGATTGCATGGTTATAACCATATAATTCCTTTTCTCGGCTTCCTTTATAATAGAGTCAATTACTGTAGAGAAAAAGTAATGAATCATAGTAGGAATGATAACCCCAATAATTTTTGATTCATGCTTGCGTAAACCAACCGCAAATGAGTTTGGTACATAATTTAACCTTTCGGCTAAATCTTTAACACGTTTTTTCGTTTTTTCGCTTACATCTGGGTAATCTTTAAGAGCTTTGGAGACTGTTGTAATAGATATACCCAATTGTTTTGCAATATCTTTTAAGGTGGCAGGTTTCATTAGTTGGTTTAGACGATAGTTAGTTTGATATAATGAAAATACAACTTTCATTTTAATAAAGCCATTTTTTCATAAAAATTACTTAATTAAGGTTACTATGAATGGATTAAAAGAAACCTGATTTGTTAAGACTAATGGTATTTGTGAAAACCTATTAAAATTACTATATTAATAAAATATTATATTGAAGAATAAATATATCATATATATAGTACTTATTATTTAAAGTATTATGAAAATCGAAAACGTTTTCGATACTTTTTAAGACTGTTTTTTGGGAATTATTTTAAACAAAGCTGCAATAATTGACATCTTTGTTTACATATTGGTTAAGAGTCTTCACAACCAATATTGACTAAACTTTAAATTAAATAACTTAAACATGAAAAACAATTTATTAAAAAGAATGACGCTTTTGTTCCTTTTGTTGGGCGGAAGTATTGTTTATGCTCAAACCGTTACGGTTAAGGGTGTTGTTTCGGATGCTTCTGGACCATTGCCAGGGGTTAACATTGTGGTAAAAGGAACAACCACAGGAACACAAACAGATTTTGATGGACTCTATACGTTAGAGGATATTGCTTCAAATGCTGTTATTGTGTACAGCTTTTTAGGGTATCAAACCCAAGAAGTTTCTGTGGATGGTCGTACAACTATTAATGTAACGCTTGCCGAAGATGCAGCCCAACTTGATGAGGTAGTAATAGTAGGATATGGTAGTGTTAGAAAACAAGATGCTACAGGAGCCGTTGATGTTGTAAACACTGAAGACTTTAATAAAGGAGTTACTACATCGCCAGAACAGTTACTTCAAGGTAGATCAGCTGGTGTGCAAGTAACAACATCTAGTGGTGAACCAGGTGCAGGTGCTTCAATTAGAATACGTGGCGCGTCATCTGTGAGATCTGGAAATGACCCGTTATACGTAATTGATGGAGTTCCATTTAATAACGATTCGAACTCAGCAGGAAGCAGTTCTGGTGAACTTTCAGGGAATACTAGTGCTAAAAATCCATTAAATTTCATAAATTCTAATGATATAGCTTCTATTTCTATATTAAAGGACGCATCAGCCACGGCTATTTACGGTTCACGAGCGGCGAATGGAGTTATTATTATTACAACAAAGTCTGGTAAACGAGGAGAAGGTAAACTTAACTACTCATTTACTACAACAACTTCAAGTGTTGCTAGAGAATTTGATTTATTGGATGCTTCTGCATTTACTAGCGCAAACCCAAGTGCAAATCAAGGAGGAAGTGTTAATGCATTTGATGAAATATCAAGAAATGCATTAACTACAGAGCATAATTTGTCGTATTCTGGAGGATCAGAATCTGGAAAATACAGAGTGTCTTTAGGTTTACTAAATCAGGAAGGAGTAATTGAAAATACGGGATTGGATAAATATACTTTGAACACTAATATTTCTCAAAAGTTTTTTGATGATGTGGTTGAGCTATCCGCTAGTTTAACAGCATCTCAAATTGAAAGTGAAGCTACGGCATTATCCGAATCCATTGGTGCGGAAGGAGATTTAATGCTATCTGCCCTAAAATGGAACCCGACACAATCTTTCTTTAATCCAGATGGTACTTATTTTCAGAATTCGAATAATCAAAGAAATCCATTGGCATTTTTAGATTATTTTAGTGATAATACTGAAACTACAAAGCTATTTGGTAATGTTAAAGCGAGTTTAAAGTTTACAGATTATCTAAAATACCAGTTTACTTTTGGTTTTGATAGAACTAACACTTTTAGAGGACTTGCTGCATCAAGACTGCTACTTACAAACGTTACAGATGGAAGGGGATATGCCAGCACTCAAAATGCTAGATATACAAATCAATTGTTTACAAATACTTTATCTTTTAATAAAGATGTTAGCGAAAATTTAAATATCGATGCGGTTATTGGCCATACTTACGAAGAATATAGAGGTACTGGAGAAAATGTAACGCTTAGAGATTTCGATTTTGATGACCAAAATTTTTATCTTCAAAACATTTTTGCAGCAAATACAGTTGAGCGAAATGATAGATCTTCAATCTCTTATGACCCAGTAAATAGATTAGTTGGTTTTGTGCCGATATCATTGCAGTCTTTCTTTGCAAGAGGTATTTTTAACATTCAAAGTAAATATATTTTAACAGCTACAGTAAGAGCAGATGGTTCTAGTAGATTTGGTGCGGATAACAAATATGGTTATTTCCCATCGTTTGCATTAGCTTGGAAAATTCATGAAGAAGATTTTCTGCCTGAGGCATTTAGTGAGTTGAAATTTAGAGCAGGTTGGGGGCAAACAGGTAACCAACAATTTAATGCTGAAGCAGCAAGAGAAGTTTTCGCACCACAAGATGGTGGTGGTGTTACCCGATTAAATATCGGTAATTCTGATCTTAAATGGGAAACTACAACACAGTTAAATGTTGGTTTTGACTTTGGTTTTATTGACAATAGATTAACTGGTAGTATTGACTACTTTAGAAAAAACACAGATGATTTATTGTTTAGAGTGCCAGTGGCTCAACCAGGACCAGTAGGTTCGTTCTCATGGGCTAATTTTAGCGATGAAATCATAAACTCTGGTATCGAGATTGGGTTAAACTACCAAGCCATAGATGAAGAAGATTTTTCTTTAGAAGTAGGCGGTAATATATCTTTCTTGAAAAATGAAATTAATGGTAAAGAAGCCTTTGCTAATTTTGGAACGCCTACAGGTGGAGCCGCAGGACAAGGTTTATCTGGAGAGAACTTACAGTTATTATATGATGGGCAACCGTTATATGCATTTTACTTGCCAGTTTTTGAAGGATTTGATTCTAGTGGAACACCTCAATATGCCGATTCAAACGGAGATGGGACTGTTGACACTAATTTCGACCAACCAGGGGGGCAAAGTGACAGAGTCTTTGCAGGAGATCCAAACCCGAATATGAATATTGGTTTGTATGTAAGAGGAAATTATAAAGATTGGGATTTTGCAGTGAACGGTTATGGAGCTTACGGGCATGAGATTTACAATAACACAGCAAATGCATTATTTAGCCAAAGTGCTCTTAACCGAGGCGAAAATGTAATTACTAGTGTAGTTGGAAATGGAGAAGATCCGGGATCTAGCCCAATAGTATCTACAAGATTTTTAGAGTCCGGAGATTTCTTTAGATTATCTAACGCAAGTGTAGGATATACCTTTAATTCTGAAAAATTAGGTAAGTTAGGTAAATATGTGTCAAGTGCTAGATTATTTCTAACCGGACAAAATTTATTTATCATAACGCCTTATAGCGGTTTTGACCCAGAGGTTAATACAAATAGACAAGTAAACGGTGTACCATCTTTTGGAATTGAATACTCAGGCTACCCTAGAGCGCGTTCATTCTCATTTGGAGTAAATTTAAATTTTTAAAAAAAAGAATTATGAAAAAATATTTAATTTTTACGATTAGTGCCGCATTCATGTTTTCGTGTACTAATTTGGAAGAAGATTTAGACGGGCTTTTAGAGGAAAGTGGTCTAGAATCACAAGAAATTGTTACTGGGCAAATTTCATCTGCTTATAATCAATTGCGGTCTTTTCAAAATACTGATTTTCAGTTTGTACTGCAGCAACATCCATCGGATGAAATGGCGGGACCTACTAGGGGAGCAGACTGGGATGATGGTGGTGCTTGGAGAGCTTTGCATTTACATCAGTGGAATTCATCACATCCAAGGATTAATGGTGCATGGGATCAACTTTTAGGTGGGTTATTTGCAGCTATTGATGCATTGAGTAATGAGCCTGACGCAACACAAGAAGCCGTTGCAACTTTTTATGCAAGTTTTTACATGTATAATGCTATCGATTTATGGGGTCAAATACCTTACAGAGAGCCTGGAACTAGCTACGGAGAGCTTCCAATTGTTTTAAAAAGAACTGAAGGCATCGATTTAGCTATCTCACAATTAGAAGCTGTTATGAGTAGTATGCCTACTACATCAGAAAATAATACAGCTAATCGATATGCAGCAGCAGCGTTACTGGCTAAAATGTATTTGAACAAAGCGGTTTACAAAGCCACCGATGAAGATGGGACGCCTCAAGCTGGACCCTTTTCATTCGATAATGCTGATATGCAAAAAGTTATTGATTATTGTGATATGGTTATCGGTGGGCCATTTAGCCTTCAAGCAAATTATTTTGATACATTCTCACCAAACAATACAGCTGCAAGCACTGAAAATATTTTCGTATCAGAAAACGATAATACAACTGGCGGCGAAATTAGAAGACTAGCTTTAATGACCCTGCATTACAATCATAATCCTAGTGGATGGAACGGTTTTGTAGGTTTAACTGATTTATATGATAAATTTGATGCCAGCGACCCAAGAAGAGGTGGTAGTTATACAGGTTTAACTGATGTTTCAGGTTTGAATGCGGGTATATTGGTTGGTCCTCAATTTGACCAAACTGGTAGTCCAATTCTAGATAGACAAGGAGCTCCATTATCATATACTAGAGAATTTGAATTAGCAAATTCTACTGAAGAGAAAGGTATGAGAGTTGTCAAGTGGATCCCTGATTACAACAATTTGGACAGACCTGCCAATGACATGATAATTTTCAGATTGGCTGATGTTGTTTTAATGAAGGCTGAGGCCATGGCAAGAATGGGAGGTGATCCTTCTGGGCCATTAACAGATTTGAGAACAGCAAGAGGTGTTGAAACCGTTTATACAGGAACAACATTGGATGATATTTTGGACGAACGTTCAAGAGAGTTGTATTGGGAAGGCTGGAGACGAAACGACCAAATTCGATTTGGTACCTTCTTAGATCCTGTTCAACAAAAAACTGATACTTCTGATAGATCAAAAATAATATTTCCAATACCGGCTACTGCTTTAAGTGGAAATCCTAATTTGACACAAAATCCAGGATATTAATACTAAGTTTTTATGAGTTAGTTTAGTTTGATTTTTTTGTTAACTTAGTGAGAGGGGGTGGTGGTTCGCCCCCTTTTTTATATCCATAAGTTACAACAGGAAGCCAAATTATGTTATATTGTCCTTAAATTATAAGTCTTCTATATTATGAGCAAAAAGGGAGTGTTTTTCTTTTTCATTGTTGCATTTTTTATGTCTTGTGGCGAAGAATCTAATAATACAAAAATCGATGTATTATTCTCGAACTTAGATTCAAAACAAACAGGTGTGAAATTTACAAACACCGTTGAAAATGGTAAAGAGGTTAATATCTTCACCTATCGAAATTTTTACAATGGTGGTGGTGTGGCCATTGGTGATATCAATAATGACAACCTACCCGATATTTATTTTACGGCGAATCAAGGTCCAAACAAATTATTTCTTAATAAAGGGGATTTAAAATTTGAGGATATTTCAAAATCCGCAAATATTGAAGGTAACAATGTTTGGTCAACTGGTGTCAATATGGTTGACATTAACAATGATGGCTTATTGGATATTTATGTGTGTAATGCTGGTAACGTGGAAGGCGATAATTTAAAAAATGAGCTTTATATCAATAATGGCGACTTAACATTTATCGAACAAGCTGAAAAATATAATCTTGCAGAAAATGGGTTAACGACCCATGCCGCCTTTTTTGATTATGATAAAGATGGAGATTTGGATGTGTATATACTTAATAATAGTTTTATACCGGTTAACTCTTTAAACTATTCCAATAAAAGAGAATTGCGTGCTCAAGATTGGGATGTGCCAAGTTTATTAAAAGGTGGAGGTGATAAATTGTTGCGTAATGATAGCGGAAAATTTGTAGATGTAAGTGATGAAGCAGGAATTTTTGGGAGTTTAATTGGTTTTGGACTCGGTGTAACCGTAGGTGATATTAATAAAGATTCATATCAAGATATCTATGTTTCAAACGATTTTTACGAGCGCGATTATCTTTACATCAACAACCAAGATGGCACATTTACCGAGGCTATTAAAGATTGGACAACCCACACCAGTCAATCATCAATGGGAGCAGATATGGCAGATATTAATAATGATGGCAACCCAGATGTATTTGTTACCGATATGCTACCAGAGCATAATAAAAGAGTAAAAGAAACCACTCAGTTTGAAACCTATGATGTGTACCAACGAAAACAAGGATTGGATTTTGACCATCAATACATGCAAAATAGTTTGCAGCTAAATCTCGGTGATAATTATCTAGCAGAAATAGCCAATCTAAGTGGTGTTTCCAAGACTGATTGGAGCTGGGGTGCCCTTTTGTTTGATATGGACAATGATGGCTATAAAGATATATATGTATGTAATGGCATTTATCATGATTTAACCAATCAAGATTTTATGACTTTTTTCGCTAACGACATTATCCAAAATATGGTGCTTACGGGAGAGAAGGAAGAGGTTTCAAGCATTATAAGTAAAATGCCTAGCAACCCGATTACCAATTATGCTTTTAAGAATTCTGGAAAATTGGGCTTTAGTAATGTTACTGAATCTTGGGGTTTTGACAAGCTTACCTTTTCAAACGGTGCAGCTTATGGTGATTTGGATAACGATGGCGATTTAGACCTTGTTATTAATAATGTGAATCAGGAAGCTTTAGTTTATAGAAATAACGCAGAAACCTTAACTCAAAACAATTATATAAAAATTCAGTTAAAAGGAAAATCACCAAATGGCTATGGTATTGGAAGTAAAATAAAGTTGTTTTCAAATAATGAGGTAATTCTTCAGGAGGTCATTCCGTCAAGAGGTTTTCAGTCATCTGTTGATTATATTCAAACTATCGGAATAGGTGATAAAACCATTGATTCCATTCAAGTTATATGGCCTGATGACACCTTTGAAGTAGTGAAAAAGATTCTTCCAAATAAGAAATATACCTTCAATCAAGAAGAAGCATTAAACAAATACATACCTTCAAGAAAAAAAGGGAAAACAATATTTTCTGAAGTGATAACAAGCATAGAACCTCATCAGGAAAATAATCATAGCGATTTTAATTATGAAGGATTAATACATCAAATGCTTTCCAGAGAAGGACCTACAATTTCGGTTGCCGACGTAAATAATGATGGATTGGATGATATTTTTGTAGGAGGAGCAAAAGGTCAGGTAAGCAAACTATATTTTCAAACCTCTTCAGGGAATTTGACTTCTACTGGGGTACAAGAGTTTGATAAGGATAAAGACCTTGAAGATACCGCTTCTGCCTTTTTTGATGCCGATAATGATGGTGATTTAGACCTCATGGTTGGAACGGGAGGAAATGAAGTAGAAGACGAAAAAAACTATAAAACCAGATTGTATTTGAATAATAGTAAGGGCAATTTTAGTGAAAGTAATTGGTCTATTCAATCTACATTTCATAATGCATCGGTAATTGCGCCCTATGATTTTGACAATGACGGTGATACAGATGTTTTTATTGGAAATAGGAGTGTGCCAGCAGTTTATGGCATTAATGCTAAACAACAGTTGTTGGAAAATGACGGCCATGGCGAATTTAGGGATGTTACCAAAAATAGGGCCTATGCTTTTAATAGTTTGGGCATGGTAACCGATGCCAGTTGGCATGATTTTAATGCAGATGGCAAAAAAGACTTGATTATAATTGAAGATTGGGGAACTCCAAGAATTTTCAAGAATAACGGTAAACAGTTGGTTGAGCTCGAAACAAATTTGAGTGATTTTAAAGGATGGTGGAATGCCATTAAAGTAGCCGATTTGAATCATGATGGATTACCAGACTTGGTTTTGGGCAATAATGGACTAAACTTGCCCTATAAACCCTCAAAGGAAAAACCCATAAAAATCTATATCAACGATTTTGACAATAACGGAACGATAGAGCAAATTTTAACAGAGACCATCGATGGCAAAGATGTGCCTATTATAACTAAACATGAGTTAACCGCCCAAATAGCCTCCTTAAAAAAGAACAATTTAAAATTTTCTGCGTATGCTACAAAATCAATTCAGGAACTCTTCCCTGAAGAAGTTATTTCGCAGTCTATAGTTCGAGAAGTAAATAGGTCTGAAACAGTAGTTGCTTTAAATAATGAAGAGGGTAATTTTACATTAATGCCATTGCCCGCCCAAGTGCAGTTTTCAAGTGTCAATGCCATTGCTGTTTTGGATGTGAATAATGATTCGCATTTAGATTTGGTTTTAGGTGGGAATCAATATAATTTAAAACCTCAGTATTCTAGGTTGGATGCTAATTATGGAAGCTTATTATTGGGTGATGGGAATGGTGTATTTAGTTGGGTGGATTACAACGACTCCGGATTTTTTGTTAATGGCGAGGTCAAGAATATTTCAATTTTAAGAATAAAAAATGAAATCAACATTGTAATAGGTATTAATAGTGAGCAACCAAAAATTTTCAAGTTGAATAATGAATAAATCTGTATTATATATTATTGTTTCCTTAACTTTTTTTGGGTGTAATAATGAGCCAGAAAAACTATTCACTATTTTATCACCAGATGATTCTGGAATCTACTTTAATAATAAACTAAAAGATACTGTTGGCCAGAATATTTTAGATTATTTGTATTATTACAATGGTGGGGGAGTAGCTATTGGTGATGTAAATAATGATGAACTTCCGGATATTTTTTTTACGTCAAATCAAAACCAGAACAAACTGTATTTGAATAAAGGCAACCTAGAGTTTGAAGATATTACAGAGCTTGCCAGTGTAGGTGGAGAAAACGATTGGAGTACTGGAGTTTCAATGGCCGATGTTAATGGCGATGGCCTACTGGATATTTACGTATGTGCTGTTGCAGGCACCAATGGGTTTGTGGGAATGAACGAACTTTATATAAATAACGGCGACCTTACCTTTACAGAACAGGCACAAGAATACGGTTTGGATTTTGACAATTACAGTTCGTCAGCGGCCTTTTTTGATTATGATTTAGATGGCGATTTAGACATGTATTTACTAAACCATGCCATACACACCGAAGAATCATTTGGTAAAGCCAGCATAAGAAATAATAGAACGTATGAAAGCGGTGATAAGCTGCTGCGAAATGATAACAATAAGTTTGTTGATGTAAGTGAAAGTGCTGGAATTTTTGGAGGTGCAAATGGTTATGGCTTGGGGTTGGCTATTTCAGATTTTAATCAAGATGGCTATCCCGATATTTATGTGAGCAACGATTTTCACGAAGACGATTATTACTATCTGAACAATGGAGATGGTACATTTTCAGAATCCTTAAAAGAATATTTTGGGCATGTTAGCAAATTTTCAATGGGCAACGATGCTGCCGATATCAATAACGATGGTTTTACAGATTTAATTACATTAGACATGCTTCCAGAGGATGAAAAAGTTTTAAAATCATCTGTAGGAGACGATAACATACAAATACAAAATTTGCGAACTAAACAGTTTGGCTACCATTATCAATATGCCCGAAACATGGTGCAAATCAATCAAAGGGCAAACAGTTTTACCGAAACAGGATTCTTGAGTAATATTGCAGCTACGGATTGGAGTTGGAGCGCACTGATTGCAGATTATAACCAAGACGGAAATCAGGATGTATTCATTGCCAATGGTATTCCTAAACGGCCAAACGATTTAGATTATATTAAGTATATTTCAAACAGTCAAGTTAAAAAGAAAATTGAGACCACTAATTTAGTCGATAAAGAAGCCTTAAATTATATGCCCGATGGGAAGTTGAAAAACAGCTTTTATAAAGGGGACACAAATTTAAAGTTTAACAACGAAACGGATACTTGGGTAACTCAAAAGGCGTCCTATTCTACTGGTTCGGCTTATGCAGATTTAGATAATGATGGCGATTTGGATTTAGTGACCAATAATATTGATGCACCGGCAACTGTTTATGTTAACAATACCAATTCAAAAAAGAATTATTTAAAACTTCAATTTAAATATCTGGAAAACAATCATTTTGGTATTGGCACAAAAGCACTGTTGTATTATAAGGGAAATGTGCAATCCAAAGAGTTGTTTCTGCAAAGGGGGTTTCAGTCGTCCTCACAACCCATTTTGCATTTTGGTTTGGACACTTTAAAAATAGTCGATTCCATAAAAGTAATTTGGCCAAACAAAACCTATCAAACTTTAAAAAATGTAAGTACAAATCAGGCAATTAAAGTGACTTTTGAAATTGCAAAGCCCTATATATATCAATTAGAAAAAGTTCAAAAACACCAAATATTTTCAAAAGTTGAAGGTAATTTAGGAATCGCATTTAAACATTCAGATAATAATTATATCGATTCCAATAGAAACAAATTAATTCCTTATCAAATTTCCGATAGAGGGCCAGCAGTTGCAGTAGGCGATATTAATAATGACGGGAAGGATGATGTTTTTTTTGGAAATGGCAAGCACGTGCCATCAGAAATATATTTTCAAACGGAAACCGGATTTGAGAAATATGAAGATGAACTTTTAAATGATAATGCCATTGTTGAAGAAAGTTCAGCCATTATTTCAGACTTCAATAATGATGGGAAGAATGACCTGTTAGTAGCTGCTGGAGGTGGTGAGTTTTATGGAAAATCAAAAGCGCTTCAAAATAATTTATACACCATTTCTGAAAACGGAACGGAAGCTTTAAACCTTCCCGAAGGTTTTGAAGATACGGCCGTTGTTAAAGCTGCGGATTATGATGCCGATGGTGATTTGGATATTTTTGTTGGTAATGCCAGTATTTCTAATGACTTTGGGAAAATTCCTGAAAGCTACGTTTTGCAGAATAATGGTGGTCCTTTTGTTAAAAAATCATTAGGCAATTTAGGTATGGTTAGAGATGCCACTTGGTCGGATTTTAATAATGATGGTCAAGTAGATTTAATCGTGGTTGGCGAGTGGATGCAACCTGTATTTTTAGAAAATAATAATGGCGAGTTTATTGATAAAACCAGTAGCTATTTGTCAAGTCAGTTAAACGGTTTATGGCGCGCCATAATTCCTTTTGATGTAGATGCTGATGGTGATTTGGATTACCTGCTTGGAAATTGGGGAACGAATACAAAATTTAAAGCTTCAGAAGAATTTCCAATGTTGATGTATTATTCTGATTTCGACAAAAATTCAAAAACAGAAACCCTACTGGCCGTTGAGAAAAATGGTGAGTATTATACTCTTGAAGGTCTAGATGAATTGAGTTCGCAACTTGTAAGTTTAACGAAAAAGAAGTTTACGGTTTATAAAGATTTTGCTGGAAAACCAATTAATCAAGTTTTTGATAATTCAGTTTTAGCTGGTGCCGAAATTTTTAAAGTGCATACCTTAGCATCAGGGGTTTTAAAGAGCGATAACGGCCAATTTGTTTTTGAGGAATTCAACACGCAGTTACAAGTTGCACCCATAAACAGCTTTGTTAAAGTTAATTTATCAGGAGAAGAGCAAGTGCTTTGTGCCGGAAATTACTTTGGTGTAAAGCCATATCATGGACGATTTGACGGGTTTTTGGGAGCTCTTATTTCAACCAACGATAAAATAAGATTGGGAAATACCCTAGGACTCGATTTTTTCAAAAAAGCCGTAACCAAATTAGAAACAATAACCGTTAATAATAAAAAATACTTAATTGCTGTAATACATAATGATGATGTTCAAATTTATGAAATTAAATAAGGCGTATTTAATACTTATGGGATTTGCAATATTACAAAGTTGCAACACAATTGATGAACCCATTGAAGTGACTTCTGAGAATTATTTTGATTCTATAGACCTCGTTACCGATATTATGATTCATGACGTTTTCTCACCACCCGTAGCAAGTAGGGTATATGTGTATCCTAATATTGCCGCCTTTGAGATTATATCACAAAACAATGAAACTTATAAATCTTTAGCGGGACAATTAACGGGATTAACATCAATTCCAAAAGCAGAAAATCAAAATGTAAACTTGAAAGTTTCGGCCTTGGTAGCACATATGGAATTGAGCAAGACGCTTATTTTTTCCGAGGAAAAAGTAATCCATTTGAGAGACAGCTTATATAAAGTTTGGAACGATAAAAATAAACTTGAATTTGAAGCATCAGAAGTTTATGGATTAAAAGTAGCCAATTATATTAAAGATTGGATGAATGGAGATAATTATAGCCAAACCAGAACGATGCATAAGTTTAATGTTGATACAGATGACCCCTCGCGATGGCAACCAACACCGCCAGCCTATATGGATGGTATTGAGCCGCATTGGATGAAAATAAGAACTATGGTTTTGGATTCTTCATCGCAGTTTAAACCAATTCCTCCACCAAAATTTTCGCTGGAAAAAGATTCACCATTTTACAAAGAACTTATTGAAGTTTACAATGTTAGTGAAGACATTACAAAAAGAGGAGACACCTCTGAAGAAATAGAAATTGCCCAATTTTGGGACTGTAACCCATTTGTTTCGGTTACTCGCGGCCATTTGATGTTTGCAACCAAAAAGATTTCACCGGGAGCCCATTGGATTGGTATTACCAAAATTGCCTGTAGAAATAAAAATCTGGGTTTTAATGAAACAGTATATGCATTTACCAAAGCATCGATTGGTATTTTTGAGGCCTTTATTAGTTGTTGGGATGAAAAATATAGAAGCAATCTGATAAGACCAGAAACCTTGATTAATCAGCATATTGATGAAAAATGGAAACCTATTTTACAAACACCACCATTTCCAGAATATACCAGCGGGCATTCAGTTGTTTCTGGTTCTGCATCAACGGTGCTAACCTCAATTTTCGGGAATAATTTTGGCTTTGATGATGATACTGAGGTGCGTTTTGGGTTACCAATAAGAAGTTTTAAATCATTTAATAGTGCCGCGGATGAGGCGGCCATAAGTAGACTGTATGGAGGTATTCATTACATGGCAGCAATAAAGGAAGGACTTAAACAAGGAAGAAGTGTGGGGCACTTAGTTGCTGAAAAAGTCAAGATGAAATAAATAGGAAGTATGAAGAAAATTATTTTGTCATGTGCTACTATTATTTTGCTAGTATTTATGGGTTGGTACTTTTTTGTTAAGGATTATAATTATAGAATCACCTTTAAAACACATCAAGCTCCAGGAATTATTTATAGTGCTTTATTGGGTTGGAATAATGGAGAACCATTGAACAAAAAAGTAGTGTCAACAACTTCTAAAGTTCCCTTTTCAGAATTAAATCAAGAACTCAATGTTTCAGATTCTATTATCGATATTAAATGGTCAATAGAGCGAAAATCTGATTCTGTTACGAAAGTAACGGCATTTTTAAAGGATGCCGAACATAGTCTTTTTCAAAAATTCAAAATTCCTTTTACCAAAACAGATTTCGTAAAAAGAAGTTTAACTACGGTAAAACATATAAGAGAAGGGCTGAAAACACATCAAACGGAGTATAAATTGTCCTCAGTTGAAGAGGCAATATTTCCTGAAGTAAATTGTGCTTATATCACTTTGAGCTGTAAGTTAAACGAAAAGGCAAAATTAATGATTGCGCATACCATTGATGTTATGAATTACCTTAGAGATAATAATTTAGAATTAAAGGGAGACCCTTTTTTAGAGGTTACCGAATGGAACCTAAATGAAGATTTGATAACCTTCGATTTTTGCTTCCCAATAGCTAAACAATATAGTTATCCGGAGTCAAAACTTATAAAAATCAAAACCATTAAAGAGAAGAAAGCATTAAGAACCATATTCAACGGAAATTATAGAATCTCAGACAGAGGGTGGTTTACTCTGTTGGATTATGCCGATAGAAATAATATTGAAATTGACAACAACCCCATAGAAGTTTTTTTAAACGACCCGCATTCTGGAGGTGTTGAACTTGAATGGGAAGCGGAAATATACCTGCCAGTCAGAACCAAACTGTAGTTTTTTAAATTAAAAAAAAGTGTAAGAAAACTTCGGATAATTTGGTAACTCGAAAACGATTTCGGTCAATCTTTTATACTTTTATCTCAAGAATTCTGCTTGGTAATAAAAAATTAATGAAATTTAAATAGAATTATTAAGAATAATCTAAAAAAACAAAATGAAAAATACGATTCTATTTGTCTTTACGCTATTGTTAATGACTAGTTGTAATGAAATTAAACCAAATAAAACTGAACCTGTTATGAACAAATCTGCATGGTGGAAAGAAGGCGTATTGTATCAAATTTACCCGCAAAGTTTTAACGATTCAAATGGTGATGGTTTCGGAGATTTTAAAGGTGTCATTGAAAAACTGGATTACCTTGAAAGTTTAGGAATCACAATGGTTTGGATGAATCCTTTTTTCGAATCACCGTTAGTAGATAACGGTTATGATGTTAGTGATTATAGGGCCATTCACCCACGTTATGGGACGATGGAAGATTTTGATGCTATGCTGGCTGGTATGAAGGAACGAGGAATAAAGTTTGTCTTAGACGTCGTTGTAAACCATAGCAGTAACCAGCATGAATGGTTTAAGCAGGCCAGTAGCTCAAGAGATAATAAGTATTATAATTATTATCACTGGTGGCCAGCAGAAAAGGGAAAACCACCACACAGGCATAGTCTTTTCGACCCAGAAGGCGGTTGGGATTATGTTGAAGCAACAAACGCTTATTACTTACACACCTTTGCTGAGGCGCAGCCCGATTTAAATTGGGAAAACCCAAAACTGCGTCAAGAAGTTTATGATATCATGAAGTTTTGGGCAAAAAAAGGAGTAGATGGCTTTCGTATGGATGCCTTTCAGTTTGCCAGTAAAGACACAACCTTTCCGGAATTTCCAAAAGGGCACGAAAAAGATTTTATTAAATGGTATGGCATGCGTCCACAATTGCATGATTACCTAAAAGAAATGTACACAGAAGTAATAGAACCGTACGATGTATTTGCCGTAGCCGAGGGGGCAGGAAGCACATTGCAAGATGCTCACGATATTGTAGATGCCGATAGAAAAGAGCTTCAAACGGCTTACCATTTCGAATATGTCGATATGTCCAGAACACCAGATGGTTATGAACTATCTGATTTTAAAGAAGTATTTACAAAATGGGACAAATCTTTTGCCGAGGAAGGTTGGTTGGCTATTTTCCTTTCAAACCATGATAATTCTCGATTGGTAAATCGATTCGGTAACGCTAGTCCTGAATTTAGAAGAGTTTCTACCCAAATGCTCAATACGTTTTTGCTAAGTATGCGTGGTACGCCATATACCTATTACGGGGATGAATTGGGCATGACCAACATAGACATGCCCACCATAGAAGAATATGTAGATATTGATGCCATTGGTAAATTCAAAACAGCATTGGCAAAGGATGAGGATATGGACGAATTTATGGAGGTTCTCAATTACAGTTCTCGTGAAAATGGACGTACGCCAATGCAATGGAATAATTCCATAAATGCTGGTTTTACAACAGGAACACCTTGGAAAAAAGTGAATGAAAACTATAAAGAAATAAATGTTTCAGTTCAAGATAAGGACCCGAATAGTGTATTGAATCATTTTAGAAAAATGGTGAAACTTCGCAAAGATAATAAGGTTTTGGTTTATGGCGCATATGAGCTGTTAGATAAGGATAATGATGAAACTTACAGTTTTACAAGAACTTTAAATAATGAAAAGGTTTTGGTTTTGTTAAATTTCACTGACCATGATTCCAATGTCACCTTGCCCGTAGTTAAAGATATAGACGAAACTCTTATTAATAATTATAATGAACTCAACGTTAACAGTGAAACGGTTACATTAAAACCTTATCAGGCTGTTATTTGTGATTTAAGTAAATAGGCTAAATTGTGTATTATGAAAAAGTATATGTCCATTGTTTTGGCCATTTTAACCTTGAGTGGTTGTATTAAAAAAATGGATAACAATGAAGTACAAAAGGAAATGCCCACAAAAAAATGGTGGAAAGAATCGGTTGTGTATCAAATTTACCCACGCTCATTTAAAGATTCAAATGGTGATGGTATTGGAGATATTCAAGGAATTATATCCGAATTGGATTATTTAGATAAACTTGGAATTGATGTAGTTTGGTTGAGCCCTCACTTCGATTCACCAAATGCAGACAATGGCTACGATATTCGGGACTATCGAAAAATTATGAGTGAATTTGGCACCATGGAGGATTTTGATACTATGTTGGCAGGAATGAAACAACGAGGTATTAAACTAATTATAGATTTGGTTGTAAATCATTCAAGCGATGAGCATGAGTGGTTTAAGCAAAGTATGTCATCAAAGGATAATCCTTACAGAGATTATTATATATGGCGATCGGGTAAAGAAGGCAAGGCACCCTACAATTGGCCATCATTCTTTGGAGGCTCAGCATGGGAACAAGCTGGACCGGACGGAGAGTACTATCTACATTATTTTGCAAAGAAGCAACCCGATTTAAATTGGGAGAACCCAAAATTACGTGAGGAAGTTTATGATATGATGAAATTTTGGCTTGATAAAGGTGTTGACGGTTTTAGAATGGATGTTATAGCGTTGATTTCAAAACCTCATGAATTTAAAGATATGGATTCTACAGGGTTAAAACATCCAGAATTTACATATGCATATGGGCCAAGACTTCATGAGTTCTTAAAGGAAATGAATAGGGAAGTACTTTCTAAATATGATGTCATGACGGTAGGAGAGGCCTTTGGTGGTAGTCCAGAAATGACGATGGAGCTTACTGATGAGCGAAATGAAGAAATTAATCTGGCTTTTTGGTTTGATGCGGCACGTATTGGAAGAGATAACTGGTACCAAAACGATTGGGCATTACCAGAACTTAAAAAATTATTGAACGAACAAAGTAATGTCGATTACAATAACTGGCCAACGATTTTTTTAACAAATCATGATAATCCGCGAACCGTAAGCAAATTTGGAAATGATTCTCCAGAATATAGAGTATCGTCGGCAAAATTGCTAGCTATGTTGCTATTAACGCAACGCGGAACGGCATTTCTGTATCAGGGCGATGAAATAGGGATGACTAATTATCCATTTACTTCCTTTGATCAATTTGATGATGTAGAAATAAAAGGAAATTATCCAAAAATAGTGGCTAGCGGCATAAGTCCTGAAACCTATCTTTCAGAATTGAACAAATCTGGAAGAGACCATGCCCGTACACCAATGCAGTGGTCCAATGAAAATAAGGCGGGTTTTACAAATGGTGATAAAAGCTGGCTTGCTGTAAATCCTAACTATACGGAAATAAATGTTAAAAATAATTTGGAAGACCCTAATTCCATCTTTAATTTTTATAAGAAGCTTCTCGATATACGTCGGGGCAATGATGATTTAATTTATGGAGATTATCAGGATATAGCACCAGAACATCCAGAAATATTTGCCTACACAAGAGCAGGTATAAATAAGACGTACCTAATAATTCTTAATATGTCAAACGATAATGTTCAATTTGACTTAAATCCAATATATAGAAACTATAAACTTGTTATAGCGAATCAATCCATTGACGACAAAACATTTGATGAAATACCCTTAAGTTTAACCCCTTGGGAGGCCAGACTTTATGAAAGTAATTAATAATGATGTATAATAAATAATATTATGAAAAGAGTCAGAATACAATTAGGCATATTGGGTATAGTATTTTTACTTTTAACAGCATGTAAAAAAGGAGAATCTAATTTCACTATTGATTCGCCAGACAGCAATATCTCAGTTGAATTTGCATTGTCCAAAACAGGTCAACCATGTTATATTGTTAACCATAAAGACAAAACGGTTATAGATACTTCGTTCATGAGTTTTGATTTTAAAGATTTACCATCATTAAAAGATAACTTTAAAACCGTTGGGACTTTAACAAATTCAGTTGACGAAACTTGGGAAATGCCTTGGGGCGAACAACTTTCAGTAAGAAATAATTATAATGAGTTAGTTATAAATCTTGAAGAGCAATCTGAATCAAAAAGAAAGTTCAATATTCATTTTAAAGTCTATAATGATGGTGTTGGTTTTAGATACGAATTTCCTGAACAGGAAAACTTGAAAGAGGTTTTAGTTACTGATGAAAACACTCAATTTAATTTAACAGGCGACCATAAAGTATGGTGGATTCCTGGTGATTGGGACATTTACGAGCATTTGTACAGCGAAACTAAATTTTCGGAAATTGATGCACTTTCAAAACAAAACCATGAAAATTTGGCGGCCACTTACATTCCCGAAAACGCGGTTAATACGCCAGTAACTATGAAAACCGAAGATGGTTTGTATTTAAGTTTTCATGAGGCCGATTTAACAAATTATGCGGGTATGACTTTAAAAGTAGATACTGAAAAGTTGGATATGGTAAGTGAATTGGTCGGTTCTGATAGATTAGGCGGAAAAGCAAAGTTAAAATTACCATTTAATACACCTTGGCGTACCATTCAAATTGCCGAAAAAGCAGGCGATTTAATCGAATCTAAAATGATATTAAATCTTAACGACCCTAACGAAATTGGTGATGTAAGTTATTTTACCCCTATGAAATATGTTGGTATATGGTGGGAAATGCATATTGGAAAATCCACTTGGGATATGGAAGGTAGCCAAGATATGAATACATGGACAGAAGGAAAATCGGCAACATCAAAACATGGAGCTACTACCGAAAACGCTAAAAAGTACATCGACTTCGCATCTCAAAATGGTATTAAAGGATTATTAGTTGAAGGTTGGAACACGGGTTGGGACAAATGGCTAGCCTCTGCAGATGACAGAGAAGGGCTTTTTGATTTTATGACACCTTATGCTGATTATAATTTTGATGAAGTTATGGCATATGCCAAAGATAAGGGCGTTGAGGTTATTATGCATCATGAGACATCTGCTGCACCATTGACCTATGAAAAGCAAATGGATGAGGCTTATAACTTTATGAAAGCGAATGGTATCAATTCTGTTAAAACAGGTTATGTTGGTGAAATTATTCCGAAAGGCGAATATCATCATGGACAATGGATGGTAAATCATTACCATAAAGTTTTGGTTGAAGCTGCAAAAATGAAAATTGCTGTTAATGCGCACGAACCCATTAAAGCTACAGGTAAGAGTAGAACATATCCAAATGCCATCGCTAGAGAAGGGTTAAGAGGTCAAGAATTTAACGCTTGGGCTACAGATGGAGGAAACCCTCCAAGTCATTTGCCTACTGTAACATTTACCAGGATGCTTTCGGGGCCAATCGATTTTACTCCAGGAGCTTTTAATATAAAGTTTGATGAGTATAAAAAAGACAATCAAGTTAATACAACCTTAGCGCATCAATTGGCGTTGTATGTTGTGATTTATAGTCCTATTCAAATGGCTTGCGATTTGCCAGAGCATTATATGATGGATGGAAAAGTACATCCGGCATTTCAATTTATTACCGATGTTGGGGTAGATTGGCAACAAACAAAAGTCTTGGATGGAGAAGTCGGCGATTTTGTAACTATTGCCAGACAAGAACGAAAAACAGGAAACTGGTTTGTTGGTGCTATTACTGATGAAAATGAAAGAACAGAATCGATAAAATTTGATTTTCTAGATGAGGGGAAATCGTATAATGCCACGATTTACAAAGATGCACCAAATGCCCATTGGGATAACAATCCGGAAGCCTATGAAATTGAAAAATTGGAATTAACTAAAGATTCAACTTTAGATATAAAACTAGCATCTGGAGGTGGTTTTGCGATTAGCATTATGCAGTAGAAGTGATAAATACCAACTAAACCAAACACATATGAAATTCACAAAACCAACATTGTCTTTCTGGCAAATCTTTAACATGAATGTGGGATTCCTAGGGATTCAATTCAGTTTTGGATTGCAGCAAACAGCCGTAAATCCCATATTTTCATTCTTGGGTGCACATCATGATGAATTACCTTTATTGAACCTTGCAGGTCCAGTAACCGGGTTAATCATTCAACCGATTATTGGGGCAATTTCAGATAAAACGTGGTCACCTCGTTGGGGTCGACGAAAGCCTTTCTTTTTAATTGGAGCTATAATTGGCAGTCTATGTTTGTTTGCCTTCCCTTTTAGTCCCACGCTTTGGTTTGCCGTTGGTTTACTATGGATTTTAGATGTAGGTAATAACATGGCCATGGAGCCTTATCGTGCTTTTGTGGGTGATAAACTACCAAACAAACAATTAAGTTTTGGTTATCAAATGCAAAGTTTGTTTGTAGGTGCTGGAATTGTATTGGCCAATGCTTCTATATTTTTGTTTCAAGATTGGTTTGGGGGTACAGAAGCCGTTGATGAAGGTGTGAAAGCTATTCCTAAATGGTTGTATTATTCGTTTTTTATTGGTGCTGTACTATCGGTTTCAACAATTCTTTGGTCTGTTTTAAAAACCCCCGAAATTCCACCTTCTGAAGAGGAATTTGAAGAAATAAAGAAGCACAATGCAATGCCACTGTCAGAACGCATTAAAACCCCATTCAAGGAAATCGTTGATGCAATTAAGGATATGCCAAAACTCATGTGGAAATTGGCAGCTGTATATTTGTTTCAATGGTACGCTTTATTTGTTTATTGGCAGTTTATAGCACCCATGTTCAGGGAAAGTATGAGTTTTGACGCATCACAAGCTTTAAGTCAAGCCGCAAAAATGAATACCACTTATAATGTGTCTACTATTGTTTTTGCCTTGGCATTGGTACCATTAGCCTTAAAATATGGTGGCAAAAAAGTATATGTTTTTAGTTTGTTTTTAACAGGAATCGCAATGCTTGCCATTCCTCATATTCAAGACCCACTCTTAGTGATTTTGCCTATGATTCTGTTTGGTATAGGTTGGGCTGCTATGATGGGAATTCCCTATTCTATGGTCTCCAAAGTAGTAACACATGAACGGCGTGGCGTATATATGGGTATTTTAAATATGATGATCGTAATCCCAATGGGTATTCAAACATTAACGTTTGGTCCAATAGTAAAAAATCTGCTGGACGATAGTGCTGTTAATGCCATAATTTTTGGTGGTGTGTTTTTTATTATAGCCGGTGTTTTGGCCTTACGAATAAAACAGCCAGCATCTGATGACGATGATGATGCAGCTGCATTAGCCGCAGGCGGAGGTCATTAATACTAAAGTTTAATCAGATGAAAAATTTAGGAATTAAAATATCCATATATCTTAATTATTTTGTGTTTGCTATTCTATTGAATAGTGTTGGCATCGTCATAGAAAAATCAATTGATGTTTACAAAGTGACTGAATCTCAAGCTTCGTTACTTGAGGCTTTTAAAGATTTGCCAATTGCTTTAGTGTCGTTTTTAGTTGCCTCTTTCTTACCGCGTTTTGGTTATAAAAAAGCAATGCTAGTTGCACTGGGGATCGTGTTTTTTGGTTGTTTACAAATGATTTTTGGCAATTCCTTTTTCTATACAAAAGTTTTGTTTTTAACCATTGGGGTTAGTTTTGCTTTAATAAAATTATCGGTGTATTCACTCATAGGAATTTTAACCGATTCTAAAAAAGAACATGCCTCAATGATGAGTTCCATAGAAGGGTTTTTTATGGTAGGTATTGCGTTGGCCTATTTCTTGTTTCCAGCGTTTTATTCTGAAGATGAAAATTCATGGTTAAATGTATACTATTTGCTATGTGCGTTGATAGCAACGTCATTTGTTTTCCTGCTTTTTTCTAAAGTTGAATATGAAGTTGAAGCCATTGGTTCCAGTTTAAAGGACGATTTAAGAGAGTCTATTAAGTTAATGGTTGTACCATTGGTTTTGGTGTTTATTGTTTCGGCATTTTTGTTTGTTATGATTGAGCAAGGCATTATGTCCTGGTTGCCAACATTCAATAAAAAGATATTCAAATTTAGCTCCGTGCTTAGTGTACAAATGGCTAGTATTTTGGCACTTACTTTGGCATTGGGAAGGTTTATTGCCGGGTTTTTAACAAAATATATTAATTGGGTCATTTTAGTTGTTATTTGCGTTATCATTTCTGGCGGTATTTTGGTTTATATTTTGCCGCAATTGCAAGGTGATGTAGAAGCGATTGGCGAAATTTCAAGACTGTCTCAAGTACCGTCATTAGGCTTTATTCTGCCCGTAATAGGTTTGTTTATTGCACCAATTTATCCGCTTTTAAATTCAACGGTTTTAAGTTCGCTCCCCAAAAGTTTGCATTCTCCAATGTCTGGTTTGATTATCATTTTTTCAGCTTTAGGAGGCACTATTGGTTCAAGAATTGTTGGTGAACTTTTTGAAAGTATTGGTGGAGCAAGTGCGTTTTATTTTCTTTTGATACCAATGGGCTTGCTTATAGTTTTTGTTTTGTTAATAGATAGAATGTCGAAAAAGCAAGTTATAGTTGAATCATGATTTTTAATGTACATATCGATGATACCTTAAACAGCTTGTTGCAACAAGAGGATACTGATGGCGATAAAAAAATTACTGTTGAAGATAATGGACCCAAATCATTTGAAATTATTTCCATTGAAGGTGAGAACTATGTTGTAAAAGGTACTTATCAGCTATCTAATTTATTGCAGGAATTGGTGATTTCAAAAATTGAGGGAAAAACAATGTCACAAATTCCCTTGTCCAAAATTGAGGAGCCACCTGTAACCCGGATTTCAAGAATGATTCGTGACTACTATTGGAATGGTTTAACGAGAAGTATGGATGAAACTGGGGTGAAAAACCTTATTGCTGATACTAAAAATGAAACTTTAACTTCAGAAAAACTTCCCATATATATTCCGTTTCAGGATGAATTGGCTTATGGTTACTATAAAAAATTAGAGACAAAACTTCCGATATTAGCATGTAAATTGCCAAATACACTGACCCCAGAATATGTAAAATCAATAAATACTAAACCAGGCATTTTATCCTTAAAATTAGAAGAGATTGACAAGGAAATAAAAGGTGTGCCTTTTGTTGTTCCAGGGGGAAGGTTTAACGAAATGTATGGCTGGGACAGCTATTTTGAATCTATAGGATTAATATTGGATGGCAAAGTTCATTTGGCTAAGGCTATGACTGATAATTTTCAGTATGAAATAGAGCACTATGGAAAAATATTGAACGCCAATAGGTCTTATTATTTAACTAGGACACAACCCCCTTTTTACAGCAGCCTTGTCCGTGAGGTTTTTGAAGTTACCCGTGATAAAAATTGGTTAGCAAGTCATTTAAAAACAGCTATAAAGGAATATAAAATCGTTTGGATGGTTGAAGGTGAGCGACTTACAAAGAATGGGTTAAATAGATATTTAGCCGAAGGCATTGGAATGCCGCCCGAGGCAGAAGAAGGCCACTATGACGCCATTTTAAAGCCATTTGCCAATGAGGCAAATTGCTCAATACAAGACTATGTCCATAAATATCAGAATAACGAAATTCATAATGATTTTTTGGATACTTATTTTCTTCACGACAGAACAGTCAGGGAATCGGGGCATGATACGTCTTACAGAATAGAAGGGAATTGTGCCGATTTAAATTTGGTGGAACTCAATGTTTTGTTGTATAAATACGAACTGGATTTTGCTGAACTGATAAAAGAAGTATTTAGCGATAGTTTTGAAACAGATTCTAAAACATATACTAGCCAATATTGGTTTGAAAGAGCCAATAAGCGAAAATCATTAATCAATATATTCTGCTGGAATGAAAATAGGGGTATGTTTTTTGATTATAACCATATTACAAAAAAACAATCCCAGTTTATAGCCGCTACTACGTTTGTGCCTTTATGGACTAATGTAGCAAGTAAAGAACAAGCTGAAATGTTAGTTAAAAACGCGATGCCACTTTTAAAAGAGAAAGGTGGGATTGCTGGAAGTACTGAGGAAAGCAGAGGTGAAATTAGCGAATCTAGACCTCACAGGCAATGGGATTACCCAAATGGTTGGGCACCGCACCAAATGATGATTTGGAAAGGCTTGGTAAATTATGGTTTTAATATTGAAGCTCAAGAGCTCATATACCGCTGGTTGTTTATGATTACCAAAAGTGCTGTTGATTATAACGGCACTATCCCAGAAAAATATGATGTGGTTGCAGCTACACATAAAGTGTTTTCGGAATACGGCAATGTGGGTACCGATTTCGAGTACATTTCGCAAGAAGGTTTTGGTTGGATGAATGCCTCTTACCAATATGGGCTGTCACTTTTGGAAAGCAAATATTTGAACAAATTAAACAAACTCACAGAGCCAGAATTAATCTTTTAAATTGATATGGGTTCATTAAAACTTATATTATCTAAATCGCGCTATTTTTCTGTGGCTTGGGTGTTTTGTTCTTTAAATATCATGATAGGGACCTGGGTTTTATATATTCCCCATGTTAAGGAAAAATTAAGTTTAAGCGATTCCCAAATTGGTTTTGCTTTATTTTGTTTGGCTTTGGGTATTTTAGTATTTCTTCCTTTGGTACCGTACCTTACCAAGAAAATTGGTTTAGGAAAATATACAATTATTGGTATAGCGCTTTTTGCAATTGCTTTTACTGGCCCATTGATTGCCGATAATTATTTAAGCTTGTGTTTGGCATTATTTATAGTCGGGGTTTTTTCCGGAACTACAGATGTCGCCATGAATGCTTTGGTTTCCCACATTGAAAAAGAAGACCAAAACAATTTTATGTCTTCTGCACATGGTTTTTTCAGTCTTGGTGGCGCTATTGGTGCCATAATAGGGTCGTTTTTAATGGTATATTTTACTAACGCCGTTTATCATATGATACTTATGGCTGCATTGGTTATTTCAATGAATATATATTTATCCAAAAACTACTTTAATATTATCGAAGCCCAAGTTTCCAAGGGAAAAAAAAGTCTCAAATTAACAGCATTAAGTCCGCTATTTATTATTGCTTTTTTAGCTTTTGTAATAATGAGCAGCGAGGGTGCTATTGAACATTGGAGTGCTTTATATTTACTTGAAGTGGTTGCCATACCACAGAAAAACCTTGCCGGATTTGGGTTTGTATTATTTTCAATAACAATGACCATTGGTAGGTTTTTTGGAGATGGGATAAGTTCAAAAATAGGTTCGATTAAAACCATTTTATTTGGCAGTGTTTTGGCAGGCTTCGGATATTTATTAGTGCTGTTTAGCAAATTTGAAGTAACCGTATTGGGTTTTGGTATCATAGGTTTGGGTTTATCTGTCGTCGTGCCTGAATTATTTAGAATAGCTGGAAAAACAAACGGTGTTTCAGCTTCGGCGGGCATCTCATTCGTGTCGGGAATTGGCTTTATGGGTGTTATGGTAGGTCCTGTTGTTTTAGGGTTTATTTCTGATGCCTTTAACCTTAAAATGAGTTTTGTGACTTTATTGGTATTGACTTTTCTGACTGTAATTGTTTCAATTGTAAAACTAAAACGAGATAAAATTAAAAAACTTAAGTTTTTTGGAAAGTAATTTAATTCAACCGCCAATTAGTTCATAAACCTCATGAAAATAGTATATAAATTTCATTGTTTTTTTTTACATGGCACCAATAGACTTATACTGTTAGTGTTTTTTCTAGGTTTAAGTTGCAATAAAACTAAGGATTATTATGAACCTATAATACCTTTGGCTATTCATCACAATGGTATGGAATATATTGGTATGGAAAGCTGTGTAAAGTGCCACAAAGACATTGTGGAAAATCATAAAAATACATCACACTATAATACATCTGCCGTAGCATCATCTAAGAGTATTAAGGGAAGCTTTTCAGACGGAGAAAACATTTTAGGCATTAACCACCAAACTGCTTTTAAGATGCTAATAAGTGATACTGCATTTGTACAACAGTTATATTTAAAAGAAAGCAATGAAATCTTGTACACGGCACCTATGCAAATGGTTATTGGTTCAGGAACAAAAGGACAGTCCTTTTTGGTTTGGGACAGAGATGCTTTATACCAACTACAGGTAAGTTATTTTACTCCAACCGATAATTGGATAAATAGTCCAGGATTTCCTCCAAAACCCGTTCAAGTAAGACCAGTTCCAGGGCGTTGTTTGGAATGTCATACCACTTTTGCTAAGAGGACCGACAGATACTATGACAATAGATTTGATAAAAAAACCTTAATCTATGGAATAGATTGTCAACGTTGTCATGGGGATGTAAAAAGGCATACCCTGCATCACTTAGAACATCCTAAGGATACTATTGCAAAATATATTTTGTCGTTTAAAGATTTAAACCAATCACAACAGTTGGATGCCTGTGCTTTATGCCATTCTGGAATAAGAGAAAAACAGATAAAGGATAATTTTGAATTCATGCTTGGTGATAATCTTGACAAGTTTTCACTTCCTGATTATGATGAATCATCCCTGTATGATTTGGATGTTCATGGTAATCAATATGGATTATTGCAAGCTAGTGCATGCTTTAAAAGGAGTGAAAAAATGAGTTGTTCAACATGCCACAATCCACACAAAAGTAATCGAGGAAATGCAAATTTTTTTAATGATGCTTGTGTAACTTGTCACGGTAAAGATAAGGTTCATAATATTGCAGAAAACGCATTGGCCAAAGAGTTTTCAAATTGCATATCATGTCATATGCCTTTAACAGAAAGCAATGTTATGAAAATTCAGGTCGAAGCTGATAGTTTGGTAGCCGTAAAAGTGCGTACACATTTAATTGGTATATACGACGATATAAATAATTAATACAAAACGATGACTGATAAAATATTTTATCTGTTATGTGTCATTTAAACTGAATATATATTATGAAACATTTTATTTTCCTCTTTTCCTTAATCATTGTTTTATCTGGTTGCAAAAATCAATCAGGTGAAAAGGCCGTTGTTTTAGAACCCGATTCAACTACCAAAGATACATTTCCACAAAAAATACATGGATCCACCATATATGAAGTGAATATCCGCCAATTTACGCCTCAGGGCACGTTTAATGCGTTTGCAAATCATTTACCCAGACTTAAAGAATTAGGTGTTGATGTATTGTGGCTCATGCCAATCCACCCAATAAGTAAAACCAACAGAAAAGGCACTTTAGGAAGTTACTATGCGCCACAAAGCTATACAGATGTAAATCCTGAATTTGGAACGATTGAAGACTTTAAAACCCTCCTTAAAAAAGCACATGATATGGGTTTTTATATGATTCTTGATTGGGTGCCAAATCATACGGGGCGCGACCACCATTGGGTAACGGAACATCCCGAATATTATATTAGGGATAAAGAAGGCAACGTAACTTATGAAGCCATGAGTCCAACAGACGTTTGGTGGGATACAGCCCTTCTTGATAACAGTAAGCCCGAAACACGTAAAGCCATGATTGAAGCGATGCGTTTTTGGGTAGAGTTGGGTATTGATGGATTTAGGTTGGACCATGGTTGCGGAGACAAAATACCGCTTTATCTTTGGGAAGAAGCTAGAGCAGCGTTAGACCCGATTAAAGATTTATTTTGGTTGGCCGAATGTGGGCATGAAACCTTCATTTTAGATGGTAGTTATGCCGATGAATTTGAAGTAATAATGCGTGAAGTTGCTCAAGGCAAACAAAACGCCAATGCCCTGTCTGATTGGATAGACAATGATTTGTTCAAATATGGAAGAACGGCATTGCGCATGACCTACACATCCAATCATGATTTGAATTCTTGGGTTGGTACTACTTTTGAAAGGTTTGGTGAAGGGCATAAAGTCTTTACGGTATTTGTGTTTACGGCCCATGGGTTTCCACTTATTCTGGGCGGACAGGAAGTAGGACTTGATAAGCGACTTGAGTTTTTTGAAAAAGATACTATGCTATGGGATGACCCAAAAAATTTGCAACCATTTTACCAATCACTTGTGAAATTGAAAAAAGAAAATCCTGCAATTTGGGCAGGTGATGCAGGTGGTTTTCCAGTTTCAATTGAAAATAATGACCATGTTGTTGGCTTTGTACGAGAAGTTACTGGGAACAAAGTTATTGGAATTTTTAATTTTTCTTCTGAAAATCAATCGGTTGAAATCAATAATGAGATTGCTTACGGAACATATACAGACTATTTTTCGGGTAAAGCTTATACTATAAATGATAAAACATTAGAGTTAAAACCTTGGGAATACATGGTGTTTACTAAATAGTTTCGGATTTAATAGTGAATTTAGTAATTAGCCGAAAACGTTTTCGTTCAAATATGAAAGGGTTTTTGTTTTCCAAAAATCAGAAATAGGAATTCTAATTGTAAATTAGCTTAACCACTAAATAACTGGGCAATAAATTAATTTAATTTGAAAAATATAGATGTTTTATGTGTTGGAGAAGTGTTGATAGATTTCATTGGGCATCAACATGGCGTTCATATTAACAATACGAGAGATTATCATAGGTATTTGGGAGGTTCACCAGCCAATGTTGCCATGAATTCTGCACGTTTGGGATTAAGGCCAGTATTGGTTTCTACGGTTGGCAATGATGGTTTTGGAGAATATGTTTTTCAGCGTCTTTCCGAAGTAGGGGTTATAACAGATTATGTAAAAAAAATTGATGATAAACCAACTAGTGTCATATTTGTTTCTAGAACCGATGGAACTCCAGACTTCATTCCTTTTCGCAAAGCGGATATTTGCATAACCGAGGATCAAATATCACCAGATGTACTAAAAAAAACCAACATTTTTCACACAACATGTTTTGCCCTTAGTAAAGAACCGGCACAATCTACCATATTGAAAAAAGCCAAAGAAGCATTTGAGTTAGGCTGTAAACTCAGTATAGATGTAAATTATGCAAAAAAGCTATGGAGTAGTCAAGAAGAAGCCCTTAATGTAGTTAAAACGTACTGCCAATTTAACCCATTGATTAAAATTAGCGAAGATGATATGCACCGTCTTTTTGAACAAAGACTACCCCACGAGGACATCTTTGAGTTTTTTCATAACCATGGTGTAGAAACGGTCTGCTTAACCTTGGGGAGCAACGGCGTTAAATTGTCTCAAAAGGGTGAAGAAGTCATTCAATTACCTGCCAAAAAAGTAGAGAAAGTTATGGATGCCACGGGTGCAGGTGATGCCTTTTGGTCTGGGTTTTTGTTTGCCTATGTGAAAGAAAGACCCATTGAAGAGTGTTTAGAGGTTGCATTGCAATTGGCGGCCCTAAAACTTCAAAATGTGGGTAGACTACCAGATAATATCGATATTTTATCCAATCTTTTATAGATATTTCATGCGAGACATAAACAATCATAAGATTTCTAATGGTGTGATGCTTAATGCATATCCGGATAGCATTGGTGAAAAACTAAGCGATACGATTTCAATGTTAAAAAGGCCAGAGTTTAAAGATGTTTTTTCTTTATTCTATGTGTTACCTACTTTTTTTAATAGTGATTTGGATAGAGGGTTTTCTGTGATAGATTACAATTTGAATGATGAACTGGTGTCTAAAGAAGATTTAAGAGCATTGGAAGAACTAAATATCATGCTGAAATTTGATATTGTTCTAAATCATTTATCGGTCGCCTCTCCGCAGTTTAAAGATTTATTGAAACACGGAGAACAATCCAAATACAAAGATTTCTTTATTAATTGGAATGCGTTTTGGGAAGGTCATGGCAAAATGAACTATAATGGTGTTATCATTCCAAATGAAGAATATCTGAGTAAATTATTTATGAGGAAATCTGGGCTTCCCATATTAAAAGTTCAGTTTCCGGATGGTTCGGAACAACCTTATTGGAACACCTTTTATCAAGAAATAAAATACAATAAAATAAGTGCAGACGATTTAAACAAAGTTGAGGGACTGACTTTAGATAATGCAGCATTGATTTGCGATAAAATCAATGCTGCCATTAGCGAAAATCAAGATTTAGCCACCGTAGATTTTGAAAACCTTGGCAAATATAAAAATGAGGTCATCCATATAGTCCATAAAAACAGGTCTTATTTGGGTCAAATGGATGTTAATGCAAAGTCAAAGCTTGTTTGGGATTTTTACGAAGAAACACTTTCTAAGTTAAAAGGTTTCGGCTGTAAAATTCTGCGTCTTGATGCATTTGCCTATTTGCACAAGGAAATTGGCCAGTCAAACTTTTTCAATAAACCAGGCACTTGGGAATATTTAGAGCGAATTAATCAAATAGCACAGAAAAACGACTTAATATTATTACCAGAAATTCATGCGGAATATGGACTAAAACTTCATGATGAAGTTGCCAAGGAAGGTTATAGAATTTATGATTTTTTTCTACCCGGTTTGATGATTCATACCATTGAAAGTGCATCGAGTAAAGCCATCTTAACTTGGGCTAAAGAAATTTTGGATAAAGGCTATAGAACGGTAAATATGCTTGGTTGCCATGATGGAATCCCTGTATTGGATTTAAAAGGTAAAGATGTTAATGGAAATTATCATCAAGGCTTGTTGCAAGATGATGATATTGAATCTATTATGAATCTGGTAATTAAAAGAGGTGGACGCGTTAAAAATCTTTATGATGCCGGAGGAAAAAAAATATCTTATTATCAGGTAAATGCAACATTTTTCAGTGCATTGGGCGAGAATGAGCAAAAATTATTGCTAGCTAGGGCTATACAAATGTTCATGCCAGGAATTCCACAGGTTTGGTATCTTGATGTTTTTGCCGGTAAAAATAACTATGAAGCGGCCGACAAAGGTGGAAGCGGTGGGCATAAAGAAATTAACCGTACAACTTTATCAATTAAAGATATTGAACAAGGGTTAAAAAGAGATGTTGTGAAAAATCAACTTAAAATTCTTAGACTAAGAAATACCCACAATGCATTTTTAGGCACCATGATAATTAATGAAGCCTCTAATACTGAAATTGATATTTTATGGCAAAATAATAATGATTTTGCTCATTTAATAGCGGACTTAGCAACTTATAAACTTCGGGTGACATTTTCTCAAGGAGAAAAAGTTGAAACTTTATTCTTCTAGCTGTGAACAAATGCAATGACTGGTAAGTTGATTTTTTGGCTTGGAAAATGAGCTATATAACAGCAATCATGCTAATTTCAACATTAACGTTTTTGGGCAGTTTGGCCACTTGAACCGTTTCTCTGGCCGGAGCCTTAGCTTCATCAAAATAGCTTCCGTAAACATCATTGATGATAGAAAAATCATCCATATTAGAAATGAATATTGATGATTTTACTACGTTTTCAAA
This sequence comes from Flavisericum labens, assembly GCF_045446075.1. Lineage (NCBI taxonomy): Bacteria > Pseudomonadati > Bacteroidota > Flavobacteriia > Flavobacteriales > Flavobacteriaceae > Flavisericum > Flavisericum labens. The sequence continues at coordinate 20,442 of NZ_JBJJBQ010000006.1, read as the reverse complement.
AGTCATATTTGCGGCTTTTAAAACAGCTTTTAAATTTTGCATCACCTGAGTAGTTTCTTCTTTAATGTTGTCTAAAACTAATTTGCCTGTTGCAGGATCTAGAGCTATTTGCCCAGAAATATAAAGCGTGTTTCCGGTTAAAATGGCTTGGTTGTAAGGGCCAATGGGAGCAGGGGCATTTGAAGTGGTTATTACTTTTTTCATAATTAAACTTTTACGATTATAGCCTTAAATCCGGTTGTCGGCGCTTTTCGTATTTAAGGTCTTTAAGCAGACTGGATTTAATGCCAATAAAGAAATTCCATGATTTATATGCGCCAAAAGGGGTCCAACTAAAATTCATACGCCAACTTAATAGGTCTCGCTCAAAACGAAGTTGGGTTGTGGTGAAGCCAAGATTTTTGAAATCGTAACCTGACGATGCACCAACCGACCATTTTTCAGATAGTTTTATGTCTCCTGAAAACATAAGGGAGTGCGAAGATATTTCGCTTTGTCTTCTCGAATTTGAGTAATTAACGGCATAAGCCAACCTTAAACTCCAAGGTACTTTAAAATTGTAAAATTCGCTAGGTGTTTCATCTTCATCCTGATTTTGGTCCTCATCATATGATTGATTGGAAAAATCTTCTGCCACACCAAATAAATCATCGGCACGACCGCCACCCCTTAGGTTTTCATCAATGTTTTTGTCTTTTTCTTTTCCTGAATCACCCTTACTTGAAAACGACCAGCTGGCGTTAATATTTCCTCCGGTAAGTCTAAAAAGGCTGCCACCATTATTAATATTAAATTTGTCAACCCTTCTATTATTGTTATCTAAAGCATAGGGGTCTAGAGTCGCACTAAAATTAACACTCATTTTGTTTTTAAACAATTGAGTGCCTCCATTCATCCTTACAGGGCTCAATTTTAAAGAGTCTGCCGCGAAATTGTATGATGTGCTAAAGTTTAAATTGTTAAGCAGGATTATCTTTTTTGGTTCTGTTGCCGTACTATCTTTATCTCGAACTTTAGCTTCTAAATTATTGGAAACGGAAAGGCCCATTGAGCTTGAAAAATTCTTTCCCGGTGTACCAAAAATACCACCCTCAAAACGGGTATATTCTAACAGTTCCCGCTTCGTGGTACCGTCTGCATCAACAATTTCGTCGGCTTCAAAAGTATCGTAGTATTGGTCGAACGCTGGGTTGATGTTATAACTTATAGAAGGCCTTATAATATGGCGAATGGCTTTTAATTTTCTGTCTTCACCTTCTTTTTCGAAGTTTTTGGTACCATAAATAGTGGTTCCTAAGCTGGTGCTAAAATTATAGGTTCTAAACGAATCGAAACCATTGATCGTTTCAGTAATGGTTTCACCCTCCTCCAGGTCATAAGACTTATTAACCGTTTTAAACGTCCAAACTTCATTAAAACTGGTGCTAGCACTCATACTGAAATACTTAAAAACCTTAAAGTTGGTACTAAGGGGAATAGTGTGCTGAAGCCCTGTTTTGGCATCATCAAACATTTCCTTTTTAAAGAATAGCGAATCGGTGGTTTGAATACGATTCTCACCTCTTAAATTGTACTGAAGATTGATATTTTGAATGAGGCCTTTCTTTGAGCCTGTTTTAGACGCAAAAGGATACATTCTGCCAACACTACCTTGTAAAGTGGGGAGTGTCATATTGATGGACTCTGTATTGGTGTTTTGCGAGTGGGTAGCCGTTAAACTCAGATTAACTTGCGGTTCGCCTTGAAAGGTTTTTGAATACGAAACCGATGACGCTAAGGTATTATTAAGCCTATTACCAACATTAACCTGATTATTTGAAGATTGGTAGTAATTGCTGCTACCCAAGTTCACCGAGGCAGAAAAGCGCGAGTTTGGACTGGCTTTAGAGTCTTGACTGTGAGACCACCTTAAATTGTAAATGGTGCTTTTTGCATAATCAGGAAAACCCCGTTCACTTCGTATTAAACTCTCGTACCTAAAACTAAGGTTGCCATTAAATTTATAGCGTTTTTTATAAGAACTTTCCAATCGCATACCATAACTACCGTTGGTGTAATAATCGCCCAAAACGGCTAAATCTACATAATCACTTATGGCAAAATAATATCCGCCGTTTTGTAGAAAGTATCCACGATCGTTCTGTTCACCAAATGAGGGAATGATAATGCCCGATGTATGCTTTTCACTTTGCGGGAAAAAGCCAAACGGCAAACCCAAAGGTGTAGGAACATCATAAATAAATAAGTTAGCCAAACCGGTTACAATCTTTTTACCAGGAACCACTTTGGCCTTTCGCAGTTTTATATAATATTCAGGGTCTTCAAGATTTTCTGCTGTGGTATACTTAGCATTCTTTAAAAAATAAACCGAATCGTTTTCCTTTTTGGTAACCGAGGCAATTACGGTACCTTCGCCTTGTTCGGTTTTTGAGTTATATATGAGCGCTTTTTTTGTATCTGTATTAAAAATAATCGAGTCTGGCTCAACTACATTAGTGCCTTCTGTTAAAACGGGTTTTTGGGTATATTCTCCGATTGTATCAGTAATACCTTTGGCGAAAACGGTGTTTGTGTTGTAATCTATGGTAATGTCTCCGGCCGAGATATTCATGTCACCATAATCAATGGTTGCCATATTGTACAAGTGCAGTTTTTGCTTTTTTTGGTCGAATCTCGTATAATCATCGGCGTGATAAGTTACTGTGTGCTCTAGAAGTTCTTTTTTAGGTTTTATGGAATCGGTAAGGGTAGAATCTTGTTCTTTTTGCAAAGCAATTTCTGCTAAGGTGCTGTCTGCATTTATAATAGCTCGCTCTTGCGCTACGGGCTTAATTGAATCCTGAGGCTTTTTGATGTCTTGGGCGAAGCTTAACGTGTTGATAAACACTGTAAAACTTAATGCAAAAAGTATTTTAAAGTTGTTTGTACGCAACGCTTTTAAATGTATTTTTGTAAAAGTATGGCTCGGTTTTTGAAAAGCCAAAATTACATATATTTTTCTGGGATTGATTTAATATTCAATTAAAAAATTTAAAATTAAAACCGCGCTTAATTCTACTGGGTAATAAACTGGGTTTAATACCCGTTGTAACAATAAAAACATAAGTAGAATAAGGTTTTTGAGCTGTTCAAAATTATAATGTACCAAATGAAAACGCAACACATATTACTTTTCGTATCTTTTATAGCTTTATTAACGTTTACTTCGTTTAGAACAAATGATGTAAATAATAGAGACAAGTTTGTTGTGGTTCTTGATGCCGGCCATGGGGGCAAGGATCCGGGAAAACCCTCAAAATATGGTTATAAAGAAAAAGATATTGCCTTAAAAATCGTTTTAGAAGTAGGTAGACAGCTTGAGAAAAACCCTGACATAAAAGTAATTTACACTCGAAAAAAAGATGTGTTCATTGAACTTAAAGAAAGGCCTAAAATTGCAAACAAAGCAGAGGCTGATTTGTTTGTTTCCATTCATTGTAATGCGCATCATACTCAAGCTTATGGTACTGAAACTTACGTGTTAGATGTAGGGAATACAAATCGAAATTTTGAGGTAGCAAAGGCAGAAAATGCCGTTATTTTCCTTGAAGAAAATTATGAAGAAAATTATGGAGGATTTAATCCTAATTCGCCCGAATCTCTCTTAGGACTGTCTCTTGTTACGGAGGAGTATACAGACCAAAGTATACTTTTAGCTAGTATTATTGAGAAAAATTTTGTTGGCAAATTAAACAGAAAAAGTAGAGGGGTAAAACAAGCTAGCTTATGGGTTATTCATCAAACGGCGATGCCTAGCGTACTAATTGAAACAGGGTTTGTAACAAACAAGCATGAAGGAGCTTATCTTAATTCAAAAAAGGGGCAAACAGAAATATCAACAGCAATAGCAAGTGCTATTTTTGAGTATAAAAATGGCCTAGCCAATAACGTTGGTAGCTACGAAGCCATACAAAATGAAGGGGTTTCTCAGGAATCCGTTCCTAACGACATAACATTTAAGGTTCAAATTGCTGCTAGTTCAAAATCATTAGAAACTAAACCTTATAACTTTAATGGTTTAAGTAATGTTTCCAAACAAAAAGATGGTAGTTTGTTTAAATATTTTTATGGACAATCTTCCAGCTATAGTAAAGCCCAACAATTTGAAAATGAGGCTAGAAAAAAAGGTTACGGCTCTAGTTTTATCGTTGCATTTAAAGATGGTAAAAAGATAGCCTTGGTCGACGCCTTAAAATCAACTGCAAATTAAAGCCTGTTCTTTTTAAATTTATATTAAATTTGTTTACCAAATCCATATATTTTGAAAATATCAAAAGAAGTAAAAACAGGTATATTAGTAGTTTTAGGAATTGCACTATTTATTTTCGGATTTAATTATCTAAAAGGTCAAAACCTATTCGATAAATCCATAACGCTTTATACCACATACGATAATGTTGAAGGTTTGACCGCTTCAATGCCAGTAAACATTAACGGACTTAACGTTGGGAAAGTTTCAAGAATTACTTTTAAAGAAGATGGCTCAGGAAAGCTTTCAGTTGAGCTTTTAGTAAATAGCGATTTTGCCTTTTCTAAAAACAGTAAGGCTGAATTGTATGAAACCGGACTGATAGGAGGTAAAGCTATTGCCATTGTGCCAGCATTTGATGATGCTGAACAAGCGAAAAATGGTGATTTCCTGACAGGGAGCACAAAAGCAGGTTTGTCCGAATTGGTAAACCGAAGATTGACTCCGTTACAGGAAAAAATTGAAAGAATGATGTTAAGTGCTGATGGGGTGTTAACTAATATGAACGACGTTTTTGATGAAAAAACGAAGAAAAATTTAAAAACCAGTATCGCCGAATTAAGTTTAACCATAAAATCATTTAAAGCTACTTCAGAATCTGTGAATCAGATGGTTGAATCGAATAAAGAAAGTATTGATAGTGTGCTTTTAAATGCGAACAATCTCACTGGAAATTTGGCTAAAATTACTAGCAAAATTTCCGAATCTAATTTGGATGAAATCATAGCAGACCTCGAATCAACATTGTCTAATTTCAACCAAATTATGGGAGGAATGGAAAATGGGAATGGTTCTATAGGGAAGCTTTTAAAAGACGAAGGTTTATACAATAATTTAGAGGGCGCCACTTTACAATTAGAGCAGCTTCTTGAAGACATGAAGCTCAACCCAAAGCGTTATGTTCACTTTTCCTTATTCGGAAAAAAACCTAAGCGTTATGATGCCGAGGGCAACGAAATAGAAGAAGATAATTAATCAATCATTTAATATGGATTATCTCCCCAACGCAATTTTTGCTATTATACTTATACTTGGTATTGGCTTTTTTGCAAGAAATGTTAAGAAACTAGTTCGAAACATTAAGCTAGGACAAGATTTAAGTGTTAGCGATAATAGAGGTGAGCGCTTGCGCAATATGGCATTGATTGCCTTTGGGCAAAGTAAAATGGTACGGCGGCCCATCGCTGGATTACTGCATGTGATTGTTTATGTGGGATTTATTGTAATTAACATTGAAGTCTTAGAAATTATAATCGACGGTGTTTTTGGCACCCATAGAATAGGCCTTAAAGTCTTGCCAGAATCAATATACGGCATATTAATTGGCACTTTTGAAGTTTTAGCCATTTTGGTGTTTGTTGCTGTTATTGTGTTTTGGATTAGAAGAAACGTTATAAAATTAGCGCGCTTCTGGAAAAGTGAAATGACATCTTGGCCTAAAAATGACGGTAATTTCATATTGTATTTCGAAATGGTTTTGATGATATTGTTCTTAATCATGAATGCCACCGATGTTCAATTCCAGCAATTAAATTCGGGCAATATCATTAGTCAACATATAGCGCCTTGGTTTAGCGGTATGTCTGAATCAACTCTACATGTTATAGAGCGTGGTGCCTGGTGGCTACATATTGTAGGCATATTGGTGTTTTTGAATTACCTGTATTTTTCAAAGCACCTACATATTCTACTTGCGTTTCCAAACACATATTATGGAAAGTTAACCCCTAAAGGGCAAATGAACAACCTTGAGGCTGTAACCAAGGAGGTTAAAATGATGATGGATCCAAATGCAGACCCCTTTGCTGTACCTGTTGAAGGTGAGGAAGATGAAATGCCTGCAAAATTTGGAGCAAGTGATGTGCACGATTTAAGTTGGGTGCAATTGCTAAATGCTTACACATGTACCGAATGTGGGCGATGCACCAGCGAATGCCCGGCGAATTTAACAGGAAAAAAATTGTCTCCTCGAAAAATAATGATGGATACCCGCGACCGTTTAGAAGAAGTGGGTAAAAATATTGATGCGAATAAGGGCGAATTTAAAGATGACGGTAAGCAACTCTTAGGTGATTACATTTCAACAGAAGAGCTTTGGGCATGCACCACTTGTAATGCCTGTGTAGAGGCCTGCCCAGTAAGTATTGATCCACTGTCTATAATATTAGAAATGCGTCGATATTTGGTTATGGAGCAAAGTGCCGCTCCAACTGAGTTAAATAATATGATGACTAATATTGAAAATAACGGTGCCCCATGGCCGTATAACCAGATGGACCGATTGAACTGGAAAGACGAGTAAATGAAAAATGAAATATTCAATCACCATAGCAACTATAATTTTTATTTTTTTGGTAGAAAAAGCAGGAGCTCAGGTTGGGTATCAAAAGGATTCTTTACAAATAAAAGTCTATACAGAAATAGATTACAGTAATCGACAGGTAAAAGCAATTCGGGTAAAAAAAGTATTTTGCGATTACTGTACTAAATATCAAAAGGAGCAGATTGCTAACGAGGCATATAACAGGACGTATTTTGCGAGGTACGATAAAAATATTAGACAAGAAAGAGGTAGGTATAGACATGCCTTATATATAAGAATTGCAAAGAAGGATTTTGCAAGGATGCGAGAAGAAAACCTACAGCATGAGCAGGATTCTGTATTAGAAATAAAAGAACAAAAGAATTAAAGATTTCGTCTTTATTAAAAAAATAACTCATGAGCGAAGTGTTAAAAGTGCTAACCATGGCAGAATGTATGGCAGAAGGTAGACAACCTGAAATTTTGTTCTGGGTAGGCTCTGCAGGAAGTTATGATGATAGAGCAAAAAAAATAACAAGAGCTTTTGTGAAAATTCTTAATGAAGCCCAAGTCGATTTTGCCGTTTTAGGAACCGAAGAAAGCTGCACGGGAGACGTTGCAAAACGTGCCGGAAATGAATTTTTGTTTCAAATGCAGGCCGTTGCAAATATAGAAATTTTGAATGCCTATGAGGTAAAGCGTATTGTTACGGCTTGCCCACATTCCTACAATACATTAAAAAACGAATATCCTTCTTTAGGCGGTACCTATCAGGTGCAACATCACACACAATTTATTGAAGAATTAATCAATTCGGGAAAATTAAAAGTTGAAAGCGATACGGCACTCAAAGGAAAACGCATTACATTTCATGATCCATGTTATTTGGGAAGAGCAAATAGCGTATTCGAAGCACCAAGAAACTTGTTGAATATGTTGGGTGTAGAATTACAAGAAATGAAGCGCAATCGCAGAACAGCTTTATGTTGTGGTGCTGGCGGAGCACAAATGTTTAAAGAGCCCGAAAAAGGGGATAAAGACGTTAATGTGTTGCGAACCGAAGATGCCCTTGAAACAAATCCTAGTGTTATTGCAACAGGTTGTCCTTATTGTAACACCATGATGACCGATGGGGTGAAAGCTAAAGAAAAAGAAAACGACATAAGTGTTATGGATGTGGCCGAGTTAGTTGCTAATGCAAAAGGATTGTAATTTTGTTGTTGAATGTAGTTAAGCCTCATTTCTAAACAAATCAGAAATATAAAAATGCTAGTAGATTTTAATAGATTACCAGAAGAATCAAGAGTTTGGATTTACCAAGCCAACCGTTCATTTTCACCAGATGAAATTGAAGAGATTCAACAGAAGCTAAACACGTTTTTAGAAAACTGGACAGCGCATGGTAGCGGATTGCAGGCAGGGTATTTAATTAAATATAAGCGATTTATTATTATCGGTTTAAATCAAAAATTGAATAAGGCTACAGGGTGCTCAATTGATGCCTCAGTAAATTTTATTCAACAATTGGAGAAAGCATATAATGTTGACTTATTGGATAAAATGAACGTATCCTATAAACAAGGTGAATTTGTAGCCTACAAGCCATTATCAGATTTTAGAAAAATGGCAAAAGATAAGGCGGTATCAAAAAACACGATTGTTTTTAATAATTTAGTTACCAATATTGCCGAGTTTAACGAAAACTGGGAAGTTCCTGCAAGCGAGAGCTGGCATAGTAGGTTTTTGAAATAAGTTTTGGTTAACTGTTTCTTTATAAATCTATCTTAAAGTCTTTTTATCTTCTTCTTAAAAACATTATTTTGGCACGGTTATTAGAATATCTAATAATTTCCCTTAATCTATATCTTATGTGTCGAATCTTTTTAAGTCTTTTTCTTTTCTTTTTGGTACTGTTAAGTCAGGCCCAAAGTGAAGTAAATCCGCTTTTGGCTAACGATGCCGAATCCCAAAAAAAGTGGGTAGATAGTGTATACGCATCATTAACATTGAAAGAAAAAGTGGGGCAGTTGTACATGGTGCAAGTGATGTCCAATCAAGATTTACAAACAAAAAACAAGGTTGTAAAACTTATTAAAGACCATCGTATAGGTGGTATTATATACTCAAACGGAGGTCCCTATAGACAGGCAAAACTCAGCAACGAACTTCAAGCCGCTTCAAAAATTCCATTACTGATTGGCATGGATGCAGAATGGGGTTTAAGTATGCGATTAGATTCTACCTATGCCTTCCCATGGAATATGACTTTGGGCGCTATAAAAGATAATAAGTTGGTTGAGCAAACAGGGCGCCAAATAGGTGAGCATTGCAAACGTTTGGGCGTTCATTTTAATTTCGCTCCAGTAGTGGATATCAATACTAACCCCTTAAATCCTATTATAGGAAATAGGTCTTTTGGTGAGGATAGGGATAATGTTACCGTAAAAGCTTCTGCATTTATGAAAGGGATGCAAAGTGCTGGGGTTTTGGCTAATGCCAAACATTTTCCTGGTCATGGCGATACCGACCAAGATTCCCATAAAACCCTGCCAACAATTGGTTTTAATGAAAAAAGAATCGATTCCATCGAACTTTATCCATATAAAAAACTAATAAAGGAAGGTTTGTCCAGTGTTATGGTGGCGCATTTAAATGTACCGAGTTTAGAGCCTCGAGAGGGGTATCCGTCTTCACTTTCAAAACATATAGTAACCGATATTTTAAAGGAAAAATTAGGGTTTCAAGGTCTTATTTTTACTGATGCCCTTACCATGAAAGGTGCGGCCGATTTTAGTGAAACTGGTGCTATTGATCTGGCGGCCTTTTTGGCGGGTAATGACGTGATGCTCATGTCTGAAGATGTTGGTGTTGGTGTGTCAAAAATTATCGAAGCCTACAATAATGGTGATATTAGTGATTCTCGATTAGAACATTCTGTCAAAAAGATATTGATGGCTAAATATAAAGTGGGTTTGCACCAATACGAACCCATCGGGATGTATAATTTATCTAAAGACTTAAACCGAATTAAAGACGATGCATTATACGAAGAGCTTTTGGAAAATGCCATAACGGTTGTGAAAAATGAAAATGACTTGGTGCCTTTTCAGGATTTAGAAACGAAATCTATTGCCTACGTTAAATTTGGGGACGATGACGGTTCACCATTTTACAATGAGTTGAAAAAATATGGGAAAGTTCACCTCATAGAAGACGACAATTTGTTCGGTTTAATAGGCAAGTTAAAACCGTATAATACGGTTATTATCGGTTTTCATCGCTCAAACGAAAGTCCATGGAAATCGTATAAACTTTCAAAACAAGAGCAAGTTTGGATTGACGAAATATCCAAAACCACTACAGTTGTTCTTGATGCTTTTGTTAAGCCATATGCACTTTCAGATTTAAAAAGTATTGATAATATTTCAAGTATAATTGTAAGCTATCAAAATAGTGAGATAGCTCAACAGAAATCTGCCCAATTAATTTTTGGTGCCATTGAGGCCAAAGGCGAACTTCCTGTTTCCATTCAGCCCTATTTCAAACAAGGTACAGGTATTCGGCTTAATGCCATTGAACGACTAGGGTATACCATTCCAGAACGTATGGGGATGAGCTCTTATAAATTGAAAAAAGTGGATTCATTGGCGCAAATGGCTGTAGACTCTATGATGACGCCCGGGATACAGCTTTTGATTGCTAGGAAAGGGAATGTCATTTACAATAAAAATTTTGGTAAGCATACTTATAAGGGCAAAGACAAAGTGTCTTTCGACGATATTTACGACGTAGCGTCGTTAACAAAAATTTTAGCTACCTTACCTTTAGTAATGGAACTAGAAGAGCAGGGCATTGTGTCTTTAGATACAAAACTACCGGAAATCTTACCAGAATACAAAGGGTCAAATAAAGAAGATGTTACGGTAAAAAGCATGCTGTCGCATTATGCCCGTTTACGGCCGTGGGAGCCGTTTTACTATCATACTCTTGATTCGGTTACAAGGCATCCGAGTCCTAAATATTATAGAACAGAACGTAGTGATGACTTTAACATTGAAGTAGCAAAAAACCTTTATTTGCGTACTGATTATCAGGACTCCATTCCTAAAATCATAAAAGATTCAGAGCTACTTTCAACCTTGCGTTACCGATACAGCGATTTTCCATATTATATTTTAAAGAAATTTATTGAGTACCATTACGACAGAACATTAGAGCAATTGGCGCAATCACATTTTTATGAACCTTTAGGAGCCAATTATACTATGTATAATCCATATCATAAGATAAGTGACAAGAAAATTGTTCCAACAGAGGTAGATGATTATTACAGACATCAGGAGGTGCATGGTTATGTGCATGATATGGGAGCGGCTATGCAAGATGGTATTGGTGGCCATGCCGGTGTTTTTAGTAATGCTAACGACGTGGCTAAAATTATGCAAATGTATTTACAAAAGGGTTTTTATGGAGGAAAACGCTTTTTAAAACCTGAAACTATTGAAAAGTTTAACAAGTGTTACTTTTGCCATAAAAACAATAGAAGAGGAATAGGTTTTGATAAACCTCAATTAGGAGACAAAGGGCCAACTTGCGGATGCATATCTATGACGAGCTTCGGGCATTCAGGGTTTACAGGTACTTATGCGTGGGCTGATCCAGAAGAAGAAATTGTCTATGTGTTCTTGGCAAATAGAACTTATCCCACAGCTGGAAAAAATTTATTGTTAAGAAAAAATATTAGGACAGAAATACAACGGCTTATTTATGAAGCGATAGTTGAATAAAATATCCTAAATTGAACAGAAAATAAAAGCTTATATACTAAAAATGAAAATAGGAATTGTTTGTTATCCAACTTTTGGAGGAAGTGGCGTAGTAGCTACAGAATTAGGTTTAGAGCTATCAAAACGTGGGCACGAAATTCATTTTATAACTTACAGTCAACCTGTAAGGCTTGAACTTTTAAGTAACAATGTGCACTATCACGAGGTAAATGTACCCGAATACCCTTTATTTCATTATCAACCTTATGAATTGGCGCTATCAAGCAAATTGGTTGATATGGTTAAGCTCCATCAAATTGAAATAGTGCACGTACACTACGCCATACCGCATGCTTATGCAGCCTTTATGGCCAAAAAGATGCTTCAGGAAGAAGGTATTTATCTACCCATCGTAACAACGCTGCATGGTACTGATATAACTTTAGTTGGTAACCATCCGTTCTATAAGCCGGCCGTAACATTCAGTATCAATAAGTCTGATGCCGTTACCGCTGTATCTAAAAGTTTAAAAGATGATACGCTACGTCTTTTTGATATAAAAAACGATATTCACGTAGTGCCCAATTTTATAGATTTAGAGAAGTATAGAGACCATGGTTTTACCGACTGCGAGAGAGCTATGTTGGCTAAGGATGATGAGAAAATCATTACACACATTAGTAATTTAAGACCCGTAAAACGTGTTCAGGATGTGATTAGTGTTTTTTATAATATCCAAAAAGAAATGCCAGCCAGACTCATGTTTATTGGTGAAGGTCCAGAAAAGGAAAAAGTGGAAATGAGGTGTCAAGAATTGGGTATTTTAGATCAGGTGGTTTTCTTCGGAAAAAGTAATGAGATTGATAAAATATTATGCTTTAGCGATTTATTTTTATTACCATCACAAACAGAAAGTTTCGGCCTTGCTGCTTTAGAGGCCATGGCTTCAGGTGTCCCTGTTATTTCAAGTAATACAGGAGGTATTCCTGAGGTTAATGTACACGGTGTTTCAGGATTTTTAAGCGATGTGGGCGATATTGAAGATATGACCCAAAATGCACTTCATATTTTAAGTGATAAAAACCGATTGAAACAATTTAAGAACAATGCTAGGCAAGAATCTTTAAAGTTCGATTTGCACAGCATAGTTCCAAAGTACGAAGCTATTTACCAAGATACATTGTCTAAGTGTTTGGTTATCTAAATGGTTTAATTCGAGTTAACATTATCACGCATTGAGCTATTGCAATTAGCCGTAAATGTTTAATTTTCTAAAAATTAAACATATGTCAATACTGGGCAATATCATTAAAGGCGTAATAGATTTAACCGACACATTTTCCTCGAAAACAAATCACGTAAAAGCGCAAAAGAAAGTTTTAAATCAACTTCTTGAAACCGCCAAAAATACTGAATTCGGCCAGCAGTATAAGTTTACAGCTATTTTGAATTCAGAAAATAAAGAACAGGCATTTGCAAGTCATGTTCCGTATTTCGATTATAATAAAATGAACAAGGAATGGTGGAACAAGATAAAAAAGCATCAATCCAATATTACTTGGCCTGGGAACCTATCTTATTTTGCTTTAAGCTCTGGCACAACAGGAAAAACGAGCAAAAGGATTCCGGTTACTGACGATATGCTTGAAGCCATCAGAAAATCTGGTGTAAAACAGGTCTTGGCATTAAAAAACTTCGACTTACCATCCGATTTTTTTGAAAAGGAAATCATGATGTTGGGTAGTTCTACAGATTTGAAAAATAACAATAGCTTTTTAGAGGGGGAAATTAGTGGAATAAGTGCTAGTAACATTCCTTTTTGGTTTCAAGGATATTATAAACCAGGTGAAGATATTGCACAAATTGATGATTGGGACGATCGAGTTTTGAAAATAGCCCAACGGGCAAAAGAGTGGGATATAGGTGCGTTAAGCGGTATTCCTTCTTGGATAGAATTAATGTTACAAAAAGTGATTGAATATCATAAAGTAAATGATATTCATGATATTTGGCCCAATCTTCAAGTGTATACATCAGGAGGTGTTGCTTTTGGTCCTTACGAAAAAAGTTTTAAAGCCTTAATGAGAAAGGAGGTTACGGTAATTGATACGTATTTAGCTTCAGAAGGATATATAGCTACTCAAATTAGGCCAGAAACGGATGCTATGCAATTAAATACAGAGCATGGTATTTATTTTGAATTTGTTCCGTTCAAGCCCGAATATATCAATCAAAAAGGGTCTTTAAACCAAGATGCACCTTCAGTTACCTTGGCTGATGTAGAATTAAATCAAGATTACGTACTCATAATAAGCACCGTTAGCGGTGCATGGCGCTATTTAATTGGTGACACCATTGTGTTTACAGATATCGAACTGGCCGAAATTAAGATAACGGGACGAACGAAGTTCTTTTTAAACACTGTGGGATCTCAATTATCGGTAAACAAAATGGATGATGCCATGGGTAATTTAGAGAAAAAATTTTCAATAAAAATCCCAGAATATACTATCTGTGCCAAGCGAGCGGAAGACAATGAATTTTATCACTTTTGGTACTTGGGCACCGACAATAAAAATTTGGACACGAATATAGTGGCGGAGTCTTTAGATGACACCTTGAAAAAGGCCAACAAAAATTATAAAGTAGCTCGAAGTAAAGCATTAAATGGGGTAAAAGTAAAACTTGTAAGTCCAAGTGTTTTTCTTGAGTGGAATGCAAAAAACAAGAAAAAAGGAGGACAGGTTAAAATGGAACGGGTTATGAACGAAGATAAATTTAAGGAATGGGAGCAGTTTGTTCTTGAGAACTAATAGGAGGTAAGTGGTGCTTTTTTTTTATTGGCCATCTCCATAATTTCTTCGGGGGATAAATAATATTTTTGAATCCTTGCTTTATAGTTAGGGGTAATATTGGCATGGTTTAAAATAAAGTTTTTTGTTTTTAGGATATAACTTGCCATACCATTATTCACGGCAAAGGTATCTGCTGCCCTTTCGGCTTCAACAACATGGTTATGGGAAAGCAAATATTTTATACCGAACCAAATCAAGTTTAGCTTGCTTCGATTTTGATAATCCATAATATGCCCTAATTCATGACCAATCCAACCAATCATAATATCCGAAGGTATGTTTCTTGTTAAGAATTTTTTATCCGATATTTTAAAAGTTTCACTTATCAAAATCACATAACTCCTATTTCTTCTAGCTTTAAAAAAGCTGCCGAATTTAGGCTGGGCCTGCATAGTAGATTTTTTTATGTTCTTTTTAAACCTGAATTGTATAGACGTATTTTTTAGCTCCGGAAAATAGCTCAGGGCTTTGCAGGTTTCATTTTCTATTATTTTTGGAATGGTGTGTTTAGGTTTCATTAAACTTAGTATAATGAAAAAATATAAAGTGAATTAATTCAAATAATTAAATTCTTGATGTTATTAATTTTCTTAAATAAAAGCACTGAAGGTACTTCATAAAAAATGCCCACTAAAGTTCACTTTAGTGGGCATAATATTCATATTCAAATAATGGGTTATTCCATTTTTATAATAATAAACTCTGTACGTCTGTTTAACTGGTGGTTGCTCTCTTCACAATTTACACTACCATCACATCCGTTTGTTAATCTGCGTTCGCCAAACCCTTCGTGAGCAGTAATTCTAGAAGCATCTACACCTTTAGAAATTAAATATTCATATGTTGAGTTAGCTCTATCAATAGATAGTTTGTCATTATAGGTTAATGTTCCTCGTGAATCTGTATGTGATTCAATTCTAATAACCATTCCTGGATAAGTTTCATTCATTAGCTTAACAATCTTGTCTAACTCGAATGCAGCATCTGGACGAATATTATGCTTATCGAAATCGAAGTAGATAATACCTAAATCGGCTAATTTAACAACATCTCTTACAGGTGTTAGTTCAAGATTCGCAGTAATTGTTGTTACGCTAGTTTCAATATTTTTAGATGTGAAGTTCTTAACATCATCTTCATATTTCTTTTGACTCGCTGTAATTTTATAGTCTACATCTCTATCAATATTGATTTCGTAATAACCTTCTTCATCGGTCTCCATATAGGCAATTTGCTTACCACTGCCATCTAATAAAGTAATAATAGCATTTGGTACCGGCTTTTTGTTAACAATATCTGTTACTACCCCTTCAACATTCAATAAAGGGACTCTATTATAAGCATAGATATCATCATCTCCTTTGCCGCCAGCGCGGTTTGAAGCAAAATAACCTGTTAAGCCATCTTCATTCATTGTAAATGAAAAATCATCTTTACTGGAGTTTACGGGAACACCAAGATTTATAACATCTACAATTTCACCTTCTTCATTGGCAATAGTTCCAAAAATGTCTAGCATTCCAAGGCCTACATGACCGTCTGAAGAAAAGAACAAGCTACCTTCATTATTTATATAGGGCATACCTTCAGCTCCTGAAGTGTTTACTATATTTCCTAAATTTTCAGGTTCTCCTAAACTTCCATCATCATTGATATTAACGACATAAATATCTGAAGCTCCAACGCCACCTGGTCTGTCGGAAGCAAAATAAAGTTTTTTGTTATCAGGACTTAAAGCAGGATGTTGGGTACTGAACTCAGAATCATTAATTGACAAATCAACAACATCAGTCCAAATACTATCTTTAAGTGTTGCTCTATAAATCTTTACTTGATTAATACCCCTACTATTACTGTCATAAACATTTTTAATAAAGCTGTTTCTTGTAAAATACATGGTATTACCATCATTAGTAATAGCTACAGGGCCATCATGAAAAACGGAGTTTACATCTCCTTTTAATTTTGAAGTATGATCTGCAGGTTCTTTACTATCTTTATTAACAGCATAAACATCTAAGAAAGGTTGTTCATTCCATCCATAAAGTCTTTTAATAGAAACACCTTCATCTCTAGTAGAAGCAAAGTAAATTTTACCATTGTGCTCATAAGCGCCAAAGTCACTTAAATTAGAATTATGATTAAAGTTACTTAAAAAGTACTGTTGCTTTGCGTTAAAAATGTTAGTAATAAAATTACCCTTCTTTAAGTACTTACCGGTGTTTACCACTCCGCCCGAGTCTTTATAACGTTTCATCCATTCTTTAGATTCATCGTATTTTTCAATACCTCTAAGAGCTTGGGCATAGTTATAATAATATTCAACAGGAACATTTGCTTGCTCAACTGCTTTTTTGTAGTATTTGGCAGCGTTTTTAGTATCTCTCATGAGTGCATAACAATCTGCTAAACGTCTAACAACATAATCTTCATTATACTTGTTTTCAAGTAGTTCAAGATAAGTTTCTGTGGCTTTAACAAAGGAGAACTTATTAAATAAGGTATCTGCTTTTTTCTGTTTTCCGTATTGCGCAGAGGCCGTAAAACTCACCGTCAATAGGATACAAACTAATATGTAATTTTTTAATTTCATGGGGTGATTTTTTTATTAGAAATATCTAGGTGATTTTAATTTATTACTCATAAACTTAAATTCGTAGATTAATAAAACTTCATGAGTACCATTCGAATAGTTATTTATATCAGATAAAGGTTTTTCATAAGCATAACCTACGCGTAATTGTCTAGAAACTTGAAAATCAGCAAATCCTCCGAGAGCACCTGTATTTTCATTTATTCTATAAGAGGCTCCCAACCAAAATTTTTCATTGAATAAAAAGTTGGCCGTAAGATCGTAAGACAGTGGAGCGCCATTAGTAGCTTTAATTAGATACGTAGGTTT
This sequence comes from Flavisericum labens, assembly GCF_045446075.1. Classification (NCBI taxonomy): domain Bacteria; kingdom Pseudomonadati; phylum Bacteroidota; class Flavobacteriia; order Flavobacteriales; family Flavobacteriaceae; genus Flavisericum; species Flavisericum labens. The sequence continues at coordinate 3,329 of NZ_JBJJBQ010000006.1, read as the reverse complement.
AAACTTAACCGTTTTGCTTAAGTCAAACACATAACCTCCAGTAAAGTAATAGCTTAATCGCTCTAGTGCTTCAAAACCTTCTTCTTTGTTTCTGTTGGTTTTCAAAACTCTTGGAGCTGATAGTCCAAGATACCATTTATTGGTGTGCCAAAATACACCAAGACCAATATTTGGAGACCACCTATTTTCAATACCTCTAATAGTTGGGTCTAGGTATTCGTAATTTCTAAAGTCTGGATCTAAACTATATTGAGTAAATCCTCCCTTAACACCAAAAGCCAATTTACCATAAACACCTGTTGGAATAGTGTATGAAAAATCACCATAAAGATATGTGAAATTTTCAGGGCCTAAATCATCTTCAATAAAAGATAATCCTAAACCAATTCTATCATTTCTAAGTGGTGTATGAATAGAAAGTGTTTGCGTAATTGGACCTCCATCAAAACCAACCCATTGGCTTCTGTGCAATCCAACAATGCTTAAGGCTTCTCTACTTCCTGCGTATGCGGGATTTATAGAGATGGTGTTGTACATGTACTGAGTGAACTGTGGCATTTGTTGCGCGACAGTAATAGTACAGCTAAACACCGCAATAGCGATTATGTAATATTTTAATAGTAGTTTCATAGGTTAAAGTTTTATTTGGTTCCAACGTAAACAGGACCTGTGAATGGATCCAATCCACTATTTTCTAATGTTATAATATAATAATATGTTCCATTTGGGACTGTATCTGCACCTCCAATAGATGATTTATGAGATTGACCTCTCCATTCACCTTGGCCTTCACCAATAGTATAGTTACTACCGTCAAATATCTGAGCTCCCCATCTATTAAAGATTTGTACTCTAATTTCAAAGCTACAATCTAAAGTAATTCCTGTAATATCAAAACTCTCATTATAAGCATCTCCATTAGGCGTTACAGCTTTAGAAATAACCATATCATCAGAACTACATGGGAATACAACGCAATCATCATTAATTGTAATAGTCACCTCGGTAGTTTCTAAACAACCTGTAGGACTTGTATAAGTATAGCTAAATACATAGTCTCCCAAGAAGTCATTATCTCCATCAATATCTACTAGATTTTCAGGGTCGAACAGATTATTGCCGTCAAAGTTTATGTTGTCTGTTACTCCTGAAACAAATGTCCAGGTAACACCCTCGGTAAAGTCGCTGATATAATCATTTAAATCAATCACACCGTCATCAGAACAGGCATCATCACTTACTTGAGTAATGAACTCATCTACGGTTACCGTAACAATTTGCTCTCTTTCAGTTTCATTACCACATTCATCAACAGCGGTCCATGTTCTTCTGATTTCATATGATTCAGTATCATTAGTGGTATAAATAAACTCTTCGGTAAATTTCACTTCTACATTTTCAGAACAATTGTCTGCAAAACCAAGCTCTGGGGCATCAGGAATAGCATTACAACTTACAGAAATAGTACTAGGGAACTGAGTTACTAATTCTGGTCCTGTAGTATCCACTACTGTAATGATTTGAACTTGATCCTGGGCAGCATTCCCACAGCTATCAGATAAACTCCAGGTTCTTGTTATAATGCGTTCATTAGGACAATTACCATCTGAAATGCTATCTGTGTATGTAGCTTCAATACCAGCAGAACAGTTATCTGCTTCATCTGTAACATCACCTGTTATAGTTAAATCTGCTTCATTATCCTCACAATTTATTGTGATATCTGCAGGGGCAGTAAACGTAGGCGCTGTATTATCAGAAATTGTAATGGTTTGGGTTTGGTCTTCCGCTGCATTACCACAGTTATCAGATAGACTCCAAGTTCTAGTTATAACGAATGTTCCTTCACAAGGACCGGCTATGGGGTCGCTATCTACATAAGTAGCTTGCAGACCTGTAGAACAGTTATCGGCCTCATCGGTTACGTCACCAACATTAGCAACGCTAACATCGAAGTTGCAATCTGCATCTGTAAATATTTCCAGACTAGCAGGCGCAGTAAACGTAGGCGCTGTATTATCAGAAATTGTAATGGTTTGGGTTTGGTCTTCCGCTGCATTACCACAGTTATC